>JAYRVO010000115.1:0-15533 GCA_041918515.1 Chloroflexota bacterium | reverse complement strand
GTGTGTTGGTGGGTTGGGCGGGGGCTGTGGTGGGTGTGTTGGTGGGTTGGGCGGGGGCCGTGGTGGGTGTGTCGGTGGGGGCTGAAGGTGTGTCGGCGGGAGCTAGTGTGACGGTGACCGAAGGGCGGACGGTGGGGGGGGCGAGGATGTGAGCGGGCGCGACGGGCGCGGATGCCGCCGCCACACTTGTTAGGGTGAAGCCGTGAACCCATGGCCGTGCTGGCAGCAAGAGGGAAAGAACAAGGATAGCGAGTAGGAGGAGGGGCGTCAGGCGTTTGCTCATAAGGAAGTCAGGCCGGGCGTGAAGCTTGAAACGTGAGCACAAGTCGGTTGGATTTCACGGCATCAATAATAGTTATTGATCGCCAGGTTGATTTGTTATGAAGGTCGTAAAGCGTGAAGCGTGAGAAAACGTCGACAATTTTCACGCCTCACCCTTCGACGGCATTGAGTACAACGCACTCAGGGCAGGCTGTATCGCGTTTCAGGGCTGAGCATCATTTCTTTGGCTAGCCATGTATAGAAGACGTCGGGGGGTGGACGATCGATATCGCTTCCGATATCGCTTCCAATATCGCTTCATGTTCCCACTTGATGTGCACCGCCGAGAGCGTGAGTAACTCTGGGCCGCACTTTGTCGGTGGATGTCGCTGTTTCGGTTTTTCCGGTTGCTCCATCCATCGAAACAGCAGGAGGGGCATTGTTCAGTTCCCATTCACGCGACCATGTCGGCATCTCTACAGGCTGATACTCAGGGATCAAGCGGTGGAGAAGCCGCTGTATCGCATCGGCGTCATTTTGGGCGGCAGCCAGGGAGAGGGCGCTCACATCGGTATCGAGAGTAGGGGGGATAAAGCTGCTGGCGTTGGCGGCGATGAAGATTTTGCTGTGGGGAGTTTGTGTGTAACTTTCGCCGGGTGCAAAGAGTTCCTCGAAGAGTTTCTCGCCGGGGCGTGGCCCGGTGACGACGATTTCGATGTCGCGCCCGACTTCCAGTCCCGAAAGCTCGATGAGATCGCGCGCCAAGTCGACGATGCGGATTGGCTCGCCCATGTCCAGGACGAAGACTTCGCCGCCCTTGCCCAGAACCGAAGCCTGGAGCACCAGATGGACGGCTTCGGGGATGGTCATGAAATAGCGTTTCATGTCGGGATGGGTGATGGTGACGGGGCCACCGGCGGCAATTTGGCGTTGGAAGGTGTGGATGGCGCTGCCCCTGCTGCCGAGGACATTGCCAAAGCGCACAGCGACATACGGTTTGCCGCTTTGTACTGCCGCTTGATGAACCAGCAGCTCGGCTACGCGTTTGCTGGCGCCCATGATGCTGGTGGGGTTGACAGCTTTGTCGGTCGAGATCATGACGAAGTGATCGACGCCGGCGACCAGGGCGGCGCGGAGAAGATTTTGGGTGCCCAAGACGTTGTTGGTGATAGCTTCGGGGGGGTTGGCCTCCATGAGCGGGACATGCTTGTGGGCAGCAGCGTGGAAGACGATGTCCGGCCGGCATTGTTCGAAGAGGAGCCGCACGCGTTCGGGAAAGCGGACGTCGACGATGAGCGGGAGGAGGCGCGAGGGAGGAGCAGACTTGGCGTCGCCATCGGGACTCTTTGCACGCGTGCGCATCTCCAATTCGCGCAGTTCGCCGTGGATTTCGAAGATGCTATTCTCGCCATGCCCCGCCAGGATGAGTTGGGCCGGCTTGCAGCGCCATATTTGCCGACAAAGCTCGCTGCCAATGGAGCCTCCTCCGCCTGTGACCATGACGCGTTTGCCCCAGATCAGGTCCTTGACGGCTGTGATGTCAGAATGAACAGGTGCACGGCGCAAGAGATCGGAGATTTCGACATTGCGTAACTGGTTGACGCTGATGGTTCCCCCTAACAACTCGTAGATGCCGGGGATTGTCTTGGTTTCGACGCCTGCCTGTTCGCAGATGTGGGTGATCTCGCGGATTTCACGTCCGGGAGCAGTGGGCATAGCGATGATGATTTTGGTGATTCCCGCCTGCTCCGTGGTTTTGGGGATGGCATAGCGATCGCCAAGCACGGGGATGCCGTGGATGACTATGCCGTGTTTTTCTTTGTTATCATCGAAGAAACCCACGACTCGCATGCCCAGTTGCGGGTTGCGTTGTAGTTCACGGACGATCATGGCCCCGGCATCGCCTGCCCCCATGATGCCGACAGAGGTGGCCATCTGTGTGTTGTGGTTGCGACGCCGGACAGCATAGGTGGCCGAGGCGCGGATCAAGAGGCGCGGCCCTGCCGTGACTGCTATCGCCAGCAGAAGATAGATGTAGGGAATCGAGCGTGGAATGAAAATGATGTCAGACCACGCGATTCTGGCGCCAAAGCAGATGACGCTGGCGACCAAAGTGGCGATGCCAACCACACTCACCAGTAGCACCAGCTCGTCCACCGAAGCATACCGCCACCAACGTGAATAGATGCCTGTCTGTTTGAAGGTGAAGGTGGTGATGGCGACGGCAGCCGCAGCATAGAGCATCATGCCAATGCGATACGGCTCCAGGGATGGCGCATCTAGACGAAGAACGAAGCTACAATAGACCGCCAGGGGAAGCAGGATGAGATCAAGAAGGAAAAGATGGCGATTGCGAAGTCGGTTCAACATGGTGTTCCAGGCGACAGCGTGCTGAATGAAGACGCGAAGACCCGCGCACTGTGATGTCGCAGCGCACACCCTCGGGGAAGGGGAGAAAGACACCAGGCAAACACAGCCCAGAAGTCAAGTATAACGCATTTAGTTGCACAAGGCATTATTGGGAGCATCCTGTTGATCTGTCGCTGCGGGCCAAGCTGCGACTCCTGCGCCGCAGTAAGCCAATGCCCAAGCCTACTCCTCCTGCGGCGGCGCCCACTGTGAGGAAAAGAGGGCTGCAGACGCCCACAACCGGGTCTTTGCGCAGCATATACCAGCACGTGGGAACGAGCGCGAGCAGGAATATGAGAGCCATCGCCATCCCAGCCCACAGCGCTGGTTTCCAGACGATGCCTGTAAGCAGGGCCGCCGTTGCCCATGCCAGTAAGATCACCTGGAGTTTTTGGGTTTGCGGCGTGCGCGAGTCTGCCACGGCTTTCGATTTATGGCGAAGATACACTCGCCAACGCCAATAAGCGTAGTGTGCCTTGCGCCGTGCGTAGACCCACAGGGAAGTGGGGTGTTTGTGCCAGACGATGGCATTGGGCGCAAAGTGCAAGACGTGACCAGCTTCGGCCAGGCGGAAAGACAAATCCGTATCCTCCGCGCCTTGTAGCTCGGCCCGAAACCCTCCGATCTCGGTGAAGATGTCTTTACGGAACCCGCCCGTGGCCGAGGTGATGAAGTCGATGGCGGCGTGGCGGGTCAGTTTTTCGTAGCGTTGATCGTATTCCAACTGAATGAAGCGCGCTACCAGCTCGCGTTGGCGAGTGTCCACGCGACCACTGACACCCACCACTTTGCCGTCTGCCAAAGGCCCTGTCATCGCTGCCAACCAGCCCGGCCCAGGCTCGCAATCGGCGTCGAGAAAGAGGATGACGCCCCCCTGAGCCTGATGGGCGCCGGCATTGCGCGCGGCGGCGGCTCCCCATCGTTCTTGTCGTATCACTTGCACCCCATGCGCGGCGGCGATGGCGCTGGTGGCGTCCTCCGAACCATCGTCGACAACGATGATCTCGGTTGTCGACGGATCGCCGCTGGCCTCTGTTTGCTGGGAAAGCGCTTGCAGGCAATCAGCCAGGGTGTCTTGAGCATTGTGGGCGGGGATGATGACGGAAATCACGTGGCCACGTCTCTGCCCAACGCCCTGCCGCTGGTCTCCCACCAAAATCCCCCTAAGCCCAGGAGGACGGGTGGGAGGAATACGACCAGGTGGAGTAAGATGGCGTAGCTGAGAGCCGCCTCGCGCGGGACGCCAAATAGATCGAGCGTCAAAATGCAGATGAAATGGAACACGCCCAGATTGGCTGGGGCCGAGGGCAGCATGACGCCAACCGCCAACGCAACCAGAAGTAAAAGCGACGCGGTGAGGGGCAGATCGAGGCCCAGGGCCAGCATGATCACCTGGTTCACCAATAGCCCCAAACCCCACAGCACGACTGACCATCCGATCAGCAGCGCCCCCAAGCGCGGCGAGCGCAACACTTCGAGGCTCATGAGCGTGGAAGTGGCCGCGCTGCGAATACGATCCTGCCAGCGATTGGGTAGAAGCTGAGTGACTCGTTCCAACTGTTCGACGAGCCAGCCGCGGTAGCGCGTCGCGGCCAGGGCTACGAGCAAGAAGACGGCTGTCGTAGCTGCCAGGGACAAGCGAGCGTCGCGAAACCAGGCTGGCGATGGGATCAACATCAGGGCCAGCATCGATGCCAATAGCAACATCACCAGATCGAGCCATTTTTCGACGACGAGGGATCCCAGGATATGTGCACGGCTGCGCTTGTGGTTTCTGGCCAGGAAGTGGATGCGGGCCAGTTCGCCCAGGCGCACAGGGATGAGAATGTTGAGCATCTGGCCGATGAGGAGGATGTTGGCGAGAGAGAGAAGGGGTAGGTCAGCCTGGCGGGGATGGAAAAGGAGACGCCAGCGCGCCGCCCGCGCCAAAGGGCTGAGTAGAACGCAGACCAACGCCAGAGCAACAAAGCGATAGTCAGCCGCGGCCAGTCTGTTCCAGAGTTGCACTGCCGACGCCTGGCGAAAGGCCAGCCAGAGCAAGAGCAGACTGATGACGCTACCGGCCACGATGCGCCCCCAACGCCACGTAGCCTGTCGGAGGAGGCTGTTATTGCCAGGGGGGACGGCGTTGGTCATGGCGGCGATCATTCTCTGGGTGCTAAGGCTGCTCAGGGTGATCAGGCGCAAGAGGTGTGATGATAGGTTCGGAACGATAGGCCGGAAAGTAATCGCCCGACTCGCGTTCGCAGCCATAATGCGAAGACCAGGCTGAGCATAATCGCTCATATTGTTCGGCAAGATGGATTCGCCGGTACACGTAGAACTTAGCCCGTAAGGGAGAGAAACTAGACTTGAAGCGGAAGATGCCATCGTCGGGTCGATAGCCACCCCCCAGAATCAGTCTTCGTTTGCCAGCGTCCCGAGCCCATTGGATCGTCTCGTATACAACCGCATTGGTGGGACGTACATGTTGGAATTCTGGATCTGCGCCGCCGAGGTAAGAGTAAACGTCGGTGTTGTCGTGCAAGTATAGCGTTCCTGCAACCA
The DNA here is from genome assembly GCA_041918515.1 of Chloroflexota bacterium. Lineage (GTDB taxonomy): Bacteria > Chloroflexota > Anaerolineae > J102 > J102 > SSF26. Next base: position 10,316 of record JAYRVO010000115.1, on the reverse strand, counting down.
CCTGGTCATCATATTCGGCCAGCACGAAACGCGCGTGTTGTGGCATGGTCTCGAAAAAGGCCATGAAGTACGCAAGTGAGAAATAGTACTGTTCCGCCGCCAGATTGCGTTCCATGGTCTTCGTATAGATGCGATAAAACTCGTGCACATGGTCGGCAGATGTGGCTGGAAAGATGCGAATACCCTCTCGCTGAGCACGGTGGATGTTCTTGCGACAAGCATGGGTGAAGGAATCTTTCCATAATTGTTCGTCGGACCAGGTCAAGTCGATATAGATGATCTCTCTATTCAATGAGACCCCATCTGTTTCGAGCAAACTGGATTGCCCATTCCAGGGGTGCAAGTGTGCAAATTCTGTGACGATGCCATTATTGCGACAGAATTGCGCGAAGCGAGTGGGCAGATGCGGATCGGTTGTAGGGACCGCACTGCTCAGTCGAATAGGGCCAGTATACTCTGGCGTGAGCGCATCCCACCATTCACCGGGCATCATCGTGGCAAAGGGAAGCGTATGGATGGGGCGCAGGAAGAGGGGATAGGCAATCTGCACGCCATCACTTTCGAGCACAAAGAGGCGAGACTGATAACCCCACTGCGTCTGCACGATGCTGGCGTACTCGGCGCTGCCAAAGACGTTGATCGAGGCAGGGAGAATGGCTTGCCATTCAGCGTGATCAGTCACAGTCAATAGCTTTTCAGTGGTCATGCACTTACTCCAACAACTGGCCGAGGCAGGACGTCATGCCCTCAAGCTGCCCGTCCTGGATGTCCTGATGAACAGGTAAATTCATGACGCAGCGCGCCAGGTGGTGAAGCTCAGGGAAGACATCAGGCGATATCGCACGGATGAGTGTATGATAAAGACTGACAACGCCATAGCCACGGGCATTCAACTCGAAATACAGTTCATCACGGGAGCGGCCGTTGATGATCACGGGGAGGGTTTGGGGGACAACACCATCGGGCAAGGTGGGGAAAAGTGGCTCGACTTTGCCTTGCAGAGGTTGGATCAGCTCCAATAGTCGTGCGGTGTTGGCCCGGCGTGCGGCTGCGATGGCAAACAGATCATAGTCCCACGGATTGATGTCCAGGGTTGTCTGTAGATCCGACTTGTTTAGCTCGTCCACAACGGTTTGGTCGAGCGATGGATTCATGAGCAATAAGCCGCCGGCTCGACAAGGGAGCATTTTGTGCAACGACATGATGGCGGCGTCGCCAAAACGACCACAAACGCCGCCTATCCAATCCGAGTAGAGGGCGTGCGCCTCGTCTTCTAAGATGGGAACCTCATGCTCGCGCGCCAGGGTGACGGCCTGGGTCAGGTTCCGATCGGGAAACCCGAAGTAGTGGATCAGCACAAGTAATTGGGGACGCGCAGAACGTAATTGGCGGCGCAGATCCTCCAAGTCGATGGACAGACGCTGGTCGAGCCGGTAGAATCTGAACTTGACGCCGGTTTCCAGAACAGGATCGAAGACTCCCGACCCCTCGCGGGCACTCCAGCCGATATAGGCGGGCAGGAGCACTTCGTCAGCAGGAGTGAGGCCTTGTGATAACAAAAACGCTTTGAAGGCGGTGCGCGCATTGACGAAGGGCAAGGAGCGTCGGGCAAATCGCATCGGCTCCTCGGCCCGTTTGCCGATGTGGCCATCATGGTTGGTCTGATTAACTTGCGCGGAAGTCATAAGAGGGACTTGGAGAGACGAATAGCTTTTTCTGCGCTCAAGATGGGCAGGTCGGCTGGCAAGTCGGGTAAACTTGACATAATGACAACTTGGCGCCAATTTTTGAGATTGAGAGCTATCGCCGAGAGAGCTTCGTGCAGCGATACACCCTGATAAGCGATCAGCTTGCAGCTATGCCCGGCAATCAGGCCCACGGTCAATTGCCCGGATGCACAGTGGCACTGAATCTTACTGAAGCCCCATGTGCGCTCGTCTGCGAGCGCCTGCGACCAGGCCTGTTCGTCCCAAAGCAAGGGGGCGCCACCCCCGGCGAGTGCGTTCATGTCCAGGCGCACGTGAAAGCTGGAAGCAATCGGCTTGTAATCATGGCGGCCATACCAGTTTAGGGCGGTTGGGTTGCTCTCGAAAACATCGAGGGCAAGTTCGTGGCAGTTTTTGGCGATTCCGTTTGCCTCGAAGTGCTGCAATAAGATGTTGCCCAAGCCACGCGAGCGACTCTCATCGGCAGTTGCAATATAGTTCAAAAAATATTGGGCGTCATGGCGCACCGCGTGGTAATAGCCGGTCACTTCGCCATCATGTTCTGAGACGATGAAATCGTGGCCCCCACCCTGTTCCCCCTCGGCGATGATTTTGGCAAGATAGGAGACCGATTGGGGCGCCTGGTAGATCGTGTAGAGGAGGTAACTAGCGCCGAACGCCTGTCTTTTGAGAGCATAGATGACCGGCGCGTCGCCAGCATGGGCGGTGCGAAGGGGAGAGGAGGCGGTAGGGACCAACATGCTAGAGGTTGCCAATGCTTGCAGCCTGAAATGGATCGTCTTGGCTATGGCGCAGGCGGCGTTCGGCGTCAAAGTCCAGCATGGCAGCGCCCGGATCGACTTGCAGGCCCTCGCGCTTCAGCACCTGCCAAATGGTCGCCCACAAGATGCGCAGGTCCAATCGCAAGGAATACTGCTGCACATATCGTACATCGGTGGCAAGACGCGCATCCCAGGTGAGGTCGTTGCGGCCTGAAATTTGCGCTAAGCCGGTGATGCCGGGACGCACCAAGAAGCGTTGCTTTTCTTCGGCGCTGAAGTACGGCGTGTAGCGCATAAGCAAGGGACGCGGCCCGATCAAGCTCATGTCGCCTCGTAAGACGTTCCATAATTCGGGCAATTCGTCCATGCTGCTTTTGCGAAGATAGCGACCAAACGACGTTAGCCGCTCGCTGTCTGACAAGAGATTGCCTTGCGCGTCGCGAGCATCTGTCATGGTGCGGAATTTATAGATGATAAACGGCGCGCCATGTAAGCCGGGGCGCTGCTGACGGAAGAGGATGGGCGATCCCAACTTGAAGCGCACCAACAAGGCGATGACAGCAAACAAAGGCGCTTGGATGACCAAGGCCAGAGTTGTCAGGCATAGATCGAGGATTCGCTTACCGCCTTTCCGATACATACTGAATTCTACTGCTCGTGTGATGCTGCTTTTTGGAGCACGGTTTCGATGTTGCCGACCAATTCATTACGACTATAGCGGGTGTGCGCAGCCCGAAAACCACACTCTCCCATCGCCTGGCGTTCCTCCAACGACATGTTATAGAGATGGCGCACGACCTCGCCCAGGGCTTGTGGATTTTCGGGCGGACAGGCGATGCCCGCGCCTACCTGAGTCACGAGATCAGCTGCATCACCGGCAACGGCGGCCAGAATGGGTTTGCCCGCGCCCAGGTAAGTGAGAATCTTGTGTGGAATCGTAATGGCAAAGAGGGGTTCGTCCTTGAGATGTACAAGCAGCGCATCCGCCAGGGCATACAGGCTTGGCATCGCTTGTTGAGGATAGCGCCCGAGGAAGCGCACATTGGCTAAGTTTTTCTCTTGGACGGCCTGGGTGAGACGCGGCAGGGCAACGCCATCGCCAACAAGGACGAACTGCACCTCCGGCAGGTCGGTCAATAAGGCTGCCGTCTCGATAACTGTTTCGAGTCCCTGAGCCTGTCCCATATTGCCGGCAAACATGATGTTGAAGCGCCTTGCCAAGCCGAGTCGGGCAGCTAATTCAGGGTCGGGTTGGGTGATGGAGTTATCCTCGAATTCCACCCAGTTGGAGATGACATGTATTTTTTCTGCCGGCACACCTTTGCTCAGCAGGTTCTCGCGGAATCCTGGGGAAATGACGAGGATCTGGCTGGCTCGCGCGTACATGAAGCGAGCAAAACGGTCGATCCAGTCCAAGAGGCGTTCATTGTACAACATGCCTGTGGCGCGCAATGTCTCCGGCCATAAATCCTGGATCTGGTAGACGAATGGTACGCGCCACAGCCGGCTGAGCAAGTAGGCGGGGATGCTAATGGTCAGAGGTGGGTGGTAGACAAAGATGACATCTGGTCGCGATGCCAGCCATGGCCCCAGCAGCGCGCCGGACAGCGCGAAGGAGACGTAGTTGAAGACCCGGCGGATGCCTGATCGGCTATGATCAGGGTAGAGCGGGACGCGGATCACCGGCACTCCGGCCAGGGTTTCGCGCTGGCGCCAGCGCAGGCGATAACCCGAATAGATCTCGCCCGCGGGGTAGTTGGGAAAGCCAGTCAGCACCGTGAGTTCATGTCCCCGACTTTGGAGACTTTGGGCCAGTTCCTGGAGAAGGATGGCGGGTTCTGGTGGATACCACTGAGTGAGGATGAGGATGCGCATTGTTCTTAGCGCCCGCTCGCTCGCAACACTACAGGCACCGTGCGTAGCAGCACGAGCAGATCGAGCCACAAGCCCTGGTGTTCGATGTAGTAGAGATCGTACTGTGTCTTGACCGTAGCTTCTTCGACAGAGGCGCCATAATCGTGCTGCACCTGCGCCCAACCGGTGAGGCCAGGGCGCACGATATGGCGAAGCCGATAGCGTGGGATAGCTTTTTCCAATTCGGCGACGAACTCCGGCCGTTCCGGACGGGGACCGATCAATCCCATATCGCCTGTGATGATGTTCCAACATTGCGGCAGCTCATCGAGTCGCGTCTTGCGCAAGGCCCGTCCCAGGGGCGTGACGCGCCTGTCTGCTGGTCCGGCCCATACCGGCCCGGTGAGTTCTTCGGCGCCCATGACCATCGTGCGAAACTTGACTATCCTGAAAATTTTTTCGTCTTTGCCGACGCGATCCTGGCGATAAAAAACATCGCCCGGCGCGGTGATGGCATTGATCAGCCAGGCCAGCGGCGTCATCAGCAAGACGGCGATGCAACCAAGGACAGCGAACAGCATTTCGCCCACCCGACGCGCGGCCAGGTAGAGGCGATGGGGGGCGGGAGGATGGAAGGGGAGAAAGGCGTCGCCATCGCACTCAGCTTGCGCGATCGAAACACGTCCACTCTGGCGTTCGTACACGTCCTCCATCACAGCGCCCACTTTTTCGCAGCCTGACTTTTGGGAAGTTTTTGGCGCTCGAAAGCATCGATGCACAGATAGCCGACGATGACGCCCCCGCCCAGGGCGATGGCAAGGCCCAACAAGAAGCGATCGCCAATGAAGGAGATGGCGAGGAGGGAGAGCAATAACCAGTAGAGAAACGCCCACAACAGGCCCGGCCACGGCGCCGGCGCGGTCAGAGTCCTGGCAGGAGGGGCGTCAGTCAGCTTGTCATTGCTGGCAGCAGAGGGCGGGCGGAGCGCCGGAAGATGCAGATGAACGTAGATGCCGGCGACAAGGCCGTAGAATACCCACATGACGAGCGCGGGCTTGGTGCCCAGCAAGAAGGCGTCGGTCAGGCCGAAGACTTGATGGCCGAGCATGCCACAGGCAAGACCTACCACCAGCGCGCGCAACGCGGGATCGGCGCTTGTTTTGGCAGCGCGCCAGGCGGCAACGAAAAAGGCAGCGAGCAAGGCGATGTAGGCCACCAACGCCGGTAGGCCCATGTCGACAGCCACCTCGAGTAGCTGATTGTGTACGTGGGTGATGTTGGTGTCAGGAGCAAAGCTAAAGAGCGGGTAGAGCAGAGGAACCACCCGATCGACTGTGCCCAAGCCGATGCCGGTGAAGGCAAAATCCTGGACCATGTACATGCCGCGCTGCCAAAGCTCGAACCGGCCTTCGGCGCTGCCGCTCACATTGCCCAAACCGCTGTCTAGCGCCAACAGCGCATTCGACGCCACTTGTAGGCGGTTGGTGGCCACGATGACGATCAGGGCGACGATGACCAGAATCAAAATAGCCAGCCAACGCCGATCCCGCCAAATGGCCCAAGCCAGTAGTCCTGCTGCCAGGCCCAGGCCGGCGCCGCGCGATTGTGTCAGCAGCAGCGTGCCCAGAACGAGGAGCAGGGCCAGCAGCGCGCCGGCGCGCAGCCAGCTGTGGCCGATGGCGCGACCCCTCGGCAAGGTGAGCGTTGGCGGCTGCCAGGCCAGGGAGAGGAAGAGGGGGGCAAAGAAGACGAGCACACCGCCGATGCCATTGATGCTGACGCTGCCGCTGATCGAGCGCGGCACCGCCTGGATGATCCGTGGAAGCAAGCCATAAAGTTGTGGCAAACGCACTACTTTGCCCGCGCCCCAATCAACGCCGAGCAGCCCCAAAATAGCCCAACCGATGCCCAAGGCGATCAAGCCCAACGCCGCCCAGCCGATGGCGCCCGACGTGCGGATGTGATTGAGCACGGAGAGGAAGATGAGGGCGCTGAGGAGAAGGCCATAAACTTTGGGCAGGGTCAGGCCCCAATCCGAGGAAGCCCAGAGTGTGATTGGGAGGAAGGCAACAAGCAGGGTCGCCGGCAAAGTAAGCGGCGTGAGTAAGGTAAAGCGCCTGGTGCTCCACCCGCGCGCGGCGAGCACCGCCGCCGCCAGCCCCCACATCCACGGCGTGATCCGATCAGTGATCATGAAATAGGCATAGAGGGCGGCGAGGACGGGGAGATCGAGAAGCGAGAGGAGGGAGCGAAGCACGGGTGGGGTTGCGGCGCCGTGGTGTTATGAGTCTGCGTACAAGTTGCGCAGTTGGCGCCAGCCGGTGCGGGCCAGGTCGGCGGCGATATCGAACCAGCGATAGAGATAGGCGAAGGGCAGGAGGGCAGGATGCCGGAGGTGGTAGCGATAACGCATATAGTCGGGGTGGGGCGCTGCTATGTGCGTGATGTAGTGTAGTTTCTGGCGCGGCGATTTGCCGGCAAATGCAGAAGCAATGCGCACGCTACGCGTAGCGTTGGGGGCGGTCAAGCGGCGGGTAACGGTAGCGCCGCTTAGTGAGCGTGGATCGCGCGCCAGCCAGTCAGCCACGTATGGAGGCACAGGCGTGGCGAAATAATCCACGGTACGATCGAGCGCACCGCGAATGGCTGCTTCCAGACCCCAAGCCTGTGCTCGCCCCACCACCTCATCCCAGAGGATGTCGTCGCTCCGCCTGCGCCAGAGGAGATCGATATCCTGAAACCAAATAAGGCGCGTTTCCATGGCGCTGTGTTGGAGAATGGTATGAGCCGACAATTGCAGCATCAGCGCTGTCGGATCGACCAGTAGGGTGCGACGACCCTCGAAGGCGAAGGTCTCGGTGTGGCGCCAGAACCAATCAAGGGCGGCGCGCTCGTGTTGTCCCCCAAACCAGGGAAAGGTGGTGTGAAGCTCGATGCGCAGGAATGGGACAGATTCGATTCTGACCAAGCTCAAGTGATGAAGATAAGCGTCGTTGAATCCGGGCGCCAGCTCGATTTCACGACGCTCGTAGCCATGTTCGCACAGCCGCCGTGTTGCTTCTTCCACGCGCTCGGCGGGCACGATCATATCGATATCACCCATGGACCGCAGGGCGGGATCAGGGTAGAGCGACGCTGCCAGGGCGATGCCTTTAAGCAGGATGACCGGGATGGCCGGCTCCTCTGCCAGAATGTCGAGCACGGCGACGGTTTCGTGCTTGAGCTGTAACCACTGCGCCTGACTCGTGAGATACCCCACGACCAATTGCCTGTGGCTAGAGGCCGGAATGGCTATATCTGGCGCTGCGTGCAAGAGCCAATAATGCGCCAATGGGGCCAGCCGCTGAGCCTGGAGCCAGGCCAGCCATTGGGGGTGATGGGCCGGGTCGATAGGCGGCTGCAGTATTTTCGGGATGCCGTTATGGACCAATTCAGTCAGCACTGCTCCGCATAACACATGACCTGGGATGGCTTGGCAGTTTATACACGCTCTCTCCCTGTAGACGAGGCCAGTTGCGTTTGCCCCCTTTGCTCCCTGCTGACTACGAAGCGCCATAACCCAATGCAGAGCAGAGGCATCGCTAGCAATACAACCAGATCGCTGGCCCGACCACCCACATACCACAGCAGGGCAAGAATGGCGCCCGGCAAGGTCAGCCAAAGGTAGAGCAGGGTTACAAAGCGATGGCTATATCCGGCGATGACCAGGCGTTGATAGAGGTGCGAACGATGCGCGGCAAAGACGTTTTCCCCTTTGAGTAGGCGCCGTGTGAAAGTGAAGGCGGCGTCGAAGACAAAGGGCCAGACGAGGAGCAGGCCAGCCAACGCCAATCGGGGATTGCTCTGGGCAGCGATGAGCGTCAGGGCGGCGAAGGTGTAGCCCAGGTAGGAGCTGCCGACATCGCCCATGAAGATGCGTGCTGGCGGCCAATTGTGGCCGAGGAAACCGAGGCTGCTGGCGGCCAATAGGGCGCCGAAGGCGCCAACCAGTGGTTGGTCGGATAGCATTCCGAGCACTACCCAGCCGGTACCGGTTACCACCGCCTGCGCGCCGGCCAAGCCGTCGATGCCATCCATGAAGTTGTAGGCGTTCGTCAGACCTACGATCCACAAGAATGCGACCACCAGGCCCAGCCAGCCCAGGTTGATAGGACCTACCAGGGGGATATCGGCAAGTCGCCAGGAGTCGAAGGCAAGGATCACCAAGACGGCGCCCAGGCTATGGACGGCCAGACGCAGGCGGATGGACAGAGAGCGCAGGTCGTCCCACCAGCAGACAGCGGCGATCAGCAAGGCCCCGCCAAGGAAGGCGAGCAGTGCGGCGAGAGGCCAATCAGGATAGAGGAACCAGGCAACAACCAGGCCGATCGTGGAAAGGACGACGATGACCAGGCCGCCGCCACGGGGGGTGGGGCGACTATGGGAGCTGCGTTCGTTGGGGATGTCGAGAAGGCGTGAGTGTTCAGCCCAACGATGCAGATGGCCAACGCCGGCATATGAGAGGACGAAGATGACCGCAGCAAAGGTGAATACGGCGGCAATCATGTATGAACCATCTCAGTCAGCTCCCGAATCAGCGCCTCGTATTGCCGGGCGACGGCCTGGCGTGAATGGTGAGCTACGACATAGTTGCGACCCTGGCCGCCCTTGGCTGGCAGTCCCTCCCGTATGTGGTGAGCCTGCTCGATCGCAGCCGCCAAAGCCTGCGGATCATCGGGCGGGACTACCCAACCACAGCCAGCCTGCTCTACGACCCAGGATAACTCGGAGTCGGGGTCGGCGGAAGCGATGGCGGGCCGTCCCGCAGCCATGATGGTGTAAATCTTGGAAGGGAAGGTTTCCTGGGCTGTGCCTCGTTTGAGTGGCACTAAGCAGAGATCGCTGCTGGCATAGATTTGCGGCACCAGCGAACGCGGTTGGTAGGGAAGGAGTCTGACGTTCGGCAGCGGATTGCGCACGAGTTGTGTTTCCAGCCAGTCTCGTCGCGTGCCGTTGCCGACGATCACAAACTGCAAGTCAGGCAAATGACTCAATCGTTCGGCAGCGGCCAAGATCGTCTCGAAACCCTGAGTCAAGCCGATGTTGCCAGCATAGAGCACGACGAACTTGTGGTCTAGGCCGTGTGCGGCCGAGAAGTCATTGTGGCGCGAGCCGGGCTGTATGAAATCCGTATCGACGAAGTTTGGGATGAGGCGCAGTTTTTCGGCTGGCACACCCTTGGCCAGCAGGCGCCTGCGAAACCACTCCGAGATAACGGTGATTGTACGGGCGCGGCGATAGATGAATCGTTCCAGCGCTGCCAGGGCACGGATGGTGCGCGTTTTTGTCAGGATGCCCAGGCTGACGGCGACATCGGGATAGATCTCCTGGACGTTATAGATGAAGGGCACGCGCCGTGTCCGCCCCAACAGCCACGCGCTCAACCCGATTGTCAGCGGCGGCGAGGGCGCCAGGATCACGTCGTAGTCATTTCTGGTCATGAGGCCGGCCACGGTGCTGACGACGTGGAAGCGGGCGTAGTCCAGCAGGCGGGCGCCGACGCGGCTGCCTTTGACGGGGATGGAGGCGTGATAGACCGGGATGCCGTGGAAGTTGCTTCGATAGAGAAGCCCGCCCCAACTGCGGCGCAAGGGTTGTTGGGCGCGGGCTTCGGGGTCGAGGTTGTAATGGGGGGTGGTGGTGAGGACGGTGACCTCATGGCCGAACGCCGTCAATTCCAAAGCCAACTCGGATAGGATCACCGAGGTGGAGACGGCGTCAGGGGCGAAGACGAGGGTGAGGAGGAGGACGCGGGCCAGAGGACGAAGGGCGGAGGGTGGAGGGCGGAGGGTGGAGGGCGGAGGGTGGAGGGCGGAGGGCGGAGGACGGAGGGCGGAGGGCGGAGGGCGGAGGGCGGAGGTAGGAGGGCGGCAAGCCGATGGCGGAGGGCTACTGCGGGCATGTGAGTGCGCAGTAAAAAGGCGAAGCACGCGTC
>JAYRVO010000114.1:0-12492 GCA_041918515.1 Chloroflexota bacterium | reverse complement strand
CAAGGACGGCTACATCGCCGGCTCCGTCTCTCAGGCCCCCGAACGCCAGGGCTTCGAGGCCGTCAACATGCTCGTCAAGTTCCTCAAGGATGGCAAGGCCGAGAGCGTCGATACCGGCATCGATGTCATCGACCTGAAGAACCTTGGCAAATATCTCAAAGAGTAGGAGAAAACCAGGTTGCGGAAAAACCGGGCGTGAAACGTGTAAAGTGAATAAAAGTTGTCCAATCTTCACGGATCACGTTTCACGTTTCGGCGCAGCAGCGAGACCAGTATGAGCGATCACCGCACAGCGATCGTTGAATTGCACAACATCAGCAAACGTTTTCCGGGCGTGCAGGCGCTGGACGATGTCAGCCTGGAGGTCCATCCGGGCGAGATCCATGCCGTTGTCGGCGAGAACGGCGCCGGGAAATCGACCCTGATGAACATCCTCGCGGGCGAACTCCAACCCGACACCGGCCATATCGTGTTCCTGGGCGAGAAGCGCGCCATCCCTAATCCCTTCGTCTCGCAGCAAATAGGGATCAGCGTCGTGTATCAGGAACTGGCGCTGTGCCCCAACTTGAGCATCGCCGAGAATGTTTCTCTGAGCCGGGTGGCGTCGGCTCGCGGCCTTGGCTTCCTCAACCGGCGGGAGTTCAGCGCCCGCGCGCGGGAGGCGCTGGCCAGCCTGGGATTGGACAAAGTCAATCTCGGCCAGCCGGTGGGGCAACTCACGGTGGCGCAACAACAGCTGGTCGAGATCGCCAAGGCTATCTCCGGTCAAGCGCGGCTGCTCATCCTCGACGAACCCAACTCGGCCCTGACGCAGGACGAAACCTCCCACCTGTTTGCTGTCCTCCAGCGGCTGCGGGAGACCGGCGTAGGCATCATCTACGTCTCGCATCGGCTGGAGGAGGTGCTGAGGCTGGCCGACCGCATCACGGTGCTGCGCGATGGCAAACTGATCGAGACAATGAATGCGGCTGGGGCTACGATCGACGGGCTGATCACGCGCATGGTGGGGCGAGAGATCGATAGCTTGTATCACCGTGCCTCGGCATCGCAAGCGCGCCCGGAAATTGCCCTGGCGGTCAAGGACCTGGCAAGCGGCAATGTTTTGAAAGGGGTGTCGTTTGCCGTTCGCGCCGGCGAGATCGTGGGCGTGGCCGGGCTGCCCGACGCCGGCAAAGACGAACTGGTGGCCTGCTGCTTCGGCTTGCGCCCCTATACCGGGCAGATCCTGGTCAAAGACCGTCCGCTCGCGCTCAAATCCCCCAGTGTCGCCATCGCCAACGGCCTGGCCTTTATCCCCGCCGACCGTCGCACCTCCGGCGCCCTGCTGGTGATGAGCGTGCAGGATAACGTGTCGGCAGCGAACCTCGAGGCCGTGAGCGCGGCCGGCTTTCTCAAGCGTGCAGCCATGCGCACGGTCGGGCAGGAGTATGTCGACAAGCTGGACATCCGCATCGCCAGCCTGGGCCAGCAGATGGCCACGTTGAGCGGCGGCAACCAGCAAAAGGTCATCGTCGGGCGGGGGATGGCCACCCGGCCCTCGGTGCTGATCCTGCACGAACCGACGCGCGGCATCGATGTAGGCGCCAAAGCCGAGATCTATGGCATCCTGCAAGAGCTGGCAAGGGAGGGCGTGGGTTTGTTGGTGGTATCGTCGGAACTACCAGAATTGATCGGGCAGTGCGACCGCATCCTCGTGCTTTATGCCGGGCGCATCAGCGGCGAATTCACTCGCGCCGATGCCTCCGAGGAGGCGATCCTGGCCTGCGCCATGGGTCAGACGACGCATTTGTGAATTGCGAATTGTGAATTGCGAATTGATAGTATTGCGTATCATGATGTCTACGCAATAAGCAATACGCAATACAAACCCCAAATTATGCAGTCAACCTTCACGCTTCACGCTTCACGTTTCAAGAACGGAGATCGAGATTATGACCAAACCCATCATCACCGTTGTCGGCAGTTTCGCTGTCGGCATGACGTTGCGCACCACGCGCATGCCGTTGTTCGGCGAGACGCTGATCGGCGCGGATTTCGATATGGGGCCGGGGGGGAAGGGGTCGAATCAGGCAGTGGGGACGGCCCGGCTGGGCGCGCAGTCGTATTTCGCCGGCATCATCGGCGATGACAAGTTGGGCGAGATCGCCAGCGACCTCTACGCCGCCGAAGGTGTGGATGTCACGTATCTGCAAAAGACGAAGGAGATGGCGACAGGGGTCGGTTTCATCATCCTCAACGAGCGGGGCGAGAACGGCATCATCCTGGACATGGGCGCCAACAAGCTGATGGACGCCGCCTTCGTCGATCAGGTCGAGCCGCAGATCGCCCGCAGCGATGTGGTCATGTCGGTGCTGGAGTTGCCCGCAGCCGCGGCGGCGCGGGCGATGGCACTGGGCCGGAAACACGGCGTGCGCACCATCCTCAACCCCGCCCCTGCCACCCGCCTCGGCGACGATGTGCTGGCAACAGTCGATGTCCTGACCCCAAACGAAACGGAACTGCGCATCCTCTTGGGCCTCGATCCTGGCGATCCTCGACCCACGGTTGAGCTGGCGCACGCGTTGCGCAGCCGCGGCGCGGGCAACCTGATCGTGACCATGGGCGAGAACGGCGCCCTGGTGCTCACCGACCACGAGCAATTCATTGTCCCGCGCGTGCCGGTCGAGGTGGTGGACACCACCGGCGCCGGCGACGCCTTCAACTCTGGCCTGGCCGTGGCCCTGGCCGAAGGCCGCCCCCTGCTGGAGGCCGTGCGTTTCGCCAACTGCGCCGGCGCCCTCGCCTGCACCAAACTCGGCGTCATCCCCGGCCTCGCCCCTCGCGCCGAAGTCGAAGCCCTGTATCACCTGACAAGGTGACTGGGTGACAAGGTGACAAGGTGATCTGCTGCGCATCACCTTGTCACCTTGTCACCCAGTCACCTCGCTGTAATCAGCGACGTCACCTTGCCACCTCGCTGTACTCAGCCTCGCTGTACTCAGCCTCGCTGTACTCAGCGACGTCACCCCATCACCCTGTCACCCTGTCACCCTGTCACCTTGCCACCCTGTCATCCCCCCTTACGGAGTCCATCATGCAACGCGGAAAACTACTGAACAATGAACTTAGCTATGCCATCACCTCGATGGGACACGGCGACCTCATGATCGTCTGCGACGCCGGCTTCCCCATCCCCAGCAGCGCCTGGCGCATCGACCTGGCCCTCGTCCCCGATGTGCCCGACCTGGAAACCGTCCTCAGCGCGGTCGCCGAAGCCTTCATCGCCGAGAAAGTATCGTATGCAGCGGAAATGGCCGAGAACAACCCGCCGCTGCTGGCAAAAGTCCAGCGCATCTTCGCCGACAGCAACCATGAACCCATCCCCCACGCCCAAATCCTGGGTGAGATGGCGGCCAAAGCCAAGGTCATCGTGCGCACCGGCGCCTTCGACCCCTGGGGCAACATCCTGCTCTATTCGGGCGTGGACGCGCCTGTCTGGTTCGCCAAGCCGGGCTTGAAGGTGCCGGAGGTCTATCGGCAGCGGGTGGAGCAGATGCAGTCGGGGAAACCCTGAGGCGGGAGCGCCGGGCGCCGGCCCCTATCCCCACGGAAATCCAGAAATTGACAGGTCAGGTGTGTCGTGATACTATACCTCTATAGACCTTCATGGTTATCACTATACCTCTCGACCTTATCCACCTCCGCCAGCTTCTTGAGGAAAAGCTATGCCCGCACCTGCCAGCATGACCCCCCGCCAGCGTGTTCGCACGACGCTCGCCCACCAGCAACCTGATCGCACGCCGGTCGATTTTCTGGCCACGCCCGAAATCTGGGAGCGACTCCAGAAGAGGCTGGGCATCGAACTCGATCCGCCCAGCGACCAAGATTTCTTCGACCCGCGCTGGGAAGCCATCCAGAAGCATTTCGAAGTGGATATGCGGCTGATCTCCTACGACCAGTTCTGCGCCCCGCCCGCATCCGCCCTGCACCCCGGCGCCGAAATCGATTGGTGGAACGCCCTCAGTCGCTCGACGCCCAACCGCATGTGGCGACAGAAGCTGCCGGATGGATCCTGGCGCGACATCTGGGGTCATGTCATCGGCATCGTCAACAACCCCACCGGCGCCTACGAGGAATTCGCCCAATGGCCGCTGAGCCAGGCTCGCAGCGTCGAAGATCTCAAGAGTCACCCCTGGCCCGATCCGGACTGGTGGGATTTCAGCTCTCTGCCCGAGTTGATCAAGCAATACGAGGCCATGGGCGACTATTATCTACGCTTCCGCATCGGCTCTGTCTTCGAGATCGCCTGGCAAATTCGGGGCATGCAGGAATTCCTGATGGACCTGGTCAATCAACCGCAGATCCCGGCTTACATCATGGAGCGGCTGACCGACATTTATGTCGAGAATACGAAGCGCGTGCTCGATATCGCCGGAGATCGCCTGGATATGGTCTATTTCTACGATGATGTCGCCACCCAAAACTCACTCATGATCTCCGAGCGCATGTGGCGCAAGCTCGTCCGCCCGTTGCACGCCCGCCTGATCGAGGTCGCCAAGTCCTATGGCAAGCCGGTGATGTACCATTGCGACGGCGCCATCTACCGCCTGATCCCCGAGATCATCGACATGGGCGTGGATGTGCTCAACCCGGTGCAAGCCGACGCCATGGGCATGGACCCCCAGCGACTGAAAGACCAGTTCGGCGACCGGCTCTGCTTCCACGGCGGCATCGATATCATCAAGACCTTGCCGCGCGGGACCGTGGACGATGTGCGCCACGAGGTGTCCGAGCGCATCCGGGTGTTGGGCAAAGGCGGCGGCTATGTCATGGCCAGCTCGCACCATATCCAGTCGGATACGCCCCTGGAGAATGTCTTCGCCATGTACGATCTGGCGCTCCGTTGAGGCAAGCCGGACCTTATCCTGTCAGACACTCACGCGCAACCGGATTCACGGATTCATCTCATACAGCCCATTCAGGGCGTGGACGACCTCCCACACCCGCCCATACCGGGCCTCATCCACGACCGGGCGCTGGATCATGTCCAGGCACAGGGCCATTTGGGCGGGCGTAGCCGAGGGCTTGGAATAGAGTTGGAGGGCGTGGGCCGAGAAATCGCGCACGAGGAAGTCAAAAATCTGGTCGATGAGGTCTTGTTCGACGCCATGAGTCGGGGCGGCTTCCAAAATGAGTTGGCCGTAGACCACCAGGGCGAATAGCTCGCCCACCGCCAGCAGGAAGTCGATGTCCTTTTGCTGCACGTCGGTGGGCGTAGCCGTGGCTAACAGGCGCTTGAAGACCTCGATTTGCTGGCGGAACAGACGCACGTTCGGCAGATCGACGCCGGCATAGGCCAGGTTGTAGTCGTGGAAGCGGATCTTGCCCAGACCGTGGGCCGGGGCCTGGCGAAAAAGATAGGCGTCGTCGCTGGCGTCGGTGTGGGGCGGGAGCGGCGGGTAGGCGGCGGGGAAGAAGAAATAGTTCGCCATGAACTTGACGATCAGGGCGATGTTGACGTGCACGGTGCCTTCCAGCTTGGGCAAGGCGCGGATGTCGCGCGCCGCCATCTCGAAGTACATGTCCTTCTCGAAGCCTTTGGCGGCGATCACGTCCCACAGCAGATCGATTACGCGCTCGCCTTGCGAGGTCACCTTCATCTTCACCATGGGATTGTAGAGCAGATAGCGGCGGTCGTCGTCTGAGGCCGAGCGCATGTAATCGGAGGCGCGCATGGCAAACAGCTTCATGGCGGTGAGGCGGGCGTAGGCGTCCACGAACATCTGGCGCACATGCGAGAAGTCGGTGACAGCCATGCCGTACAAGCGGCGGTTGGCGGCATGGTTGATGGCTTCGTAAAAGGCGTGCGTGCAGATGCCGATGGAGGCCCAGCCCAGGTTGTATTTGCAGATGTTGACCGTGTTGAGAGCGTGGTCCCAGGCCTCTGCCCCGCGCGAGAGGATGTCATGCTCGCTGACGGTGTAATCGTGCAGGGCGAATTCGGCCACGTACGACTGCACATTGACGACGTTCTGGATCAACTCGAAGCCGGGCTGCTGCGGATCGACAGCGAAGAACGCGTATGGCGCACGCGCCTCGCCAGTCCCAGCGATCTTGCCGAAGGTGGAGACGAGAGCAGCCCGGTTGGCGTTGCCGATGTAATACTTGCGGCCATTGGCCCGATAGCCGCCGCCCGGCTGCGGGGTCAGGGTCATGTCACTGGCGTAGATGTCGGCCCCGTGCTCTTTCTCGGAGAGGCCGAAGGCGAAGACGCCGCCTTCCTGCAAGAGCCGGGCCGTGCGCTGCTTCACGGCCTCGTTCGCGCTCATCCAGATTGGCCCCAGCCCCAGCATCGACACCTGCCAGGTGTACCAATAGTGCAGTCCGTAGAAGCCGAGAATCTCATTGAAGGCGCAGTTGCGCCAGGTGTCCCAGCGGCTGTCGGGCGCGCCATAGCCTTGTGGCGTCATGAGCCGGGCGAAAGCCTGCTGCTCCTTCACGAAGTCCAGAAAATCGGCGTACCAGGCGCGCTCGCGGTCGTCGTGCTTGAGCCGGGCCTTGCCCTTGGTCTCGAAGAACCAAATAGTGTTGAGCATGAGCTGGCGCGAGGCTTCGTCCAGCGTTTCCCAGGCGTAGGATTTGGGGTTGAGGAGGATCATAGGGAAGGATTTTTGTTGGGTCGAAAGAGCGACCGATCGCTCGATTTTCTGCTAGGCGACGCGACGCAATTCCTGGTCGATGCGCTCTTGCAGAACGATTTTGATCAGGGATTGGTAGGGCACGTCGCGCTTGTTCGCCAGCAGCCGCAAGTCGTTGAGCATCGACTCTGGCAGGCGCAGGGAGATGGTCTTGGTGGACGGCTTCAGGCGGGGGAAACTGGCCGGTTTGGCCTGGCTCCAGTCCAGGAAGTCGGCAGAATCGTGCGCGTCCCAAAACGCAGCCTCTTCTTCTTCGTTCTTGAAATCAGGGAGTGGTTCGAGCATAGATTTTGCGCTTCAGCGAACAGCATCACGCGCCGCCTCGAGCACCTCCATCAGCGCCTCCAACGCACGCGCGTAGTTCCGGGCTTCATCCTCGAGTGGCGTCCAGTAGTGCTCCTCGAAGTAGTCAGAGGCGCTGTCGCGCCAGCGCTCCTGCGTCTGCCCCCATTCGTGCTCGAGCTGTCGCCAGGCCGAACGGCTTCGTTCCGAGGCGTCGTTCATGGCTTCACCCTCGGCGCTCGGCCCCGCCTCCGGCGCCTTCCCGGCTTTCGGCGGGTGTGACAGGGCCAGGCGGCGGTTGCGACGACAATTCGCCCACCTGGATATCGCCTTGCAGCAGGCGCCACTCGCCGGAATCGTGACGGTAATAGATGTCGGCCCGGTTGCTGGTGGGGTTCACGACCACTGAGAGGACGGGGATGTTCGCCGGCCCCAGTTCCTGCACCAGGCGGCCAATGCGTTCGTTGGCCGGACTCCACTGGGCCGACTCGCGGTCGACCATGTTGTCGGCCTGGGCGGCAAGCCAGGCGGCCGAGCCTTGCTGACCGGCCTGAGTCTGGCCCAATTGCAGCGTCCCGGCGCTGCTGGTCTTGGCTTCCATGACCACAAGCGGGATGCCCGGCGCCCGAAAGACGCGGTCGAAGCCGTGTTTGGGGCGGTCGAAGGGCATCTCCTGCAAGCCGAACTCCTCAGTCAGCACTTGCGCCGCCGCCTGCTCGCCGGCGCCACCCAGAACGCGGTACATCTCGCCTTGGAGCGAGCGCACCGCGCCGATGACGGCGCCGAGGGGACTCGCAGCGCCGCTTGTCGCCAGCGCCATCACCTCGGCCATCACCTGTGAGGCGTGATAGGCCTCGAGCGCGGCGATGCGGTCGGCCAGATACGAGGTGGCGGCAGGGATGTCGCTGCCCAGGGCGTTTTCCAGCCGGTTGGCGGCGATCTGATACTGGAAAACCGCCTCCTCCAGACGGCGCTGGCGGCGGAGCAGGCGGGCCAGGCGCTCTTCGGCCTGACTCAGGTCATACTCGAAGCGGGAACAGTCCACCCAGTCGCCGTAATAAGCTGCTTCGGCGGCCTCGCGGTAGCAGGCTTCCAGGGCCGCCTGGCGGCGGGAGATCTCGTAGCGAGCGTCCTGGACGGCTTCAGCGAGCAAGGCTTCGGTGTAGGTGATCTCGGCCTCGGCTGCATCGAGGGCGTCGGCCTGGCGGCCGGCATAGGTCAGCACGCCGCGGCGCAGGGCCTTGATCGCATCGAGGTCAGCGTGGACGCGGGTCATGGTTTGAGGCTCAAACGTGTTCGTCGAGAAAAGCGCGCAGATGCTCGATCAATCGCAGCAGATGCGCCTCGTGGCCGTCGGCCGCAGCCAGGTAGCGCTCGATGCCCTTGTTGACCTCGTCCAGGGCTGCGCCCAGATCGCGATACTTGGCGTCCGTCCAGACCCCGCCCAGGTCACGCCAATGCGAACGGATGCCGGCGAATTCGTCCGCCAGTTGATGGTCGTAACGGATGAGGTGACTGCGGAAATCGATCAAAGCGGCCAGGTCGGCGTCGACTTTACTCATGGTTGTGTGCTCCTACGGCAAATGTCTTGTAGTAACGACTTCAGTCGTTGATGCCGATCGGAACGACTGAAGTCGTTGCTACGAAAATTACGAAAACTTGGGGACGGTGGACCTGCTCCAGCCCAGCCAATGCTGGGTCTGGGCAGGGAGCAGGTCCTTGTCGCTATATGCCCGGCCTGAACTCCACCGGCAAAGATGGACTTCAGGCGCGGCCAGGAGCCAACTGCACCAGCTTTCAATCCTAGCCGCGCAAGCCATAGCCGGCGCAGAACGCTGGCGTCGCCTCTGCTTGCGGTGAACAAGCAGGCTTGACGGAAAGCTGTGGGCCACGACACGAAAACCGTTGTTGTGATTCCGGTTGTTCGGGTTGTTCCTGTTCCGGGCGGCGCAGCGCACGTTATTCTCATTGTTGTTGAAGGCGCCGCCACGCAACACGCGTGGTTTCAGTTGGCCCCCGCAACTCCATCCGCGAGGAATGGGAGAGTTGCCGGGAGATAGGATGATTCTGGCGGAGATGTCTGGGAGGCGAGCGGTTTCATCTGCCGCCTGCCCCTTGCTCTTCCCGCGTGTTCTTCTGCCAGGCGCCGAGCAAGCGGCCAAGTTCGGCCGCCAAACGGCTGACGTGCTCGTATTGGCCAGAGTTTAGCCACTGCAAGCGGTGCGCCAGGCGAAGGTAGGCTCGCACTTTGTCCAGATCCAGATCCGCAGTCTTTTGGCGTTCCAAACGGGCTTGACCGCGATAATTGTTGGCCGCCAATATGTTTTCCTGAAAATCCAGGGCTGCATCCAACAGGCGGCGGGTGATCGTGTGGCGGTGCAGGCGGGGGAAATGATTGGTGACGGGCGTCAACCAGATTAGGAAGTCGAGGGTCTTGGTGAACAGGGGTGGTTCGGAGGTGGTGGAACTCACAGGCGTATATCCTTGAATAGAGATCGGCGCAAGCCCCAGGTGTTGGCATAGCGCACGTGGTTGATCCAGCCGCGCAACGAACTGTGCACAGTCGATAGGGGAATCTCGCGCCGATGATAAGCGGCAAAAAGTTGAACGAAGCGGCGTCGAAAGTGGATGCCCTTGCGCCGGAGCAAGCGACGGTGATCAGGATAGAGGACAAAGCCAAGGTAACGCACGCCCTCCTCGACCGGGCGCACCTGAGCGCTGCCTTCATGCAAGGACAGGCGCAACGCAGCCAGGCGTTCGATCATCGCTTCCTTCCAACGCCATAGCTCGGCTTTGTCGTTGCCGAAGAGCAAAAAATCATCCACGTAACGCAGATAGGCGGGGCAACGCAACTCGCGGGTGACAAAATGGTCGAATTCGTTCAGATAGCAATTAGCCCAGAACTGGCTGGTGAGATTACCGATGGGAAGGCCGCGCGGCCGGTTCACAGCAAAGAGGTCGTCCCCAGGATAGTACACCATCTCATACTCGTCGTCCAACACTCCGGCGCCGCTGGCAATGATCTGATCGATCAGCCGGCGGACGCCGCCATCCTGGATGCGGCGGTCGAGGATGCGGCGCAGGATGGCGTGATCGATGGAAGGGAAGAACTGGCGGATGTCGCAGGGAAGCACATAGGGATAGGCACGCATCCATTGCTGGCATGTATCCAGCGCTCGATGCGTGCCTTTGCCCAGGCGATTGGCGTAGGAATGGTGGATGAAGCTGCGTTCGAACGCCGGCTCGATCACCTGGCAAAGAGCATGATGCACGACCCGGTCGCGAAAGGGCGCGGCGCTGATCAGGCGTTGCTTGGGTTCGTGGATGGTGAAACTGACATACGGGCCGGGGCGATAGGTCTCGGCGGCAAGCTCGTCCTGCAGGAGGATCAGGTTGTCTTCGAGGTGAAATTCGAAGCGGGCCGCCGGAGCGCGACCACGCTTGCCTCTCGCCGCCTTACAGTAGGCGTTGTAAAGATTATCCCATTGATAGATATCGCTGTAGGCGGCGGTGACGTGGCTAATCATGCGAAGCCTGGCAATCGGCCATAAAATTCGAAAATTTCGGCCGCCTTCGGCGGCATCGGATGCAGAGGGGCGTCCCCCTCTGCACTCCCCCAGAGATCAGAGGCGCCAGAGTCCAGAGATTCAAAGGCTGGGGGCCACGACACGAAAACCGTTGTCGCGACCCCGGTCGAACGGGTCGCTCCTGTCCCGGGCGGCGCAGCGCACGAGATACCCATTGAGGTCGAAGGCGCCGCCACGCAACACGCGAGAACTGGAGTCATATGCATCCTCGCACCACTCCCATACATTGCCCGCCATATCTTGCAACCCATACGGACTGGCGCCTTCGGGATAGCTGCCCACCGGCGTGGTGTCGCCCACCTGATTGTTGAAGTTGCAGCGCCGGCTATCGGGCGCGGCTTCACCCCACGGATAGGTGCGGCCGTCGCTCCCACGCGCCGCCTTCTCCCACTGTCGCTCGCCCGGCAGCCTCACCCCCGCCCAGCTGCAGAACTTCTGCGCATCCTCCCAACTCACGTTCACCACCGGGTGCTGCTCTTTGCCTTTTGGTATCTGTCCATTGCTCCAATGACTGGGCGCACTGTAGCCTGTGGTCTTCACAAAGGCCTGGTACTGGGCGTTGGTGATCGGAGTGCGGGAGATCCAAAACTCGTCCATGCGTATCTTCTTCTTATCCTCGCCATAGCGAAATTCGCCAGCGGGAATCATGACAAACTCAAGACCGGAAATTTTCGGATGCATCTTCTTCGGCAAGCTTTGATAAGCCCGTTTCAGCAGTTCGGGCGCGTCACGAAATCCTTGCTCCCGTTCCGCTAACGCCAGGAACTGGAGAAGGGCGACCTCTGGCTTACCCGTCTCCAGCGCCTGCTTGCCCGGCCGGTAGTAGCTTTCACACAACAACTCATGCGCTGCTTTGTCCTCCTTATATTGTTTCAGCCACGGCTCAATGTATTGCCGCGCTGCATCCCATTGTCCGGCTTCCAGCGCCTGCTTCCCCGGCCGGTAGTGGCTCTCGCACACCAACTCGCGCGCCTCTTTGTCGTCCTTATGTCTGGCCAGCCACGGCTCCGCATGCTGACGCACCGCCTCCCATTGCTTTGCCTCCAACGCCTGCCGCGCCGGGCGCAAATACGCTTCACGCAGCAAGCCATCGGTGTCCCGATACCCGGCCTGCTCCTTCAGCGCCAGGTCGAACTGAACACGTGCAACCTCCCACTGCCCCACCTCCAGCGCCTGCTTCCCCGGCCGGTAGTGGCTCTCGCACAGTAGTTCGTGGGCGTAGGCGGCCAGCGGGGCCTTCGGATCGGCAAGCAGTAGGGCCAGGGTGCGACGGGCGTCGTCCCACTTCTGTTCCGTCAGTTGCACCTCGGCCAGGCGACAGAGCGAAGTGCGTAGGTCCACATAGGCCGTGTGGGCGGCGCTGAAGGCATCTGCCACGGCCTCATCGGCGCGGCGGGCGGGCGCGACGGCCTCCCCCAACTGCAGGGGCGCGGCGGCGATGTGGGCCAGGCCGGCTTTGGCCAGCAGGTCCTGGGCGGCCTGTTCGGTCGCGGCCATGGCCGCCAGCAGTTCGCCACCGCGGGCTTGCTCGGCTTCGGCGATGAAGCGGTCGCGCAGATAGGCGGCCTTCGTATGTTCGTAGGCTTGCAGGGCCTCGGCCAGCATGGCCCGCAAGCCGTCAGGTGGAGAAGAAGCGCTTTTTGCCATTGTCTTTCTTAGAGGGTGTTTGATCAGGGCTTTCCAGTTCTCATATCAGGCTGAGTTGTATAGCACACCAACACTGATTATGTCATGCTGAGCGGGTCGATCACACAAGGTTGTTGCCGATAAAAGCCAGCGAAGCATCCATTCGCTGCGCTCAGAGCCTGTCCTGAACGCAGTGAAGGAACAGGTTCTCGCCCGGGTTATATGTGCCCCGTGAATTGGGCGATTCCTTCGCAATAGTCCTTGATCATGACGCGCGAGATGCTTCGCTGGTGTTGTTTTCATCATGTGGTTGACCGATT
>JAYRVO010000113.1:0-37715 GCA_041918515.1 Chloroflexota bacterium | reverse complement strand
CTCGCCAGCCACGGCTTTGGCCATGAGGGTCTTGCCGGTGCCGGGGTGGCCGACCATGAGCACGCCTTTGGGGATGCGGGCGCCGAGGGAGGCGAACTTCTGGGGTTCCTTGAGGAACTCGACCACCTCGGCCAGCTCCTGTTTGGCTTCATCACACCCGGCCACATCCTCGAAGGTGATGGTGGGCTTGTCCCCCGTCATCATGCGGGCGCGACTCTTGCCGAAGCTGAGAGCCTGGTTGTTCGATCCTTGCGCCTGGCGCATCAGGAAGAAAAAGAGAGCGCCAATGAAGATCAACGGCAGCAAGCTACCCGCCAACGCCAGCCAGTTATTCGTCTGGCTAGGGCTATCGACGATGAACTCGAAACTCTTGATCTGCTCGGAAGTGACCCCCAGCGCCACCAGCGTTTCCAACAGGCTGACATTGGCATCCTTGCGGGAGAGAAAGGCATCGCCATTTTTCATAGCGACGCGCAGGTCGTCGCCGTTGACAGTAATGGATTGCACCTGGTTTTGCTTGACCAGTTCGGCCACGGCTGTCAGATCTTTGGATGCGGGCTTCTGATTGGCCGACGGCATGACACTGAGGAAGAGGGCGGCAGCAGCCACCAGGATGAGCAGATAGACAAAGGCATTACGAGACCAGTTTCCGTTCACAAGTCAACTCCAGAATCGGGATAATACCCCGTGGGACACTTTAGTACACTTCGCATTATAGCAGACGTTTGAATCGGCGAAATAACATGGGGATAGCAATTCAAGTACATGATGATAACTCTCAGACGCCATCGAGTATGCCAGTTCTTACAAACTCCGACCGCAACATTGCTTCCACACCCCGACCCCATTTGTTCCCCCTCCCTGGCCGATGCTACAGTAGGGAACAGGAAGGAAGTAAGAAGTAGGAAGTAGGATTCTTACCTCAGCACACTACGCAGTACGCACCTGCACCTATGCACCGCAACTACCCTGCCATCCGTCGCGTCCTTTGGATTACCATGCTGCTCAACTGGTTGGCGGCTGGCGTCAAGCTGGGGGTGGGGTTCCTGACCGGCGCGCTCAGTCTGGTGGCGGACGGCCTGGACAGCCTGTTCGATGGCCTGGCCAACGTGATCGGGCTGGTGGGCATCGCCGTGGGCAGTCGCCCACCCGATGCAAACCACCCCTATGGCCACCGCAAGTTCGAGACCTTCACCGCGCTGATCATCGCTTCCCTGCTCTTCTTTACAGCCTGGGAACTGGCCGAATCGGCGCTCCAGCGACTGCGCACCCCTGAGCCAGTGACGGTCAGCGTCTGGAGTCTGGCCGCGCTGCTCTTCAGCATGATCGTACAGGGCGCGACCAGCGTTTACGAGTTGCGCCGCGGGCGCGTCCTCAAAAGCGAGGTGCTCGTAGCCGACGCCCTACACGCCCGCGCCAGCATCGTGGCCTCGGTGGCCGTCTTGGGCGGCTTGATTGCCGTGCGCCTGGGCTACCCTATCGCTGATCCGTTGCTCACCCTGGCTTTGGCTGCCCTCATTGCCAAGATCGGCTTCGACATCGTGCGCGAGAACACTCCCGCCCTGCTCGATGAGGCCACTGTCGATCACGATTTGGTGGCTTCGATTGTTGGCGGCGTACCGGGCGTCGAATCATTCCACCATATCCGTAGTCGCGGCCATGCCGACGCCGGCGCGCTCGATCTCCACGTCGGCGTAGCCCCGGATTTGACCATGCAGCAAGCCAACGCCATCGCCGACGAAGTGCGTCGCCGTCTGCTGGCACTGGAAACCATCGACGATGTGACCGTCCACATCGAAGCGCAACACCAGGCAGGCAAGGAAGCCGCCGATATCTTCGCCACCGTGCAACACGCCGCGCAAGCCCTCGACCTGCAAGTCCACGAGACCTGGGTGCACGAGATCGAAGGCCGCCTCGTGCTCGAACTACATGTCGGCGTCGATCCTGGCCTGACCGTGCAACAAGCGCATACGCTGGTGGACCGACTGGAACGCGCTTGCCTGGAACGCCTGCCCAACCTGGCCGCCTGCCAGAGCCACATCGAACTACACACCCCCGCCATCCTGCCCGGCGCCGGCGTCTCGCTTGCCCTGCAAAAACGCGTGACCGAAGCCGTCTACGCCGCCATGACCCAGGTGTCGGGCCTGCACAACCCCCACAACATCACCGTGCGCCAGAGCGAAGGGCGCCTGACCACCAGCTTCGAGGTGGTGACCGATCCCGACCTGCCGATCAGCGCCGCCCACGAGCTAACCTCGCACGTCGAAGCCCACTTGCGCGCACACGCGCCCAACCTGGCCGAAGTGTTGATCCACGTCGAGCCTTACGACCACGGTCAGGCCGTCACACCCTGATGTACGAGCATCGCCAAATCCCCTCATCCCCGCTATTCTCAGATATGGTATAATCTGGCGGCAAAAGAGTCATTGTCTGACTCGCTGACTCTCGCTTACTCCCCTGGGTGAAGGATTTCGCCCAGATTCATCAAGGAGACAATCGATGTTTTCCTCGCTCATTGGGTTTTTCGTCTTCGCCCTGGTGCTGGCGATGATCGTCCTGGCGGCGATCAAAATCGTCCAAGAGTACGAACGGGGCGTCGTTTTCCGACTGGGGCGCTTTGCCGGCGTGCGCGGCCCTGGCCTCATCCTCCTCATCCCCTTCATCGAGCGCATGGCCAAGGTGGACCTGCGTGTAGTCACACTCGATGTCCCCGCGCAGGAGTGTATCACCCGCGACAATGTCACCGTCAAGGTCAACGCCGTCATCTACTTCTTCATCCTCGACCCACAAAAAGCCGTGATCAACGTCGAAGATTACCGCCGCGCCACCTGGCAGATCGGCCAAACCACCCTGCGCTCAGTGCTCGGCCAACACGAATTGGACGATCTGCTGTCGCGCCGCGAGCGCATCAACCAGGAACTACAGCGTACTATCGATGAAACAACCGAGCCGTGGGGCATCAAGGTCACGTTGGTCGAAGTCAAAGACGTGGAGCTGCCCGCGACCATGCAGCGGTCGATGGCCAAACAGGCCGAAGCAGAGCGTGAACGCCGGGCCAAGATCATTCATGCCGAAGGCGAATTCACAGCCTCGCAGCAACTGGCCGCCGCTGGCCGGGTCATCGCTGAGTCGCCGGGCACCATGCAGTTGCGCTACCTGCAGACGCTGACCGAAATCGCCGTCGAGCAGAACTCCACCATCATCTTCCCCCTGCCGCTCGAATTCATGCGGGCGTTTTTCGGCAACATCACCGCCCCCGCCGCCCCCCAACCCGCCACGCTTGCTAATCTCGTAGCTGCCGGAGAGACCGTCAAGGCGACTGACGAAACCGAAGAGTCGCCGAGCTAAGAGGAATGAGGGCGTACGATGGCCGCCTTGCGTCGCCAACTCCCGACCATCCTGGGTGTCTCCGCCTTTTGGGTGCTGATCTTCGGCGCCTATCTACTCTTCGGCCAGCGTCGCCCCGCCCCCCAGCCCATCCAGATCCAGGCGCCCCTCGTCACGCCGGCCAGCCTTGAGACGCCCACCCCCGCGCCGGTGCGCGTCTACGTCAGCGGCGCCGTGCACAAACCTGGCGTCTACCGTCTCCCGCCCGACAGCCTGGTGCAAGACGCCGTCGCCGCTGCTGGCGGCGAAACCACCGATGCCGATCTCGTCGCCATCAATCTCGCCCATCCTCTCCTCGATGGCGAGCAAATCTACGTCCCCCAAACCGGCGAAGCCCCGCCGCCCCTTGCTTCTCAGCCTTCCCGCCAGGGATCAGGCGCCGACGTGTCGGCAACACCGGCTCAACCTGGCTCACCCATCGACCTGAACACCGCCACCGCCGCCGAGCTAGAGGCCCTGCCCGGCATCGGCCCCAAAACCGCCGCCGCCATCATCGCCGGCCGCCCCTACAGCGTCATCGAAGACCTCTTGCGCGTCAAGGGCATCGGCGACGCCACGTTGGAAAAGCTGCGGCCTTATGTGACCGTGAAGTAAAGTTGTCTACAAAGGCTTCGTAGTATCATCGTACCGTAGTAACGACTTGAATCGTTCCTTTCGGGCAATAAACGACTAAAGTCGTTACTACAAGTTTTCAATCTCGGTATCGTAGTAACGATTTTAGTCGTTCCTTTTGGACAATAAACGACTAAAGTCGTTGCTACAAGTTTTCGATCCCAGTATCGTAGTAACGACTTTAGTCGTTCTTTTTGGACAATAAACGACTAAAGTCGTTACTACAAGTTTTCAATCCCAGGTTATCGGCTCAACAAAAGCGCCAACATATAGACACACGGCCCCACGAACAAGAAAGAATCGATGCGATCGAAGAAGCCGCCGTGTCCGGGGATGATGTGCGACGAGTCCTTCTCGCCCACCTGTCGTTTGAACACCGATTCGCTCAGGTCACCGAACAGGGCCACGATGCCAATGCTGATGCCGATCAGCAAGCCATGGCGCCAGGTCAGGCCGGGGATGAGCCACGGCGCCAGCAACATGGCGCTGATCGTGCCCACGACGAGGCCGGCAACGAGGCCCTCCCACGATTTGCGGGGTGAAACGCGCGGCCACAGCTTGTGCCGCCCGAATTTGGAGCCAATGAAATAGGCGCCCGAATCGGTGATCCAGGTGACAAGGGCGGCGGTCGCCATCCAACCCAAACCAGCGGGCAGGCCGCGCAACAGGGCGACGAAACGCATGGTCATGCCCAGATAGAGGGCGGCTGCTAACGTCAGGAGCCAGTCGTTGCCCGGACGCGGAGTGGCGCGGAAGAGCATCACCGCCAGGCCGATGAGGATGGCGACGACGAGGAGGAGTTGCAGGCGTTGGGGATCAGGCGGGAGCTGGCCTTCCAACACGAGGAGCACGGCGAGGGGGACGGCGAGATAAGGAAGAGGGAGGTGGCCGGTCTTGGCCAGCAAGGTGCAAAGCTCCCAAGTCGCCAATCCCGCCAACAGTGCTATCAGTCCCGTAAACCACCAGCCGCCGAACCAGGCCGCGGCCATGACCACCGGCAGCATGACTATCGCGCTCAAGACCCGTTGTCGCAGCATAACTCGCCCTTATTTCACCAGACCATAGCGCCGCTCGCGGCCCTGGAAAACGGCAATCGCCATGCGCAGCTCGGCCTCGTCGAAATCGGGCCAGAAGGTTGGGGTGGCGTAGTATTCGGCGTAGGCCGCCTGCCAGATGAGAAAATTCGAGAGGCGATATTCGCCGCCAGTGCGAATGATCAGGTCGGGATCGGGCATACCGGCGGTGTAGAGATAGCGGCTGATCAGGGTCTCGTCGACATCGTCGGGGCGCACGCCGTCGGCGATGATGTGTTTGATCGCGTCGACGATCTCGCCCCGCCCACCGTAATTGAAGGCCACATTGAGGATGATGCGGTCGTTGTCTTTGGTGCGCTCGATAGCGCCGCGGATTTGCTTCTGCAAATATTCGGCCACGCCCGCCATGCGCCCGCTGTGGCGGATCTGGACGCCGTTGGCGTGCAGATCGTCCAATTCATCGCGAATGCTTTCGCCGATGAGGCGCATCAGATGGCCGACCTCGGCGCGCGGCCGCCCCCAGTTTTCGGTGCTGAAGGCATAGATGGTCAGCGCCTTGATGCCCAAACGCGTGGATTCTTCCAACACGCGGCGGATATTTTTGGTGCCGGCCCGGTGCCCGGCGATGCGAGGCAGCCCGCGCGCCTTCGCCCAGCGCCCATTGCCGTCCATGATGATGCCAACATGTTGTGGGACGGGCAGGCCGGCTTCCAAGTGTACGACTCGCTCAGGGGAGACAAACGTGGACACGCGCCGCCTCGCTCCTAGACTTCCATGATCTCGGCAACTTTGGTTTCGCCGATCTTGTCGACGCGTTTGATGAAGTCGTCAGTCAGCTCCTGGAGCTTCTTCTCTCCCTCTTCCAGGTCATCCTCGGTGATCATCTTTTCTTTCTCGAAGTCGCGCAGGTCGGTGATGGCATCGCGACGGATGTTGCGCAGGGCCACGCGAGCTTCTTCTATCCGCCGCGCCACCTGCTTGCTCAAGTCCCGGCGGCGCTCCTCGGTCAGGGGCGGGATGGCCAGGCGAATGATCTTGCCATCGTTGTTGGGGTTCAGGCCCAGGTCGGATTTGAGGATGGCTTTGGAGATGACGCCGATGTCGCCGGCGCTAAAAGGACGGATGGCGATGAGGCGCGGCTCTGGCACAGTGATGACCGCGAGCTGGTTGATGGCCGTGGGCAGGCCAAAGTACTCGACCTGGACGTGGTCGAGGATGGCTGGGTTGGCGCGACCGGTGCGGATCGCGGTCAGATCGTGGGTGAGCGCCTTGATGGTGGCCTCCATGCGCTCGCGAGTTTCGCGTTTGACGTCATCGAGCATGGAATCCTCCCTAACAGTAACCTGCTAATGATAAACCAAAGTACCGACAGATTCGCCCAACACGAACCGCTCCAGGCTGGCCTCTTGCCAAAGATCGAGGACGACGATGGGCAGATCATGATCCATGCACAAGGTCATGGCCGTGCTATCCATCACACCCAAACGTTTGTTGATGGCCTCGATGTAACTCAGGCGATCGTAGCGTTTGGCGTTGGGGTCTTTCTTGGGATCGCCATCGTAGATGCCATCGACCTTGGTGGCCTTGATCAGCACTTCGGCGTCGATCTCCATCGCCCGCAGTGCGCCGGCCGTGTCGGTGGTGAAATAGGGGTTGCCGGTGCCGGCGCCCAGGATCACCACGCGCCCCTTTTCCATGTGGCGGATGGCGCGTCCACGAATGTAGGGTTCGGCGATAGCGCGCATCTCGATGGCGGTCTGTACGCGGGTGACGATGCCGATACGCTCGAGGGCGTCTTGCAGGGCCAGAGCGTTCATCACTGTTGCCAGCATGCCCATATGGTCGGCGCGGCTCTGCTCCATGCCCAGATCAAGACCTTGCTTGCCGCGCCAAAGGTTGCCGGCGCCGATGACAACGGCTATCTGTACGCCCAGGTCATGCACGCGCTTGACCTTGTTGGCTAGGACGCCGGCTTCGGTAGGATCGATGCCGAAGCCACCGGGACCAGCCAGCGCCTCGCCACCCAGTTTGAGCAAGATACGACGGTACTTGACATCAGCCATGGAAAACCTCCCCGGCGGGTGAAGGCTGAGGCGCCGTCATTCGCCGATGGCGAAGCGGGCGAAGCGGCGGACGCGGATGTTTTCGCCCAGTTTGGCGATGCTGGCGGTGATCAGGTCTTTGACTTTGACGTTGCCGTCTTTGATGAAAGGCTGCTCGAGCAGGCAGGCGTCTTCGTAGAACTTGGCCAGCTTGCCCTCGACGATGCGGTCGAGAACATGAGCGGGCTTCTTTTCATCGGCGATTTGGGCGCGGTAAATGGCCTTTTCCTGTTCGATGACCTCGGCCGGTACATCTTCGGGGCGCAGGTATTGGGCGCGAGAAGCCACCACCTGCATCGCCAGATCGTGCACGAGGTTCTGAAATTCATCGGTGCGAGCCACGAAATCAGTCTCGCAATTCACCTCGATGAGCGAGGCAACTTTGGCGCCGGGGTGCACATAATGCCCCACCAGACCTTCATTGGCTTCGCGATTGGCTTTCTTGGCGGCGGCAGCCAGCCCTTTCTCGCGCAAAATCGTGGCCGCGCGATCGAAATTGCCCTCGGCGCTCTCCAGCGCCTTGCGACACTCCAACACGCCGGCGCCGGTGGCCGCGCGCAGTTCTTTGACCATTTCTGTTGTGATTTCCATTGCTTTCTTTCTCCTGCCAGGTAGTGGACAAAGACCTGCGAGGTCATGAGCGAGCGTGAATGTTCGTCAGAACCTCGCAGGTTGGTATCGGGTTCAAACCCTAAAGGTTTCGGAACAAACCCTAAAGGTTTTGGAAACCAAACCCTAAAGGTTTCGGAAACCTTTAGGGTTTTCTACGCTGCTGCACCGACGTTTTCCTCATCCTCTGCTACATCCGAGCCAATGCCACTCTCGACCTTGGCGATGGTGGAGGGACCAAGAAGCTCGTCGTCAGTGCGCTCGCGTTCGTAGATGCGAGCACGGCGCCCTTCTCCGCGCGGGGCCTGGGACATGGTTTCTTCTTCCTCGGCTTCCCGTGTCTCGCGCATGCCAAAGCCTTCCAGCGCCGCATCCGCCATCTTGCCCACCATGAGTTTGATGGCGCGGATGGCATCATCATTGGAGGGAATGACGATTTCGACTGGATCGGGATCGCAGTTGGTATCGACGATAGCGATGATGGGGATGCCCAGACGCATGGCTTCCTTCACCGCCAGTTCTTCGCGGCGTACGTCTACGACAAAGAGGGCGTTGGGCAATTTTTCCAGACCACGCAGACCACCCACCCGTTGGTGCAAGCGCTCCATCTCCTCGTTCAGCTTGAGGACTTCCTTCTTGGGTAGGCGGGCGAACTCGCCGTACTCGCGGCGACGTTCCAGATCGTCCATGTACTCGACGCGCGCGCGGATGGTGCGGAAGTTGGTGAGCGTGCCGCCCAGCCAACGTTTGTTGATGAACGGCATGTTGCAACGCTGCGCTTCGACGCCGATGATCTCGGACGCCTGGCGCTTGGTGCCCACGAAGAGGACACTGCCGCCCCGCCCGACCGTTGCCCGCACGAAGTCGTAGGCGTGATCGAGTTGGCTGACAGTCTGCTGCAGATCGATGATATGGACGCCGTTGCGCTCGGTGAAGATGTACGGCTTCATCTTTGGATTCCACCGTTTCGTGCGGTGCCCAAAGTGCACGCCCGCTTCCAGCAGCGCCTTCAAAGTCACGGTTGCCATGTTGTTGATACTACTCCTTATTTCAAGATTTGTTGAGCCGCCGCCCCTCGCATTTCCCAGGCATCCGCCCGACAACAACCGCCGGAGCAGACACGGGCCTGGGCGCCGAGAGACGTGTGAGATGGGGTAAGACGATGGGGGGCCATTCAAGGCCCAAGCGATAAGTATAGCGTAAACCATCGCCATCCCCCAAATCATTGTCGTATCGCCACACACCTGTCAGGTCTGCGAAATCTGACCGGTGTGTGGCTGTAGGATTATCACTAATCTTCTTCTAACCTGATCTAGATCATATCAGCCTGTGTTTAATGCTGCTATCATGCTAAGTACCCCGCCGAGGAGCAACTGCCGGCGTTTTCTTGTGCGCTGAGAAGAACCCATTGTGCAGCGACTCCTTGTCTACAATTCAGATCCACCATCGTCAGCGCATCATTCATCCTAGAGGAGGACTCTCAATGAAGAGAAGATACGTATTGTTCGGCGTGTTGCTCCTGGCCCTCGCCCTGCTAGTTGGGGTGGGAGCGCCAGCTGTCCACGCCGCCGGCCCCTCATTCACCCCCGTCTGTCCGCAACGAACCTATCAGAGTGGTCCCGATGCGGAACAGGCCATCACCAAGATATTCTTCCCCTTCGCCACCTCGCCGTGTAACTACCCCTTCCAGGTGCCGTTCCAGAATGAGTGGATGCACTCGGCGCATGCCGACAAGACGGCGGAAGCCTTCAACGACTGGAACGACGCCAATCCGCCCGTTGTGCCCGTCGGCTGCGCTAAATGCCACAGCACGCCGGGGTATCGTGATTACCTGGGCGCGGATGGCAGCGCTCCGGGCGTGGTGAACGTGGCTCCGCCGATCGGCAGCACGGTCGAATGCGTGGCCTGCCACAATGATGTCACCAGCACGAAGACGACCGTCACCTTCCCGTCGGGCGTGACCCTCACCGGCCTGGGCGACGAGTCGCGCTGTCTGGAATGCCACCAGGGCCGTGAATCGGGTGAGACCGTCAATCGCGTCACCGCCGCCATCCCGGTGGCCGACAGCGATGTGGTAAGCCCCACCCTGTCCACAGGCGGCGTCCGCCTCCACTATCTGGCTGCAGCAGCCACCTTCTACGGCAAAGAAGTCAAGGCCGGTTATCAATATCCCGGCATGTCGTATGATGCGCGATACGCTCACGTCGAAGGCTACGACACCTGCCTCGGCTGCCATGACCCGCACACGTTGGAAATCAAGCTCAACGAATGCAAAACCTGCCATACCAATGTGCAGACGGCCGACGATTTTGCCAAGATCCGCATGGCTGGCTCGCTCGCCGACTATGACGGTGACGGCAACGTGACCGAGGGTGTCGGCGAAGAGATACAGGGCCTGCGCGAAAAGCTGTGGACCGCCGTGCGCGCCTATGCCAGCCAGGTGAGCGGCAAGGCTATCGCCTTCGACGGCTCCCGCTTCTACGTCGACACCAACAACAATGGCGTGAGGGACACAGGTGAAGATACCCGCTACAATGCCTTCACCGCCCGCCTGCTGAAGGCCACCCACAACTATTACATCGTTCACAAGGCCCCGGCCCAGTTCGTTCATGGCGGCAAGTACATCATCCAGCTGGCCTACGACTCGATCATGGACTTGAACCCCAAGATCAACCCGCCGGTAGACATGGCCAACGCCCATCGCGGCGACCCCGGCCACTTCAACGGCTCGACCGAAGCCTGGCGGCACTGGGATGCCGAAGCAGCCGTACCCGGCAGCTGCGCTCGCTGCCACAGCGCCGAGGGCGTGCCCTTCTTCAAGAAAGAGGGAGTCAATGTCAGCGCCAAGCATTCCAATGGCCTGATGTGCTCCACCTGCCACACCAGTCTGACCACATGGGCCCGCATCAAGTTCGATAACGTCACCTTCCCCAGCGGCGCCGTACTTTCACTGGCCGCGCAGGATGGCGATGGCGACAGCAACCTGTGCTTGCTCTGCCATCAGGGCCGTGCGTGGTCTGGCAGCATCGCCACCGCCATCGCTGGCAAGGATTTGGATACACCTACCACAGCGCTGCGCTTCACCAACGTTCACTACTTCGCAGCTGGCGCCACCCTGTTCGGCAACGATGCCAAGGGCATTTACCAGTTTGAAGGCAAGACCTACAAGGCTCGCAACGCCCATGTACCCACCTTCGACGCCTGCACCGAGTGCCACGGCGTCCATGAACTGAACGTCAAGGTGACGCAGTGTGCAATGTGCCATCCGGGTGTGGTGACGATGGCGGACCTGGAGAACATCCGCTTCCCCAGCAGCTTCGCCGATTACGATGGCGACGGCAATACAACCGAAGGCATCTACCACGAGATCGAGACCATGGCGGACAAGCTGTACACCGCCCTGAAAGCCTACGGCGTTGCGGTCAACAAACCCATCGTCTACTCTGCCAGTGCCTATCCGTACTTTTTCAACGACACCAACGGCAACGGCGTCAAAGACCCGGACGAGAACACCGCCTACAACGGCTTCACGCCTCGCTCGCTGCGCTCCGCCTACAACTACCAGTATGTACAGAAGGATCCGGGCCAGTTCGCCCACAATCCCAAGTACATCCTGCAGGCGCTCTACGACAACATCGAAGACCTGAATGCCTCGCCGCTCATCGACGTCGACATGACCGGCCTGGTGCGACCGTAAACACCGTCTCTTCCTCTCCCACTGCTTCTCACAACCGGGCGCCGATTGGCGTCCGGTTTGTTTTGTACAGCTACACACCTGTCAGGTCTATGAGACCTGACAGGTGTAGTGTTCTCGTTCTCCCGGCGAGTTGCCATTTGTGCACAGCCTGGGGGATACTGCCCCGGTGCGCATCCTAAATTGTCTTCTCTTGTTAATCCTACTGACGGCCTGCACCCCGGCGGCCGGCGGCCCCGCACTGTCCGCGCTCATTGCTGCACCCCCGCCCCCGCCCACCGCCGGCCAGGCCAGCGCCTGGCGCCCTCTTGCCCCCGGCCTGGAAACACTGACGACCACCGACGGCCTCACGGCCCTCCGTCATAGCCCCGCCGCCGTTCGCTACGCCCACCGTTTCGATCCGGACCCGGCGTCCGCGCGCAGCGTGGGCGGCTGGCTGCGCGCGGACGCCAGCGCGCTGGCCGCCATCAACTGCGGCTTCTACTGGGAAAACGGCGGCCGCTACCAACACCTGGGCTTGCTCATGACCAACGGCCAGGAAATGACAAAGCTGCGGCGGCGTTGGGGCGGCGTGCTCATCGTGCGCGATGGTGAAGCATTCGTCGCCCCCAATCCCCAGCGTCTGCTGGCCCCGGCCGCGCTTGGACTTCAGGGCTGGCCGATGCTGGCTGAGGACAGGCGCACCCTGCCCGGCCTGGATGCCCGCGACAACGACCGGCGCACAGCGGTGGGAGTGGACGGACAGGGGCGGGTGGTGTGGGTGGTCGATCCAGCCGGGCGCACGCTGATGGACTTCGCCCGGCGATTGCTGGCCCCCGACCTGGGCCTGATCGAGGCCGTGAACCTGGATGGCGGCGCCTCCACCGGCCTGCGCTGGCGCGCCGCGCCCGGCGCCACCCTGAACGGCCCGGAGAGCCTGCCGGTGCCTTGTGTGATCTTGTTGGGGCGGGGATGACATGGTGACAAGGTGACAAGGTGACATGGTAACAAGGTGACGGGGGGGATACTCCCTATTTACTTGTCTACTTGTCTACTTGTGTACTTGTCTACTTGTGTACCGATTCCTCAACAACTGGCGAGGCGTTTTGACGCAGTGCGTCATACGTGCTAAAATGGGATTAACCGCACATGCACGCCAGACCTGCACGGGGACGACGTCGCCCCTGGTTGCTTTCCGTTCCACCACTCCCTCGCGAGGTATCGGATATGTTGAACTTCATGCTCTCCCAGGAACAAAAAATGCTGCGCGACCTGGCGCACGATTTTGCCGAGAAGGAGATGAAACCGGTGGCCGAGTACTATGACCACCACGAGGAGTTTCCCTGGCCCATCGTCAAGAAAGCGCTGGAGTACGGCCTTTTCAGCGTCAACATCCCGGAAAAATATGGGGGGCCGGGCATGAACTTGTTGGAAGAATGCATCATGAACGAGGAATTAGCCTGGGGCTGCTCTGGCATGCAGACCTCGCTCATGCTCAACTCTTTGGCCGGGCTGCCCATCCTCATCGGCGGCAACGAAGAGCAAAAGCAAAAATACCTGACCCGCATGGCCGCGGGCACGATGGCCGCCTACTGCGTCACCGAACCGGGTGCTGGCTCGGACGTGGCCGGGCTAAAAACGTTTGCCGAACGCCGCGGCGACAGATACGTCCTCAACGGCACCAAAACCTGGATCACCAACGGCCCCGTGGCCGAAATCTTCGTCGTCTTTGCCAAAACCAGCCGTGAAGCTCGCTACGAAGGCATCAGCGCCTTCATCGTCGAACGCGACTGGGGCGTCAAGACCGGCCAACCGCTGCCCAAGATGGGCCAGCACGCTTCCAAGACCAGCGAAGTCTTCTTCGAGGATGTGGAAGTGCCCGCCGAAAACCGCCTGGGGCCGGAGGGCGCCGGTTTCCTCATCGCCATGAAGGTGTTCGATAGCTCACGGCCGGCGGTGGCGGCGGCGGCAGTCGGGGTGGCGCGCCGGGCCTTCGAGGAAGCCAATGCCTACGCCAAGACCCGCATGGCCTATGGCAAGCCCATCATCGTGCAACAGGGCGTCAGCTTCATGCTGGCCGACATGGCCATGAACATCGAAGCGGGCCGCTTGCTGGCGCGCCAGGCCGCCTGGCTGCTGGACAACGGCCATGCCAACACCATGCAGGCCGCCCTGGCCAAAGCCTTCTGCGCCGACATGTGCATGAAAGTCACCACCGACGCCGTCCAGGTCTTCGGCGGCTACGGCTACAGCCAGGAATATCCGGTCGAAAAGCTGATGCGCGACGCCAAAATCTACCAAATCTACGAAGGCACCAGCCAGGTCATGCGGCACATCATCTCGCGCGAATTAGCTCGTTGAGGAAGAGATTAGAGATTGGTTATTGGTAACTGGTAATTACCAATCTCTAATCTCTAATCTCTAATCTCTAATAACCAATCCCTAATAACCAATTACCAATACCCATGAAAGAAGTCTACATCATCTCCGCCATGCGCACGCCCACCGGCCGGCGGCGGGGCATGTTCAGCGAAGTATTGCCGGTCGATCTGGCGGCGCCGGTGTTGCAGGCGGCGGTCGCCCGCGCAGGCGTCGAGCCAAGCCTGGTCGAAGATGTCGTCTTCGGCTGCGTGACGCCGCTGGGCGAGCAGGGCGGCAATATCGGACGGCTGGCCGTGCTCAAGGCCGGCTGGCCGGTGGAAGTCCCCGCCGTGACCCTCAACCGCATGTGCGGGTCCAGCCAGCAAGCCATCCACTTCGCCGCCCAAGCTATCCTGGCTGGCGACATGGACGTGGTCGTCGCGGGCGGGGTCGAGCACATGACACGCGTCGCCATGGGCTCGGATTACCCCGCCTCCTGGCCCCCTCTGCCCTACGATCTCGTACCCCAGGGCATCTCTGCCGAGATGATGGCCGCCAAATGGGACATTGCCCGCAGCGAGCTGGATCAATTCAGCTACGAAAGCCATATCAAAGCGGCCAAAGCCACGCAAAACGGCTTTTTCACTGACCAGATTGCGCCCCTGCTCGTCCCCGATGGCGGCGTTGGCGCCCGCACCGTCACCATCGACGAAGGCATTCGCTTCGACGCCAGCGTGGAAAAGATTGCCTCGCTGAAACCGGCCTTCAAAGAAGATGGCGTTGTCACCGCCGCCAACAGCAGCCAGATCAGCGATGGCGCCGCGGCGGTGGTGTTGGCTTCGGGCGAGACCGTGCGCCGGCTGGGGCTGACGCCGCTGGCCCGCATCCACGCCCGCGTAGTGGTGGGCGACGACCCCGTGCTCATGCTGGCGGGCGTCATCCCGGCCACGCGCAAGGTGCTGGACAAGGCCGGGCTGCGGGTGAATGACATCGACATCTTCGAGGTGAACGAGGCGTTCGCCTCCGTCGTCCTGGCCTGGGCGCGCGAGATCGAACCCGACCCGGCGCGCCTGAACCCCAACGGCGGCGCCATCGCCCTCGGCCACCCCCTCGGCGCCAGCGGCGCCCGCATCATGACCACGCTGGTGCACGAGTTGCGCCGCCGGGGCGCGCGTTGGGGCCTGCAAACCATGTGCATCGGCCACGGCATGGCCACGGCGACTGTGGTCGAGGCGGTTTATTGATCGGTAAAACGTGAAACAGCCTGCCCTGAGCCTGTCGAAGGGTGAAACGTGAGAAAACGTCGGCAATTTTCACGCATCACGTTTCACGCTTTCGATCAGACCATGCGCTTCGAGCCAGGGCTGGGTTGCTTTTAGCAATTCCTCCGTATCGCGTACAAACTTCTTCAGCTCAGATATCCGTCTGAGTTCTTCGTAGTTTGGCTTCGCCTTGCCCTGCAAAAGCTCCAGCTCAGCCCGCATCTTCGGGAGTTCGAGGCATTTCTGGTAAACGAGCCAGGCCAGCACTTGCCCTTGCTCTTCGAGTTCGGCGGTGGCATTCTCGCGCGAGGTTTCGAGCTGAGTAATCTGTTGCTCGAGTACAGGCACTGCCAAAGGATTGGCTAGGCGGGCCATGACCAGCTGCTGCTCCAGTGAGGCCAGCATCTGGGTCGTCATGTTGATATTCTTCTCGCCGCTCTGCACCTGACGCCATAACGAGGCGGTGTCAGAGAAGCGATACTTGCGCAGAAGGTCGTTGTCGGGCTGAGGCGGGGGCGGAGGTGGCGGCCCATCGATATCGAACAGGCAGCCATCGGGAGCGCGTAGATAGAGGACCGGCGTGGCAAAGCCTCGATCGCGGGGGAAATTGGCCAGGCAAGCTTTACGGGCCTCGGTCACGGCGATGTCCACATGCCCGGCCCACGGCCCTTTGCTCAACCGCTCGTAGAATGTGGTGCCGAACTGCACCGCCACCGGATCGAGGATGCGGTATTGCATGGCGACCACCGCGGGGACGCCGGCGCGCAATATGGCCGGGGCCGCGCCCATGAAGCCGCGCGTGGTATGCAGCGCCGTCGCTTTCTCCTCGGCCTGAGCGTTCTGCGGCTCGGCGACGACTGCGCTCTGGCAGGCATTCAGCACGACCAGCTTCAGCCACTCGTAGTTG
The DNA here is from genome assembly GCA_041918515.1 of Chloroflexota bacterium. Classification (GTDB taxonomy): domain Bacteria; phylum Chloroflexota; class Anaerolineae; order J102; family J102; genus SSF26. The sequence goes on along the minus strand of JAYRVO010000113.1, from coordinate 21,768 downwards.
GTGAAGGCGTTGAGCAAGCGAATGTCCGTCACCCACTCCTCGTCCTCCGCTTCGTCCACATCCTCCTGCGGCAGATTGAAACGCAAAGCGCCGTGCAACTGCCCATCGACCTGCTCCTTGAAACTGCCGTGGCCGATGAACTGGAGGATATGGTGCTCGCCCCGCGCCAACGTATCGAGCACGCGTTGGAGCGGCACCTTACCCTTGAGGATGTCCTTGCTGGCATCGAAAGGCAGGCCGGCGCTGGTCAAGGCTTGCGTGATGTTGGCTTCCTCGCGGTCGGTGCCCAGCTTCGAGCCGCGCGGGATGACCACAAGCACCCGGGGGCTGCCTTCCACCTTTAGCGGCTTGAGGGTGTAGCCATAGGTCAGGTTGAGCAATTGCCGGATCAACAGCGTCTTGACCTGCGTTCCCAAATAGACGCCGTTCTCAGCCATGAACTCCCACGGCAACTGCGCCACTTCCGGCGCGCTCTCGCTGATGTCCAGACGCAGACGCAGATAGACGCCCGCTTGCACCCGCGTCTTCTGAGCAATGTAAAGGTCGCGCGCCTGTCCGTTGAACAGCGCCGCGAAGAGGATGGCGCCCACGCTGGCGAACAGCGCCTCATCGCTCGTGTAGGGCTCGTCGCGGATGCGCTCCACCATCGCCTTGAAATCGTCGCTGCTCAGCGCCGCCCAATCGAGCGCGCCCTCAGCGCGTCCGCTTCCGGGGGTCTGCGCGCTGGTCAGATACACGCCTGGCCCGCCGCGGGTGATGGTGATATCGAAATCGATGAAAGTAGACTCGCTGGTTTGGGACATGGGGATCTCCTGTGCGTCTGTGGGATCAAGGCTGACAGTAGTCAGGACTGATAGAACGGCTCGCCTTGTTTCAAAAGTTCGTCGAGGTCACGGAGCTTGCGCTGCAGATCGGTCATCTCATTCTTGAGGCCATACGGCAGGTATTGGCCTTTCTGCTCCAATGCGGCGCGCTCGACCTTGATCTTGTCGAACTTGTGGCGCAGGTCCGCGCGCTGCAAGCAGGCTTCGTAGAGCTTCCAACAGAGGACAGCCTGCAGCTCTTCCTTCTGGTGTTCCAATTCTTTCTTCTGTTTCCCCACATCCTCGATTTGCAGGGTCAGGGAACCGTCGGTGTCCATCCACGGCCTTTCATCCCGGTTCTTTTCCATCAGCGCCAATCGTCGCGCCAGGATGCCGACCCGGTCGCGCAGCGAATTCGCCTCTGTCAAGAGAATCTCCGGGCCTTCATGTCGCTTTGCATCGAACAGAGCGTCGTCGGGTCGAGGAGGTTGCGGGCAATCAGCGGGCGGCGGCGGGGGAGAAGGCGGCTCCTCGTGTGGTCGCGGCTGCTCTCGGCGCGTCCAGAGGGTGGCGTCGCTGGCGTGGAGATAGAGGATGGGGGTTCCAAAACCACGGTCATCAGGAGCAAAACGATAACAGGCGTTCCGCGCCAGATTGACGGCAATATCGACGCGGCCCGCCCACTCACTCTGCGTCAGGCGATCATAGAAAACTCGCGAAAACTCCACCGCCACCGCGTCCTTGATCGCGTACTGCATGGCCACCACAGCCGGGATCTGTGCGCGCAGCACGGCCGGCGCCACGCCAATGAAGCCGCGTCCGCTACTGCGCTCGCCCTGTTCGCCGCCGTGACAGGCGTTCAGAACGACAAGCCGCAGATAATCGGCGTGTGTGCGCAACAACACCTCCACATGCTCGTCCTTGACCCATTCCTCATCCTTTTCACCCGGCAGCACCTCGCCCGGGCGATTGAAACGAAGAAGACCATGCCACTGATCCTCGATATCCGTCTCGAATTCGCCGTGCCCAATGAAATGCAAAATGTGATAGCGCCCCCGAGCCAACGCGTCATCCAGGAGTTGCTGCGTCACCTTGTCCTTGAGCACATCGAAAGCCAGCCCAGCGCTCATCAACGCCTGCCGGATATTCGCCTCCTCCTGCGCCGTCTTCAAGCCCGACCCGCTGGGGATGACGACCAATACCTTCGGTTTATCGATGACCAAGGTTTTGCTCGGCCCCAGCGGCAGCTCACGATAACGCCGGGTGACCAGAATCTTGCCCTCGGTGGCCAGAAACATCCCCTCCCAGACCATAAACTCCCACGGCAACTGCGCGACCTCCAGCGCTGCTTGCTCGATGTCCAACCGCAGCCGCAGATAGGCGCCTGCTCGCCCCTGCACCCTCTGCCGGAAAACGCCGACGAAGAGATCCCGTACATCGCCCTGGAAAAGAGCCGCGAACAAGGCCTGACCGATCTCCTTGAACAAGCCCTCCCGCACCGTATGCGGTTCCTCGCGGATTTGCCGCTCCTTCTCGACGAAATCAGCACTCCTCAACGCCTGCCAATCCAAAACGCCCCTGGCCTCTCCGCCGTCTGGCCTTTGGTGGGATGACGTCTGCGCGGCGATGCGATAAACGTCACCACCCTTCAAAATGCTGATATCGAAATCGATGACTGTTGACTCGGTTGTTTCGGGCATCGGGGGAATCTCCTCATACGTCCATCATGTTTGGCCTATCGTCGCCAAAATCACCGATCCGGTAATGGCATCGGTTCGACTTGCACGACGCTATTTTAGCGACAACAGCGACGCAGCGCCAACAAGAATTGACACGAGCCTGCGCCGCCTCCTAGAATGCGTCGATCTCCTGGCAAACTCCTATGTCCGACTACCGTTCCCATCTCAGCGTCGCCATTTGGGCTGCCCTGGTCGCTCTCGTCCTGGGCAACGTCATTGAACTCCCCGAGCGCACCCTGACCGCTGGCATGTTCGGCTCACCCATCACCGTCGTGATCACGGCCAAATTACTGGCCGGCCTGGTGGCCGTCGTCATCATCTGCGCCGGCCTGGAAGCTGCCATCCGCACCCACCCCAACCCCGGCGCTCTCGAGCACACCTACCGCTATTGGGGGCTGCCCAGCGCCATCGTCATGACGGCTGCCGCCGTCCTGCCTGTGGCCCCCTCGGATGCGTGGTGGTTCGTGGGGCTGATGCTCGCTGGCTTGGCCCTGGCCGCAGCCAGCATCGCCGAATACCATGTCGTCGACCACGACGATCCGCATTTTCATAATGCCCGCCTCATGCTCAACGTTCTCTGTTATGCCCTGGCGGCTCTGGCCTTCGTCCTCATCTACAGTTGGCGCAGCCGCTCTCTCATCTCGGCCACACTCATCGGCGGCATTGGCGGCCTGCTTGCTCTCGACCTGCTGCGCGAGACCACGCGCTCACATCGCACCGCTATCCTTTTCGGCGCTGTCACCGCCCTGGTCATGGCCCAATTCACATGGGTGTTGAACTACTGGCCCTACCTCTCCATCCGGGTGGGGCTGATCCTGTTGGTGGTGTTCTATCTTTTGGTGGGACTGGCCCAACAGGAACTGTTGGGGCGGCTCACGCGGCGGCGCGCTATCGAATACCTGGCGTTGGCCGGCGGCGTGGCGGCGTTGCTGGTCTGGTTTCCCCAAACTTAAACTTTCTGCGCGGCCGTGTCTTAGCGTATAGCCTCTCGTCATGAGAGTCAGCCGGGGTGTCGCTAAGCTGGACGAGAAGGGGGAACTCGTTCAGTAAAGGCGCACCCTGGCGGTTTCATCCAGGGGATGCGCACTCTGACCTCATCCTTTTTTCGCGTATCCCCGCTTTCTTCCGAAAACGACCAGGCTACTGTTTGCCGACAGGCGAAGGGGGACGCCGATCAGCAAACGTGCAGACCTGGCGTTTTTTTATGCGGCGTCCTATCCTCGGTAGTAACGACTTTAGTCGTTCTTCATCGCCAACGCCGCCTGCCACTCGCGCAGATGGCGTTTTTCGTGGATGGTGATCACCCGAAAGACGCCCTCGACAGTCGTATCGAAGCCGCCGGGGTGCGGGCCGGCCTTCGCCCAATCTTCTTCGCCCAACGTCTCCAACAAAGCCAACGTCGCCGCCCGGTTGGCCTGGTACTCCGCGAGAAGTTTGGGCAGAGAAAGCGAGCGCCGCGCCGCCACCTCGGCATCGTTGAAAGCGTCCAGGTCGAAGCCAGGGAGCAGGGTCGATTCACCGGCCAGCAAACGGCGAACCACCTGACAATGCCCCAGTTCGGCGGAGGCCAGGTGCGCCAACAAGTCTTGCGCCGACCAGCCCGCGTTCACAGGAGTCCGACCTGCCGCCTCATCCAGCGCCAACGCCTGCTCGAGCACAGCTTGTTGGCTCTGCAACAGGCGCTGCCGCAGAGATTCAGGCGTCTCGCTCATCCCGCCTCCACCTTTGGCCCCAGTGCCCGTTTCCAATCGGCCCGCTTCACGATGGGCAAGGCCAGGGCCGCACGGATTTCGTTGCCGTGATCCAGCTCGTGATTGGCGATAGTATGAAAAAGCCCGGCCACCGTGGTGCGAAAACCAGCAGGGTGAATGCCGGGCGTAGCCAGCTCGGCCTCGCTCAAACGCGCGAGCATGGCCCAGGCCTCCTCGCGGCTGGCCGCCAATTCGCCCACCAGCTCGGCGACCCCGACCTGCACGCGCTTCTCCACCTGCCGCTGATTCCACACATCCAGACTGAACCCCGGCGGCAACTCACCCCCGGTCAGGAAACGATCCACATTGCGCAGCATCCCCCGTTCAGAACCAGCCACGTGCGCCAGGATGTCGCGCACACGCCAGTTCGGGTTTTCGGTGTTGGCGATGGCCGTCTCCTCATCGATGGCTGCGACCGCTTCCAACAACAGCGCCCGCGCCTCCGTCATTTGTTGACGAATCTCTTCTTTTTGTTCAGACATACTCGTTTCTCCAAATCGTATCCACGCTTCACGTATTCACGCTTCATGCTTCACATATTCACGCTTCACTACCATTTTTGCACAATACGCAATACATCTCACGGCATCACCTCATATCCGCCATCGACGACGATCGTCTGCCCCACGATGCCAACCGCCGCCTCGGTGCAGAGAAAGCCGACGACGCTGGCCACCTGGGCGGGCGTGACGAAACTGCCTGTAGGTGTGCGCTGCCGGGCGGACTCGACCATCCATTCCCAGCCCGGAAAATGCTTGACCGCGTCGGTCATGACGATGCCCGGCGACACCGCATTACAGCGGATGCCAAAAGGAGCCAGTTCGACGGCCAGATAGCGGATCAGCGTCTCGATGGCGGCCTTGCTGACGCCAATGACGCCGTAGTGAGGCAGCGCGCGCCGCGACCCCATCGACGTGATACCGATCACCCGGCCCCAACCGCGCTCCTTCATCCCCGGCGCCGCCGCCTTCATGCCATAGAACAACGAGAGCGCGTTGATGTCCATCGTCCAATCCCACTCGCGCTCGTCCTGATCCAGCAAAGGCCGGGGGATGCCAGAAGCGGCGTTGGCGATGAAGATATCCACACCCCCAAACGCCGTCGTCGCCTCGGCCACCAAGCGCTCGACCTGCTCCTTGCGCCCCACATGAGCCTTGACGATGATGGCCTTGCCGCCTGCCGCCTCCGCCTCCGCCGCTGTCGCCTCTGCCGGCGCGCGGTTGCGGAAGAAATTGATAGCCACATTCGCGCCCATCCGCGCCAGCTCGACAGCAATGGCGCTGCCGATGCCCCGGCCAGAACCGGTGATCACAGCCGTCTTGCCCGTCAATGCCGTCATGATTGACTCCTCTCGCTCACTCACCCACCAGCGCGCGCAAGAAGAAGAAAAGATTAGCCGGGCGCTCAGCCAGCCGTCGCATGAAATAGGGATACCACGACTGGCCATAGGGCACATAAATCCGCATCCGTTGCCCGGCCTGCGTCAATCGCCTCTGCTCGTCGCGGCGAATGCCATAGAGGAACTGGATCTCCCAACTCTGGGGGTCGATGCCCTGCTCGGCAGCCCACGTCGCCAGGGCGTTGTAGACCACGTCATCGTGCGAACCGATGGCCACGCGCGCGTTGCGGCTGCGGGCATCGGGCGCCAACAACATCTGGCTCAACTCGATCATCTCTTTCTGGATCGTCGGTCTATCGCGCCAGGCAATGCTGGCCGGTTCGTCATAAGCGCCTTTGACCAAACGCAGATTGGCGATCCCATCCTCGATCAAGCCCCGCACATCGTCCTTCGTGCGGAAGAGATAGGCCTGCAACACCGTGCCCACATTGTCGAAATCAGCCCGGAGCCGACGATACAGAGCCAGCGTGGTGTCCACCAGGCTCGATTCCTCGATATCGATGCGGACGAAGCGCTTGTGCCCTTTGGCCGTCGCCACAATCTGTCGCACGTTTTCGTAGCAAAACTCTTCATCGATATGTAAACCCATCGCCGAGAGCTTGAGCGAGACGCCGCTCTGCAGATTTTCGGCAGCGATAGCAGCCAGGACAGCCCGGTATTCCTGCACATTTGCCAGCGCCGACTCCCGTTCGGTCACGTGCTCGCCGAGATAATCCACCGTCGCCAGCATCCCGGCTTGATTGAGTTGGCGAATGACAGCCAGGGCGTCGGCGCGCGTTTCACCGGCCACGAAACGCCGGGCCACGCGGCGTGCAGGCATGAAACCAGTGACGAATCGCCGCATGTTGCCGCTATGAGAGAGGGCGATGAGAGGACGTCGCAACATTCCAGATCTCCGCAAATACGAAGGATGAGACCCTAAAGGTTTTAAAAACCTTTAGGGTCTGTGCCCAGTATAACAAAGGTAGACGCCGCTTGCGAAGCGCCGACAACCTTCTGATAATAGGCGAGCAATGCCATCCTATCCTCATCCGCCCGATCCCTTCGCCCCGCCGCCGCACCACATCCGCGCGCGCAGCGCGGGCGGGCGACTTCTGGCCACAATCCTCGCGCATCGGCGCGCCCCCCCGGCGGTCGCCCCCTCCCGCATCCTGCTCATTCGCCCCGACCACCTGGGCGACCTCTTGTTCCTCAGCCCGGCGCTGGACTGGTTGCGGACGCAACACCCGCGCGCCCATCTCACCCTGGCCATTGGCCCCTGGGCGCGCCCCGCCTTGCCGGCGCTGGCGGGAGCCTACGACGACCTCCTCGTCACGCCGTTCCCGGCCTTCGAGCGCGGCGAGCGCGCTGGCTTGCGCCAACGCTGGTCGTTACTCCCCCGCCTGGCCCGCCAATTGCGCCAGCAGCGCTTCGACGCCGCCCTCATCTTGCGGCCCGATCATTGGTGGGGAGCGATGCTGGCGGCGCTGGCGGGGATTCCGCAGCGCTTGGGCTACGATACGCCCGAAACGACCCCGTGGCTGACCACTGCCCTCTCCCTGCCCCATGAGCACGCCGCTGCCAGCAACCTGCGTCTGGCGAGCGCCCTCCTCGGCCAAACTGCCCCCGCCGACCCCCTCGTCCTCCCCCTGCATTTTGCCCTCGACTACGAAGATCGAGCAGCCGCGCAAGCACTGCGGGAGGCATATGGCATCGCTTCCAATCGTCCGTTGATCATCATACATCCTGGCGCCGGCGCTGCTGTCAAGTTATGGGAGGCTGCCAAATGGGGGGAAGTGGCGCAACGCTTGGGCGAAGCAGGCGCCAGGGTCGCCATCACGGGCGGGCCGGGCGAGGAGGCATTGGCCACGGCGGTGACGAGGGCGGCGCGAGGAGGGGCCATCGATCTGGGCGGGCGCACATCCTTTGGCGCCCTCGCTGCGCTGCTGGCGACGGCGGATCTGGTTCTCGGCCCCGACAGCGGCCCCCTCCATCTGGCTGTGGCTGTCGACGCCCCCACCATTCATCTCTTTGGTCCTGCCGACCCGATCCGTTTTGGGCCGTGGGGCGACCCGGCGCGCCATGTGGCGCTACATTCGGGCTGGACCTGCGCCCCTTGCGGCCGTTTCGATTGGGGCGATCTATCTGCACACGGTTGCGTGCGCGATATCGCCATCGCGCAGGTCATGGAGGCGGCAGCCCATTTGTTGACCCGTACGGGAGCGTCGCGCAAGGCTTATGGAAATTGACGCAAAGCAGTAAACGTGGTAAAAAGTGGATTCATTTTTGAAACTAGTAGTCTAGACCACAAAAGCAGGTGCAATCGCCAGCAGTTCTGATGCTCAATCCGCCTTTGCGCCCGTTCCGTGAGAGGAGAAGCAAAACAACACTATGGAACCTCTGTTGCAAGAAATCGAGAAAGGGCAACTTATCCAACAACGCGAAAATCTTATCGAAGATATTCGCTTGCTCAAGGAGTCGTTGCTGGGCGAGGTGGATGTCGACCTGGATGAAGGCGATCCCGATGTAGTGGAGCGAGAAAAGAGCGTGGCGCTGCTGGCCGCTCTGGAAGTCAGTCTCGGTTCGATCAGCGATGCCCTGCGGGCCATGGAGCGCGGCACCTATGGCATCTGCGAGAGATGTGGCAAGCCCATTCCATCGGAACGGCTGGAGGTCAAACCTGACGCCACCATGTGCATCACCTGTCAGACTGAGGTCGAGCGCTTGCATAAACGCGGGCTGATCGTTCAGCGCCCGCGCTGGGGCCTCGATATCGAGCCAGGCATGGAAGAAGAGTAGGGAGCGAGAGAAAGTCAAAACCTTCACGCTCTTTTTTGACGAGCACAGTAGAATAGACTATCATTTTTAGTTGCTTTCGACCTCTTCATGAGACGGAGTAGCAACGATATGCCAGTCTACGAATATATTTGCGACACCTGCGCGGGCGACTTCGAAGTACGCCGCTCGTTTACCGACACCAGCATCCCCCCCTGCCCCACCTGCAATGGCAGTGGACGCGTGCGCCGTAAATTCTCGACCCCGGCGATTGTGTTCAAAGGCTCTGGTTTCTATGTCACCGATTCGCGCGGCAAAAACAGCGCCGCCAGCCCCGGCGCGCGTAAGGAATCCGGTGAGGCCAAAACTGAGAGCGCGCCCGAAACCAAAAGCTCGCCAACAACGGCTTCGGCGAGCGCCAAAGACGACTGACTCCTTCCTGGCGTTCAGCCAATGCACAGCCGCCTGGTGCCCACAGGCGGCTGTTTTCTTTGGGGCTTCAGATCAAGGCTCTTCCCCTTCGCGGGCGAACGGCCCGAGCACGATCTGATCAGCAGGATGGTTGGGGATGGGCAGGCGCTGGCCGTTGGCGGGATCGTAGAAACCGATAGCCAGGCGGTAGCTGGGTTCGGGCAGATCGGCAGGGAGGACGAGCTGCAGTTCATCCACGACGATCTCGCCGGGTTGCCAATCGCTGGTGGGGCAGGAGCCGCCGCCGGGCGGAGCGTCCACCCCCGCCACTCGTGATAGAGAGCCATCGGGCTGGGTGGCCAACAGGTGGACGAAGGTGGTGTAGTTTCGGGAGGGTCGGCTCTGCGCCTGCCAGAAAAGCCGAATATAGAGCCGGGAGTCAGGCGCGAGGCGGGTCTCGCTCAGCCAATAGCCCAGAAAAGCGAGGCGGTCATCGCTGGCTTCGTCAGCCAACGGCACGGGATGAGGGATGCGTTCGGGGAATTGGGCGCGACCGGTGGCCGGTTGCCGCACCTCGCTGGCCCAGGATCGGTCGTTGGGATCGACGATCAGGGTGCGGGTTGTGCTATCGGGTAGATAGCTTTGGATCAGGCCCGGCCCACGAAAATCTTCGGCGTCGAGAAAAAGATAGCGGGCCGGGCCAGGGGCAATGCGCAGACAGAGGCGTCCGTCGAAGCCGCGTAAGTTCGGCGGCGTCTCATCGGCCAGGAGCAGGTAGCGGAGGGTGGGGTGATCGGCGCCGCGCGGGCTGAGGTAGACGGGGTTGGCTGTGGCATCAGCCGCCAGCGTCTGAGCCAATTGCACGAAGCCCATATCACGAGCGAAGAAGAGATCGGGTGAGGCGCTCCAGGCCGCAAAAGCGCGCCAGGTCAAGAGAGCAGCCGCCAACAGCACGGCCCAACCGGCGGCAGTGAACCCGCGCGCCCACGTTGGCCTTCGCCTCGCGGCCCAAGCGGCCGTCTTTTCGACGCCGAGCGCCAGGAGGAGGGCGAAGGCGGGCATGGCGCCGATGGCGCGATGAAACGCCGGCGCGTACTCGCTCAGCGCGGTGGGCAGGAGCATGACGAGCAGCCAGGAGAGCAGAAAAAGGGCGGCGGGGCGCAGTGGGCGGCGCAGCAACCAAAGCAGACCCAGAAGAAACGGCAGCGTCGTCAGCCAATCGAACAGCGGACGCCCAGGCAGATTGTGGCGGGGGTTGGCGTCGCCCTGCACGAAGGCCATGCCCAGCGTGGCTTCGATGTTGCTCCACATCGCCGTCCCACCCTGCCCAACCACGCTCACCTGTCCGGCGCGGGTGGTAAAGGAAACGGGATTCTGGAGGAAATACAGAGCGAGGGGGGCGGCTACGAACAAAGCCACGGCGCCGCCCACGAGCAAGCCCGGCCCACGCCGCGACATCTGTGAGCGATAGCGCCAAAGCGTCAACAAGACGCTGGGGATCAGCGCCAGCGGCAGAAGGCGAGAAGGCAGATAGGTGTAGAAACTGAGTCCCGCCAGCGCACCCGCCAGCGCCCACCAGCGCCAGTGCTGGCTCCGCCAGGCTCGCCACAGGCTGGCGAAGCACAACACCTCGATCAGCGCCAGGAGCTCGATGCGCACAGCATAGCGGGCGAAGACCTGGCTCCACAACAGGGCCAGGGGCGCCAATCCCGCCCACAGGGCAAAACGCGGGCGCTGTGCGATCCCCAGCGAAGGCGCCATCTCCCATCCCAGCCAGGCCAGGGCTGGGGTCAGCAAGGCGCCGTTGAGGGCCGTGACCGCGCGCAAAGCCGTCGCGGTGGGGCCAAGCAAGGTCTGCGAGAGGGCCAGGAGGTAGATGAAGAGCGGCTCGCGCCCGAAATTGCCCGTGAAGAAAATCGGCCAGGCGGACAGGGGCGCGCTCAGCAGGCCGTGAGCGTCCAGCCCATCGAAGGCTTCGTCGTAGTGCAGGCCGGGTGGCCAATCCGCCAGCCGATAGAAGCGAAAAACGAGGGCGAGAAGGGTGAGGAAGAGGAGAGGGTAGACCGGAAAACCGGGAAACCGAGAAATCAGGGGGGCGGGGCGCCGTCCTCCTGAAGTCGCTGGTTCTTCAGCACTGAAATTGCGCACGCCGTCAATCGTCAATCGTCGATATCGCGCTTGGTCGCCGGTTCAGAGGTCGGCGTCGAGCGCAGCGAGGAGGGCGCTGGCATCGGTCGGCAGTTGCTCGACTTGGGCGCCTGCTGCTTCCAGGGTGGCGCGCGTGGCGTCGGGATGTTGGCCCACCAGCATGACGCCTGCGGACTGAACGGCGTCGCTGACAGTGAAGCCGAAGGCCAGGCCGCGGGCAGCCAAATGGTCGGCCAACAGTCCCAAATAGAACTGGGGGATCGGTTGATCGGGCGCGCCGAAGAGCACGTACCGCGCCAGGGGCTTGTCGGTGGCGGGTGGAGGAAAATCCACCGTGACGCTGCCCACACCATCGATCTCCACCGGTCCCATGGTGTGCTCGCTGTGGGTGTCCGTCAGGGTGTAGCGCCCGGCTGCAAGTTGGGTGAAGGCGTAGGTTTCGTCCTCGCCAACCGCCTTCGTCGCAACGACTGCCGTCGCTCCCGCGGCGCGCAACGCCAGCGTGTGGCCAGCGCCGCCGGGAACGCGGCCCCTGATGGCGCTTTGGTTGAGCACGGGTGCAGCTTCGGTGCGCTGGAAGACGACCTCGAAAGAATGATGGAAAAAGGTATTGCCGGCTGCTTCGTCGTTATGGTTGGTGCGCAGGCCCTCCACCCGTTCGGACGGTAGGCCCAACACCTGAACGCTGGCTATCTCCCATTTCCACAACGGCTCGTTGGCGCCCGGTTCACCCAGCGGCTTTTCGATCACGACTTCGTGGCCGCCGCCATCCCAGGAGACGAGCAGCTTCGTGCCAAAAAGCCGGCTGCCGGCGGCGGCGACCGCATCCATGAAGATATGATGGCGGCCATTGTTCTCCTCTGGCCGCAGATGATGGACCCGAATGACCTTCCAGTAAGCCGCGCCTGGCGCCACCTGCGTCGGGGCGATGCTCACACCGTAGGCCACAGCGTCATTGATCGGTTCGGTCATGGGAAATCTCCTCTGGGGGTCAGGATGCCGGTCGGGGAACAGGGGCGAGTGTGGCAGCCAGGGTCAAGAGATCATGACGTAAATCGTCGATGTGGCTGCCGGAAGCGATCAGATCATCGACGACTTCTTCGCTGATGCCATCACCCAGAAGCACGATATTGGCTGCTTTCTTGGCTTCCTGCGGGCTGAAGCCAACCACGCCGGGCGGTTGCGTCGCCAACCAGGGGCCAGCCAGCCGCACCAGGGCCGGGCGCAGGGCCGGATCCGCCACGCCCAGCAGATAATAGCGGGCAAAAGGTTGCGCCGGCATTTGATCCTCTGGAAAGAGCAGAGTGACGGCGAGGTCATTATGGCCATCCAGCTTGATGTCTCTCGCCAATATCTGGATGCCCTGCTTGTCCGCGCCCAGAGCGTAACCTCCTGCCGGCAGATCGGTAAAGGCGAAAGCGCCGTCCTCATCCGTCATCTGGGTGGCGATGGCGGCGTCCCCCGGTAAGCCGCCGAGTGAATGATAGAGAAAAACAGCGGTATGGGGGCTGGGCCGATCGGGGAAGTCGTGCAATACGCCGCGCAGCGTGCTCGTGGTCGGCTGCGGCCCCAGAACGAAAGGCGGCGCTTCCAGCACACTACGCCCGTCACTGACCAGGTGGGGGGCTGACGCTATGGTGTTGTCGCCCATCTCGACCCGGAAGATGCCACCGGGCAAGTTCGTGAAACGATAGTGGCCGTCAGGGCTGAGTTCGGCGTGGCGCGTGAAGCCGAAGGTCTCGGAGATCAGCCGGACGCTGCCTGGCCCCGGCGGAAGATTCTCCACCTGGCCGACAATCGCGCCCAGCAAGGGGAACTCAGACTCGTACTGATTGCTGCCATCCAGCGCGAGATCGGGCGCCACCACGCCTACACCGGCCAGAATGAGGTCATAGACGCCTGCCGGTAGACCCTCGAAGCGGAACGTGCGCCCAGCATCCAGCGCGATCTCGCGTTCCTGACCGCCGCCCCGCAGCTGCACCACCTGTCCCACCCTTCCGCCGGGAACGCTGCCTGACACCCTGCTGGCCGCGAGGACGGGCGAGGACACCGCCCGCAACTGAAAATCGACCTCGTAGGTGATGGCGTCGCCCTCGCGGCCCGGAACCCCAACCGTGAGCAACTGCTCGGCCACATCGCTGGGAAAATCGGCTTGCGCCACCGTCACCATGAATTCGCCCGCCGAGTGCAAAAATTCGTAATAGCCATCAGGGTCGGGCAGGAACGGGTTCTGGCCTGTGCGCGTGCGCGGGAATTGCGTGCCCGGCGCGGCTTTGGTCCAACGCATCTCCATCTCGATATTTTTGATGCCTTTGCCTTCGGCATCCACCACGCGCCCGTAGAAAAGGTTCCGGCCCTGGGTTTCTGCGACGGGCAACAGTCGTTTTGTGGTCAGGAAGTAGCGTTTGCCGGCGGGAACGGGCACGACAAGATCGGCCGTGGCGTGGGGTTGGAGTGGACCAACGCCAGCGCTGGCACTGGCCCCCGGCGCTGCCAGCGCATAGACGCCGGCGACCCCTGGCTGAAACACATAAGCCCCGTCAGCAGCGGTTTTCGTTGTCGCATGGATGAAGCCATTGCGCTGCAAGGTGACGGTCACGCCGGGCCTGGCGGCGCCGCTGGCATCGCGCACAACGCCGGAGATGGTGAAGTGGCCGGCGTCGATGCTCGGCAGGTCGATGATGTCCGTATCGTCTTCACCCAGCGCGACGTCTTGCACTACGATGCCCACCCAGGGAGCGAAGAGGTCGTACTCTCCAGCAGGGACGCTGAAACGATAGTGGCCGCTGGCATCGGTGGTGGTCGTGGCGACGACGAGGTCGCCCTGACGCAGTTGGAGCGTCAGGCCGGCGACGGCGACGCGGTCGTGATTGGTGACGATTCCTTGCAGCACGCCCGGATTTTCCACTCTACGCAATTCGTGACGGACCTGGCTGCGAGTAGATTTCAACGACGACACCAGCGGCAGCTCGCCGTTCAGCCCAAATTGTCGATCCCAGGCATGGCCGTACCACGACATCTGATCCCAGGTGGGGTTGAAATCGCCCAGCGGTCGCGAAGCCACCAGCCAGGTGCAGCAGGTGAAGTACCACGGCGGGGCCTCGTCCTGCATGAAGCGCATGATTTCCATCTGCATCTCGGCCTGAGTCTGAGGACTCATCTTGGCATAGCGTTTGTCGTCTCCCCAGCCCACTACTGGCCCGCCTTCGGTGCTCATCACCGGCACGTAGAATCCCAAGGTCTCGTAAATACGCTGGCCCCACATTTCGAAGGAGCGAAAACAGTTGGCATCCTCGAAGATAGTCTGGCCGGGACGCAGGCTTTCGGCGCGCAGGGCATTGATCATGTCTCGCGAGCGCCCATCCCACGCCCAATCCTGATATTTGCGGTAATCTTCGCGGCTGATGCCTAGCGCTTCTGCTTCCTCGGGGCTGCGGTCGCTGTAGCGCCACCGCCGGTAGCTCTCGTAATCCTCCGGCGTCAGGGGGCGGCCGGCCTGGTTGACAGGATCGTTGGGGTAATCCAGGGGATGGTTGAGGGTGTAGTTGTGGATGGCCACCCAAGCTCCGCGCTCGAAAATGTCGATGCGTCCCCGCTGCACTACCTTGGCGATGCCGTTGGATTTGTCCCCTGGCCCCATTGCCGGAAAGGCTGGATAGCCGCCTTCGGTGAGGATGATGTCGGCGTCGTAGATGAAATTGTCGACGACGATGTCGAGCCAGTTGGCGGGCCGCTGCTTCCCTCGCCACTCATCAGGGAGGTCGGGTTCGTTGTTGGTCTCGAAATAACGCACTCCCGCCGCCACCAATCGGTGGACGGCGTCGATCTCGCGTCCGCCGATGTGACCAGGGTTGGGTTCCTCGCGATACAGCCGCACGATGGGCATGATGTGGTTGGCAAGCAGGGCCTGACACAGCGGCAAGGATGACCCGCCGCCATCATCGAGGAGTTTCAGCCACTTGATTTGTAGCGTCTTCAGCTCGTTGACCCAATAGGTCAGGTCGGCGCCGGTGGGTGGATAGACGTTGACGGTCCAATGCACGCCGCGCCCGTTGTCGTCCTGCGGGCGGGGAAAGTCGGACAGGGGTTTAGGCGCCATAGCTATAACTCCCTCGAAGGTGGCAGAGGCGGAGGACAGAGAAGACGGGAGTAGTATAAGTCGATAGGTAGGGCGTTGCAAATGACCCGTCTAGAAGCCGTTTGACGCTATTCTCTGACTGGTCGTAAGGCCACGCTGTGGAGAACGCCCGATCGTTCGCGGATAGCCGCGGCTATCTCCAGTTTCAGGCCCATCTCCGCGGCCACCTGGGTCAAGACTTCGTTGCGCCCGGGGAAGTTGGTGCGGTCGGTGGCATGGACGAGGAAGACGGCGTTGGGGTCCTGGAGCAGGGGGCGCAGGAGGTCGGCGTAGCCAGGGGGAGGAGCGGCGACGTTTTCGTAGCCGAAGGTTTCGATGGGTTGCACATCGCCCTGGGAAATGAGGAGGAGGGGGGCCTGGAAGCCCCAGTCGAGGGCGTAGGGATGGGTGACGCCCTCGGCGCGCAGGTAGTCGGCCAGGCGATAGGCGGCGTCCGAGTGGTCGGCGTAGCCGCCGCTGATCGCGAGGGCGCGGTGATAGTTGAGATCGGCGCGCACGCTGCTGAGGCCCAGGGTCAGGGCGAAGACGATGGCCGCCGCCGTGGCCCAGCGCTGGCTGACGTGTCGGAATAGCAGTTCCCAGGCGATGGCTGTTCCCAAAGCCAGATAGGGCGAGAACATGGCCAGGTGGGTGTACCACAAGGCGGTGGGGGTGAGAGGGCTTTGGAGCAACAGCAGGGTTGTGAAGGCATAGAAGAACAAGGCGCGCAGGGCGAGCGGGCGCTGGTGGGGGTCGCGCCGCGGCCAGAGAAGCACGGCGACGATGATTCCAAGCCCCGCCAAGCAGGCCGGCAGGGCCAGTGAATCGCGAAAGTTGCCGCCCAGATACCAGAAATGGTCGCCGCGCAAGTAGTCGCCCAGTTGATACAAACGGCTGATCAGGTTGGTCAGGTAGTCGGTATTGGCGACGCCGTAGTAGGAGTGGCCCAATGTGCCCACGAAGTGGCGGACGGTGGCGCCGGTTTGGAGGTTGAACAGGAGCAGGGGGGCGAGGCCGAGGAGGAAGGCGCCGAAGGCGCCAACCAGAACGGTGGGGCGCAGGAGGTTTCGCGGGTGAAAATCGTCTGCGATTTTGATTCCCAATGGCTGGCGCCAGAGCCAGACGATGGGGGCAAGGATGGCGGTGGCGATCAGCGGCCACAGCATGATGAATTTGGCCCACAGGCCCAGACCAGTCAGAAATGTGGCCAGCCACCACCAGCGGCGTTGTCCCGTCTGCGCCAGCTGCACCAAAGCCAAGAGGATGCCCAGGCTGAAGGCGATGGTGGTGTTCGTGACGTAGATGCCCTGGCGGGTGAAGAAGACGTTGGAGGGTTGCACCGCCAGTAAGAGCGCGGCCAACAGTCCCGCGCGCTCACCTGCCGCCCGCGCGCCCAGCCGATAGGTGAGCCAGAGGATGACGACGCCTACCGTGATCGGCCACAGGCGCATGGTGGGGACGCTGATCCCACCCAATTTGAAATAGACCAGGAGGGCGTAGGTGTTCAGCGCGCCGACGTAGTCGACGATCATCAGCGGCAGCTTTTTGCCCGCAAGAGTGAGCACGGCGTGGCGGTGCGCCTCCACTGTTTGGCCGCGCAGGAGTTGTACGGCGGGTTTCGCCTCGACGGCTTCGTCGTAGTTCGGGCCAGGCAGCCCAAGCTGATACAGCGTCAGCAAGAGGAAGAGGGCGAGAGGGAGGAGGGGGCGGGGGGACAAGGTGACGGCGCTGAGTACAGCGCGGGGACAAGGTGATAGGGGGACGCGGGGGCGGTCTGTTCTCCGATTTCTGGTTTCTGTCCCACCTATTGGGCGATGAGGCCGATGCCGCTGACCATGCTGCGGTAGTTGTGGCCGCTGCCGTAGATGCGGATGCTGGTGACTTTGGCGGGGCGGGGGAAGGTGGGGCTATTCAGGAAGTCGGGCGATTCGTAGTCGTACCAGACGTAGGCGGGGATTTTTTCACCGTCGCGGAGGGGCCAGTTGACATCGGGGTCTTTGGCGTAGAAGCCCCACGTCCAGAAGCGCGGGCTGCCATCGACATCGATGAAGTCGATGCGGGCCATGAGGGGGAATTCGGAGGATTGTTGGCCGGCGCCGGCCAGGCTCTGGCTGATGACCATGGCGTCCAGGCGGAGGGTGAGGCTGTCGAAGTCGAGGACGTCGGCGTCGATTTTCTGCACGATGACGGTTTCGGTGTGGATGTCTTCTTCCCCTTCGCGCTCGAAATAGGCGGCTTTGCGCTCGCCGCTGTCGACGATCTGCACGGTTCCGTGTTCGACGTTGCTAGGGTCGCGCGCATCGACCACAGCTTCGACCTGCCAGGCGCTCTCCAGGGGTTGGGTGAAGTCGCCGTTGGCCAAGAGGTTGACGGGGCCGATCGTGGGTAAGGAGGGAGGGGCGCCCGCTGCCACCGTCGTGCGTTGTCCGCTGCTCATCTCCACCATTCGATCTCGCGCTTCTACGCGTACGATGCCGTTGCGATCGCTGACTTCGGTGTCTTCATCGCTGACAGTGATGGCGGCGTCATCGCCATCTTTGAGGGAGATAGTGGCATGAGGTGTTTTGACGGTGATGGCGAGGGGGCGTTGGTCGCGGGCGTTGCCGGTGATGCGCATTGTCCCGGCCACAAGAAGGAAGTCGATGCGTTCGGGGAGAGAGCTATGACGAAAACGCGGGGTGCGCGCTTGCTCGAAGCGGAGTGTGCTGTTGTCGCGCAACTGGATGTTGACTAGACTGAGCAGGCCATCCGGTTTGGCATAGATGGAAACGTTGGCGCGGGTGTCGGCGTCGGTTTGGATGAGATCGTCTTCACCCAGCACGAGTTTATCGACGACGGCTGTGACGGCGCCGGATTCGGGGTCCGTGACGAGGGTGGCCCCACGCAGGGCGCGGGCTTCGGTGAAGCGTGGGGTCGTGGCGTTCTGCACGTACCAACGGAGGACCAGGGGGATGCCGGTGCAAGCGAGTAGCAAGAGGCCAAAGGCAACCCACAATATGATCCATGCCTGACGGCCAACCCTTTCGTAGGGTTTGGTTTCTGTGGGAGGGGAGATGGCGTCTATCATAGCAACAGGAAGTCCGCAAATTCTCCGGTCGCCTGATCCCAGACGATCTCGATGTTTTCGACGCGGGCCATGGGCGGGCCAACGCGCAGAAGGTCGAGCAAATTCTGCAAGGCGGCTTCGGGGCCCTCGGCGATGATCTCGACCTGGCGCCAGGGGAAATAGATGTTGCGCACGGTTCCGGTCAGGCCGAGGGTTTGGGCCTGGCGCAAGACGAAGGCACGGAAGCCGACGCCCTGGACGCGGCCTTTGACGATGACGTGGAGACGACGCATGGGAGAGATTACTCGGCGGAGGTGGAAGGGTTCATTTCGCTTGCCCCCGCCTGCATCTGCGCGGACTGGACGCGTCGCAGCCAGAAGGCGGCGTCTTTGTCGGCGGGGTTGGCGCGTAAGGCGGCCTGGAACCAGTGTTCAGCCTGGGGCCAATCCTGGCGTTCGGCGTAGATGAGGCCGATGTTGTAGTGGACGCTGACAGCGATGGAGTCGATTTCGAGGGCGCGCTGGAAAGCAGCGATGGCTTTGTTCTGCGCGCTGAGCGAAGATAGTTCGAGGCGACCGAGGTGGGCGGCGGCCAGATTGATCCAGAGGCGGGCGTTGTCGGGGTGTCGCACAAGGGCTTTTTCGAGGAAGCGGACGGCTTCGCTCCATTTGGCGTTCATCACCAGGGCGCCGCCGAGGGTGATGGTGATGTCGGGGTCGTTGGGGTCCAGGCGGTGGGCCTCGCGCAGCAGGGGCAGGGCTTCAGCGGGGCGTTGGCTGTGGAGGAGGCGGGCGCCTTCGTTGAGCAGGTGAGCGGCGGTTGGGGGCTTACCCTGAGTGTGGTCGAGGGGGCGGTGGGAGCGGTGTTTGGCGGTGGACACGAGGGCGTGATTATTTCAACCAAAAGAGCAATAAGGGTAAGGTGACGACGCTGATGAGGGTGGTGAAGAAGACGGCGCCCGCTACGAAGTCAGGCGTAGTTTCGAATTCGTTGCTGAGGACGATGGTGTTGACGGCTGTGGGCATGGAGGCTTGCATGACGGCGACCGAGTAGTTGAGGCCGCTCAATCCCAAAAGCCGCGCCAGGACAAGGGCGAGGGCGGGGCCGCCCACCATGCGCAAGGTGGCGAGCCGGGGAATGGCAAGGCCGTGACTGTGGGTGCGGGTTTGGGCCAGGGTCATGCCCAAGATCAGGAGGAAGACGGGGATGGTGGCGCGGCCGGCCATTTGGATCATGTCCATGAAGGAGCCGGTGGGGGCCAGGCCAGTGGCGCGGCCGAGCAGTCCCAGGAGCATTCCCCAGACAAAGGGGGCTGTGAGGGTGCGGCGTAAGGCGACGCGGGCGCCGTGGTTGCCGCGGGCGAGCAGATAGATGCTGAGGGTGTTGCCAACGAGGTTGTTGAAGATGTACATGATGACGGCGTAGTTCAGGCCCTCGGCGCCAAAGGCAAAGAGGTTGAGGGGAAGGCCGTAGTTGCCGTCGTTGAGGAGGATGGTGGCGACAATGAAGGCGCTGCCAAGGTTGCCGGTGTAGTGCCAGCGGCGGGTGAGCAAGAGGGCGATGACGCCCATCAAGGCCATGTTGGCCGCGGCAAAAAGCAGGGTGCGCGAGATGGTGGCGGCGTCGATCTTGAGGGTGATGATGGAGCTGTAGATGAGGCAGGGCGCCAGGATATAGAAGACGACGCGACTGAGGGAGCGGACATCGAGGTGCAGGCGGATTTGCAGCAGATAGCCAACAACGGCGACGAGAACGATCGGTCCGAGCACCTGCAAGAGGATTTGGCCGAGGGTTTGTGACGCGCCGGCGCTGTCCATTGGCGTCACCAACCTCCGTCGTCGAGGAGGTCGCGCAGTTCTTCGTCGAGGAAGTTGTCGGAGTAGTCGTCTTCTTGGTCTTCGCCCTCGTCTTTGTCGTAGCCCAGGACCTGGTTGATCAGGTCGAAGGTGTTGCCTTCGCCGGCCATGAGTTCTTCCAGGGCGTCTTCGGCAGCGGTGACGGTGGCTTCATCGTCCCATTCGGTGGCGGCCTGGAGGGCGCGGCGGGCTTGTTCGCCGCCGATTTGGCCCAGGGCTGTGAGGGCGGCCAGGCGTACTTCGGCATCGATTTCGTTGGCGATGAGGCGGATGAGGGGGGCGACGGCGGCGCGGGCTTCCAGTTCGCCCAGGGAGCGCACAGCTTCCAGACGGAGGGTGGGGTCGTCTTGATCGAGGATGGGGAGGAGATAGGGGATCCAGCGAGGATCGGCGTTGCGCCCCATGGCGTAGAGGGCGCTGATGCGTAGTTCCGGTTCGGGGTTGTAGAGGGCGTTTTCGATGAGGCGGGCAACGCCGGGCTGGCTGGAGGCGGCGATGCCTTCGAGGGCGCGGCGACGTACGAGGAGGTTTTCTTTTTCGTCGCTGTGGCGGTCCCACAAGGCTTGCACGGCGTCTTCGATCAGAAGTGATTCGATCATCCCGGTTTCTTCCCAGTAGATGAATTGGCCCAAGGCCGTGGCTGCAGCCGCGCGCACGCCGAAGTTGGTGTCGTGGAGGAGTCGCTGGAAGACGGGGATGAGGCGGGGGTTTTCGTCTTCCCACAGGCCCGTGATGGAGCGAATGCGTACTTGCGAGTCGCTGTCGTGTAAGGTCCAGCGGAGGATAGCGCGATAGTCGTATTCGATGTGGTCTTCGGCCAGCTTCACCAGCGCATCCAATAGTTCTAGCTGGCGTGCAAGCGTCCAGGTGGGCCAGGCAGTCTGGAATTGCGCCAGTTCCTGGGTGTTCAGATCAGAGAGGAGCGCCAGGGTTTTGCGTTTGAGTTTGGTATTCTCATCGCTGATGGCAAGGAGGATGTCGGTGAGCTTACGGGTCATGGGTCAGTCCCACTGGAAGCGCCACTGGGGGCTGGGAGGGGAGAGGGGTGCGTCGCCGACGACCTGAACGTACCAGGCATAGGTGCGGCCGAATTCTTGGGGGGCTTGTCCGAAGAGCCAACTGGGGAGTTTGTAGTCGGTTGCCTGGCCTACAGGTTCTTCGAGACGCCATTCGATGACGTCGGGGGCCGTCAAAACGCCAACATGGAGGATATTGTTGGCGCCTTCGGGGATGCCGCCGAGGTTTTGCCATTTCAGGTAGATGAGGGCGTTGCTGCCGCTGCCGGTGAAGGCCGAGCCGCTGCCGGGGGAGACGAGGATGGGGGCGGGAAGCGTGATGGCGGGGGTGGGGGTGGCGGCGGGGGGCGGTGTGGGGGTGCGTGTGGCGGTGGGGCGCGTGGGGACGGGCGTGGGGGTGGGGGGGGTGTAGTCGGCGGGTGGGATGCGTAGGATTTGGCCGACTTTGAGGGCGCGGGGGTCGTTGATGTTGTTGTAAGCGGCCAGGGCTTCGATGGTGCGCCCGACGCGTTGTGCGATGCTGAGGAGGGTGTCGCGGGGCTGGATGGTGTAGGTGGCGGGGCCAGCGGCGGGGGAGGATGTGGGGCTGGGTGGGGTTGTAGCGAGAGGACGCGGGGTGGGGGTGGGGGTGGCTTGGGGGGCTGGCGTGGCGGTGGGGCGGGGCGGGGGCGAGGGGCTGGCGGTGGGGGCGGGCGAAGGGGTGGCGGTGGGGAGGGGAGTGGGGGTTG
>JAYRVO010000112.1:0-40848 GCA_041918515.1 Chloroflexota bacterium | reverse complement strand
GGGGGAATGCAAGTCAAAAGCAATTCTGACCATCATACCTCAAGAGTCTCCTCAGCCGCCCTTTCGACCATTAGAACTGCCTCCTGTTTGCATTAACGAATAGAAACCGTCTCTCTTTGCGCAAAAATAAGGTGACAGGTCATGCCGCCGTTGGAGAGGAAATAGGGTGGGTCGGCGAAGATCATGTCGAAGACGCCATCGGGATGACGTTCGGCCAGCAGATCCATGAACTCGATGCAATCGGCATGATACAGCCAGGCGCCAACTTCATCGTTTCGAAAGACACAACGAGGGAGCGAGGGGTCCGAACCTGCCAGTAGAAAGTCAAACATCAAGGGGTTGCGGGCGTGGGTGTGCTTGTCAAGCGATTGCCGGGGGTGGGCGTGATGGTGGTATCACCGAGGAATTCGTTCAAGTGTAACACCTTCAGCCAGTCATCCAGGGTGTAATCGGTCATTCTGGCAAGGGGCGCCTGGTAGCGGCCCTCGATGCGTTGGTGCAGGTCGCGCACTGCCAGCAGAGCCACTACCAGGATGAAGAGAAAGAGGAGGGCATAGCCCCGATTGAACTGACGCATGGGCCTGGTTTGCGCTGTGAGATGGCTTGTGGCACAATAATAATATATGGGCGAGTAGCTCAGTCGGCTAGAGCGCGGCGTTCACATCGCCGAGGTCGGGGGTTCGAGCCCCTTCTCGCCCATCCAACCGCAGCCAGAGCTGCGGTTTTTTGTTTGGCGAACGCCCCGCCGGGCAAAAGAAAGGGCCGGTGCAATTATTGACGCCGGCCCTTTCGTGAGGGGGAGTGAACGAGGGCTGAGGGTGAAGATCAGGGAATGATGAAGTTCAAAGCGACAAGGAGCACCAGCATGATCGCGGCAACGATGCCCATACTACGCAGGTCTTTGAGGACGTAAGCGTATTCCTTACGAAAATCGACAGGGCCGGCGGCAGGAACGGCGGAAGCGGAAGAGCGCGCAGACGCGCGGGTGGATGATGCCAAGGGCCTTGTCACGGGCCTTGCTGCGGCCGAGGTTGCGGTGGGGGCAGTGGCTGCCTCCTCGGCGGGTGCAATGGGGCCGGTGTATGGCGGTACATTGGGTCGGCGTTCGCGACGCCTTTTGGAAGAGGTGGGTGTTTTAGCCATGTGATGCGAAACGAGAAAAGAGCAGGATTTTAGTGCAGCAGGGCCAATCATAGCACAGGGCGCAGACAGGGTCAAAGCCCACAACTGTATGAACCTTCGGTACAGATTTGGCTTTTCGTAGAAACTAGGTATAATTGCCTTTCGTTGGACGTTGTCAGTGCTGTATCGGATTCACAAGTAAGAGCACCGCACCTGATGGTCACGTCGGGCGGTGCTTTTTTTCGTTCACCGCCAAATCTGAAACGTTCATATCACAATCCCATTCGTTTTTCTTCAAGAAGGAGAAGTACCCACCATGAGCACCCCTAACAAGCGCGAACTCGGAACCGTGAAATGGTTCAATGACGCCAAGGGCTACGGATTCATTGCCCGCGAGAACGGCGAAGATGTTTTCGTCCATTTTTCGTCCATCGAAGGCAGTGGTTTCAAGAGTCTGAAAGAAGGCCAGCGCGTCGAATTCATGGTCGCGCCGGGACGTAAGGGCCTGGCCGCTGTCGAAGTGACCAAAGCCTAAAACCCATGCCAACCCCACTTTCTATCGATGATGACAGGGTCGTCACTCTGCGTTTGATGATGCGCCTGGAAGATGGCGAGGTCGTCAGCAATGATGGCGATTCGGAGACCGTGACATATCTGCACGGCTATGGCGAGTTGTTGGAGGGCCTCGAAGAGGCCATCTACGGCTTACAGCCCGGCGACAAGAAGGATATCGTACTCAGCCCGGACGACGCCTTCGGCGAGTACGATTCAGAGGACGTCGAGCTGGTGCCACGGGACGAGTTCCCCGATGATATAGAGCTAGAAGTCGGCATGCCGATCGAGCTACACAACGAAGAGGAGGATGAGGTCATCGAGGCTTACATCGCCGAGATCAACGAAGATGGCATCCTGCTCGATTTCAACCATCCTCTCGCTGGCGAAACGCTGTTCATTCACGTCGAAGTTCTGAGCGTGCGTGCAGCCACAAATGAAGAACTAGACCACGGGCACGTCCACGACAACGGACACCAGCACTAGTTCTCGATCACTCACCCACCCTTGTCTCTGAAAGACGCCCAGGCGATGCCTGGGCGTCTTTTCATTGTTTGGCGGCCGCCGCTTCTGTTGGCGCCTCGGGATAGACAAAGGCAAGCTGTCGCAAGTGGGCGACGACGGCCCAAAGTTCGTCTTCGGTGTAAATCGAACCCCAATAGGGCATGCTCGTGCCCATGCCGCCGCGGACGAGCTTGCCATAGTACAGCAGGTCAGACGCTCCCATTTGCGCTGTCAGATCGGTGAAATCGACGACAGCGCGGCTCATGCCGGCGTGCCCGCCGTGTTCTGTCTCCGCCTGGCTGTTGATGGCGAGGGCGGCGGGGCCATCACCCCGGCCAGCAGCGCCGTGGCAGCCGATGCAATCACGGGCGTAGAGGCGGGCGCCAGTGCGTAGGGCGTCGCTGGTGGTCTGGGCATACCAGAGGGCGGCGACGATGTCCCAGCGGGCGGAGGGGGCGAGAGCAACCAGGTGGGGCGCCTCGGGCAGGTCGGGGGAGCTGAGGCGGTCGAATACGTCGCTGGGGCTGAGCTGCTGGCGCTCGGAGTTGGTCAGGAGGGTGGGGAGGGGCCGCGTCGATAGCTGCGCCCAAAGCTGGGCGCCGCGAGCGGCGTCGGGTGGGGCAGCGGGGACGTTGGCGCCAGGGTGCGGGGCGTCGATGTCGATGCCGCTGGCCACCCAATCGGTGAGCGGCGGCTGCACATCTCGCTCTACAGCGCCCGCATCGGCAGGATCGCTGACTTCCAGCACCCCGCGCATCCGCCAATGGCTGGCTTCGCAGTAGATGGTGCACAGAAAGACATAGCGCCCCGCTTGGTTGGCAACGAATTCGATTTCTTTGACTTTGCCTGGTTCCACCCAACCGGCGTCGAGGCCCAGTTTGGGGATGGCGAAGCCGTGCACCACATCGGCGCTGTGCAGGCGCAGGCGCACTCTCTCGCCTCGTTGCACCCGGATGATGTCGGGGGTCCAGCCGCCCTGGTCGGAGGTGGGTAGCCGCGCCGTGAGATCGATGAGGCGCGGGGAGGAGGAAGCGAGGAGGCGAGGGAGGTATTGGTAGCCGAGGAGGGCAAGGGGGAGGGCTATCAGCACCAGGAGCACAAGGGCGAGGGCCAGGCGCTCGGCTCGCGTTTTCGTCCGGGAGAGGGTGAACTCGCTCATTTAGCCAAGGTACAACCAGAGAAAGGCGAACGTGGCCAGGGTGAGGAAAGCGGCGGGGGGCAGGATGGCGGCCAGGGGGCGGGCAGGGGAGCGCTCGCCGGTGATGCGCCAGAGGGTGTAGAGGGCAAAGGTCAGGCCGCCGAGAAGTACAGGGACTTGGAGATAGGGCACGAAGGCCGGGAAGAGGGGTGTCCACGGCGTTCCGGCCAATCCGAAAAGGTTCCAGCCCCAGCCGAAGGGATCGGCGATGACGGGGAGGGCGTAGCTGATGTTGACCAAGACGAAGCCCAGGCTGAAGGCGATCCACGCGGCCAGGCCGAGCGGGATCAGGGCGTAGGCGGAGTGGATGAAGTGGTCACGCAGCGAGACGGCCGGCACTCCACCCAGCTTGCGGCCGGCGGCGGTGGTCAGCCAGAAGAGGCCAGGGAGCAGGATGAGGTTGAGGAGCAGAAAGCCGGCGGCATAAAGCAACCACCAATCGAGGCGGACGAAGTTAGCGGCGTCTTTGAGCACGCCCCACGGCCCCAACAGTACGATCGAATAGACCAGGGCGCAGGCCAGCATGATGAAGGCTTTGTAGGCTTCGTCGAGGCGGCGTTCTTTGGCGACGAAGAAGTCGGGGCCGGGTGCGCGCAGGTTGATGGCGACGTTGTTCATCGTGCAGGATTTCAAACATTCGGTGCAGAGACCGCAGTAGGTGTTGCGGTGCAGGCTGCCGGGAAAGACCATCCAGGGGCAGCCGAAGCCGTGTTCGTTGCCGAGGTAGCAGTCTTTGGTGTCGTGGGTGCGGCAAACGTCGATGTCCTTGACCCGCAGTTCGATGGGCGCGGACATGGAGTAGAGGCCGATGAAGCCGCCGACCGGACAGACGTAGCGGCAGAAGGTGCGACGCTCGTAGACCAGGCTGAGGCCGAGCGCCATGAGGATGAAGCCGAGCAGAACGAAGGATGTGGCTGCAGGTCGCGTGAGGATGATGGCGCTGAAGAGGGCGACGCCGAGGAAGGAGATATTTTGCAGCCAGATGTTGCGCAGGCGTCGCGGCCAGCGTTTGCCCAAAGTCCATAGTTTGCGCCGACGCGGGTGGATGAAGCTCTGGCGCTGGAGCCATTCGCCGGGGGCGGGGATGGGGCAGATGGCGCACCAACCCCGGCCCAACGCCGGCACCATCAGGAGGATGAGCAGCGCCCACCACACGATCCAGACGAAGACGATGGCGAAGTTGCGGTTGCCGACTGTCGTTCCCAACAAGCCGGTCAGGATGGCCACGACGAAGAAAGCCAGTGTGATCAGCACCAGCGTGAATTGCAGTGGCCGCCAGCGCAGGAGGCGATGGATGAGTGGGATGCGCGTGAGGTCGAAGCGCCAGGAGGGATCGGCGTGCATCACGGGCGCGGGCGGGGCAGGTTCAAGCCGGATGGGTTGTCTGATGGACATAGAGTGTGACGAGAACACCGATGGCGACGACGCCGAGGGCGGTGGCGGCGCGCCAGAAGGAGAGGTTTGGCCCCACGATCAGCTCACCGATCATGAAAGGGTGCAGGCTGCCGCAAGTGACAGAGCAGCGGTAACGGAACTTGCCCTGGCGGTCGGCGACAAAGGTGACAGCGGTGGCTTGCCCCGGCTCCGCTACGATGTTGATGTTGTATCCGTCCAGGTAGAGGCCATGAACGACGTCTTCCGAGCGTAGCGTGAGGGTGATGCGGTCGCCCTGGTGGACGCGCAGGCGCGAGGGATGGAAGGCGAATGAGCGGGCGTTCAGATCGATGTGGTGTTCGGTGGGCGGCTGCGCGGTGGCTGGCAGGGGAAGCAGCAACGCCAGCAGGGCCAGCAGAGCGGTCAGTGTTGCCGCCAATAGGGTCGCCCGCGACAGGTTCCTGAGGGCCGACAAGCTCTGGGTCATGGTTGATTGGAATCGGTGGACGGGCCAAATTTGCTGTAACGGGCGATGATGATGTCGCGCATTTCCTGGACAGATTTGCCCTCTTGCTGCATTTTCATCACGTCACGCGTGATATCTACGCAGATGCCTCAGCCAGCGGCGTGCTGGTCGAAGTGGAGCACCTCGCCCGGCCCGCCATCTTCGGCCACGTAGCAGTTGTAGTTCGATTTGTGTCCGGTAGCATTACAGCCGCAGAAGCACGGGATTTGCTCCAGTAGTTCTTTGTTGGCGATAGCGAAACGATAGGCTTCCTGGACCTCGGCGGGGGCATCGCGCAGATCGGGCGGCAGGGCGGAGGCTGGGGCCAGTTTGGTCTCGCCGGCAGCGATCTGGCCAGCGGGTTGGCCACCGCAGGCAGCCACAATCAGCAGGGGAACAAGCAATAAACACCAGGTTATTCGACGCATGAGTCTTCCTGTTAGCAAAGAGAGGTGGGCGATTTTCACATTTCGCTCACAAGATCGTACCGCCGAAATTGATCGAGGGGCTGGGCCAACATTCGCTCCAGGGCGGCGTGGAAACCAGCGAGGACGGCGTCTTCGTCGATCGTCGTTAGCTTGCGCTCGCGCATGAGCCAGCGTCCCGCCACCATCACATCGCGCACGTCCGCCGGTTCGGTGCACCACACCAGGTTGGCGATGAGGTTGTGTTGGGGTTGGAAGTGCGCCGTCCGCGTGTCGATGACGATGAGGTCGGCGGCAAAGCCAGGGGTTAGGATGCCAGCGCGGGGAAAGCCGAGGGCGCGGGCGCCGTGAGGCGCGGCCATCCGCAGAGGCCAGGCGCCGCCGAGGATGGTGGGATCGCCCTTTGCCTGGCGTTGGCTGAGTACGGCCAGACGCAGCTCGCGCCAGAGGTTCAACGCTGTGTTGCTGCCAGCGCCATCTGTGCCCAAGGCCACGTTGATGCCCCGATCCAGCATGTCGGGGACGCGAGCCACGCCCAGTGCGTATTTCAGGTGGGTAGTGGGGCAGATGACGACGTTCACGTCTTTGCGCGCCAGGATGTTGAGATCGACATTGCTGGCGTGGATGGCGTGGGCGACGATGGTGTGCGTCTCGAAGAGGCCGCGATGGGCCAGCAGCTCGATGGGCGTCATGTCGTGCGCGGCCAACGATTGCCGCACCTGGTCGGCGGTTTCGGCGGCGTGGATGTGGATGCCGATGTCGTGGCGCACAGCGACGGCGGCGGTGCGGGCCAGGAAGGCATCAGGGCACTGATAGGGCGAATGGGGGCCGAACATGGCGCGCAGCCGGCCGCCAGCGGCGCCATCATAGCTGTGCACGAAATCCACCGTTCGGGGGATGGTGATGCCCACTTCTTCCTCGCCCACCGCTCCGAACACCGCCCAGGCCAGGTTGGCGCGTACGCCCGTCTCCTCGACGGCGCCGGCCACCTGATCCATATGGAAGTAGTGGTCGCCGAAGCCGATGACGCCGCCCCGCACCATCTCGACGATAGCCAGCTTCGTCCCCCAGTAGACCATGTCCGGCGTCAGGACCGATTCCAGCCGCCACACGCGTTCGTTGAACCAGCGGTCGAGGGGCAAATCCTCGGCGTAGCCGCGGGCGAAGGTCATGGCGGCGTGGGTGTGGGCGTTGTAGAGGCCGGGCATGACCACGCGCCCGCCCAGATCGATGACTTCATCGGCCACGAAACCAGCAGGCGGCCGGCCGATGGCGACAAGGGTTTCACCCTCGATGGCGACGGCGGCGTCGGTCAGGATGTGGTCGTCGCCATCGAGGGTGACGACGGTGGCATGGGTGAGGAGGGTGTTGGGCATCGGCTTCGACTCAATGGAAGGGTTTATAAGCCTTGACGGGGGCGATGTCAAATCGCCCCTGGTTGCCTGTCGATTTCGCCCCCTCGCGTTGGTTTTCCGCTCTGCCCGTTTTGTGGTTTACAATCGCTCAGTATTGTTTTCATTCTGATTGTCCTTGTGAGGTTTTCCCTATGCGAATGAGCCATCTCTTCGGCTTGACTCTGCGCGAAGCGCCCGCCGACACCGAACTGACCAGCCACAAACTGTTGGTGCGGGCGGGATTCATCCGCCAATTGGGCGCCGGCATTTTCACCGTCATGCCTCTGGCCAAGCGTTCCATCACCAAGATCGAGAATATCATGCGGGAAGAGATAAACGCCATTGGCGGTCAGGAATTGACCATGCCCGTCGTTCATCCCGCCGATCTCTGGAAGGAAACCGGGCGGTGGTATCAGATCGGGTCAGAGCTGGGACGTTTCGAGGACGCCAGTGGGCGAGATATGGTGTTGGCGATGACTCATGAAGAGGTGGTCGGAGATCTCGTCCGCAAGGAGGTGCAATCCTATCGCCAACTGCCGATGTTGGTGTATCACATCCAGACGAAGTGGCGCGATGAGGTGCGCTCGCGCGGGGGGCTGATCCGGGTGCGCGAGTTTACGATGAAGGATTCGTACAGCCTCGATGCTGATTGGGAGGGATTGGACAAGCAGTATCGCGCCCATTACCAGGCTTATTTCAATATCTTTCGTCGTTGCGGTTTGGATGTCATCGCCGTGAATTCGGATGTGGGCATGATGGGCGGCAAACTGGCGCATGAGTTCATGTATCTCAGCGCCATTGGCGAAGACACCCTGGTGTTGTGTGATGGCCCGGCCGGCTGTGGTTACACGGCCAATCGTCAGGTGGCGCGTTTCCGCAAGCCCCAACCTGCCAGCGAGACCCCGCAGTCGTTGACAAAGGTGGCAACGCCGGGCACGAAGACTATCGCCGACCTGGCGCGCTTTCTGAACATCCCGGAAAGTCAGACCGCCAAGGCCGTGTTCCAGGTCGCCACGCTGACGCAAGGCGAAAAGGATGTCGAGAAGTTCGTGTTCGCCGTGGTGCGCGGGGACATGGAGCTGAACGAGACCAAATTGGGCAATGCGCTCAAGGCCAAGGCCCTGCGCCCGGCCCATGAAGAGGAAATCCGCGCCATTGGCGCTTCGCCCGGCTATGGCTCGCCCATCGGCATCCTGCCAGGCGCCATCGTCATCGTCGATGACCTCATCCCGCTCTCGCCCAACTTGGTGGCAGGCGCCAACGAAGACGGGTATCATTATCTGCATACGAACTATGGCCGGGACTATACTGCCGACATCGTGGCCGACATTGTCTCGGCGGCAGATGGCTATGAATGCTCGCGATGCGGCAGCCCGCTGCGCACCTCGCGCGGGGTGGAAGTCGGCAACATCTTCAAACTCGGCACGCGTTACAGCGATTCCTTGAACTGCACCTATCTGGACAAAGACGGCGAGCGCAAGCCGGTGATCATGGGTTCGTATGGCATCGGCAGCGGGCGTTTGCTCTCGTGCGTGGCCGAAGAATACAACGACGAGCATGGCCTCATCTGGCCGATCACGGTGGCGCCGTTCCATGTCCATGTGGTGGCGCTCAAGGGTGGCGAAGCCGCGGCGGAGCAAATCTATAGCGATTTACAGGCGGCGGGCGTCGAGGTGATCTACGACGACCGCGACGAGGTCAGCGCCGGCGTCAAATTCAATGACGCCGATCTGATCGGCGTGCCCCTGCGTCTGACTGTGGGCGCGCGCTCGTTGCAGAAGGGCGGCGTCGAGATGAAACAGCGCACGAGCGCCGAAGCAATCCTCGTCCCCCTGGCCGAGCTGGTAGGGCGCGTGCAAAGCGAGTTGGCGGCGCTCGAGACGGCCATTCGCGCGCGCGTGACGCCTGTGCCTTACGTCGAATGAACGTAGCGATGTGAAATGTGATTGGCCAGCGACTCACCGGCCTTCGCCCAGCTTTTGCCCGCGCCTGGCTCCTCCTGCGCCATCGCTGGTTGGGCCGTCGCTATGGCCGGCTGGTTGTCGAGCGGATCGACGGCGTCCCGCTCGTCGTCTTGCCGGACGTCTTCAACCCTGTCCTCTTTCGCGGCGGCGAGTTGCTTGCTCACACGCTTGCCAACCATCCTTTGCTGGCTAAGCCCGACCTGCGGGTGCTGGATCTGGGTTGCGGATCGGGAGTGGTGTCTGTCTTCGCTGCACGCCGGCAGGCGCAGGTAACGGCGGTCGATATCAATCCGTCGGCGGTGCGTTGTGCGCAGATCAATGCTCTGCTCAACCAGGTGGAAGATCGAGTCACTGCGCGCCAGGGCGATTTATTTGCACCGGTGACTGGCGCACAATTCGACCTCGTTGTCTTCAACCCACCTTTTTTCCTGGGCCGCCCAACGGATGCGCTCGACTACGCCTGGCGGGGCGAGCATGTGTTCGAGCGCTTTGCTGCGGAACTTGGCGAACACCTGGCGCCCGCAGGACAGGCATGGGTGCTGCTCTCGACCGATGGCGCCGGGGCCAAGCTACTGGCGCTGCTGGAGGCAGCGGGTTTCAGCCTCGGCATCGTGACAGAACGACGCTGGGCCAATGAGATCATGACAGTGTTCGAAGCCAGGCCCGCAATCTAAATCGAAGTCCTGCAAGATCTTCATCACTTCTGAACATCGTCCTGCTATGCTCATGGCATGACGATCGACATAAGCCAACTCTTTCTCAGCGGCATGCTGACCTATGGTACCTGGGCCTTAGGCTTGGCAACACTGATCAGCGCCATCGGCATCCCCTTGCCAAGCACCGTGATCCTGCTGGCGGCGGGCGCGTTTGTGCAGCAGGATGTGTGGGATTGGCAGTCCGCCGTGATCCTGGCGGCGCTCGGCGCCATTCTGGGCGATACCGTCAGTTATCTCCTGGCGCGACGCGGCGGCAGGCTGGTCCTACGGCGGGCGCAGAGCACGAACGCGTGGGCGCGAGCGCAAGGTATATTCGAGCAGTGGGGCGGCTTGGCCGTTTTCCTCACGCGCTTCTTGCTTACTCCCTTGGCCCTCCCCATCAATCTGTTGGCCGGGGCCACACAGTACGCGCCGTGGCGCTACGTCAGTCTGGTCGTGGCGGGCGAAACGCTTTGGGTGCTAACGTTCGGAGGGCTGGGTTATTTCTTTGCCGATCAGTGGGAAGCAGTGAGCGCGTTTGCAGGAAGCGTGACCAGCGTTATTGCCATCGCTGTGGTGGGTTTTGCCGGCGCTGGCTATCTGTGGCGGCGCGCGGGGATGGCGCGGGCGCGATGGCAGGCCATGTTTTGACATTCCCTGCTCACCGTGCTACTATACTTTAGTATACCTTTATGGTTCTCGCTGTACGTCTACTCTCTTCGTCTAGCGACTTTCTCCGCCTTGCCTGCTCCCCCTCACCGGCATGAACCCCATCCTCGACCGTACGGGACCCACCCCTATCTACGTACAACTCAAAGACTGGATGCGCCAGCAAATCACGAGCGGTGCCTGGGGCGCTGGCGCCAAGCTCAAGGCGGAAGTCGAACTGGCCGATGCCTGGGGACTCAGCCGCGGCACCGTTCGCAAGGCCATCGAAGAGCTGACTGACGAGGGGCTAATGGTGCGCACGCATGGCCGCGGCACCTTTGTGGCGACTCAGGTCATCGAACAGCCGCTGGCCGAGCGCATGGTCACTTTTTCCGAAGACCTGATCAGCCGCGGCATCCCTTTCGAGACCAAAGTCCTGCAACAGGCTGTTGTCCAGGCCCACGGCAAGATCGGCGCCCTGCTCGATCTGCCCACCGGCGCGCCGACCTTCTTCCTGCGCCGCTTGCGCTTCGTCGAAGGCGAACCAATGCTCGTCGCCAACAACTATGTCGTCCATCACCGCTGCGCTGGCATCGAAACGCTCGATTTTACTCATCTCCGCCTGTTCGAGGCGCTGGAAGACCGCTACAACCTGGCCATCGATCACGCCCGTCGCTCATTCCAGGCCCAAAAAGCCACCCGCGTGACCGCCGCTGCGCTCGGCATCGCCGCGCATGATGCCATCATGGTGGGCGAGCAACTGACCTTTTTGAAAGACGGCTCCCCGATCGAATTCTCGGAATTCTGGCTGCGCGGCGATCGCTTCAAGCTTTCGGCGGTGGTCAAGCGCAGCGGCCTCAGCACGATCGGCATTGCCGTCTCCCGGCTCAATGACGATCTGGAGGTGCTGCTGCCTGCCTAAGCACACATGTTCGTAGTAACGACCTCATTCGTTCTTCATTCCACCCACCCATCCACTCACTCAGGAGCAACCCCATGAGCCGCAGAGAAGAAATCCTCGACGGACTTTACGACCACACCCTCAACGGCGAAGAAGAACCCGTTGTCGAACTCACCAACGAAGGACTGGAAATTGGCCTCAAGCCGCACGAGATCCTCTTCGAAGCCCTGATCCCTTCTCTCGAAGAAGTTGGCCGCCTATTCGAGGCCGGTGAATACTTCGTCCCTGAAATGCTAGTGGCCGCCAACGCCATGAAAGGCTCGATGACCATCCTCCAGCCTCTCATCGCGCAGACGGGCGCCAAACCCATCGGCACCTTTATCATGGGCACGGTCAAGGGTGACATCCATGACATTGGCAAAAACTTGTGCAACGTCATGCTCGAAGGCGCTGGCTTCAAAGTCGTCGATCTGGGCGTGAATGTCCCCCCAGACAAATTCATCGAGGCCATCCGCGAGCACCAACCCGAGGCCATCGGTATGAGCGCCTTCCTGACCACTACCATGCCCATGCAGAAAGTCACCATCGAGGCCATCGCCGAGGCGGGGCTGCGCGGCCAGGTGAAGATATTGGTTGGCGGCGCGCCCGTCACCCAGGAATACGCCGACAAGATCGGCGCTGACGGCTACGCGCCCGACGCCAACTCGACCGTGCGCCTCACCAAGAAACTGATCGGCTTGACGGCCTGAAGCCCACACCTGTCAGGTTGCGCAAACCTGACAGGTGTCTCTCCCCAACATCGATGGCTGGCTATCAGAAGGACTATTACCACGCACTCCAGGTAGATCCTGAGGCCGAGCCAGAGGTGATCCAGGCGGCCTACCGGCGCCTCGCGCACAAGCACCACCCTGACATCGGCGGCGACGACGCGCGCATGCAGGAGCTGAACGAAGCCTACGCCGTGCTTGTCGATCCAGATCGCCGCGCCGACTACGATCGCTGGTGCGCCGAGCATCCGACAGAGCGTTCATCTCCCTCTCGCTCCCCTTCCCTCCCCCTTTGGCGGGCGCTACTCCCCACCATCCTCACGTTGACCGTCCTGGTCGTACTGGTGCTCGACGTGCTGCGGCTGGGGATACGAGGGCTACCGGAGATCACCTTCGTGCTGGTGGGGGTCGGTTGGCTGATCTACCACCTGAGTGGATTGCGCAGCCGTTGGCGAGATGGTGGAGACCAATAACCGGGAATGTTGGCGCCGCACTGCGGGCAGGCGCCGGTGGCTGTCAGGTGATAGCTACGGATGAAATAGCCATAACGTTCGACCAGAAGGGTGTGGCAATAAGGGCAGTAGGTGTTTTCCAGGTCGCCCACGCGTCCTGGTAGATTGCCCGCGTACACATAGCGCAACCCTTCCTCTTTGCCGATCGCGGCCGCCCGCAGCAAATCGCGCGTGGTCGTGCCGCGCCCGTCGATCATGTTGTAATCAGCATGAAAAGCCGTGACATGCCAGGGGATATCGGCCGAGACCGAAGCGATGAAGCGCGCCAACGCGCGCAGCTCTGCCTCGGCATCGTTGAAGCCGGGCACCAATAGTGTCACGATTTCCAACCAGAAACCCCGCTCGTAGACCATGACGATCCCGTCCAGAATGTGCTGCAAGACGGCCCCCAACTGCCGATAATTCTTATCGTTCATGGTCTTGAGGTCGATCTTGTAGCACTGCGCCCAGGGCCGGAGATAATCCAACGCCTCAGCCGTGGCGTTGCCATTGGACACGAATCCGCAGAGCAGGTCGTGCTGCCGGGCCGCTTTGAACACCTCCACCGCCCATTCTATCGTGATCAGCGGCTCGTTGTAGGAGCTGACGACCGCCTTGGCGCCCGCACGCAGGGCTAACTCGACGATCTGTACGGCCGACACCGGCGTGATCGACGCCATCGCCGCCGGGTCGCGCAGGGCCTGCGACGTGACCCAGTTCTGGCAATAGTCACAGTGCATGTCGCATCCCAACATGCCGAATGTCATAGCATCGGCACCGGGATAGACGTGGAAGAACGGCTTCTTTTCGATGGGATCGGCTTGCAGGCCGGCGGCATAGCCCTGCGGCGCGAAGAGCGCGCCGTCGCGGTTGAAGCGCACCTGGCAAATGCCGCGCCGCCCCTCGCGGATCAGGCAGCGATGCGCGCAGGCATAGCAGCGCACGGCGTTATTTTCCAGGGCCCCATACAATTCACCGGGGCGGGTCCGGCGATCCAACATGTCGGCAAGCGTTTGGGGTTGACTGATCATGATCCCCTCCTGCCTTCATTCTACTCCTGCCCCGCGCTTCGGTCAAGAGGCTTTCACTCAATCCAGCAATTCCAAATATGGCTTTTCTTGTCATCAGGAAACATGCTTTGTGGACACGGATGGGGGAAACGCGGATAGTTTTTGGTCAAAATCTGTGTTTCCTCCATCCGCGTCCACAAATTTGGAATTGCTGCACTCAATCGTCGCGTCGCCGGATCAGCACGCGCAGGGCGTTCTCGACGGGATGATCGGCCACCAGGATGAGATAGCCGCCCCCGCCGGCGCCAGAGACCTTCCAGCCCAGCGCCTGATCGCGATAACGCTCGATGAGCTTGGGGATGGAGGGCACGATCATGTTGGGGAACATGGCAATCTGCGCTTCGAAGGAAGCTCGCACCGTTTGGCCAAAGGCCGCCACATCCTGGCGCAGCATAGCCTCCCAACAAGCGTTGGCGGCGTCTGCCAGCGCTTTGGCCCCGGCCTCGTCGATGCGCGTGCCGCTGAGTACGCTGAAACCGGCCTCGCGCGGGCCGAGGGGGACGAGATAGAGTGCGTCTTCGATGAAACGCAGCACCTTTTCATCGTGGATAGAATCGATGCGGGTGGGCCAGTAGCCACCCTCGTAATCGGCTCTGGCCAGGCCGGGAAAGACGAGGCCGATGGCGTCCTGAGAACCAGAGACCTCGGTGGTGCCGGGGGGATTGTCGCAACAGAAGAGAATGTAGGCCACTTTGGCGGGATCGCCCGCCGGCAAACGCGGCCCCCACAGGTCGATGGCTGTGCGCCGTGTGCTGGAGGCCATGCCGCTGCGCTCGTTGAATTCGATGGTCGGTTCGAGCGAGATGGTCAGGACGGGGCCAGGATGGTGGCGCGAGACCCAGGGCTGGTCGAGCCAGCCACCCGCCACATCAATGCGGAAAGGCATACGCTGGAGTTGGCGCAGGGTGGTGGTGGAGCGCGGGGTCAGATTGGCGTGGGGTTCGCGCTGGAGCACGATGTACTCGATCCCCCACTCTGCGCACAAATCCTGTTTGGCGGGGATGTTGCCGTCCTCGTTGACAATGAAGATGTCGGGTTGAATAGCTTTCATCTCCTCGACGAAATCGAGGATGCCCGACCCGCGCGAGATGAAGACATCTTTGACGCACGCCACCGAGCGCACCATGAAGAGGCGCTCTTCCTGATTGTTGATAGGCGCGCGGCCTTTGAGTTCGGTGACGGTGCGGTCCGAACCGAGGGCGACGTAAAGATCGCCGAATTGGGCGGCCTGCTGGAAAAAGGCGACGTGGCCGCTGTGGAGCATATCGAAGCAGCCGCTGACAAAGACTTTCTTGGGCATAGCAGGAAGGATGGTAGAGTGGAGTAGCGCTAAGTGTATAGATTAGTGCGCTCCGCGCAAAATCGCGCGCCGTTTCGTGAATTCTGGCCCCAGTTCTGCCAGCAGCATCCCCGCCAGGATGAGGGTGCAACCCAGGAGTTGCGATGGCCCCAGCATCTCGCCGATGAGGAGATAGGACGAGAGGGCGGCGAAGACTGGCTCGGTGGCGAAGATGAGAGCAGTATGGGTGGCGGTGGTGGAGCGCTGGGCCGCCGTCTGCACGGCGAAGGCGAAGGCGGTGCACAAGAGGCCGGTGAAGAGGGCGGCAAATAGAGGTTGGCCATGCGGAGGCCAGGGGGCGTTGGATTCGAAGAGCAGGCTGGCCGCGCCCGCAAGCATGACGACCGCAGCCAACTGCGCCGTCGTCAGCACCAGGGCGTTCATGCGCGGGGCAAAACGCCCAACCAGGAAGATCTGCGCCGCGAAGCTGAAGGCGCAACCGAGCACCAGCACATCGCCGGGATTGAGGCCAGTGGCCAGGATGGAGCGATTGAGGGAGAGGAAGCCCAGGCCCACGGCGGCGACGAGGACGCCGACGATGGTGGCGGCGCCCGGACGTTCGCTCAGGAGTACGACGCTCAGCACCGAGACAATGACCACGTTCAAGCCGGTGATGAAGCCAGCCTTGGCGGGAGTGGTGTAGAGTAGCCCTGCGGTTTGAAAAGCATAGCCGGCAAAGAGAAAGACGCCACACAGGGCGCCCGCCCAGATTTGCCGGCGCAGGGGAGCTTCTTGAGCAGTGGGAAGCAGGTAGGAGCGCCGCCACCACAGCACCGGTAAAAGGCCGATGAGAGCGAACAAGAAGCGGGTGGCAAGGAAAGCGAAGACGGGATAGGAGCGCACGGCATCTTGGACCATCACGAAGGTGAGGCCCCAGATGAACGACACGAAAAGCAAGGCGGAATCGGCGAAGAGGCGCCGCGCGAGGGAAGAAGGGGGTGATGACAAGATGTTAGGGCCTTGAATCGACGATCAACGGACCAGATTAAGCTCCGTCTCTACAGTCTTGAGCAAGGATTCGGCGCGCAATTCGGGCAGGTTGTAGCAGGCGCCGCCCAACGAATCGGCAAGCTGCTGGGCCAGGCCACGGTCGAAGGCCTGGTGTTCCATGTTGACGGTCACGGTGCGGATGTGTGACTGTTTGAAGAGATCGGCCATGCGCAGGGCCTCTTCTTGTGCGGCCATGCCAGTCATGCTCACGTTGCCGGCGCCGTCGGTCAGGAGGATCATGAGGGGGCGCGTCTCGGGGTCGCGACGACGAGCGGCCATGATCACGTTGAACGAGGTCAGCAGGCCGGAGGAGAGGGGCGTCTTGCCGCCGACGGGAACGTCGCGCAGAGCCTTTTGGGCGAGTTCCACACTGGAGGTGGGGGGCAGGACGACGCGGGCCTTATCTTTCTGGAAGACGACCAATCCCACCTGGTCGCGGCGCTGGTAGGCGTCGATCAGCAGCGACATGACCGCCCCCTTGGTGGCCTCCATGCGTTCGGCGGCAGCCATCGACCATGAGGCATCGACCACGAAGAGGATGAGGTTGGAGGCCCGGCGCACGCGCACCTTCCTTTGCAGATCCTCTCTTTCCACGGCAAAAGCGACATCATGGCGCTTGCGATGGACTTGTTGGATGGCGGCTTGACGGAAAGTGGCGTCGAAAGCGATGTCGTCTAGCTTGTTGTAGGCCGGGCGGGCGCGGATGTAGCGCCCGCGCTTACGCTCGGTGCGCGTGGTCGAGCGCCGGCCGCCTTTGGCACGCGTCAATTTGTCGATGGGCGTATCCAGCCGCTTGACTTTGAAGGTGTCGCCCACTTGCGTCAGGCGATTGGGCGCCTTTTTATCTCCGGGCTGGCTGGCCTCGCGCCCCGTCTGCTGCTCGGTTTCGCCCGGCGTCCCCGCCATGTCCGGCGAGATTTCGTCCCCTTCTAGCTCACCCTCTTTTTTTTTACATCGCCCGCCATGCCGGCCTCCGCCCGTTGCATGAAGTCGGCGTTGGCCTGCTGTTGGGCTTGCTCCATGCGTTGTTGCAGTTGCTGGGGCTGCAAGCTGGCATCCTGGAAAGGCTGGCGCTTGAGGCGATGCGGCAGCGCCAGTTCGGCCCCGATCATGATATCATGCTCGTTGATCTCCAAACGGCCCTCGAAGGCGGCATTGGCGGCTGCCGTCTTCAGAATGACGATGTCGGCGCGGTGCCCATCGACATTGAACGAGGCTGTGAGGTGGGCAATCAGATAGATGTCGCGGTCGCGATACGCCACCAGCGGCAGACGGTTGCGGGCGCGCTCGATTTCCTCCGAGACATGGTGTTCGCGCTCGGCCCACTCGGTGTAGAACGATTCGGGGTCGCGCTCGTAGGCCAGACGCCGCCGCACGATTTCCACACGGGCGCTGGGGTCAGCGATGCCTTCGATGTCCACAGCGTGAGCAAAACGATCGAGCAACTGCGGGCGCAGATCGCCCTCCTCCGGGTTCATCGTCCCCACCAGGATGAAGGCCGCGGGATGCTGGAAGCTGATGCCCTCGCGCTCGACCACATTGACGCCCATGGCCGCCGAATCGAGAAGGAGATCGACGACATGGTCATCGAGCAGGTTGACCTCATCCACGTAGAGAAGACCGCGGTTGGCGGCGGCCAGCACGCCCGGCTCGAAGTGTCGCTCGCCCTTCTTGATTGCTTTCTCGATGTCCAACGTGCCCACCACTCGATCCTCCGTGGCGCTGACGGGCAGGTCGATGAAGCGGATGCGCCGCGTCGTCACCGGCAGGCTACCCTCGCTCTCCAGCCGTTCCTGGCACTCGGTGCAAAGGAAGAGTGGTTGATCGGGATCACAGCCGAATTTGCAGCCTTCGACCACTTCCAGCTCGGGCAGCAACGCCGCCAAGCCGCGGGCGGTGGTGGATTTGGCGGTGCCGCGTTCCCCGCGGATGAGGACGCCGCCGATCTGCGGGTTGATGGCGTTGAGGATCAACGCCCGTTTCATGCGTTCCTGACCGACGATGGCGCTGAAGGGGTAAACCGAGGGCATGAGCAAAGGCTCCAACAAGGAAGGGTGGACCGATTATAGCAATGACGCGGGAATCGGGTCAATAAAAACAGGGCTGCCGAATGCTCAGCAGCCCTGTTTGCAGACAACGCGCTTACAAGCCTGACTCTATTTCTTAGTGAGAGCCGCCCTCAGGGCAGGGCCATTGAACGGAAGTCCGGCCAGCGGGGCGAAAACGCATCGATCGAACAGCCCGGCGAGGAGAGGAACAAGCCCGATGATAGCGACGATATAGCCGGCGGTTCCGCCGATCGCCATGAGACCGACCAGGATGAGAACGACGCCGGCCAGAGCGCGCACGAGACGACCAGCGCCAGACGCCAGGAAACCAAACAAACCTTTCATGATAAAACCTCCATTGAGGCTGAGTAAGGAAAGAAAAAACATTCGTTATTCTTTGGATGCACGACAACGCCAAGAGTTACATCGAAATGGATCGCGGCTGAGCCGTTTAGGGAGAGGGTTTTGGCAGGTTGACAGAACATGTGTTCTATTTTATCATACAACCATGACCACATCACCCGCCGATCGCACTCGCTACATCGAAATCGACGTCCAAACCGCGCTCACGCGCATAGAAAGCGCCCGTTTGCCCGACATGCAGTGGTCGCTGAACCCCTATCGGGGCTGCAAACACGGCTGCGTCTATTGCTACGCCCGTTATACTCACACCTTTCTGGAACTCGACCCCGGCGCCGGTTTCTCGCAGACGGTGTTCGTCAAGCGCAACCTGGTGCAGGCGTTACGCGCAGATCTGCGCCATCCCAATTGGCGTCGCCAGCGTGTGAGCATCGGCACGGCCACTGACCCCTACCAGCCCGCCGAAGGCCGCTATCAGCTCACTCGCGGCGCGCTGCTGGTCCTGCGCGACCAACTCACCCCGGCCGCCCTCGTCACCAAGAACACGATGGCCCTGCGCGACGCCGACATCATGGTCTCGCTGGCCCGTGCGGCTGGCTTCCACCTGCTGGTGTCGATCACCACGCTGGACGAGGATTTGGCGCGCGAGATGGAACCCGACGTCCCCAGCCCGCAACAGCGCCTGGCCGCGGTGCAAGAGTTGGCCCGCGCTGGCGTGCCGGTCTCGGTGGCGGCGGCGCCCATCCTTCCCGGCCTGAACGACAGCGAAGAACAACTGACGCGACTCTTCCAGGCGGCCTACGATCACGGCGCCGATGTGGCCTTCCATCAATCCTTCCGCATGTACGCCGCCACCCGCGCCACGTTGTTCCAGTACTTGCAGAGCCATCAACCGCAGTTGCTCGCTTCCTATCACCGCGTTTACGATTCGCAGGCGGACGCGCCGCGGGCCTATCGCACGCAGTTGCACGAACGCATCACGCGCATCCGCCAGCGACTGTCCGGCCAGGCGCCCAGCCGCCGGGCGACGCACCAGGTCGGGGGGCAGCTGGCGTTCGAGTTATGAACGCAGGTCTCTCGCCTGACTTCGAAAATTGTAAAAGCTGCCTGCTAATATTGACAGAAGCGCCGCAAGGAAGCTAGGCTTGACAAGTCGTCAGCCAAGACTTGCGGTGTAGTCGTTCCATCATTTATTCTCAGGAGAGATGTTCGATGACGCAGGAAGCATACCTTCGGATCAACCAGCCAAAGATTGTACACGATCTATTCGATGACGAAGTCGTCATCGTCAATCTGGATTCCGGCGCCTACTAT
The DNA here is from genome assembly GCA_041918515.1 of Chloroflexota bacterium. Taxonomy (GTDB): domain Bacteria; phylum Chloroflexota; class Anaerolineae; order J102; family J102; genus SSF26. The sequence continues at coordinate 21,187 of JAYRVO010000112.1, read as the reverse complement.
AGCCTGGAGGGGACAGCGAAATGGATCTGGCAGGCTATACTCAAGAAACGTGGCCTGACCCAGATGGTACAGGATGGCGTGGCAGAGTTCGATGCTGCAGAAGGAGAGATCGCGACGGCAATCACAAAGTTCCTCGATGAATTGCAGGTGGAAGGAATTGTAAGCACAACCGCTGTCGCCCCCTCGCCTTCTGACCAAGCGGAAGCAAGGCCGTCTGCAACTGGGCAGACAGCCGGTAAATCTGCCTTCGTCGCGCCTATTCTGAGCCGCTATACGGATATGCAGGACCTGCTACTTCTGGATCCAATCCATGATGTGGGTGCTGCGGGTTGGCCGAAGCCGGCGAACAGCTAGGCTGTGGGAGGTGAGAAGGTGGCTGGTATGTGGCCTGGCTCGGCTGTCATCGACCACTGCGAAGACCGTCATGCGGAGTTGGCGGATTTTTTCCAGACGGTGGAGCGATCCTTTGCGCTGGCAACCGCCCGTTCTGGAGAAATAATCTACGACTATCGCATTGCCGGCCAGTTCGTTCGGTTCCGCTTTGCGGGTCAGGGCCTGATCGCGGCGACTACGCCCGCCTTTGCACATCTGGCCCATGGCCGTATCAAGGCCGAACCCGATCTGACAGTCGCTTTGTGGGACAGCGCCACCACGGGCCTGGCAATGCCAGATCCTCTCTGGTCGACGTCGGCCTATACTGCACGCGGCGACATCCTTGGCTATGATGACCCACGCTATCGGGTTACTTTTGATGTCCAAAATGGCGTCCTCAACATGGTAGACATGACACGGGGACGCGCAGTCTGCTGGGTCGATGATGCGCGGGTAGCGCCATCCGATCTGAAGTCGAAGCCGCTACGGCATATCTTCCACTGGTGGCTGGCAAGCCGCAATTGCCAACCGTTGCACGCGGGTCTGGTTGGCGTCCCGGTGGGTGCAGCGCTTCTGGCGGGGCAGGGCGGGGCCGGCAAGTCCAGTACAGCCCTGGCTTGCCTGGCCGCAGACCTCCTCTATGGGGGCGACGACTTCTGCATGGTCGAGCTGGGGAACTCCCCACAAGCCCACAGCTTGTATTGCTCAGGCAGGCTCCATCCAGCCGAGATGGAAAAACTGCCTTTTCTGAAACCGGCGCTCAGCAATCCCGACGGGTTGGACAGCGAGAAAGCCCTGTTCTTCCTGCACCAGGGCTTTGCCGAGCACTTGGCCGCGAGTCTGCCTCTGCGGGTGGTTCTGTTGCCCAGGGTGCGTGATCAGCGCCACACCACTTGGGAGGCGGCGCACCCTTCAGCAGTGCGTGAGGCGTTGACTGTTGGCACACTCCCCCTTTTGCCTTCCGCAGGCGCTCCTGCAGCGCTCTATACGATTCATCGTTTGGTGGCGCGCCTGCCTTGCTACTATCTGAATCTGGGGTATGACCGGCAGCAAATTCCGACCGCGATCCGCACTATTCTGGATGGGTGGGTATGAACGAGAAGAAAGCGATCGTCACCCTGGCAATCGGCAAAGACTTCCGTGAGCGTTGGCTTCAAATCTGCCAACCCAATTGGCAGATCTATGCAGAGCGCCAGGGATACGATTTGATCTGCATCGATGAGCCGCTGGACGATTCCCCCCTGGCCCGTCAGCGCTCGCCGTCGTGGCAGAAATGTCTCGTCTTGAGCCAGCCTTTCAGCCGACGATACGAACGGGTGGTTTGGGTGGACTTGGATGTGCTGATCAACCCAACGGCCCCGGACATCACGGCGGAAACACCCATCGATAAGGTAGGGGCAGTTGACGAATACAGCGTTCCCACCCGCGCTTTGTACGCCACAACCCTGGCCAAGCTCTATCGCCATTGGGAAGCGATTGGCTTGCCCTTTGTGCGGAACCCGACGCCAGAATCTTTCTATGAAGTGTTCGGCTTTACACAGGGATTTCCGCAGGTGGTGCAGGCCGGCGTGATGGTGCTATCGCCGGAGCATCACCGCCAGATTCTGGAGCATGTCTATACAGAGTACGCCGATCGGGGACACAATTGGAACTATGAGATGCGCCCTCTCTCCTATGAACTGTTGCAGGCTGATTGCGTTCACTGGTTGGATGCGCGGTTCAACTATACCTGGGGTCTGTACCAGGCGCTCCATTTCCCTTTCTTGCTCGACGCGGGGCCAAACGAGCGCTTGGCAGCTTGCCTGGCGGAGGCTAAGCAGAAAACCTACTTCCTGCATTTTGCCAGTGACGCAAACTTGATGGCGGTGGCGGTGGCGGCGCAACCGGAGACAAGCAGCCGACCTATCGAACGCCGGAAAGCTCCGCGGAGAAATACGCAGCGGGCAAACTGGTGTTTGGACAGAACACCCGTGGCGCTCTTCCTATTCAACCGGCCTGAGACCACAGAAAAAGTCTTTGCTGCGGTTCGTCAGGTGCGACCCGCCAACTTGCTTGTGATCACAGATGGGCCGCGGCCCGACCACCCCGAGGACAGCGCTGCCTGTGCCGCCGCGCGCGCCATCGTCGAACGGGTCGATTGGCCCTGTGAACTGCTCACAAATGATGCCGACGTCAATATGGGCCTCAAACAGCGCTTCGACAGCGGGCTGGATTGGGTCTTTGCCCATTTTGAGGAGGCCATCATCCTGGAGGATGATTGTGTTGCAGACCCGACCTTTTTTCGCTTCTGCCAGGAACTACTGGAACGATACCGTCACGATGAGCGGATCCTCTCCATCTCTGGCAACAACTTCCAGTTTGGTCAACGGCGCAGCCCGGCGAGCTACTATTTTTCCCGCTACAGCCACATTTGGGGGTGGGCCACCTGGCGCCGGGCGTGGTCACTTTATGATGCGGAGATGGCGCGTTGGCCGTCCGTACGCGATGAGGGGTGGCTGGAGCGCTTCCTGGGCGATGCTCAGGTCATTCAGTACTGGTCCTATATTTTCCAGACCAACTACGAAACCAGGGAAAACTGGGATTATGCCTGGCTTTTCACCAGCTGGTTGCACGGCGGGCTTCATGTGCTGCCGGGCGTGAACCTGGTTTCCAACCACGGTTTCGGATCGACGGCGATGCACACCCGCGAGATCGACAGCAAATTTGCCAGTATGCTGACCGAGCCGATCGAATTTCCACTGACCCATCCCGACGCGGTCGCGACGTGGAGCGAAGCGGACGCGTTCACCGAAGAAATCATGTTTGGCGGCTCGCTGCGGCAGATGTTTGCCAGGATTCGCCGCCTGCACGCAGCCCGCAAACTCCGGGAACCGACATGACCCGCGCGCGCATCCTGCACATCCTCCAGGCGCTCACTCGCGGCGGCGCTGCCCGCGGCATGATCAATGCCGCCCGACATTCAGCGCAGCTGGCGCCCTTTGTCCATGAAGTGGCGTCTTTATGCCCCTGTGAGCCAGGCGCGTCGGCCCTGGCCCAGGCTGCCGGTATGACCGTGCTGGAGCAACCCAGCCGGGAAGACCTCCGCTGCGCCGTGGAGAACGCAGACATCGTTCATGTCCACTTTTGGAATACGCCCGAGTTGTACGCGTTCTTGCGTATGGACAAGCCCGCAACGCGGGTGTTGATCTGGATCCATGTTGCCGGCGACTACGCCCCCCAGGTTGTCACGGACGAATTGTTCCAGGCGGCTGATTTTGTCTTGGCCAGTTGCCCTTATACTACGGAACTGCCCGTGTTTGCGCGCCGGTCCGGCGGCACTCGGTCGGCGCCGGGGATGGTCTGGTTAACGGCGGATTTCGGGCGACTGGCAGGTATCCAGGCGCGCCCCCATGCCACTTTCAATGTTGGCTACATCGGCACCGTGGATTTCGCCAAGATGCATCCTGCTTACGTGGCCATGAGCACAAGCGTCGCCGTCCCTGCTGTGCGCTTCCTCGTGTGTGGTGGGGGGCAGGGCCTGCCCACGATCCGGCGGCAGATCGAGCAAGCGGGCGCCAATGACCGGTTTGAACTGCGTGGCTATGTCGAGGAGATCGGTCCGGTGCTTGAGATTCTGGATGTCTTCGGCTATCCCCTCTGTGCGGAAACCTATGCCTGCGCCGAGCTGGTCCTGCAGGAAGCCATGGTTGCCGGGGTCCCGCCGGTCATCTTTCCCCACGGCGGCGCGCAACGCATGGTCATTCATGGCGAGACAGGGCTGATCGTCCACACCGAAGCGGAATATGCAGCAGCGATCGAACATCTCTACCATGAGGACGAGGAGCGCCGGCGCCTGGGGCGCAACGCCCAGGCTTTTGCCCGTCATGAATTTGCTGCAAAACGAGCGGCAAGCGCACTGAATGACACGTATCAGCAGATGCTGCGCTCGCCAAAACGGCAACGCTCCTGGCCGGAACCGACCATCCAGGCTGGGGAAACCGAGGGCGCTGCCATGTTCATCCAATCTCTGGGTCAGGCGGCTCAACATTTTCGGATCAGTATGACTGCGCGGGACATCGAGGAAGTGATGCAGGCCGAACTCGCCATTCGCCGGGCGCCGCCGGGGCTGATCAGCGCCGATGGCGGCGGCATCCTGCACTATCGCCGACACTATCCTTCGGATCGCTACCTGCGGCTCTGGGCGGGGCTGGTCTTACACCAGCAGGGCCGGCCGGCCCTGGCCACCGCCGAGTTCGTCAAGGCGGCAGAGCTTGGCTTGCACCATTGGCGATTGTTCTGGTATCAAGCATTGGCTGCGGCGGAGGCGGGCGCACCCGAATTAGCTTGGACATCTGTTCAAAAAGTTCTCGACGCCGCCCCTGAGTTCGCGCCGGCAAGACAATTTGCCGCTGGCATGGGCGCGAGAGCGGCGGAAGGTAAACTGGAACCGTATCATGTCCTGGATTGAAGCGAGAAGCGGCAGCCATAACATGCCCGAACAACTCAAATGGCGCATGGGGCGGATTGCCTACCTGGGCGCCAGCGTCACCGCGCAGCAGGAGGGTTATCGATCCCAACTCCATCTAAAACTCGTCCAGCACTTCGACCGCCCCCACCTGCCGATCAACGCCGGCATCGGCGGCGTGGGAATGATTGGCGGGGCCTTTCTCATGGACGATTTCGTGATCGCCCGGCGACCGGATTATTGTTTCATCGAATTCAGCACCGCCGATTACAGCGGCCCTCTGCCTATCTCAGAGAGCGGTGCTGCATTGGAAGGCGTGATCCGCAAACTGAACGTCATTCAGTGCAAGACATGCCTCCTGCACTTGTATCGGGCAGACATAGATTACACGGCCCTCCCTGCCATGGTGGCGACGTTCGAAAAAGTTGCTGCTTGCTATCAGATTCCATCGCTACATGTGGGCGCCCATCTGTTCCATCGCTTTCGCGCCGGCGAGTTGGATAGCGATTGGCTCTACAAGGACATCGTTCACACCGCAGCTCTTGGGGCGAATCAGATCGCAGAGCTTGTTTTTCAAGGCATCAGGCAGATCTGGGATACTGTTCCCGATGCGCAGCCGGCGGCGCCCAAACCATCGGCGCCGTTGCATCCGCATCATTATCAATTCACCGAAATCGCGCCAGCGACGCCGGCCATGCTCGCCGGCAACGGCCCGGTTGAGGTGGGCCAGTTCAACAAGACCTACGATTTCGTTCAGGTTGGATTCGAGAATGAGTTCATCGTCGCCGGCACAGGCGTCCTCGTCGGCATGGTTGTCGTCGTCGGCCCCGACTCCGGCATCGTGGAGGTCGCCTCACCGACTTTGACGCAAAGACATCAACTTTGGGATCGATGGTGCCATTACGATCGTCTCCAGACCACGCTGTTCTGGCCCCAGATCGCACCCGGAACGCCGGTGAGCGTGCGCCTGATCGACGCCCCGGTCGACTACGCCGGGATTCAACCTCCGCCCCCGGCCAGCGCAAAGACGCTCAAGGTGATTGGGTTCATGGTGAGAAGATGAAGCAGCCGCTCGTCAGCATTATCGTCCCGGTCAAGAACAGCGAGCGCTTCTTGCGCGAAACTCTGGACACCATCCGCGCCCAAACCTACAGCCACTACGAAGTCATCGTCGTCGATGGTTATTCCACCGACGCCAGCGTCGAGATTGCCCTGGGCTATGCCACGGTGCGGATCATCGAACAACAGTCGCAGGGCTTTGCCGGCGCCTGGAACGAAGGCATCGCTGCGAGCCAGGGCGAGATCGTCGCCTTTTTGGATAGCGACGATCTGTGGGCGCCCAGAAAGCTGGCGCTGCACGTGGACTATATGGCCAACCATCCCGAAGTACAGTTCACGCTGGCCCTGGCGCGTTTCTTTCTGGCCGAGGGCGCCATTCTGCCGCCGGAATTCGACCGTCCCGGCTTGCTGGAGACGGATCACGCAGGCTACTTTCCGGGAAGTCTGGTGGCGCGGCGTGCGCTGTTTGCCGAAGTGGGCAACTTCGACGAGCAACTCCAGATTGCCAGCGATGTGGAGTGGTTTGCCCGGGTCAAGGATCGCGGAATCCCCATGGCCATCCTGCCCGAAGTCCTGTTCTTCAAACGACTCCACCAGGACAATCTCTCCCACAGCGCCCTGGCCAAAGCGGCATGGCCGCGAGAGGTGGTTGCGGTCATGAAGGCCTCTCTCGACCGGCAAAGAGGGCGACGATGAGCACACAACCAGCGCAGATGGCGCTGGAGTACACCCGCGCGTTGGGGCGCCCCATCATCACCAAGGCCGCGTATATCGAGCAGATGGGCGCAGCCCTGGCGAACGGGCGGGGATATGCAGCGGCCAAGATTGGCCGGTCGGAGAAACAGTGGCTTTACTATCCGATTTTGCTGGCAAATCAGAAAGATGACAGAACCCGCCGAGCTTACGAACTCGCACTGGCATTTCATTTTCAAGTGCAGTCAGGGCTTTTTCCCGCCGAGCGAGAGTTCTATCTTCGCTTCGACGACGTCTGCGTCGATCACCTCAAGCGACTGGACTGCCTCGGCCTGTTCTTCGATGAACCGGCGCTGGAACAGCAGATCATCCGCTATTACCAACCGGCGGCGGAACTTATCTACTATCGGGATCAGGAACCCGACCGCTCCTCGCCCACAAACGAAGCCAACTGTTACCTGCCTTTGTTCGCAGGAAAGCGACTTTTGCTGGTTGCCCCCTTTGCTCATTTCTTGCGCCAGCGCGCCAATCAGGAGACCTTTACGCGGGTCTGGGCGAAGACGGGCAAAGCCTGGTTCTGGCCGGCGACGGTGGACTCGATCGAGTTTCCTTATGGATACGACGCCGCGACTCAACAGAAGTATGGCGATGCGCTGCAACTCTTGGACGCGATTCAGCAGCAGATCGCCGGGAAGAAATTCGATGTCGCGCTGATCGCAGCAGGCGGTCTTGCCCTGCCCCTGGCCGGATTCGTGAAGAGTCTGGGGCGGGTCGGTTTATCTTTGGGCGGACACCTGCAGGTGATCTTCGGCGTCACCGGCAATCGCTGGCGCAACCGGGCGAGTTGGCAGCAGCGCTACTTCAATGAATGGTGGGGCGATCTCCCCGCAACCTATCATCCGACTGCTCCCGTCGTCACTGACGACGTCGCTTATTGGTAAGTACACGTCGAAGGCGGCGCCAGGCAGCGCCGACCCGCGCGGAGAAACCATGTCACTCAAGCTGTATGGCCTGTTGCACTGTAAACAAGGTGAGCAGTCCGCCATCAATTTCCAGCCGCGAAACTTCCAAGACCAGATGTTGGTCTACGTCAGGAATGCCATCAACCTCGCCAATACCCTCCAGCAGCAGGGTGTGATGTTCACCCTCATTACCAACGACAAGATCGCGGTGGACAGCCTGGTGGCTGGCGAAGGAAGCGTTTTGCCGACGATTGAGATCCCTTTCACAACTGAGGTTCCCAGCGGCGTCAGCTTCTATTCCGCCCATTTCAAGTTCGATGTGTTTCGGTATCTGGGTGGCCTGACCGAAGACTATGTGGGGCTGTGCGACCTGGACATGGTCTGTATCAACCCATACCCCCACCAACTGCAAAACATCGTGGCGGCTGGCATTCCGCTCTGCTGCGATATTTCGGCGCAGGTGATCCCAGTTCATGGGCGCGATGTCATTGTGCGCGACCTCAAGTTGCTGCATGGTCTTGACAGTGAAGGCAGATGGTCCGGCGGGGAATTCATTTCGGGTCCCCCAAGCTTTTTTGGGCTGCTCAGCCAGGAAATCGAGGCGCTGTATCCCGCCTATCTTGGCAACATCCATGCGATTCACCACATCGGAGATGAAATGGTGACGTCCGCAGCGATCGAGGTATTGCGCAGAAAAGGGGTTTCGATTGGGGATGCAGGAACGTTGGGCATTGTCGGGATATATTGGAATACAGATACCATGCACCCGCAGAAGCCGCTGGCGTATTTCGAGCGCTGCTTTCTTTTGCATCTGCCTGCCGACAAAAGATTCCTGGCCGAGCTGGCCCGGCGCGGCGCCATCGCCCCCTCAGCTTTCCTTCAAATTTACGCAAAGCACTGCCGGAGATCGCAGTTCGTTCGCTCACAGTTCCAAAAGACCCAGCCGCCGGCCAGCGCGGCGCCTGCCCTTCCCCCGGCCTGACTATAGCTCTCCTCTCTACATGCGAAAGGCGCTGCATTCATGTCAGTCAGTGTTGTGATCCCAGTCTACAATGGCGAAACCTATCTGTCGGAAGCCGTGCAAAGCGTGTTGGATCAGGGGTATTCGCCGCTTGAGGTCATTGTCGTGGACGACGGCTCGACAGATGGCAGTGCAGCGGTTGTGAGTCAGTTCGGCCCAGCCGTGCGCTATCTCTGGCAAGAGCAGCAGGGCACTGGCGCCGCTCGCAACCATGGTGTGGACGCGGCCCACGGTGAGTTCCTGGCCTTCCTCGATGCCGATGACCTCTGGACGCCTGGGAAACTCTCAGACCAGCTCGCTGCGCTGGAGACTGACCCGACGCTGGATGCAGTCTTTGGCAATATCGAGCAGTTCCTGCAGCCGGGATTGGATCCCACGATAGCAGCACGCTTCGAGTATCATCAAGCCATGGCTGGTTACTCGGCGGGAACCATGTTGATCCGGACGGCCGTCTTTCGCCGTCTGGGTGGCTTCACCCCTGGCTTACGACTTGGCGAGTTTATTGATTGGTACGCGCGTGCGCAAGAACTTGGCCTGACAGACCTTGTCCTACCACAAGTGGTCTTGCGCCGGCGCATTCATGGGCGAAACACGACGCTGATGACGGTTGATCAACATATCGCTTACGTCGGCGTGGCCAAGGCGGCGCTGGATCGCAGGCGCGCGGCTGGCGGCGGTAGACTCAGCGGATAACCAGCCCCTCCCCCTCGCGATCGATCACGACCCGATCGCCATCGCGCACCCGACCCTGCAAAATCTCCACGGCCAAGGGGTCTTGCACACGGCGTTGGAGTACGCGCTTGAGCGGGCGGGCGCCGTAAGCCGGATCGTAACCCTCACTGATGAGCATGTCTTTGGCGGCGTCGGTCAGATCGATCGTGATCTGGCGTTCGGCCACCAGCTTGCGCAGGCGACCCAACTGAATCTCGATGATCTGCTTGAGTTGCTCACGGCTGAGCGCGTGGAAGATGACGATGTCGTCGACGCGGTTGAGAAACTCGGGCCGAAAAGCCCCCCGCAGCGCCTCCATCACCCGGCGTTCGACTTCTTTCTGTACGGTTGCCACATCGACGATGTACTGGCTGCCGATGTTGCTGGTCATGATGATGACGGTGTTGCGAAAATCCACCGTGCGTCCCTGGCCGTCGGTCAGGCGGCCATCATCCAGGACTTGCAGGAGAACGTTGAACACCTCCGGGTGAGCCTTCTCGATCTCGTCGAAGAGGACGACGCTGTAGGGGCGGCGACGCACCGCCTCGGTGAGTTGGCCGCCTTCCTCATAGCCGACATAGCCCGGCGGCGCGCCGATCAGCCGCGCCACGGTGTGCCGCTCTTGATACTCGCTCATGTCGATGCGCACGATGCTGTGCTCGTCATCGAAGAGGAACTCAGCGAGGGCCCGCGCCAACTCAGTTTTGCCAACGCCGGTGGGGCCAAGAAAGATGAACGAGCCGAGTGGGCGATTGGGGTCTTGCAGGCCGGCGCGGGCGCGGCGCACCGCAGCCGAGACAACGCGCAAAGCCTGATCTTGCCCGACCACGCGCTGATGCAGCCTCGCCTCCATGTGGAGTAATTTTTCGACCTCACCCTCCAGCAGCTTGCTGACAGGGATGCCCGTCCATTTGCTGACGACGGCAGCGATCTCCTCAGCGTCCACCTCTTCCTTCAGGAGCGCGCCCTCGCGCTGTAGCTCACGCAGCCGCGCCTCGGCCTGCGCCAGCTCATTCTCGACCTGGCGCAACTGGCCAAACTTCAGCTCGGCAGCTTTTTGCAAATCGTAATGGCGCTCGGCTTCGTCGATCTGGACACGCAGCACGTCGATCTTTTCTTTTTGCTCGCGCACCTGGCGAATGGCCTCCTGCTCGCTCTGCCAGCGGGCAGTGAGCCGCGTGGATTGCTCTTTCCGATCGGCCACTTCTTTCTCCAACGACTCCAGGCGCTCCTTGCTCGCCTTGTCCTTCTCTTTCTTCAGCGCCTCGCGTTCGATCTCAAGCTGCATGAGACCGCGGTCGATCTCGTCCAGGTCTTGCGGCTTGGAATCGATTTGCATGCGCAGGCGGCTGGCGGCCTCGTCGATCAGGTCGATGGCCTTGTCAGGGAGAAAGCGGTCGCTAATGTAACGCTGGCTGAGGGTGACGGCGGCGATCACGGCGGGGTCGGTGATGCGCACGCCGTGGTGCACCTCGTAGCGCTCCTTCAGCCCGCGCAGAATGCTGATCGTATCCTCGACGCTGGGTTCGCCCACGAACACCGGCTGGAAGCGGCGCTCGAGCGCGGCGTCCTTCTCGATGTGTTTGCGGTACTCGTCCAGCGTGGTGGCGCCGATGGCGTGCAGTTCCCCGCGCGCCAACATGGGCTTGAGCATGTTGCCGGCGTCCATCGCTCCCTCGGCTGCACCCGCGCCCACCAGCGTGTGCATCTCGTCGATGAAGAGGATGATCTGGCCCTCGGCGGCGGTGATCTCCTTGAGCACGGCTTTCAAACGCTCCTCGAACTCGCCGCGATACTTGGTCCCAGCGATCAGCGCGCCCAGATCGAGGGCGACTACGCGCTTCTCTTTGAGCGTGCTGGGCGCGTCGCCCTTGATGATGCGCTGGGCCAGGCCCTCGACGATGGCAGTTTTGCCCACGCCTGGCTCGCCGATGAGGACGGGATTGTTTTTGGTGCGGCGGCTGAGGATTTGGATAACGCGGCGGATTTCTTCATCGCGGCCGATCACGGGGTCGAGCTTGCCCTTGCGGGCCTCGGCGGTGAGGTCGCGCCCATACTTGGCCAGGGCCTCGTACTGCGCCTCGGGATTGGGGCTGGTGACGCGCTGACTGCCGCGAATCCCGGCCAGCGCCTGCACGATGGCGTTGTAGTCCACACCGTAGCGAGCCAACAGGTTGCGGATGGCGTCAGGCGCCTTGGGCGCGGCCATGGCCATGAGGATGTGCTCGGTCGAGGTGTAGTCATCCTTCATACTGGCCGCGATAGCTTCGGCTTCTTCCAGCAGGCTGACCGCGCCGCGACTCATACCCACCTGGGCGGTGACGCCGGTGGCGCGCGGCTTCTTGCCCAATGTCTGTTCCAGAGCCTGGGCCAGCGCTGGCATGTTGGCGCCGATGCGCTCCAACACGGCCGGCGCCACGCCGCCCTCCTGGGCGATCAGGGTAGCCAGCAGATGTTCGGGATCGACAGCGGGATGGTCGTATGTTTGCGCCAGGCTCTGTGCCTGGACGACGGATTCTTGGGCTTTTTGGGTGAATTGGTCGAAACGCATAGGTGGGGTTCCTCTGTGCTGCGTACTGCGTTGAAACGTGAGGCGTGAAGCGTGATGACGGCGCGCCTCACACGTGCCTTTACTTTAGACGCGGGGTGTTAGATTTGGCTAAGAAAGTTGTTAGTCAAGTATATGCGTCGCTGGCCCCTCCCGTCACCGCCCCGCAAATTGGCCCCGCACCTGCAACACCTGCAACACCTGACAGGTTTTGCAAAACCTGTCAGGTGTGGTTCGTTCGTTCAGGGCGCGTCGCCCACCAGGGCGTCGTACAAACCCTTGGCGTCGTCATCGAAGTAGGGCGAGAACATCTGCAACGGCTCGTCCAGATAGCCATACGACACGTTGCCATTCAGGAAGTTGCCGCTGCGGGAGGAGGGGCTGAATCCTGTGATCCAGGGGCCGCCGCTGGAACCGCCGGTCATGTCGCAGCCCATGCCGCTGGGCGCCGGCTCGCCCATCGATAGATCGGAAGTCGCATACGAAGCGGTGCAGACATACTGGCGGGAGCCATCGAAGGGGTCTCCGGCAGGATAGCCCACGGCGTGCCAGTGCACCTTCAGGCCCTGGTTCCAGGCAAAGCCCAGCGCGCCCACCCGCTGGCTGATCTTCCTGCCGCCCAACTTCTTGAGGGTGGCGCCAGCCATATCGTAGCGAAAATCGCCGGAGGCATACCAGCCTTGCTTCGTCCACAGATTGACGGCGGCCCACTGTCCAAACGGCGCCCGACCATTGTGATAGGCGGGGACGAAGATCACGTTCGACGACCAACCATCGGCGCTGCCATCCCCAGCATGGATGCAGTGCCCGGCCGTCCACACGGCGTAGTTGCCGATGGAGGCTGCCGAGCATGAATAGCGCACGCCGCCCTGCGTGAAGAACAGTCGTCCCACGGCCATCAGGGGAAAAAGGCTGCGCGGGGTGGCGTAGGGTGCGTAGCGCTCGAAAGGCGGCGGGTAGTCGTAGCCGGCGACGCCATTCGTCGCGCCTGCAAATGGCGCCGGCGCAGGAGATGGCTCTTTGGGCGCTTTGGTGGCGGGCGGGAAGCCAACGGGCAGGGTGGAGGGGGCGAAGCCAGGCTCGCCGCCGGGGAGGAATGGGGTCATGACTTCTGTCGCCGATATGGGGGCCTCGCGCTGCGGCAGCGGATAGGGCACGGCATCGATCAACTCCTGACTTGTCCAGGGGCGCGGGGGCGCCGCGCGCAATATGCCCATGCTCTTGCTGGAGACGTTGCCGCCGGGGTCTTCGCCCTGCGCGGCCGCTACGCCGCCCAGCGTCAGCAACAAGAGGAGCAACATGGCTCCGGCGATCAGCGTGCTGCGGAAGTGTCCTTTCTGCTCGTTCACAATACTATCTCCTGGAGTGTGGTTGATTGGTGATCGATTCCCGGCTTCCCGGTCTACTGGCCTCCCGGCTTCCCGGTCTACTGGCCTCCCGGCTTCCCGGTCTACTGGCCTCCCGGCTTCCCGGTCTCCCGGCTTCCCGGTTTCCCGGTCTACTGGCCTCCCGGCTTCCCGGTTTCCCGGTTTCCCGGTCTACTGCAAACGTTCGTACCAGCGCGGGGACGGCATACTGCGCCCGCCCATCCACAACTGATAGGTGATCTGCATATGGCCCAAGTGGAGGGCCGTGTGGTCGATGATGTGGAGGATGCCCCAACGCACCGGCATCACTTTCCCCTGCGCCTCGCGCACGCCGTCCAGGTCGGTGGGCGTCAGGCGTGCGAAAATCGCGCGCGTTTCCTCGCCCACCGCGTCGAGGCGGCGTAGCAGTTCGTCGGCGTTCTCGACTTGCAGAACGAACTCGGCGGGGCGGTCGCGGGTGGGCGGGGCGCCGCCGATGACTTCGGCGATCCAGAAGTGCTCGGCGCCGGCGATATGGGCGGCCAACACTGCCAGCGAGTTGACGGCATGATCCTCGACAGCTGGCAGTGGGCGCCAGTTCAAGGCTTCGGCGGGCAGCTCGGCGACAAGGGCGCGCGCTTGTTTACGCAAGTCCTCGAGCAGGAGGAGATAGTAGTGAAGTTCGGGCGCCAGTATGGTTGTCATCATCTCACGCATGTTCTTGCAAAACCATGCGGCCGGCGTCATCGGGTGCGAAGGACATGGGGCCTTGCGGGACGTGGCTATCGATCACCAGGTCGCCAGCATCCATCGCTTCCCACATGAGTTGGAAAGGCGCTTTGTCCGGCGTCCACTTCTCGACGATGACGAGGCCGTGGCCGGGAAGGATGGTGAAGGCAAGCTGGCGGGGATCGTCGGGATCGAGGAGAATCTCGGAGCGAGAAAACGCGCCTTTGACGCCGTGCGCCTGCGCCTCGGTGGCGCAAGAGACGATGTAATGGAAATAGGGCGGATCCAGGGGAACATATTCGACTTTCGCCGGGTTGTAAGCCGAAATGCCACGGTGGCCATGCAATTTGGAACGGACGACGGGGACATCGAGCGGCCCATCGCCCAGATCGAATGCGGTTCTGGGCAGCATCACATCCATGTCGATCATCTCGACGGCCTCTGAGGAGGGCGGATCGTTGCGCTTGCCGTCCACGTGCCGCACGAAGGCCCCCACCCCACCCGGCCGCACGCCGGTGATCACCGCCAGATCGTCCTCAGTGATGTTGTCTTTGTCCACGGGCCGGGCGCTGCCGGTGATGGTTGCCACCAGGGCGTCCAGGGATGGACTCCAGGTGGCAAAACAGCCCTCGCTGTACTGACTGGCCACCGAGCTTCCCACCACTGGCACATTCACCAGGTCGGCGATGCGCACCATGTCGGTGAAGAAACGGCGCTTGCCCAGCTCCAGAGCGGCGGTGCGCATGGCTTCGGCGGCGCCGCTCTGCCGCCAGAGTTCGTAGGCCATGGGGCGATCGACGATCTCGTGTGCGGTGACTTCGCGGGTGCTGACGGTGGTGGTCATGCGCAGGACGATGTCCTCGTAGAACGAGGCCGGGTCGTCGGCTGTGCTGCGCGGGTAAGCCCCCACCAGATCGAAATGATAGACGCATTCCGGGTGCTGGTCGCCCACCACCAGCAGGATGCGGATGCTTTTGACCTGCGCCTGCAACAGGCGTAACACCGACAGGATCGGCCCACCCCGGCGTCCTTGCTCGGTGAGGACGAGGTACGCCTGGGGTGAGAGGCCGTCGAATTCGAAATCTTCGGGCGCAGGGGGGTCTTTGCGCAATGCCTGCTCGAAGTGCGCCAGCAGATCATCCAGCTCGGAGGTTAGGATGTGCACCAGGGTGAAGACCGTCGGCTGACGGCTCAGTTTGTAACGGGGCCGGGCGGTGAACATGGGAGCCTGGCGCCAATTGAGGTTCTCGCCGTAGCGGGCGGTGGTCAGGAGGATGGTGGTGTCGTCGGTGGGCGTCTCTTGCACGACGTGGCCGTGCGCGGCGCATTCGGCGAGGATGCCGCGTGTGGTTTCATCCAGGAGGGGGGTCATCGTCCCCGGCACGAAGGCAACCTGGGCCTGTTTCAGCCAGGCATGGCGGGGTTTGGCAACGGTAGGGGCGGACGAAATCATGGTTTTCTCCTCAAGGCTGGCAGGGGCATGCCGACGATGACTCTGCTTTGAAATGAAGCCCTAGTTTACCTAATCTGGACGCCCTCTGCAACCATCGTGCGCATCTATGCGAAGAGGCAGCCATCCGTGCAATGGATGGCTGCCTCTTCGTACAATTCATACCCCCGGAGGGACTCGAACCCCCAACCTACAGTTCCGAAGACTGACGCTCTAGCCATTGAGCTACGAGGGCGTATCGACAACAGCATTATAGCATCCATCTACGGGCGGCGCGAAACGCGCTCTATCGATTGCCAGGCCGACGTTTTCTCACGTTTCACGCTTCACGTTTTACGAGCTTCATAACAAATCGACCTGGCGATCAATAGGTGCGACGCGCCAGCCAGATGAGCAAGCCGGCTGCCATAACCAGACCCGTGAATCCGGCCACGTCCAGCCAATCCAATCCGGGCGAACGCGCGCGGCCAAAGGAGTGGGGCGCCAGGCGGGCGATCAAGCCGGGCGTGGGGGTGGCTGTGGGGGTGGGTGAAGGCGTCGGCGAGGGCGAGGGGGTGAAAGTTGGCGTGCTGGTGGGGGTGGCCGAGGCCGTCGGCGAAGGACTGGAAGTAGCTGTCGGGCTGGGCGAAGGCGTAACCGACGGTGTCGGCGTGAGCGTGGCTGTGCTGGTCGGCGTGCTGGTCGGCGCGGCCGCCACAACGGCGCGGGTCGGCGCGATGCGCGGTTGGGTGGGAGCGGGCGCGGCCGGTGCGGGCGTGTTGGCCGCGGGGGCGGGAGCCGGCGGGGCCTCGTCGGGCAGCAGCATGATGCCATCGACCAGGATTTCGTCGCGGCCGGTGCTGCGCGGGTGGTCGGCCACGAAGAAGACAGTCATGAGATCACCGCTGGCGCGGGCGCGCACGTCGATGTTTGGCCCCTGGCCGGCCGGATAGTTGAGATAGCGCCCCACCCCCCAGTGCGCAGGCCCCCAGATGACGGTGGGGGCGTTGGGATCGACGCCGCCGCTGGGATCGAGACCGAGTTGGCGCCCGAAGGTGTCGGGCGAGGTGGGCGCGCCAAAGGCAACGCTGGCGCGATAACCTGCGCCCGGCGTCACCCGCACCTGTCGGTAGAGGCCAGCCTTGAACGTACCGCCATCGCTCCACATACGCAGGTTCGAGCTGTCCGGGCCATTGTGATGATCTTGTTCGAAGGAGAGGCTGCCGCTGAGCACAAAGGACGTCCAGCCGTTGGGGATTTGCTGGGGCGGGCTGCCGCTGAAGCTATCGAAGCCGCAAATGTCGGGCGAGATGAGGCTGTTGGGGTCGCAGCCGGCCTGGGCGAGGGTGGTAGTGATGGGCAAAAGCAGGCTGCTCAAGACGAGCAGAACGGCGGCCAGCCGCGTAAGACGTGGAAGTTGCATAGGGCCGGAGTCTACCCCAGGGAGGGGGCTTCGTCCAATTTCACGGCCTGAATCCGCGCTTGCTCAGCCCTGCCCTTCCGATCTCTGTTTCAGCCCCCTTGCCTCCAGCCCCATGTATTCCTGCGTCATGGTCCCGCTCAACCGGCCCACGAGGAAGCCGACTGGGCCAGAGAAGGTGGTGCGCAGCGTCACCTTGCTTTCACCCTCGCCGGCAGGCTCGATCATGTGTTCGGCCACGACCTTCATCCCCAGGCTCTTCGACGCCCAGGTGAAGCTCGTCCCCGGCCTCAGATCGGTGATCGTCCAGATAAGGGGCCGGAGCCTGGGTTGGAAGACCTTGAAACGGGTGCCAACAGCAAAAGCGGGCGGGTCGAGCGGCTCGATGCGGGTGATCGACGCCGTCCACTCGCGCCAGTGTTCGACGTCGGCCAGCACGCGCCAGACTGGCTCGGACGGAACAGAGATAAGGACGGTGGATTGATATTGGATCATCGATAACTGTTCACCTGTGCTTTTTTATCTCACGCAAAGGCGCAAAGACGCCAAGAAAACATAAAAACTTTGCGACTTTGCGGCTTTGCGTGAGCCAATTTTGGGGCAACGTAAACTTCTACAGCGCTTGTGGTATGATTCGGATCGTAACTCAAGTTGGCATCCTTGGCCAAGCAGGCGGCGCGACGGCCTCGCCTGGCAACGCCGGGAAACCGTGCGCCGCGCGGCCATGCGGCCATTTCTTTATGTCGAGCAAAGCCGGTTCTATCTTTTGTACGAAGCCGTCCGGCATGGGCGCTTCCCCTTCTTCTGGCTGCCCGGCCGCCACTGGCAATCGCGCCTCGAAATGATCGCATCGGACGACCTGCGCACCTGGTCACAGCCGATCGTCCTGCTCGAACCCACCCTGCCCTGGCACATCGACGCCAAACTCGGCAACTCGGTCAGCAACCCCTGCCTCATTCGTGGCGACGACGGCTATCGCCTGTACTACAGCGCCGGCCTCACCCCCTTGCTCGATTGCGGCTTCAACGAACCCACCGCCATCGGCCTGGCCATGTCCGACCGGCTGACTGGCCCCTACCAGCCCCTGCCCGACCCCCTCATCACCCCCGCCCCCGATCAACGCTGGTGCAATCTGGCCGCCGGAGCCATGAAAGTGCTGCGGGTGCAGGATGGCTGGGCGGGATTCCAGAACGGCATCTATTGGGACGAAAGCAACCGGCATTCCGGCTCGGCCATCCGCTTGCTGAACAGCGCCGACGGCCTGAGTTGGCAGCCGCTGCACGACGAACCCATCCTCTGCCC
The DNA here is from genome assembly GCA_041918515.1 of Chloroflexota bacterium. Taxonomy (GTDB): domain Bacteria; phylum Chloroflexota; class Anaerolineae; order J102; family J102; genus SSF26. The sequence goes on along the minus strand of JAYRVO010000112.1, from coordinate 3,151 downwards.
CGGCGCCGGCTGGATGCGCAGCCATGTCTACGCCCTCGACGTGCGCCGGCGCCCCGAACATAGCCGCTTCTATCTCTACTTCAACGCCCGCGACGACTGGCCGTGGGCGCAAGGCCGCGAGCACATCGGCTTGCTGCTGGGCGAACAACTAGACGGCCAATAGCTTTGCGCAAGTTGCACATCGCCCGCCATCCTCGTTAGAATGCTTTTACTACTAACCGCCGCCGCATCACTCCGTCCTTTGTCTGTGCGATGGAAAAACCAATCGTTGCCTGCATCCAGCATCACCTCATCGTGCCCAAAACCACCGATGAGTACCCCGCCTATCTGAACCGCTTCCTGCGCACGGCGAAGGCAAAAGGAGCCGTCTTGGCGCTCTTCCCCGAGCTAAGCGGCATCGCCACCGCCATCCCCACCCTCAGCGGCTGGCGCAACAACCTGCTGAAAACAGCCGGCCAGGGCATGAACCCCAAGTCCGGGTTCTGGGATCGCACCAAATCGGCGGCGGCAGGCGGCATGGCCAGCGTGCTCCAGGCTGATTTGCGCAAATCGCTGGCGTCAGCCCTGCAGAACATGCCCGAATCATTGCACGATGCCTACATGAACGCCTTTTCCGGGCTGGCGCGCCAATACGAAATGATTATCGTCGCCGGCAGCGTCCTGGAGGTGCAACCCGATGGCCAGGACATCCACAATGTCGCCGTCGTTTTTGGGCCGGATGGCAGCGTGTTGGGACGTCAGGCTAAAGTAGTGTTGGGCGAACGCGACCGCGCCATCTCCACCCCCGCCGCCGGTTGGGGCGTCATCCCCACCCCCGCCGGCAAAGTAGGCATCCTCATCGGCGAGGACGCCCTCTACCCCGAACCCGCCCGCATCCTGGCCTACCAGGGCGCTGACATGCTGGTTATGATGGCCGCCGTCACCCGCCCGGCCACCTACCAAAAAATCCGCCAAGCGTCGCTGGCCCGTTGCCAGGAAAACCAACTCTACGGCATGATCAGCTTTCTCACCGGCCCCGATCCCTTCTCTGGCGCCGATGCCCCGCCCTTTGTAGGCGCCAGCGCCATCTTCGCTCCCTCCGACTTCACCCCCCGCTTCACCGGCGTCATGGTCGAGGTCGGCAGCCCGCTGGCCGAAGGCGTCATCACCGCCGAATGGGACTATCCGGCCCTGGTCGAACTGTGGGACGAAAGCGACACGCCTTTGCGCCGGAATATGCCGCTCCAACAGGCCGGCTCCATCCTGGCCACCGTCTTCGGTCGCGGCGTGCCCCTGGCCGAAGCCAGCAAACTGCTCTTGGAAACCCCAGCCCCGGCAGCCCTCCCCGCCGCCCCACCCACCGCCAGTCCGGCCGTGGAACCACCTCTGGAGACCTACGCCGTCGTCACCCCCATCCTGCCGGAGCCGCCCTACGTCGAGGTTCCGACCACCCCTGCCCCTGCCGTGGCGCCCTCCCCTGGCGAACCATCAAGCCAAAGCCAAACGCCAGAACCGCTTGCTGACATCATCGCAACCCCCGCCGAACTCCCGCCGCCTCTTGTCGCCGAAGAACTACCTGCGCCACCCATCCCGCCGGAACCGTCGCCGCCTCGCATACGTTTGCCGTGGCTGAAGCGGTAAATGCAACCGCTCACCCTACACCTCACCGGCATCGCCCATGGCGGCGAGGCTTTCGGTTTTGGCGAGCACGGCGGTCCTCTCGCCGGCAAGCTCGTCTTCGCAGCTTATACCATCCCTGGCGAGATCGTGCGCGTCCAGGTGGTCGAGGAAAAGCCACGCTGGGCGCGCAGTCGGCTGCTGGAAGTGCTCGAAGCTTCGCCCGACCGCATCGCTCCCCCCTGCCCCTATTTTGGGCCGGGGCGCTGCGGCGGCTGCCAATGGCAACACATCGCCTACGAGCGCCAATTGGCGCTCAAGCGCGAGGTCGTGATCGATCAGCTCCGGCGCTTGGGTGGCATCGCCGATCCGCCGGTCGAGGACCCCATCGCCCTGGCTGATGAACATGGCTTACTGACCTTCGCCTATCGCAACCACGTCCAGCTGGCGGCCGCTGGCGAAGGGCGTTTGGGCTATGTGCGGGAAAGCGAGGGGCGCGAGGGGCGCGAGGAAACAGAGCGCAAGGACGGAGCCGAGGACATCATTGCCATCGACGAATGTCTGCTTCTGCATCCCCTGCTGGACGAGATGCACCGGACTTTGGGGACGAAAATCGAGGTGGAGGAGGCCGAGGAAGCGGAAAGCGATATGGCCGAGCCGGTCGTGGTGCAACGGATCAGTTTGCGCGCCGGGCTGAACACAGGACAACAATTACTGCTCTTCGAAACCGCAGATGATCGCGCTCCCGGATTGTTAGTGGAGGAGCTGCCCGTGCGTTGCGCCCTTCGCCAGCGCCACGACGCCATCCAGGGGCTGATCGGCGAACCGTGGATCGAAGAGATCGTGGCCGGGCGAACATTTCGGATCTCGGCCAATAGCCTCTTCCAGGTAAACACGGTGGGAGCCGAGGTCATGGTCGATGTGGCGCAGGACATGCTGGCGTTGCAAGGCCACGAAACGCTCCTCGATGGTTATTGCGGCGTTGGTCTCTTTGGACTGTGTTTGGCCGGGCAGTCAGGGCAAGTGATCGCCATCGAGGAATCCGAGGCGGCCTGCGAGGATTTTGCCTGGAATGCCCGCGATCTCGCCAACGTGATGCTGTTCGAGGGGTCGGTGGCCGAGGTGCTGGCGACTTTGTCGGAGCCGGGGACGGTCGGGTCAGCCAACCTGCCAGAGCGCATCGACGCCGCCATCATCGACCCGCCGCGCAGCGGAGCCGGAACCAAGGTCGTGACCGAGATGCGACGGCTGGGCATTCCCCGGCTGCTCTACATTTCCTGCGACCCCGCCACGCTCGCCCGCGATGCGCGTTTGCTCCTGGATGCTGGCTATCGGCTCCAGCAGGTGCAGCCGATCGATCTTTTTCCCCAAACCTATCACATCGAAAGCCTGGCGATTTTCACCTTGAAATGAACATTGGACTTTTGACAAAGCACAAAAGTGCGGTGGCGAAAGTTGACAGAAACATGAGAACTGCGTCAGAAGTAGTGTATGGAAATCACTCTACACACTACCAAGCTCACGCAGTTCCGACAGACATTGTACCAGAACCTTG
>JAYRVO010000111.1:0-47347 GCA_041918515.1 Chloroflexota bacterium | reverse complement strand
CAGGCGCCCTGGCCGTCTGGCGCGGGAGCGCTCCCGCGCCAGCCCTGCACACGCGCGGTTGGCTGCAGCGTATAGTCGCCAAGGATAAGCGTTTCGCCGGTGAGTATGCGGTCGATGGGAGTGAAAATGGGATCAGACATGATGTCAGAGCACCAATTCCGCCATAGCGCGCACGGTCTCGATGTCGAAGGTGGAGATGTTGAGGGTGGTGACAGGGCTTTGGCGCCAGACTTGCAGGCGTTCGGCGATGCGTTGCTTCGGCCCCACCAGGGCGATGTCGTCCACGAGGGCGTCGGGCACAGCAGCCATGGCCGCGCCTTTGTCGCCAGCAAGATAGGCATCCTGGATGCGATTGGCAGCAGCCTCGTAGCCAAAACGACAGGCCAGGTCGAAGTAGAAGTTCTTGCCGCGGGCGCCCATGCCGCCCACGTATAGCGCCACGAAGGGCTTGACCTGGTTGTAGCATTCCTCCAGGTTGTCGCCGATGACGACAGGGACGGTGGCGGCGATGTCGAAGACGGCCAGGCTCTTGCTCCCGCCCGCTTTGGCGAACCCCGCCTCAACCTGCTCCTGGTAGGCGGTAGCATAATGTTGGGGAGCGAAGAAGATGGGCAGCCAGCCATCGGCGATCTCAGCGGCCAACTCGACGTTCTTGGGGCCGATGGCAGCCAGGTAGATGGGCAGATCGGGTCGGCCATGCAAAATGCTCTTGAGCGGCTTGCCCAAACCGCTGGCGTCAGGGCCGCGATAGGGGATTTGATAATGGGCGCCTTCGTGGACGAGAGGCGCCTCGCGTTTGAAGATGGCGCGCACGATGCTGACGTATTCGCGCGTCTTGCCCAAGGGTTTGCCGTAAGGCTGCCCGTGCCAGCCTTCCACCACCTGGGGGCCAGAAAGCCCCAAACCAAGCAAGACGCGCCCGCCCGAAAGCTGGTCGAGAGTCATGGCGGTCATGGCGGTGTTGGCGGGGGTGCGCGCGGGCATCTGCCAGACGGCGGCGCCCAAATGGATGGTGCGGGTCAGGGCGCCGATCCAGGCCAGAGGGGTGACGGCGTCGGAGCCGTAGGATTCGGCAGCCCAAACAGCATAGTAGCCCAGGCGTTCGGCTTCCAGCACCATCGGCAGGGGAAGCTGGATGCGAGCGCCGGAATAACCGAGGTTGAGTCCAAGACGGAGAGTAGGCATGGCAGAAGGCGGAGAACGGAAATCAGAGGTCGGAGGGCGGAGGCCGGAGGTCGGGTTTCGCTAAAGGCATTGTAGCGCAAGTTGGCGGCTTGTCATGCAAGTCGGCGGCTGGTGGGTGTTATGGCTGCGCCAGCCAGAAGGCGGAGAACGGAAATCAGAGGGCGGAGGTCGGGTTTCGCCAAAGGCATTGTAGTGCAAGTCGGCGGCTGGTGTTATGGCTGCGCCAGCCAGACGGCGATCTGGTTGGTGAGAGGATGGAGGAGGGCGGGGTGGAGCGAGAGCAAAAGGCCGAGGAGCAACAAGGGGAGGGCCAGCCAGGCCAGGCGGGGAGTCTCGCGGGGGAGGAGGGGATCGGTCAATGGTTGCGCCAGCGCTCGCATCACGCGCACGCTGCCCAGCGTCATTATCACCAACGTGAGGAGGGCGCCGAGGTAGATGGCGCCCTGGCTGGCGTCGGCCAAGCGGAAAGCAGCAAGTCGCGCAGGGAAGAGAGCGCCTAAAGGCCAGCCGAGCAGGAAGAGGCTGCCAGCTGCCAGGCTCAAGCTGGCAAGGGGAAGGCGCTCGCTGGCGCCGTTCAGTCTTGCGTAGGCTGCGTTTGCGCCGAACCGTTCGGAGAGCGTCTGCAACCCGGCGGCGATGACGAGTAATACGAGCGACCGCGCCAAGAGCAGCCACACCATGATCTCGACGCCAAATTCACCGCTGAGTCCCCAGAGCAGGAAGGCGGCGCCGTAGTCCCACAACAAAAGATAGCCCCACCACTGGCCCAGGCGTTGGCTGCCTAACCCGAATAGCGCCGCCCATGCCATCTGCAAGACGGCGACCCAGGGTAGCCAGCGCGCCGGGTCAGCGTAGTCGACCACAATGGGATACGCTAATAAGATTTGTCGGATCAGGGCGTACATGGTGATCTGCCAGACGCCGACCAGAAAGGCGGCGGCAAATGGCGGCGCCTCTTCACCCAGGCTACTGATCCAGCTGTGCAGGGGCACAGGAGTCAGCAGGAGGCCCAGGCCTACGACGAGCATTCGCCAACCCGTCACCCATAAAGCTGGGGACTGGGCCGAAAGGTCGGGCTGGCCAACGACCCAGGCGGCAAAGAGGAAGATAGGAAAAGCCAGCGTCGGAGCCAGCAAGGTGCGCAGGGCTGCGCGCGCCAGCCGGGGGCTGGCGCCCTGAGCTGTGAATGTCATCAAAATGACGGCCACCACCAGCCAGAACGGCGCCCACAGGAGGGGGGTCGTGCTCAGCGCGAGCAACAAGGCGGCAAGGATGGCGGGGATGACAGGAAAGAGGACGCGGTCGGCGCGCACCCAAGCGCCTGCGAGGGCAAAGAGAGCGCCCCAGAGCGCCAATAACAGGGTTGGTCCACGTGCAGCTATATCGAGGCGCAGATTGAAGACGAGGAAGGTGTTCGTGCGGTCGAGATCGATGGCGCGCTGCCAGGCCGCGGTTGTTCCTGTCATCGGCGCACGCCATAGAAACCAGGCCAACAGCCCTAGCCCCGCCGCCACCGTCAGCCCTGGCAGCCAGGGCAGGCGGCGCAACAGGTTTGCGGCCAGCGCCAACAGCAACAACCAGAGGATCGTTGCGAGTAGGAGCGTCACACGTCCTCCGGGCGCAGCCAGAAACGAGCGCCGTCGACCACAATGAGATACGAGATGGCGAAACCAAGCAGGAGTTCCAAACCGGCCAGCAGGCCCACCGTGCCTGGATCCACCTGGAGGGCATCGACGGTAAAGTTGGCAGCCAAGACCCACATGGACAAGCACAATCCCCAACGCAGTGGCCGGTCGCCCAGCCCCAGGCCGATCAAACCGCCGAGCGCCAGGAAGGTGGCAAAACGCGCGAGATCAGATGGCAGGCGGGGGAGAGGGAGGAGAGGGGGTCGAGCATATACGACGACGAGGAGGAGAAGGACGAGGGCCAGACGCAGCAAGGTGGAGGCGTTCAGGCGCCATTGGGGGCGCCACCAGGGCGTCCCTCGCTGCCGTCGCTGGATGGTGTCGACGCGACGGGCGGAGAGGAACCACATGACGCCCACCAATCCGCCAACTATCCATTGCAGCAGCGCCCATTCGGGCGGCAGCAAACGCGTGAGGAGGATGCCGGCGAATACCTGCAAGAGCGCAAAGGCAGCCAGGGCCAGTCGCCAGTCGCTGAGGACGAGCATGGCAGCGATCAGCAGGATGCTGAGGTTGAGTGCGCCCTGTTGGGTCAGCGGGCGGACGGCATTCAGGAATTCGACGAGGGTAGGCATGGTTTGATGACCTAGCCGCGCAAGAGGAGCCAGGCAAGGAGAAAGACAAGCACGACCCATCCGAACTGACCGGCGCCATCGACCAGATCGGCCACAGCGCCGATGCTGGCGGTGAGGAAAGAAGACACACGCCCCAGGCCGCCATACCCCCACTCCAAGCCGGCGACCCGAGCCAGGTTGCTTTGCCAGTCACGCAAGGCGCCAAACCATCGCTCGTCTCTGGCGGCCAGGAAAACGCCCAACACCAGGGGTAGCGAAATGGTGATCCACCCGCTCAGGCCCGCCCCGGCCAACTGCGCCCATAGGCCGGCGAAAGGGCCGGACGCCGGGACGCTGACCAGCTCGGCCAGATCAGTCGGGGCGATGCCATACCACATCGTCAGCGCCATGCTCAAGCCGAGCGGGATGAAGATCAGGCGCATCGAGCGATGCAGTTTGGTCGGCGGCTCGTCGGTGCGGGATGGTCGGCCCTGCACAAGAGCGGCCACGAGCAGTGTTTGCGCCAACAAAACCAACACCCAATCTAGAAAACCGGCGGCGGATGTGGCCAGTTGGCTGAGCGCCACGTTGGGCGCGAACCCCGGCGTCAGCGGCAGCCCCAAGAGCACGGCTGCGCCCAGCCAGTAGGGCCAGTTCTGCCGGATGCGGCCCCACACATAGAGCACGGCGCCGAGGGTCAGAGTCAAGAGGGGGAAGATGGCGCCTTGAGGGGCGGGTAGCTGGCTCAGCCCCAGCGCCAACACCGCCCAGACAGCACGGTTGATGAGCACGAACGCTTGGGCGCGACTTTTGTCTCGCTCAGCCCAGGCAGCCAGGGCGCTGCCGAAGAGGGCAACTATGTTGAGGGGCACCCAAGCCTGGCTGACAAGCAACGTCAGGTCGAATCGCCCCAACAAGTGCAGTGCGACCAGGCCGGGGATGAGATGGAGCGCCAAACGTCGCGCCCACTGGGGCGCGGTAGAGGCAGAGCGCGACGGGTGTGGGAGCAACCAGGCGTGAAACGGGTAGAAGCCCAGGGGCAGGGCAGCCGCCAGGATCAACAAGAACTGAGCCTGGGCATTGAGAGCAAGGCCCTCCAGGGTGGATTCCAGACTGCGACCACCGTTGACAAGGGGGGTCAAGATCAGGAATAGGGTCGAGAGGACGCCAGCAGTTCCAATCTGCGCGGCGTCGCCGGCCTCGCCTCTGCCCAACGCGCTCGCCAGAAGGCCCACAAGTCCCCAGACCACGAGAAGGGTGAGCCAGTTGCCCGCCAAAATCACAAGCAGCGCCGCCGCCAGCAGCAGCAGCAGCCAGTTTCGTGGATCGACGAAACCGGGGCGCAATTGCCAGCCGGGCAGGGATACGGTCACACACGCGGTCAGGGTGATGCCCAAACCCGCCAGCCACGACCAACTATGCAATTGAAAATAGAGGCTGGTCGGTAAACCTAATGGCGGCGTCCACGCCCACACCTGTGGCGCGCCTTCGGGCTGGAAGCGCAACAGGAGCCAGCCGATCAATGCCAGCCCGGCCACCCAGGCAGAAGGCGCAGGCTCCAGTCGCGTCGCCAGTCGTCCACCCCCGGCGATGAGAAGAAGGGCGCCCGCTGTCAGCCAGACAATCGGGCCAAAGGGTGAAGTCCACAAGAAGCTCACAAGTTCGCGATTGTAGCATGGTTGAAAGCGAGAGCTAAATCATCCTTATGTGCTTGTTGCGGCAACATGGCGGATAATGAAGTATAATGGATGACGCCTTACCGAGAGGACAACAGACTATTTTTTCCCCTGCGCCATTCTGGCAGCAGTCATGAACCCCATTTCCGCTTTCTTCGTCCGCAATATCATCGTCGTTTATTTCTTCTACGGCGTGTCTTTCTTTGCCCTGGGTCTGGCGCTGACCTTCGCCAGCAGACGACGATCGAGCTTTCGTTTCGTTCAGGCCATCTTGCCCCTGGCCGCCTTCGGTCTCTTGCATGCGGCGCACGAATGGCTGGAGATGTTCCAAAAAATCGGGGCGCTCACCGTTGGCAACGCACCGACTCTGTGGGAAGAAAATATACGCGTCGCCCTTCTCGTCCTTTCCTTCCTCTGTTTGTTGTCTTTTGGCATGTATCTACTCAGCCCCCAGCCAACCACCTGGCGAAGATTGCTGGCGCCATTGACGACGCTGGCGACGTTGTGGGGCGTCAGCCTGATCGTGGCCCGGTGGCGACTTCAGACCACTGCGCAAGATACGCTGGCCCTGGCGGATGTCCTGGCTCGCTATGGTTTGGCCATTCCGGGAGCGTTGCTGGGCACCTGGGCTTTGATGCGCCAGCAACGCACGTTTCGCGAACACGCCATGCCCCAGTTTGGCCGTGATCTGGTGTGGGCGGCCACGGCGCTGGCGCTGTTCGGGATTGTCGGCCAGATCTTCGTCCGCCCCACCGCTTTAGCGCCCTCGAATTTCCTCAATAGCACCACCTTCTTACAGTGGTTTGGCATCCCCGTCCAGCTCTTTCGCGGGGTGATGGCCGCCGCCCTGGCTTACTTCATCGCCCGCGCCCTCAGTGCCTTCGAGTTGGAGAGCCAACGCCGACTGGACGAGGCAATAAGAGCGAAAGTAGCGGCGCAAGAAGCGCAACTGGAGGCCGAGCGATATGGACGCCGCGAGAGTGAACGACTCTATCAAGAGGTGCAGAAACGCGAGGACCTGTTGGGAAAACTGTTACGCCAGGTGGTCGGTGCGCAGGAGGCCGAGCGCCAACGCATCGCCCGCGAGCTGCACGACGCCACCGGCCAATCCCTCACGGCCATTTCGCTCGGACTGAAAGGGGTGGAAACTGCCCTGGAACGCGCCTCGGCGCAGGCATCGCAACCCGCGGTGAAGGGACAAGTTCACGAATTGGGCGCCATGAGCACCAACGCCTTGGGCGAACTACGTCAGATCATCGCCGACCTGCGCCCATCGCACCTTGACGACCTCGGTCTGGCCCCAGCGCTGCGCTGGTACCTGCAAAAATACGAGGAGCGTCGCGGAATCCGGGCGCGGTTGACGACGCTGGGCGACAGCGTCCGCTTGCCCGCCGAATACGAAACCGTCTTGTTCCGCATCACCCAAGAAGCGCTCACCAATGTCGCCAAGCACGCCGCCGCCGCGCAGGTGAACGTGACGCTGACACAGACGCCGGGCGCGGTGGAACTGGTGGTGGAGGACGATGGGCGGGGGTTCGACGCGACCGCCGCCAGCCGGCGCGATGCTGCCGGCGGCGGATGGGGTCTGGTGGGAATGCAGGAGCGGGCAGCGTTACTGAGAGGGCGCGTAACAATCGATTCTCAACCAGGTCAGGGCACGCGCGTACGCGTGTCTATCCCTTTGCCAATGGAGCCTTCGAATGGCGGACAAGATCAAGCTATTACTGGTGGATGACCACGACATTGTCCGCGCCGGACTGCGGATGCTCTTCCTGGCCGAGCCGGATATGAACATCGTGGGCGAAGCCAAGAGCGGCGAGACGGCTTTAGCCGCAGTGCGCGAACTGAAACCGGACGTAGTGCTGATGGACATCGCCATGCCCGGCATGAGCGGCATCGAGGCCACGCGCCGCATCAAAGAGGCTTTTCCCAGCATCGCCGTGCTGGCGCTGACCATGCACGAAGACGAGCAGTATTTCTTTCAGATGCTGGAGGCGGGCGCGTCGGGCTATGTCCCCAAGCGCGCGGCCGCTGACGATCTGGTCTCGGCCATCCGTGTCGTGGCGCAGGGCAATGTCTTCCTCTACCCTTCGCTGGCCCGCTTGCTGGTGTCGGACTTCTTGCAACGCGAAGCGTCGGGCCAGACCGAAACGAAGGAGCCGTTGACCACGCGCGAGCGCGAAGTGCTCACCCTGATCGCCGAGGGCTACACCAATCGCGAGATCGCCGAATCACTGGTGATCAGCGTGAAGACGGTGGACCGACACCGCGAGAACATCATGGCCAAATTGAATCTACACAGCCGGGTGGAATTGGTGAAATACGCCATCGAGAAGGGGCTGATCTCGGTCGGGTGAGGGCGCCTCATCGTCCGGCCAACTTGACGCCTGCCCTTCGCCCGCCGACACTTCCTGCCATGTCAAGCATCCGCCCCTGGCGCGTCCTTCTGCTGCTGATCGTCCTCAGCCTGCTGCTCACCTGGCCCCTGCTGCCGCACCTGTTGACCCATGTCCCCGGCGACGGCATCGACGACCCCGCGCTGGCCTGGAACCTGTGGTGGGCAAAACATAGCTGGGTGGATCGAGCGGGCCAGGGCGGGGTGTTCCATAACCCATTCGACGGCGATAGCCTGTTCCACCCCGTCGGCGTCAACCTGGCTTTCTACACCCTCACGCTTCTCAACGGCGTCCTCAGCCTCCCCCTACAACTGGCTGGCTCGGTCATTCTTGCCAGCAATCTACTCTTGCTCAGCAGCTTCATCCTCAGCGGCTTTGGCGCCTATCTACTCGCACTCGAACTCATCGGCAACAACGCAGCAAAGAGATCACCCGCCATCCTTGCCGGCCTGCTCTACGCCTTTGCCTCGTCCAAAATGTTCTACGCCTCGTTGGGCCAGTTCAACATTGCCTCGTCGCAATGGCTGCCCTTCCTGGCGCTCTATCTGGTGCGCAGCGTGCGCCCGCCCTGGCGCTGGCGCAATGGCTTTCTCCTCGGCTTTTTTCTCTGCCTCCAAACCTGGGCTGAGCTGACCTTCGGCAGCTTCGGCGTCCTCCTCATCGCCCTCGTGGCGTCGATGACGGCCATCGCCGCTATCTTCCGCGTCCCCTTGCGCCCCCCCGCCCTGCGCCTCCTGGCTGCCAGCGCCATCGCCGGAGTTATGTTTCTCCTCGCCCTGTCGCCCTACCTGGCCAACATGCTGCCCGCGATGCGCGCCGAAGGCGACTTCCTGCTTCAGGGCGGCGGCTTTGCCGATGTCTTCTCCGCCGACCTGATCGGCTTCCTCCTCCCAACCCAACTCCACCCCCTCGCTGGCAACATCATCCGCGCCATCGCCAACCATTCGGCTATTCGACCTGATGGCGCCCAATTCCCGATCGACAAAGGCCAACACCTCTACTTCGGCTACACCGCCCTGGCGCTCGCCCTGGTGGGCCTCTGGGCCAACCGTCGCCGTCTGTGGGTCTGGGCCATCGCCCTCCTCACCCTCTTGTTCACCCTGATCAGCCTCGGCCCCAGCCTGCGCATCGCTGGCCGCGACACCGGCATCCCCGGCATCTTCCCCCTCCTGCTCCACATCCCCTTCTTCCAGGCCAACCGCTACCCCAGCCGCTACAGCGTCCTCATCCTCCTCGGCCTCAGCATACTCCTGGCCCTGGGCGCCTCCCGCCTCCTCGCCTCCTCCTCCCGCCGCCCCCTCGCCCCCTTCATCCTCGCCTCCCTTCTTCTCCTCGAACACCTCTCCCTCCCCCTCCCCCTCTCCGATTTCCGCCTCCCCCCCGCCTACGCCGCCGTCATCACCGACCCCCGCCCCGGCGCCCTCCTCGACCTGCCCCTCGGCTGGCGCAACGGCTTCGATGTCTTTGGCAAATCGGACGTGATCATCATGTTCGAGCAGTGGTATCAGACCTATCACGGCAAACCGCTGCTGGGGGGCAACACCAGCCGCAACCCCGAGCATCAGTTCCAATACTTCCTGGAAAACCCCGTCAGCGGCGTCCTCGTCGCCCTGCAGGACGGTCGCCCGCTTGTGGGCGCAGACCTGCGCCTGGCCCAAACCCTCGCGCCAGACTTCCTCCGTTTTCTGAACATCCACACTATCCTCGTCCACCGCGACAAAGTTCCCCCCAACTTCGAACAACAACTCACCCAACTCTTCCCGCTCGATCTGGCAGCGGTGCAAGACGATATCGCCCGCTACGAAACCCGTTGGCCCCAGGAGCGACAACAGATCATACTCCCCGCCGACGCCCCCGAGATCCGAAACTATCTGCGTGAGGGTTGGGGCGTCACCAGCGCCTGGGAGAGCCACCCCGTCGTTTGGGCCACACGCCGCACCCCCAAACTCCTGCTCCCCGGCCTCTCCCAACCCGCCGCCATCCACCTGACCACGTTCAGCCCCGCCGCGCAAACGCTCGACTTCACACTCGATGGCATCCCCTTCGCCCGTCACGACCTCCAACCCGGCCTGAACCATCTCGTCTTGCCTCTCCCCGCCTCAGCCGCTGGCTTCCCGCGCCGCCTCGACATCGCCGCCGCCCGCACCTTCACCCCCAACGATCTACCCTTCACCCCGCGCCCGATTGGCAACACCGGCGTGACCAGCCCGGTCAGCATCGTCGTCCGCAGCGCCGGCAAAGACACCGGCGATTTCGGCCACATCTACATCGACGGCGTCGATCATAGCCCCAACCAGCGTGGCTACAACCTGGTCGCCATCGAACCGGCCACAGGCCGGGTGATCGACGCCGCTGTCTTCGACACCCACGACCCCTACACCGCCCCCCAACCCAGCGCCGCCCTGGCCGCCTGGATTCAGGCCCTCCCCGCCGAAACCATTGTAGCCGGGGCCGTGCGCGACGCCGCCGCACTCAACCTGAGCGAAGACGCTTGGCGGGCCTTGCAGATGCTGGGCGTTCACACCGACATCCGCGGGAACCTGCGCCGGGGGCACGGCTTCGTCGGGGTGAAAGGAGCGCCGCCCGGTTCCGCCGCCGACTTCTACGCCGACCAATGGCCGGTGACGGTAATAATTGGAGATGGACTGACAGAGCCGAACCCGGCATTTGCCCTGCTGGAGATAGGGTGGCAGATCGGTGAGCAATAGATGAGCAGCTTTGATGGGTGTATGGAAATGATGTAAACTCATTCCATTATGTCCCTCCTCACCGCCCACGCCCTCGCCATGGCCTACGGCCCCCTCGATGTCTTCGAAGGGGTCGATCTATCTGTGGCCGATGGCGATCGCATCGGATTGGTAGGCCCCAACGGCGAAGGCAAAACCACCTTGCTCCGCATCCTGGCCGGGCAACTCCAGCCCTCGGTGGGGTCGGTCCACCGGCGGCGGGGCCTGCGCATAGGCTATCTACCCCAAGACCCCCCTCCACCCGAGGACAAAACCCTGTGGGATGACATGTTGGAGGTCTTTGCAGCTCTGCGCGCCGAAGAAGCAGCTCTGCGCGAACTGGAAACGCGCATGGCCGACCCTGATCACAGCGACATCGCCCTGGAACTCTATGCCGATCGCCAACATCGTTTCGAGCTGGCGGGCGGCTACGAATACCCCCTCCGCATCCAGCAAATCCTCACCGGCCTTGGCTTCCGCACCGATCACTTCGACCAACCCCTTGTCCAACTCAGCGGCGGGCAACGCACCCGCGCCTTACTCGCCCGCCTGCTGCTGGAAAAACCCAACCTCCTCCTCCTGGACGAGCCGACCAATCACCTCGATCTGGCTGCCGTCGAATGGCTGGAAAAGACCCTGCTGGATTGGCAGGGTGCCATGATCATCGTCGCGCACGATCGCTACTTCCTCGATCGCGTCGCCACTCGCATCTGGGAGATGGCATGGGGCCAACTGACGCCCTATCGCGGCAATTACAGCCATTACGTCACCCAGCGCGCGGAACAAATCGAGCGGCTGCGCAAAGAATACGAATCACAGCAAGAATTCATCGCCAAAGAAGAAGATTACATCCGTCGCAACATCGCCGGACAGAACACCCGCCAGGCCCAGGGCCGTCGCACCCGGCTCGAGCGCATGCTGGCCGCCGAGCGCGTCTACGCGCCCCGCCAGCGTCGTCGCCTCAGCCTGCAATTCCAGAACCGCCTGCGCAGCGGCACGCTCGTGCTTGGCAGCAGCAACCTGGCCATTGGCTACCACGCCCATCCGGCCCCGGTCATCAGCCAAGATCGCTCCGGCGGCCACGCCTACACCGGCAACGGCGCCATTCAGCCCGACGACACCCTGCTCTTCCGCGCCGAGGACGTATTGCTGAAGCGTGGCGAGCGCGTGGGCGTCATCGGCCCCAACGGCGCCGGCAAGACCACCTTCGTCAAAACCCTGCTTGGACAGATTCCACCGCTTGCCGGCGAGTTGCGCGTCGGCGCCAGCGTACGCGTCGGCTATCTGGCCCAAGTCCAGGCGGCGTTGCGCCCCGAAGCAACGGTCATGGAAGCGCTCATGGAAGCCGACCCCAGGCTATTACCTGCCGAAGCGCGATCCATCCTCGCCCGTTATCTGTTCACCGACGAAGATGTATTCAAGACGGTGGACACCTTGAGCGGCGGCCAACGCAGCCGTCTGGCCCTGGCCCGGCTGGGCCGCCAGCAAGCAAACTTCCTCGTGTTGGACGAGCCGACCAACCACCTCGATATCGAGTCACAAGAGGTGCTGGAAGCCATGCTCGACGACTTCAACGGCACCGTCCTGCTCGTCTCCCACGACCGCTACCTCATCGACGCCATTGCCACCCAGGTGTGGGCCATCAGTGTGGAGACCATTACCGGTCGCCGCCTGCGCGCCTACGAAGGCAACTACACCGCCTATCTCGCCGCGCGCGAAGCCGAGGCCGCCCAGTCTGCCGCCGAAGCCGCCCCTATCACCGAAGCCCAGCAGCATCGCGAGCGCGCGAGAGAGGATCGACGCAAGCGCAAGGAAGAAGAAAAACGCCAGGCCGAAGCCGCGGCCATCGAAGGCCAGATCGAAGACCTGGAACAGCAATTGGCCGCAATCAGCGAAGCCCTGGCCGTCGCCAGCAGCAGCCAGCGTCTGGCCGAAGTGCAAACCCTGGGCGAGCGTTACGTTCGCCTGGAAACAGAACTGCACACATTGATCACGAACTGGGCGGAAATTGCGTGATACATATTACGTAAAATTTTCACGCCTTCACGTTTCACGCTGTCAATCGAACAAAAACCCCTTTCACAAACCAAAATCGATAAAACCATGAAAGACACCTTTATCATCGGTCTCACCGGCAATATCGGCACCGGCAAAACCACCATCCTTCGAATGCTCGCCGCGCGCGGCGCGCATATCATCGACGCCGATGATGTAGCGCATGTGGTCATCCAACCAGGCGCCGCCGCCTACAACGATGTGGTGGCTACATTTGGCCGCGACGTTCTGGACGAACAAGGCGTGGTCGATCGCAAACGACTCGGCCAAGTCGTCTTCGCCGATCCTGCCAAACTGGCGCACCTGGAACAGATCACCCATCCGGCCGTGATCGCCACCGTCAACGCCGAGATCGCCCGTGCGCTGGAGCCGGTCGTCGTCGTCGAAGCTATCAAGCTGCTGGAAGCGGGCATGGCGGCCACGATGTGCGACCAAGTCTGGGTGGTCACCTCACCAGTCGAGCAGCAGATCGAACGGCTGATGGCTGAGCGCGGGATGAGCCGCGCGGCCGCACTTGCCCGCCTGGCCACCCAAAGCCCCCAATCCTTCAAAACCGGCCAGGCTGATGTCATCATCGACAATAGCGGCACGTTGGCCGACCTGGAGAAACAAGTGGATGCCGCCTGGCAAAACGTGATCAAGCAGGAGCACATTGCATGAATGCCCTCGAACGTCTCTGGGATGAACATCCCAACCTCGTCTCCTTCGCCCTCCTGGCCGTGGGGATGACGATCATCCTCTTCTTCTCAGCCCGGCATGTGGGCTTCACCCCCACCCAGTGGCTGGCCCTGACCGGCGCCACGGTCGTGCTGGCCGCATTGTGCGTCTGGATCATCAGCTGGGAGGCGGATGACGAGGAAGACGCAGCCGAGAAGCCCTGATCCAACGAAAGCCGTATGAGCAAAAAGCGCGATTACTACGAGATATTCAGCGTCGACCGCAACGCCTCTGCCGAGGATGTCAAGCGCGCCTATCGCAAATTGGTGAAGCAATATCACCCCGACATCTACAAAGGTTCCGATGCGGACGAACGCATCAAAGAGATCAACGAAGCCTACGAGGTATTGAGTAGCCCGGACAAACGCGCCGCCTACGATCGTTTCGGCCACGCCGGCGTCCAGGGCGCCGCCGGGATGGGCGGTGCACCGGGCGCAGGCTTCCCCGACATCACCGATATCTTCAGCGAGTTCTTCGGCGGCGGCTTCGGTGGGATGGGCGGGCGCGGCCCGCAACGCGGCCCGGTGCGTGGGGCTGACCTCCGCTACAACCTGACGATCGAGTTCGAAGAGGCCGTTCTCGGCGTCGAGAAGGAGATCGAAGTAACCCGTGAAGAGACCTGCCCGCGTTGCCACGGCTCCGGCGCCGAACCGGGCACCACCCCCATCCGCTGCCCCACCTGCAATGGCAGTGGTGAAGTCCGCCAACGCCAACAGACCATCCTGGGCACGTTCGTCAACGTCACCACCTGCCCGCGTTGTCGCGGCGAGGGCGAAGTCGTCACCACCGCTTGCCAACAATGTAGCGGCGAACGGGTCGTCGCCGCCGCGCGACGATTACGGGTCAAGATTCCGCCTGGGGTGGACGAAGGCACACGCATCCGCTTGCCCAATGAAGGGGCCACCGGGCTGCGCGGGGGGCCAAACGGCAATCTCTACGTCTTCATCAGCGTCAAGCCACACAAAATCTTCCGTCGTAACGAAAACGATATCCTGCTGGAGTGGCCCATCAACATTGCCCAGGCCGTCTTGGGCGACGAGATCGAAGCGCCCACACTGGATGGCCCGCGCACCATCAAAATCCCGCCGGGCACACAGCCGGGCAAAGTCTTGCGATTGAAAGGATTGGGCGCGCCCCTGTTGCGTGGCAGCGGCCGTGGCGATATGCTCATCACCATCGACGTGCGCATCCCCACGCAGCTGACCGACGAACAACGCCGCCTCTTCGAGCAGTTGTCCGCAACTTTTGGCGGCAGCGTACCTGAAAAGAACGAATCAGGCAGCTTTTTCGAGCGCATGAAAGACGCCCTGGGTCTCTAGACGGACGCTATGTCTGATCTGATCGAGTTGGTACTGCCCGTGCAGACGCGTGATCCTGCCGTCGCCGCCGTGAGCGCGGCGGCGGCGCTGATCGAGCAGCGCATCCCTGGCGGCGCCGTTGTGGAAGTATCGGGATTCGGCAAATACGGCGAAACCGATGCCGTGCAGGTCATCCTCAGGGGCTATGTCGAGGATGCGCCCGGCCATCTGCACCTGCTGCAAGAACTGGCCCACGATCTCATGCGGCTGCCCACCGCCCACCTCTACGGCGAAGTCGTCATCCGCCCCCTGGCCTCCCAGGACTGGACCGAGGCGTGGAAAGAACACTATCATCCCCTGCGCCTGGGTCAGCATCTCGTCATCTCGCCCACCTGGGAGCAACCAGAGACACAAATCGGCGATCACATCATCTGGCTGGATCCGGGCCTGGCCTTTGGCACCGGCAGCCACCCCTCCACCCAACTCATCCTGACCTTGCTCGAGCGCTATCTGCGCCCCGGCGCCCGCGTGCTGGATGTGGGCGCCGGCTCCGGCATCCTGGCCATCGCCGCCGCCCGGCTGGGCGCCGCCTCGGTGCTCGCCACCGACATCGACCCCCTGGCCGTGCGCGTCGCCGCCGAGAATATCCGCCACAACCAGGTCGCTGACGTTGTGTCCGTCGAGCTTGGCTCGGTTCCTCGCCAGGGCCAATTCGATCTCATCCTCGCCAACATCCTTGCCGACGTCCTCGCCGAATTGCTGCTGCACGAGGGTTTGGCGGAACGTCTGGCTCCCGACGGCATCCTGTTGCTGGCTGGCATCATCGACCACCGCCGCCATTTGGTCGATCTCGCCCTGGCCGCGCGGGAGATGTCCATCGTTGCCGCCGTGCGCGAGGGCGATTGGTGGGCGTTGGCCGCGCGAGACGCTGCGCATCTGGGAGCATCCTGATCATGACCACTGCCCTTGCCATCATCATCAGTCTCCTACTGATCCTGGGCGCCTCCGCTGCCCTGCTGGTCTATTGGATTTTTGTCTATCGCCCACACGTGCGCATCGAGGGCCGTCTGCGCGTCCCCGGCCTGGCGGCGCCGGTCGAGGTGCTGCGCGATCGCTGGGGTGTGCCTCATGTCTACGCCGCCAGCGAATCCGATCTCTGGTTCGCACAAGGCTTCGTGCACGCGCAGGATCGGCTGTGGCAGATGGAGCAATTCCGGCGCATCGCCGCCGGGCGGATCAGCGAGGGGGTGGGCGAGGAGGGACTGGCCATCGACCGCCTGGCCCGCATCGTCGGCTTCCGCCGCAGCGCCGAAGCCCAAGTCGCCAATCTCGAGGAAGGAACGCGCAGCATCCTGGAACGCTATGCCGCCGGCGTCAACACCTATCTCGAACTCTATCGCAGCCGCCTACCTTTGGAGTTCACCTTGCTCGGCCTCAAACCCGAACCCTGGACCCTGGCCGATTCGCTCAGCGTGGGAATGCTGCTGGGATGGGCGTTGAGTAGCAATTGGCAGGAAGAGCTGGTGCGCGTGGGCTTGTACGCGCGGTTGGGGGCCGAGCGCGCGGCAGAGCTTCTGCCCGGCTATCCTGGTGAGAACCCCGGCGTCCTCCCCGGCAATCCCGCCGGCGACCTCAGCCAGCGCCTTTTGGATGCCTACCGCGCCCTGGAAACTTATATTGGCCTGACCGCGCCCGGCCAGGGTAGCAACAACTGGGTCGTCAGCGGCGAGCGCACGATCACAGGCAAGCCCCTACTGGCCAACGACCCCCACCTGGCCCTGACAATGCCCGGCCTCTGGCATTTGCTCCATCTGGAGGAGCGGGGCGAAGGGACGCCCGTGCGGCTGGTTGGCGCCAGCATGCCCGGCATGCCCGGCGTCGTCCTGGGGCACAACGACCACATCGCCTGGGGCGCCACCGCCGCCTTCCCCGATGTGGCCGATCTCTATGTCGAACAGCGCCACCCGCAAGAGACCGCGCGCTTCCGTTTCGGCGAGGACTGGGAGGAGGCGCAAACGTGGGAGGAAGAGATCGTCGTGCGCGGCCAACCGGAGCCTTTCCGCCAGCGTGTCACCTGCACCCGGCACGGCCCCTTGATCACCGACATCCTGGCCCCGCACGAAGCGAACTATCCACCCCTGGCGCTGCGCTGGGTCGGCCACGACGCGCACAGCAGCCTGAACGCCATCTGCGCGCTTATCCGCGCCCACACCTGGGAGGATTTTCGTTACGCCGCCAGCCAAATGGTGACGCCGGCGCTGAGCCTGGTCTACGCCGACCGCGCCGGCAATATCGGCTATTTAGCCGCCGGGCGCGTGCCCATCCGGGCGCAGGGCAAGGGCCTGGTTCCGGCGCCAGGGCACACGGGCGAGCACGAATGGGTGGGTTTCATCGCGGCGGACGAAATGCCGCAGCAGTTCAATCCGACCAGCGGTTATCTGTTTTCGGCCAACGCGCGCATCGTGGGCGCCGATTATCCTTATTGGTGGGGCATCGATCACTATCCGGGCTACCGCGACCGCCGCATCCTCGAGCTGCTGCAAAGCCGTCCCCGGCACTCGGTGCGAGACTTTCAGAATTATCAGATGGACACGTTCAGCTATTTGGGGCGGGCGCTTGCACCCTACTTTACGCTGATCGATCCGCAGGACCCCTGGGAGCGGCGCATGCAGAAGGCGCTATTGGAGTGGAACTATCGTATGGAGAGCGACAGCGCCGCCGCCCTGGCCTTCGAGATGGTGCTCCATCACCTCCTCCAACTCGTTTTTGCTGACAAGCTGGGACCGTCCGGCCCCGATTACATCGGGGTGGCCCGGATGCGCGAGATGGGCGGCGGCGCCTTCAGCCAACAGGCGGCGGTGAAGCTGACCGAGCTATTGGAACAAGAGGAGAGTTGGTGGTTCGGCGAAGGGCTGACCGGCAAGCAACGCACGCGCGAGGAGTTGCTCAGCCTGGCGCTGAAGCGGGCGGTGGAAACGATGAAGAAAGAAGTCAGCGACGACGCCCGGCGTTGGCACTGGGGACGGCTCCACCAGGTTTTCTGGCAACACCCGCTGGGTGTGCTGCGCCCCCTGCGCGGCCTGCTGAACCGCGGGCCTTTCCCTGTCGGCGGTGATGCTTTCACGATCAACGCCCAAAGCGTAGAGTTCTCGTTGCCCCTGCGCACGGTCACAGTCGCTCCCACCTATCGCATGGTGGTGGATGTGGCGAACTGGGATCGCTCTTTCTTCATCACTTGCCCCGGCCAATCTGGCTTGCCCGGCCATCGTTTCTACGACAATCTGATGCACATCTGGCGCGAAGGGGACATGATCCCGATGGCCTTCTCGCGCGAAAAGGTCGAGCAGTCGGATCCATTGTTTCGGCTTGAATTGACGCCGAGGGGATGATTGGTTGATCGGTCGATCAGTGAATGCCTTCGGTGAAGGTCTTCAGTAAATGCCTTCGGTAAATGCCTATCTGGCTACCTGACACTTTGGGAAGGGGGCGCGGATAAACGCTGATGAACGCGGATTTTTCTCAAATTCACGGCAAAGAAGCGCTTTTTCCGCGTTTTCCGCGCTCGTCCGCGTCCTATTTTTGGGAAACTGTCAGGTGGCTAGAATGCCTATTGTTTCGGCAGCACCAGCAACGGATCCACCAAATACCCGTAATCGCGGACTTCGAAGTGCAGGTGGGGGCCAGTGGAGTTGCCAGTGGAACCAACGACGCCGATCACATCGCCTTTCTTGACGATGTCACCCTTCTTGACATAGTACTCGCTCAAGTGGGCATAAAGGGTGATGTAATCGATGCCGTGGTCGATGACGATGTGATAGCCATAGCCGTTGTCGCTCCATCCGGCCTCGATGACGGCTCCCGTATCGGCGGCCATGACGGCAGTCCCCGGTTTGGTGGCCATATCGATGGCCATATGCCGCCCGTGACGGAAGCCCTGGCTCACCCAAACCTGGCTGCGGTCGATGGGCCAGATGAAGTTGCCGTCGCCATAGCGCCAGTTGTTGGCAGGTTGCCGCGGAGCATGCACCTCTGCGGGATCGCGATAACGGCTGCGGGCGTTGGGGATGAGCAAATACTGGCCCGGAAGCAAGGAGCCATCGGGCTGCCCCTGGTTTTGCGCAGCCGCCGTCATGCTCTCGATGCTGACGCCATACCAGGCGGCGATCTTGGCCAGGCTATCACCTGCCTTGATCAGGTGGCAAAGATCGCTGAGCGGGGGGACGATGATGCTCTCGCCAGGCTTCAAGTCGCCGCTAAGTGGGCTGCCGTCGGCGCGGCGGACGCAGAACATGGCCTTGTCATCGCGGCCAAAGGCGATGGCCAGGCTGCCGAGGGTGTCGCCGGGTTTTACTTCATAGGTAAAGCTGGCCGTCAGCGGGTCGGAGTGGACGGGCGTGGCGGTGGGAAACGGCGACGGAGGAGCAAGGGTGGGCGGGATGAGGGTTGCCGCCGCGGGCGCAGCAGCTGGCGCGGGAGTGGCGATGGCGGGGGTCGCTATGGCCACGTTGAAGCTATCGTCGCGCGATGTGAGACGGGGGAAGAAAAGAACTTGTGTGCGCGTCTCCTGCGCCGTGCTGATCTCCCGCGTCGGCGTCGCCGTTGCTGTGGCCGTCGCTACCGCTGGCGCTGGGGGCGTCCAGGTGGGCAGCGGCGGTGGGGGTGTGGGGGTGGGCGGGACCTGGAAGATGCCAGCCGGGGGCAACGGCGGTCCTCCGGCCAGGGCGGTAGCCGGCAGGGCCAGGAACAAGGCAAGGAGAACAAAAATAAGGCCGCGCAGAGAGGTCATAAGTACGGGTGCGGGGGAGGTTGGACAAAATCCTATTGTAACCGTATCATACAGGCAAAGGAAGAGCGATTGCAATACTTCTTTTTAGCTATTTCGTGAGACAGTCCAGACCTTCGAGGCTTCCGAAACCTCGAAGGTCTTTGACCCCAAAGACGCTACTGCCGGGAGTTTCCGTACTATGGGCGCCGCCGATCTCCACATGCACTCCGTTCACAGCGATGGCACCGCTACGATCAACGCCATCCTGCACCATGCCTCCGCGCACACCGATCTCGATGTGATCGCTATCACGGATCACGATACGCTGGAGGGATCGCTGCGGGCGCGCGATCTGGCGGCGCATTTTCGGGTGCAGGTGGCGCCAGGCATGGAGATCAGGACCAGCGAGGGGCATTTGCTGGCACTTTTTTTGGAGACGCCGGTGCGCGCCGGCCTCTCCTTCGTGGAAACAGCGGAGTTGGTGCGACTGTGCGGCGGCCTGCCTTTTGCCGCCCACCCGACCTGCTCTCTGGGCAAGAGCGTGGGCGCCGCGCGTCTGCGCGAGATCGTTGTTCGCTATCCCGGTCTGCTGGCTGGTCTCGAAGCCGAGAATGGTTCGCTGCTGGCTCTGCGAGACAACGCCCGCGCCCAAGACCTGCGTTGGGAACTGCGCCTGCCAGGCATCGGCAACTCCGACGCCCACGATCTGGCCAGCATCGGCGCCGCGCGCACAGCCTTTCCCGGTCGCACCGTCGATGACCTGCGCCGGGCGCTGGAGGGCGGGTGCGTCGTACCGCTGCCGGTGCATTGGGAAGAGCGTTCGCTGGGGCGCGTGGCGGCTCATTTCGCCTTACGTATGGGATTTGGCCTTGTCGATGATCTGCGGGTGGTGGGAGAAGAAGGATGGGTGAGCAAGCGTTGGTGGTGGGGCGCAGACATTTCTGTGGCGTAGAGTTGCTGCCCCAATAGCCAGACCACAGGCTCATGGCGTATACTCGGATGGGAAATGCGCCCCTGCTTTCCGCTTGACTCCAGCAACGATGCACGAACTCCCCGTCACGCAAGGTATCCTGCAAGTCGCCATCGAATCGGCGCAGCAAAACGACGCCAGCCGCATCACCGATATTTACTTGGTCATCGGCGCCCTCTCTGGCCTTGTCGATGACTCCATCCAATTCTACTTCGATTTCCTCAGCCGCGACACATTGGCCGCCGGGGCCACTCTCCATATCCGCCGCGAACCTGCTTTGGCTGATTGCTGGCAGTGCGGCCAACAAAGCGAGGTGACGCCGCCTCTCTTGACCGAATGCCCCGCTTGCGGCAGCCCTCGCCTCACCATTTCCGGCGGACGCGCATTCTACGTCGAAAGCATCGATATCGATGAGGTCATTTCAGGAACATGAGCTTTGCTTGCGCCGCCCAATCTCCAATCTCTAATCCCCAATCTCCCCAATGCCCAACATCCCCGTCGTCCAACACATCCTCAGCGCCAACGATGAAGTGGCGGCTGCCAATCGCGCCCTCTTCGACGAGGCGGGCATTCTCGTGCTCAATCTCATGGCCTCGCCCGGCGCCGGCAAAACCAGCGTCATCCTGGCCACAGCCGCGCGCTTGCCCGCCGCCATTCGCCCCGGCGTGATCGAGGGCGACCTGGCCTCCCGCATCGACGCCGACACCATTGCCGCACGCGGCATCCCGGTCGTGCAGATCAACACCGGCGGCGGCTGTCACCTGGATGCGCCCATGATTCGCGCCGCCCTGCCCGGCCTGCCGCTGTCCGAGATCAACCTGCTGCTGATCGAGAACGTCGGCAATCTCGTTTGCCCGGCCAACTTCGCCCTCGGTGCTGATTTGAATGTCGTCATCGCTAGCGTATCCGAGGGCCACGACAAGCCCTACAAATACCCCGGCATGTTCGCCGCCGCCGCCGTTGTCTTGTTGAACAAAGCCGACCTGATCGAGGTGTTCGAGTTCGACCTGGATTTCTTCAGGCGCGGGCTGCGCATGGTCAATGAGCAGGCCCCGCTGATTTTGCTTTCGTGCCGATCGGGCGAGGGCGTGGGGGCGTGGGTGGACTGGCTGGCGGAAAGATGGCAGGATGTCAATGGTGCCCGAATTCTATCTTTGGATGCATGACGGTCTCACTGGAAGCGCCGGGCGGGACCTGCTAAAATACGGCCATGAATGCGAATCCTGTTCTCGATACACTGGTTAGAAAGCTCCGACAACAACTTCCAAAATTGACAAGTGACTATGGCGTCGCAAGTGTCGAAGTCTTTGGTTCGTATGTGCGCGCCGAACAGGATCGAAACAGCGATCTCGATGTTTTGGTCACTTTCACCGAAACCCCTGGTCTGCTAGAGTTCATCGCACTCGAAGATCGCTTGTCTGATATGCTCGGTCTACCAGTGGATTTGGTGATGAAGGAAAGCTTGAAGCCCGCGCTCAGGGAACATATCTTGAAGGAAGCCGCGCCCATCTATGGTTCATCGGACACATAGACATTATCTCGAGGACATGCTCGATGCGGCGGTCAAGGCGCAGAATTTCGTGGCAGGTATGAGCTACGAGGATTTTGCGTCAGATGACAAGACCGTGTTTGCCGTTATCCGCGCCCTCGAAGTGATGGGCGAAGCCACGAAACGCATCCCTGAGTCAGTGCGCTTGCACTTCCCCGATCTACCGTGGCGTAGTATGTCTGGAATGAGGGACAAGCTGATTCACGATTACTTCGGCGTCAACCTCAAGGTGATCTGGAAAACCATTACGGAAGAACTCCCCGCACTTGAGCCGGCGCTGCGGCAGATAATCGCCGATGCTGGTGAGTAGGGCATGAACATGCCGCGCATGCACAGGCGCTTGCGCCTGGAGATTCACGGGGCCGTGCAAGGGGTTGGATTCCGTCCATTCGTCTATCGGCTGGCGACGGGGCTAGGGTTGACGGGGTGGGTGATCAACGACAGCCGGGGCGTATTCATCGAGGTCGAAGGGCCTGAGCCCGACTTGCAGGCGTTCCTCGTGCGCTTGCCTGCCGAACGCCCGCCGCTCTCGCTGATTCAATCGCTCGATGCCACCTGGCTCGAATCCGTCGGCTTTGAACAATTCGAGATCCGCCATTCTGATGATAGCGGCGGCAAAACCGTCCTCATCTTGCCCGACATCGCCACTTGTCCCGACTGCCTAGCCGAAGTGTTCGATGCCGCCGACCGCCGCCACCGCTACCCCTTCACGAATTGCACGAACTGCGGCCCGCGCTTCAGCATCGTCCAAGACTTGCCCTACGACCGGCGTCACACGACGATGCGACATTTTGCGATGTGTCCGGCCTGTCAGCGCGAATACGACGACCCCGCCGACCGTCGCTTCCACGCCCAACCGAACGCTTGTCCCTTCTGCGGCCCCGATGTGGCAATTTTTGATTTCGGATTTCGGATTTCGGATTTCGGAACAAGCTCCCAATCCCCAATTCTCAAGGGGAACGAAGCTTTGTTGGCCGCCGCCGCCGCTTTGCGCCAGGGCCAGATTGTGGCGGTCAAAGGCATCGGCGGATTCCATCTCATGGTCGATGCCCGCAACGAGGCCGCTGTCGGCCGTCTGCGCCAACTCAAGCCGCGTCGCCACAAGCCATTCGCCATCATGTCGCCGGACATTGTTTGGGCGAGGACATTGTGCGATGTGACGCCCGCCGCCAAGACGCTGCTCACCTCGCCCGAAGCGCCGATCGTCTTGTTGCGGCGCCAGCCCGATGCACCCGTGGCGGCCAACATCGCCCCTGACAATCCCACTTTGGGCGTCATGCTCCCGGCCACGCCACTGCACCATCTGCTCATGGCCGAACTGGGCTTTCCGCTGGTGGCCACGAGCGGCAATCTCAGCGATGAGCCGATTTGCACGGATGAAAACGAAGCAAGGCAACGATTGGGCGGCATCGCCGACGCCTTCCTTGTGCACAATCGCCCCATCGCCCGGCATGTCGATGATAGCATCGTCTGGCTGCTCGACGGCGAGCCCCGCCTGCTGCGCCGCGCCCGTGGCTACGCCCCCCTGCCCGTGTTCATGCCTGCCCCCATCCCCACCATCCTGGCCGTGGGCGCGCATCTCAAAAACACGGTGGCCTTGAGCGTTGGGCAAAATGTCTTCATCAGCCAGCACATCGGCGACCTGGAAACCGCCGAAGCCATGGCCGCCTTCGAGCGCGTCATCGCCGACTTCCTGCGCCTGTACGAAGCCCGCCCCGTCGCCATCGCCCACGACCTCCACCCGGAATATCTTTCAACCCAATGGGCGCACGGTGTCAGAGATCAGAGATCAGAGGCCGGAGATCGGAATTCTGACCTCCGACCTCTGATCTCCGGCCCCTGCCCTCTCATTCCCATCCAACACCATCACGCCCATCTCGCTTCGGTGCTGGCCGAAAACCATGTGATCGGTCCGGCTCTCGGCATCATTTGGGACGGCACGGGATTGGGAACCGACGGTGTGATTTGGGGCGGCGAATTCCTGCTCGGCGACGCCAGTGGCTTCACCCGTCCTGCCCATCTGCGCCCCTTCCGCCTCCCCGGTGGCGACGCCGCCATCAAAGAGCCCCGGCGCGTGGCGTTGGCCCTGCTGTGGGAAATGTTCGGCGACGCCGCCTTCGACCGCGATGACCTGGCCCCCGTGCGCTCACTGGCCCCCGCCGACCGTCGCGTCCTCGGCCAAATGCTGCGCAAAAACCTCAACGCCCCCCTCACCACCAGCATGGGCCGTCTGTTTGATGGCGTCGCCGCTCTGCTCGGCCTGCACCAAACCACCAGCTTCGAAGGCCAGGCGGCGATGGCGTTGGAGCATATTGCAGATGCCAACATCCACGATGCCTATCCATTAGCTTTCTCGGGCCAGATGGCAGGTGGCAGGTGGCAGGTGGCAGGTGGCAGGTGGCAAGCGGCAAACGATGAACCCGGAACCCGGAACCCGGAACCCGGAACTCTCGACTGGGCCCCGCTGCTCGAAGCCATTCTCGACGACCTGGCGGGCGGCGTCCCCACGCCCGTCATCGCCGCCCGCTTCCACAATGCCCTCGTGATGGCGGCGGTGGGGGTGGCGCAAGCGGTGGGATGTCCGCGCGTTGCCCTTTCTGGCGGCTGCTTCCAAAATCGATTGCTGACCGAGCGCCTTGTGTATGATTTGCGCGACGCTGGCTTTGAGGTGATACTTCACCGTCAAGTCCCGCCCAACGATGGCGGCATCAGTCTCGGCCAGATCGCCATCGCCGCCGCCCACATGGGGCGTTGACTGTTGATTGTTGACTGTTGACTGTTGATTGTTCTCTCCCGTCTTTTTCATTGACGAAAGACGAAAGACGAAGGACGAAGCATCCGCCTCACCTTCCACGCTTCACGGAGCCATCCCATGTGCCTCGGCGTCCCCGGCAAAATCCTCGAAATCCAGCCCAACCCCATCGGCATGACCATGGGTCGGGTCAGCTTTGGCGGCGTCGTCAAAGAAGTGTGCCTGGCTTACACGCCCGAGGTCGAAGTGGGAGATTATGTGGTTGTGCATGTTGGCTTCGCCATCAGCAAAGTGGACGAGCAGGAGGCGCAGGAAGTTTTCAATTTCCTGGACGAAATGGACGAACTCGCCGAACTGGACATCCCGCAGCCGGAATGAGCTGATGAGGCGAGGCTTGCATGAAATACGTCGACGAGTACCGTAAATCAGACGAAGCCCAAAAATTCGTCCAGCTCATCGCCCGTCAGGTGACGCAGCCGTGGACGCTGATGGAAATTTGCGGGGGGCAGACGCATACGCTGATCAAATCGGGCATCGACCGCCTGCTGCCGGAGCAAGTCACGCTGGTGCATGGGCCGGGCTGCCCGGTGTGCGTCACGCCGCTGGAGCTGATCGACAAAGCCATCGCCATCGCTCAACGCCCGGAGGTCATCTTCACCTCGTTTGGCGACATGCTGCGCGTGCCCGGCTCGCATACCGACCTGCTCAGCGTCAAGGCGGGCGGCGGCGATGTGCGCATGGTCTATTCGCCGCTGGATGCCGTGAAACTGGCGCAGAAACATCCCAACCGGCAGGTCGTGTTCTTCGCCGTCGGCTTCGAGACGACAGCTCCCGCCAATGCTATGGCCGTCTGGCAGGCGCAGCAACTCGGGCTTGGCAACTTCTCTATTCTCAGCTCGCACGTGCTCGTGCCCCCGGCCATCGCCGCCCTGCTCAGCTCGCCGCACAATCTGGTGCAAGGCTTTTTGGCGGCGGGGCACGTCTGCGCGGTGATGGGCTATTGGGAATACGAGCCGCTGGCCGAACAGCATCGCACGCCCATCGTCGTCACCGGCTTCGAGCCGCTGGATTTGCTGCAAGGCATCTACATGACGCTGAAAGCGTTGGAGGAAGGGCGCTGGGGGGTCGAGAACCAATACGTGCGGGCGGTGACGCGGGCGGGGAATCTGCCGGCGCAACGCCTTTTGGGTGAAGTGTTCGAGGTGTGCGACCGGGCCTGGCGCGGCATCGGCGTCATCCCTGCCAGCGGATTGGCTTTGCGCCCGCAATTCGCCCGCTTCGACGCCGAGGCACGCTTCGACGTGACAGACGTGACTGCCCAAGAATCGGAAGTGTGCATTGCCGGCGAGATCATGCAGGGGCTGAAGAAGCCGCATCAATGTCCGGCCTTCGGCACGCTGTGCACACCTGAGCATCCCGTGGGCGCGCCGATGGTCTCTTCCGAGGGGGCTTGCGCCGCGTATTATCACTATGGGCGGGTGGAGCGAGGCGTTTTCTCTACATCGTCGTGAGGCTCCAGCAGAGAACCCATTGGTTACGCCCGAACTTCTCCCCTGGCCCACCTTCCGCCACGACCGCCGCAACAGCGGACGCAGCCCCTTGCCCGCCCGCTACCACGGCGATCACCCCTGGCATTTCCAGACCGGCAAAGGCATATTCGCCTCGCCCGTCATCGATGATGAGGGGATGATCTATGTCGGCTCGGCCGATCACTCCTTCTACGCCCTCCGGCCAGATGGCAGCCTGGCCTGGCGCTTCCTCACCGGCGAGATCATCGACTCGGCCGCGGCCCTGCCCCCGACCGACCCGGCCATTGGCCCCACCATCCTCGTCCCCTCCGGCGATGGCTTTCTCTACTGTCTGCGCCGAGGCGAGGCCGGAGCCGAGCGAGAAGTGTGGAAATTCGACGCGCGCCTCGCCCCCCGCGCCAGTTACAACAACTGGTTCGAGGCCAACATCGCCCTCGGCCCCGATGGTGCGATTTACGCCGGCAACACCAACTTCAACTACTACGCGCTCACATCCGACGGCCGCCTGCAATGGACCTACAAGACCAGCGCCAACAACTGGTCGCAGGCTGCCATCGCCGACGATGGCACAGTATTTTGGGGGTCGAACGACACCAAAGTACGAGCCGTGGGGCCAGATGGTCGGGAAAAGTGGCGGAGACGCACCTGGGGTTTCATCGCCGCCTCTGCCGCTTTGGGCAGTGATGACACGCTCTACATCGGCTCATTCGATAGCAACCTCTACGCCCTCGACAGCCGCACCGGGCGAGTGCACTGGAAATTCAAAACGCACGACCACATCTACGCCTCGGCCGCCCTGGGTGAAGACGCCAACGGGCGCACAACAGCCATCTATTTCGGCTCCACCGACGGCATTTTCTACGCCCTCAGCCCGCAGGGCGATCTCCTGTGGTCATTCGATACCGGCGCACCCATCCGCTCCTCGCCCGTCATCGGCCCGGCGCTCACGGACGAAACCGGCGACATCGTCTACTTCGGCTGCGGCGATGGCCGCGTCTACGCCCTCAATGCTGACGATGGCAGCCGCCGTTGGTCCTACGACACCACGCCCGCTGACCCCATCCTCTGCGACCGCAACGACCTCAACGGCTCGCCGGCCTTGGGCCCAACCGGCCTCTACATCGGCGGCGAGCACGGCCAGATCTGGTACATCCCCTACGACTACCCCCTCCATGTCGCCGACCCGCGCGGCAGTGTTCTTCCCAGCACCGACCTGCCCGTCCGTGCTGCCGGCCTTTACTACGTCACCCCTGGCGGCAACCTGACCCTGGGCGATCCGCCCCCGCTCCCAGCCGCCAGCATCCTCACCCTGCGCCTGGTCGTACGCAAACAAGGCCGCTCCTTCCCCGCTCGCCTCCTTCGCCGCTCCCTCCGCATCACCTCCTCGCCTCCTTTTCCCTTGCATTGGGAACTCGCAGCCGATGGGCGCCACCTGCACCTCTTTCCGGACGGATTCCTGACGCCGGGCGCAACCTACACCCTCCACCTCCAGGGCAACTACACCTTTGGCGGTCTACGCCTGGGCAACCTGAAACTGGGCGGGCGCAAGGCGGGCGCCTTCGCTCACGATTTCACCTTCACCGTCGCCCCTGCGGCCAACACCTGGCCCCTGCGTCTCGGCCCGGATCAAGTAGATGCCCTGAGTTGGACGCGCCTGGCCGTGCCCATCCCCACCATGCTGCCCAGCCTCAACCAAATCGGCTTCGACTACTTGCATTGGATCCTGGGTGTCGTCGCCCAAACCCCGCCGGATGCCCAGGGCGAGGGCAAATCAGTTCTGTGGGCCATCGGCGCCCGCTATGACGAAAACGACCAACTCGTAGCCGATCCGGCCTCCGATTTTGCCCTACCTTTGAGCGGTCCCTACCGCGGCGACGCCTTCATCCTCAGCAACCGCCGCTTCCAAATGGCCATCACCGGCATCCCCATCCCCTTCAACCTGCTGCAACTGCGCGGACAAATCGACGCTCACCTGAACGTCCGCCCCGGCGCCACCGGCTTCGCCGACGCGCGCGTGCTTGCCATCCCCACCTTTGGGCCGCTGCTGGTCTTGGCCGGCCTGGCAAGCAATGGCTGGCGTAAGCTCTTGGCGATGTGCACCTACCTGGCCGGGCCATACGACCGCGTCGGAGGAGCCAATGTGCGTCCGCCAGGCATTCACCTGGCCGATTTCACCTTCACTCCACCCTCGCCGCGTCAACAAGGCCGCCTCTCCGCCCGCTTCGCCCTCGACCCCGGTCACACCTACCCCCTCGCCCGCCATCGCCCCGGCCTGCTCCTGCTCGATCCCCACCGTATCGAACCCGTCTTCCTCGACTACCACCGCCTGTTGGCCAGCGAAACCGACCCCGCCGGCAACCTGGCCGCCGTCCACCTCACCCTCCCCGCCGGAACCACCCTGCCCTCGCCCTTGCAAGCCATCGTCCTGCTCGATGTCTTCCCTTTGCAAACGCTGGAACTCCCCGACCGATGACAACCATGCCCCTCCCCCGCCGCCTCAAACTCCTTTACAGCACCGGCGACCTCACCACCAGCATGCCGCTGGTGATCGTGTCGTTCTTCCAGCTTTACTTCCTCACCGACGTGGCCGGGCTGCGGCCCGACCTGGCTGCCTGGGCCGTGGGCATCGGTCGGCTCTGGGACGCCGTCAACGATCCCCTCTTCGGCCTCCTCTCCGACCGCATCCGCAGCCGCTGGGGCCGGCGCCGCATCTTGCTGCTGCTGGGAGCCATACCGCTGGGCCTCAGCTTCATGCTCATGTGGATCGTGCCGCCATTCTCTGCCGCCGGCCTGGCCATCTACTACACCCTGGTTTTCATCGTTTTCGACACCGCCTACACCGCCGTCCACGTCGGCTACAACGCCCTCACACCTGAACTGACCACCGACTACGATGAACGCAGCTCGCTGAACGGCTACCGCATGGTGTATTCGATCGGCGGCGCCCTGGTCGCCGTCATCTTGGCCACCGTCGTAGGCTGGAGCATCACCGACCCCCGGCTGCGCTTTGCCCTCGTGGGCGTCCTCCTCGGCCTGATCGCCATCTTCCCACCCTTCATCGTCTTCCGAGTGGCGCACGAGCGCGCCGGCGACCAATCCTCCGCGCTACCACTCCGCACCGCGCTCAAGACCACGCTCGCCAACCATCCTTTTCGTCTGGTCATGGGCATCTACTTGCTGAGCTGGACGGCCACGAGCGTCCTGGCAGCAGTGCTGATCTACTTCGCCAACTACTACTTGCGCGTGCCCGACCAGGCCAATTACTTCGTTTTGGCGGCGCAGGGCATGGCCATCGTCTTCATTCCGATCTGCGTGTGGCTGGCCCGGAAGTTCGACAAGCGCCGGGCGTTCATGATCGGCGCGGGTGCGTGGATGCTGGTCTTGTTGGGTCTGGCAACGCTGGGGGCCAGCCAGGTGGGATTGGCCTACGTGCTGGCGGCGCTATCGGGTTTTGGCATCGCCACGGCCTACGTCATCCCCTGGGCCATGATCCCCGACATCATCGAGCACGACCAATTGCACACCGGTGAGCGTCGCGAAGGCTCGTACTACGCCTTCGCCGCCTTCTTCCAGAAACTGGGCACGGGCGCCGCCATCTGGTCGATGGGCCAGGCCCTGGCCCTGGCCGGCTACCTCACCCCCGCCGCCAACGCACCCCTCCCCGCGCAACCCGCCTCCGCCGTCCAGATCATCCGCCTGTTCGCCAGCTTGCTCCCCGCCCTGCTACTGGCCCTGGCCATCCTCTGCGCCTGGCGCTATCCCATCACCCGCGAGACGCACGCGCTCACGCTGCAACAGTTAGCGGAGGCGGACAGATAGTGTGGCGGGGATTGGGGGATGAGGGGATTTCTTTAAGGTTACAACCGCCGATCCCGGCCAAGATGGCTCCGGCCTGTTCGGGTCAGGGGAGAACGGTCAGATCGTTGTCGTAATCGGAAATGGGCGTGACGGGATAGTATGGCCCCTCGGCCTGACGGGGGGTCGACGTCAGCGCGCCCGTCCCGATACCGGTGTCTATGACCAGATCATTGCTCAGAATGGCGCTGCCGTCGATATCGGCGTCTGCGATAGGCTGCAAGAACAACAGCTTGCCCAGATCGCCCGCCTGCACGAATACCCCCTCGCCCTGCACCCCGGACTGATCGGCGATGAAATAGAACTGCGTGGTCAGCAACTCAGCGCCGTCCTGCTTGACCTTGACGTGAATGTGTCGCGGGCGCGGCTCGTACTCGCCGGGGAGGACGGTGCGGAACATGTAGAGGCCGTCAGCCGCGGTGACGGCCTGGCCAAAGAATTGAAATGTGGGGTCGCGACGGGCAGTGTTGCGGTCGCCAGGATGGTTGTAGATGCCGCTGGCATCGGTTTGCCAGATCTCGACAACCATGCCAGGAAGCGGATTGCCATTGACATCGAGGGCGCGGCCGACCAAGTAGATGACTTCGCCCGCGGCCTGGGGTGCGGCCGGGAAGGCGGCGCGCAAGACGTCGGGGAGTGATAATTCTACGGCTGGCTCAGTCGCTTCGGGTTGGTGGGCCGAGGGCTGGGCAGGTACAGCGGTGGGTTCGGGCGGGGTCGTTGGCTGGGGTTGAGGGACTGGTTCGGGCGTGGGGGTTGGCTCGAGCTGGGGAGCAGGCGCGGGGGTCGTGGTTGCGGTGGGGGCCGGCGCGGGAGCAGCGCAGGCCGTCAGCAGCAGGCAAGAAAGGGCGAGAGCAGCGAGGAGGCGAGGGCGTAAAGGTGGCATGGCGTTTCTCCAGAATTCTGTACATTCACTCGCTCGGCCCGGCCGCCTCTTCCACTATCAACGTCTCGGCCGTGCGTGCGGCGAGGCTTGCCCTGAGCGTAGCCGAAGGGGTGACGCTGGCCGCCACCCAGGCAGGGCCAGAGGGCGTCTGTACTTGCCACCAGGTGCGGTCGACGTTGCTGCCCAGGATGGCGCGACTCTCGCCCGGCTGCATCTGACCGACGATGGCGAAGGTCTCGCCCGGCCCTGCGCGCAGATTGGTCACGCTTGCGCCGGTGAAGACGGTCGGCCCGGTCGCGGCCCGCAAGTCAATCGGCTGTCCGAGCCAACGGTCGAAGAAGGCCACGGAGCGGGTCATCGCCGCGCCGAAATTGGTCGAGATGTTGTGGTTGTCGCCGGAGTAGGTGTACAACTCGATGGGCATGCCGGCTTCCTGACCCTGTTGGAAGAGGGTCTCCGAGAACTCGATGGGCACCGAGGCGTCGCCGGCGGCATGGTGAAGCTGGATGGGGCCGGTGAGATCGGCCAGGTAGTTGTTGGCCGAAAGAGTGGACCAGAAGGCGGGATTGCTTTCTGGCGAGCCGTAGGCGCTGATGAGGCTGTTGCGCCAGCGCCCCCGCGTGCTGCCGGGGTTGGGCGTCGGCGTGGGGCCGGCGCCGCGGCGCCAACGGCTGATCAAGTCTTCGTAGGAGCCGACCACCCCCGCCCAGATCACGCCCGCCTTGATGCGGGGGTCGGTGACCATCGCGCGCAAGGTGATCCAGCCGCCCATCGAGTGCCCCCACATGCCGATGCGCCCCGGGTCGGCGTCGGGATAACGAGCGATGGCGGAAACGGCATTGAGCACATCGATGACGTAGTCGGGCGAGCCGTAGGCCCCGCTGGGGGTGCCTTCGGAGTTGTCGTGGCCGCGATAATCGGGCCGGAAGACGATGTAGCCGTTGCGGGCGAAGCCATCGACATAGGCGACGTAGCGCTCGGTGGTGCGATATTCAGCGGGCGGGATGAAGCCGTGGTTGAAGACGATGACGGGCCAGCCGTTGGCTGGCTTCGTCCCGCGCGGCACGGTGAGCAAGGCGTATTGCTGGAGGTCCTCGGAAAGATAGGAGGCGAGATAGCGGTCGTAGTTGGCGCCTGGGGCCAAAGTTTGCTCGATGACGATGTCGCTGCCGGGATATTTTTGTTGGCGCAGGTAGGAGATGCTGAGAGGATGAACCGGAGTGGCTGTGGCGGTGGGGGTGACGGTGGGGCTTGCCCTGAGCGTAGCCGAAGGGGTGGCCGTCGGCAAAGGGGTGGGGGTGGGAGTGGCCGCGGGGGTGCGGGCGAGAGCCAGGGCGACTGCGGTGGGCGCGGGTTTCGGCTCCTCTTTGCGGCCACAAGCGGCCAGCAGGGCCAGGACGAGTCCGCAGAGGAGGAGAAGACGGAGGGGGCGAGGGGGGTGGTGGTTCATGGTGATTCCGTCGAGGGGGGTGAACTATGCCAGAAGATTGTTGGAAGGGCAAGGGGTGGGGTGAGTAGGCTCCTCAGCCAAGCTCGCCGTCTGTAGCTCTCTTTGCCCCCACCGCCAGTTTGCGCCTAGAATGCAGTCCACTCTCTGTTTTCACACCAGGCGTCTCCCATGCCCCCTACCTCCCCCTCCCTCCTCTCCCTCTCCTGCCCCATCCCCATCTCCGACTACCCCCACATCCTTCTGGCCCACGGCGGCGGGGGACGGCTGTCGCAGATGCTGATCGAGCGCATGTTCGCGCCCGCGCTCGCCAATCCGGCTCTGGACATCCTGCACGATGGCGCCGTCGTGGAAGCCAACGGCGCCCGCCTGGCCTTCTCCACCGATTCCTACGTCATCAGCCCTCTCTTCTTCCCCGGCGGCGACATCGGCTCCCTCGCCGTGCACGGCACCGTCAACGACCTGGCCATGTGCGGCGCCCAACCGTTGGCCCTCTCTGCCGCGCTCATCCTGGAGGAAGGGCTGCCAATGGACGACCTCTGGCGGGTGGTGCAATCCTTGCAGGCGGCAGCGCAGGCGGTCGGGGTTCCGGTCGTCACCGGGGATACGAAAGTGGTGGATCGGGGCAAAGGCGATGGCGTCTTCATCAACACCGCCGGCATCGGCCTCATCCCCGATCGCGTGCATATCTCGCCCTTGCGCGCCCAGCCCAACGACGTCGTGCTGATCAACGGCCCCATCGCCCAACACGGCATCGCCATCATGTCGGTGCGCGAGGGCCTGGAGTTCGAGACCACCATCCTCAGCGATTCGGCCCCGCTGCATGGCTTGGCCGCGGCGATCCTGGCCGCGGGCGGCGAGGCTGTGCACGTCCTCCGCGACCCCACGCGCGGGGGTGTGGCCAGCGCCACGAACGAGATCGCGCAAAAAGCCGGCGTGGGCATCCGCCTGAGCGAGCACGCCATCCCTATCGCCGAAGAAGTACAGGGCGCTTGCGAAATCTTGGGGTTGGACCCGCTCTATGTGGCGAACGAGGGCAAGTGTTTGGCCATCGTGGCGCCTGAGGTGACCGAGTCGGTGTTGGCAGCAATGCGTTCGCACCCGCTGGGTCGCCAGGCTGCCATCATCGGCGAAGTCGTGGTCGCGCACCCCGGCCGAGTGCTGCTGCGCAGCCGCATCGGTGGGATGCGCGTGGTGGACATGCTCAGCGGCGAGCAATTGCCCCGAATTTGCTGAGGTTTTCATGCGTGACTTACTTGACGAATCTGACATCCTGGTCCTATACGACGCCGAGATGCGCCAGAACCCACCCACCTTCATGGCCCAGGTCATGCAGTCGCCGGGGCTCACCGTGTGTGTGAGCGAGGTTGGCCAGAAGCACGGCGGCTGGGTTTTATACACCCGCCTGGACGAGAACAACGCCGATGCAGCCATTCGCGCTCAGATCGCCCGCTTTGCCGAGCTGGGCCGTGAATTCGAGTGGAAGGTGTACAGCCACGACACGCCCGCCGATTTGAAAGACCGCTTGCTGGCGCACGGCTTCGAGTCCGAAGAGCCGGAAGCCCTACTGGCGCTCGACCTCGAACACGCGCCCACCTATCTTTGGCAGCCGGTGACGGCGGATGTGCGCCGCATCACCACTTCCGCCCAATTCGACGACCTGGCAACGGTGCTCGAAGAAGTGTGGAACGAACCATTTTCTGATCTCCGGCAGGAGCTGGAGCGAGATCGGGCGCGAGCGCCACAATTGCTCAGCGTGTATGCGGCTTATGTCGATGATGCGCCTGCCACCAGCGCCTGGATTCGTTTCCACGAAGGGCGCTCGTTTGCCGATTTGTGGGGCGGTTCGACCGTGTCGCGCTTTCGGGGACGGGGTTTGTACACAGCGTTGGTGGCCGTGCGCGCCCAAGAAGCGCACACCCGCGGCGTCCGTTTTCTCACCGTCGATGCCAGCCCCATGAGCCGCCCCATCCTGGAGAAGCTGGGTTTTCGCTTTCTGTGCTATTCGCAGCCGTTCGTGTGGCGACCCCCGTCTACATAAATCTCGCCCTCAAACCTGCCGGCGCCGCCTCAACAACCCACGTTGCGGCGCAAAAAGGAAGGCTACAACGAAAAAAAACGTGGCCACCAGCACGACCGCCGCGCCCGAGGCCACGTTCAAGTAATAGCTGGCGTACAAACCGACCACCGCGGAGATAGCGCCGATGATGCCCGCCGCCGCCATCATGGTCGGAAGACGACGGGTGAACAGATACGCAGTAGCGCCAGGTGTGACCAGCATCGCCGCCACCAGGCCCACGCCCACCGTCTGCATCGAAACCACGATAGTCAGCGCCAGCAGAACGAGCATCAGGTTGCGATAGAACTCAACGCGCAGCCGCAGCGTCGTGGCCAGCATCGGGTCGAACGAGATGACCAGAAAAGGTTTATAGGCCAGGGTCACGACCGCCAGGATCGCCAGGCCGAGCACGCCCGTTAGCCACAGATCAGCCGGGCTGACCCCCAGCACATTGCCAAACAAGATGTGACTCAGATCTACGGCGTAAGTGCGGATGCTGCTGATCAGCAAAACGCCCAGGGCCAGGGCCGCTGTAAAGAGGATGCCAATCGCTGTGTCCTCTTTGACAGCGCCCTGACGCGTGAACAAGCCGATGAACAAGGCCACGACGACAGCAGCAACCAAAGCCCCTGCCGTCAGATTGGCGCCGAGCAGATAGGCGATGGCCACGCCCGGCAAAACCGCGTGCGCCAGTGCGTCGCCCAGGAAGGCCATCGAGCGGAGCACCACATAACAGCCGATTACCGAACACAGGATGCCGACCATCAGCGCGGCCAGCAAACCGCGCTGCATGAAAGCATAGCCCAGCGGACTCAGCAACCATTCCATCATGCGAGCGCACCTTCCCCATCTTCGGGCGGGCAACACTCATCCACCACGATCATGTTGTTGAGTTCGAGCACCTTACCGCCAAAAGCGCGGCTGATGGACGGCGCCGTAAACACCTGCGCTGGCGGGCCATAGGCGATCACCTGGTGGTTCAAGAGCAGTACGAGATCGAAACGCGCCGCTGCCAAACTCAGATCGTGGGTCGAGACCATCGCCGTCACCTCCTGCGCCTTCAGGCCCTCCAACAAAGCGAGCGTAGCCTCTTGGGTGACGATATCGACGCCGGTGAACGGTTCATCCATAAGCAAAATGTGCGGCTCCTGGGCCAGCGCCCGCGCCAGGAAGACGCGTTGCTGCTGCCCCCCCGACAACTCGCCAATCGATCGCTCACCGAGGTCAGTGATGCCCATCTGCTCAAGCGCGCGCGCGACGACCTCGTGATCGGCCTTGCTCGCCCGCCGCAGCCACCCCTGGCGTCCGTAGCGACCCATCATCACCACATCCGCCACCGTGACCGGAAAACGCCAATCGACCTCCTCACGCTGCGGCACATAGGCGACGCAATCCTGATGCGCGCCCACCGACTGGCCGTGGATCAAGATACGCCCAGCTTGCAGCGGCAGCAAACCGACCAACGCCTTGAACAGAGTGGACTTGCCAGCCCCGTTCGGACCGACCACGGCCACGCGGGCGCCGTGCGGCACCTGGAACGCAATATCTTGGAGCACGGGCTGTCCGTTATACCCCACTGTGATGTGATCGATCTCCAGCCGCGCCGGAGCAACGGGCGCGCCCTGGGCAGAAGTGGGGATGGCTGCTTTTCCTGCTTGCTTCACGGTTGCAAAGCCTCGACCATGACCTGAACGTTATGGCGCATCATGGCGATATAGGTCGGCGCTGGGCCATCCGCCGGCGTCATGGAATGGGTGTACAGATCGGTCACCACCTTGACGCCGGTCTCTTGCGCCACCTGGTTCGCCAGTTGGTCGTTGGCACCCGTCTCCAGAAAGATGGCGGTGGCGCCCGTGGCCTTGATCTGATCGATCAGTTGCGCCAGTTGTTGCGCCGATGGTGCAGCGCCACTGCTGACGCTGGGCACGATCGCACCGATGATCGTGAAGCCGTAGCGATCGGCAAAATAGCCGAAACTCTCATGGTTGGTCACGATCAGGCGGCGTTCTGGGGGGATTTGCCGCACCTGCCCGGCGATCCAGGCGTCCAACTCCTTGAGTTGAGCAACATAGGCGGCGGCGTTCTTGGCATAGAGATACTCGCCTTCAGGGTCGGCGTAGCTCAGCCCATCACGGATATTCTCCACATAGCGGATGGCGTAGTTCGGATCGAGCCAGAAATGCGGGTCGCCCGCGCGTTCCTGGGGAGCGACCAGCCCGGCCGTCGCCTCGATCACCTGGCGCTGTCCCCCCGCGTTGTCAAGCACCTCTTGCAGCCACTCCTCGAAGCCAGCACCGTTGACGATCAGCACCTGGCTATCGGCGACCGTTGCCACATCCCGCGGCGTCGGCTCGAAGGCGTGGGGGTCCAGGCCCAGCGGCATCAACGTCGCCACCTGCAAGCGGTCGCCCGCCACATTCTGGGCCATGTCGGCAAGGAAGGATTCGGCAGCCACCACCTTCAGTTTGACCGGCGATGGCGCCGGAAGCATAGCCGGCTGGCAGGCGACCAGCGCTCCCAGCAGAATGATGACAGCCGCCGTCGGCAGAACCCTCAGTAGAAGACGAGAACACACCCGAACGCTCACGCCGCAACCTCCTCTGCCGTGACGTTTCTTTCGTGACAGCGACTGCACAAGCCGTAAAATTCCAACAGGTGGCCACGAATCTGGAAGTCAAAACGCTCGGACAAGTTCTGTTGCAGGCCGTCGATGACGCACTCCTCGAACTCGACCACGGCGCCGCAGTCCGAGCAGATCAGATGATGATGGGCGCCGTCGGCCCGGCAAAAACAGACGCTCTGATCGCCCAGATAGAGCGGGCGCACGATGCCCAGGCTGGTGAGCAACTCTAGTGTGCGATAAACGGTGGCCCGGCCCAAGGCAGGGTGCAGAGCCAGCCCGCGCTCCCACACCTGCGCGTGAGTCAGATGCCCGTTGCTCTCCGCCAGCACTTGCAACACCGCCTGGCGCGGCGGTGTAAGCTTGTAACCGGCGCGATTGACCTGTTCTGCCAAATCCATCATCGAAACGACGTCCTTTGCAGCTGAGATTCTATCTCAGTGAGATTTCGTCTCGATTCTAAGAGCACACAGTCAACTTGTCAAATTTTCTGTCAGCCCTGCCCTTGTCAGCCCTGCCCCTACGCGCCCAAAAACATTTGTATGGATGAGATCACGACGACGACCAACAGCAGGCGATAGACCCAAACCTGCGCCCAGTGTTGCGTGGCCAGGCGCGCGGCCATCCAGGCGCCCAAGATTTGGCCGATGCCCAGGATGAAGCCCAACAGCCAGTTGACTTGATGGCTGCGCACGAAGACGACGAGGGCGACAAGGTTGAGGGCGAGCACCAGGAACGATTTGATGGCGTTGCCGCGCACCAGGTTGTGGCCCAGGCTGAGCACCAACGCCACCAACAGAAAAATGCCCACTCCGGCCTGAATGAAACCGCCATAGATGCCGATGGCGAAGAAGAAGATCCAGTCGAACCAGCGTAGGGGCCGCGCACCTTGCGGGCGTCCTTGCAGCCACCGTTCGGGCCGGAGCAGGATGAGGAAGAAGGTGAGGAGGAGCATAGCGCCGATCGCCAGTCTCATCTTCTCTTGATCGAGATCGACGGCGATTCGGGCGCCAATCAGGCCGCCGAGAGCGGCGGGGGCGATCAGGAACAAGGCGTCTCGCCAGAGCATGGCCTCGGCTCGATGGTAGGTGCCAGTGCTGACGAGGGTCTGCAAAATGACGCCGATGCGGTTGGTGCCGTTGGCCACGGTGGGGGGCAGCCCCATGAAGATGAGCAAGGGCAGGGTGAGGGAAGAGCCATTGCCGGCCAGGGTGTTGATGAAACCGGCGCCAAAGCCGGCAGCAATGGCAGCGAGATAGAGGAGAGGGTTCATCTCAGTCAGGATCCAGGGCCGTCCATTTCGAGCCAGCCGGGTGGTGAAAATCGTGCAGGGCGATCAAGAGGGCAAGGGGATCGGTCTCGACAACGAAAATCCCCCGGTGTTGAGCGCTAACGAAGCCGTGGGCGACGGCGTGGTCGATCATGCTCACGAGGGGGTCGTAGTAGCCGGCAACGTTGAGAATGCCAATGGGCTTGGGTTGGTAGCCAAGCTGGCTCAGGGTCATGGCCTCGAACAGTTCATCGAATGTGCCGAGGCCGCCGGGCAGAGCGATGAAGGCGTCGGCGAGGGCGATCATCGTGGCTTTGCGCGTGTGCATCGAGTCCACGACGTGCAGTTCGGTGAGGCCGAGATGGGGGATGCCGGGCCGGTTCATGGTCACAGGCAGGATGCCGATGACTTCGCCTCCGGCTGCCAGGGCGGCGTCGGCGAGCGCGCCCATGATGCCCACACGGCCGCCGCCATAGACGACGCCGATGCCGCGCGCGGCCAGAAGGCCGCCCAGATCGGCAGCGACTTGCTGGTAGGTGTCGTTCAGGCCAGGGTTGGAGCCACAGAAGATGCAGATGCGGTGGAACATGTAGCGCATTCTCCACGAACTGGGCCGCGCCTACAAAGCCGTCAGGCGACCAGATCGTTGTAGACGGCTTCGTGTTGGGCCGCGATCTGATCCCAATCGTAGTGGGCGACGGCGAGGGTGCGGGCGTTGGCAGCCAGACGGCGGCGCAAGTCGGCGTCAGCCAGCAGACGGGCGATGGCGTCGCCAAAAGTCGCAGCTGTCTCGGCGCTGAGCAGGTGCTCGCCAGGGAGCACGCTCAATCCTTCGTGACCGACCGGGGTGCTGACGACGGGGATGCCGAGGGCGAAGGCTTCCAGGATTTTGAGACGGGTGCCGGAGCCAGCGCGCAAGGGGGCGATGGCGATGTCGGCCTGGCGATAGAGGGGTGCTAGGTCTGGCTGGCGGCCAAGCAGTTCGACGCCGGGGCGGAGGCAGGCGCGCACCTGGGGATGATCGAGGTTGACCAAGGTCAGGTGCAGGTCGGGGTGGTGCTGATGCAGGTTAGGCCAGATGGCGGTCAGGAACCAACAGGCGGCGTCGAGGTTGGGGGGATGGGTGGGCGAGCCGACGAAGATGAGGTTGCGGGGCTGGGCGCGCACTTCGCCCGGGGTCAGGGCGACGGTGTCGACGCCGTTGGGCAGGATGATGACGCGGGCGGCGGGCGCTCGCTGCCGGATGATGTCGGCATCTGCGGCTGACATGGCCGCGACGGCGCCGAAACGGGGATAGATCAGGCTTTCGTAGCGCGCCCAGGCGTTGGCCTGCTGTTCGAGCTGTCGCCGTTGTCGGGGCGAAGGAGCTACGGCGGCGCGGCGGGCGATGCCGATGCTGAAGATGTCGTGGGTGATGAGGAGGTTGGGGCGTTCAGGATGCGCCAGAGCGTAGGGGGCGAGATAGGGCCATTCGACTTGCACCACATCGATCGGTTTCTGGGCCAGCGTCTGTCGAATCGCCTGGCGCATGGCCAGCTGATCCCACAAAGCGATGTCGGTGGGCAAGCCAGCGCGCCGCCCCTGCCAGCGCTGCCAAACGGTGGGGATAAGTTGACGGTCGCGGCCCAGGCGGGCGAAAGGAATAGCGTTGACTTCGATCCCCAACTCCCGCCCCAACTGTGCCAAACCCACTCGCGCCTCCTCATTTCGCCAAAAGCCGAGCACGGTGATCTCGTGCCGCGGCGCCAGCCGCCGTAGAATTTCGTACATCCGCACTCGCCCACCCGAAAAAATGGGGAGAGGCGAGGTGGGGAGAATCAGTAAAAGGTGGAGGGGCATGGGCGTACTACGTACTGCGTTAGGGGTCACGACGAAGTACGT
Source organism: Chloroflexota bacterium (assembly GCA_041918515.1). GTDB lineage: Bacteria > Chloroflexota > Anaerolineae > J102 > J102 > SSF26. Next base: position 7,472 of record JAYRVO010000111.1, on the reverse strand, counting down.
AGTATGCAGGAATTCAAATCACGGATCAACCCGGCGATCAAATAGTGTCGTTTGGCAAGAGGAGATCGATCGGGGCTGTCTGCGAGGACTCGCCGCCGCTCACGCGCACCGCCTGACCGCTGAATTGCTCTTGCACAGGCCGATTGCCATAGGAGGTGAATAATTGGGGCCGCCACCAGGCCCATTCGCTGCAAGTGTTGCAGGGTTTTTCGTAGCTGCCCTCAATGTGCAGGCGCCGCAACTCCTGCATCTTGGGGCCGTTCCAGTTTTTCATCACCCGCACATTGCCATCGGGATCGATGACGTTGCCGAGGTCGAAGTCGAGGTTGAAGTCACGGTCGCACATGGCGATCGAGCCATCCCAATAAATGTGGACGTGATACCACAAGTTGGGGCAGGGGAAACGGGGCGGGAGCGTCCTGTCGCCGTCGAGCCGGAGGGCGCTAATCGCCTCCACCTGGTCTCCCCAGGAATCGAATGGTTTGACGTGGACGAGATCCACGCCGGGGACGCCCTTCCATTTCTCGACAAAGGCGGTGGTCTCGTCCTTCGTGCTCGCCATCTCGATGATCTGCAAATTGATGAAGGTCTGGTAGCCGCCCAGGTGTTTCATCTCGACGAAGCGGCGGATGTTCTCGTTCGTACGCTCGAAGTCGGCGTTCACCCGCACACTTTCATAGGTTTCCGGCCGGATGCCATCCTGGCAGAGATAGATGACGTTCAGCCCGGCCTCCAGCAGCTTGCGCCCCCGTTCTTCGTTCAACAGCGTCGCGTTCGTGCTGATCTCGGCCCGTAGCCCTTTCTCCTGGCAGTAGGCCACCATGTCGTAAATGCGCTTGTGCAGCAGCGGCTCGCCCCAGATGTGGAGCGTTGTGGCCTTGACGTAAGGAGCCATCTCGTCCACGATCTGTTTGAATACCTCCCACTTCATGTAGCCGTGGGCGCGGGTAATTTCTTTGCGCCCGGTGGGGCACATGATGCAGCCCAGGTTGCAGATGTTGGTGGATTCGATGTACATCCGGTCGGGCGGCGGCACCCAGCGCGTCTGGTGTGTCTCGTATGCCGCCCATTTCACCGGTCCCAAGACTTTGCGGCGGTAATGACGGGTTTTGTTGCGAAGTTTGTCTTGGAAGGAAAGCGGTTGATTGGCCATAAAGTAAATTTTGTTATTGGTTATTGGTTATTGGTTATTAGTAATTGGTTATTGGTTATTGATCACCAATTACTAATAACTAATTACTAATTACTAATTACTAATAACCAATTACCTAACTCCACGATGCCGCACCAAAATAGACGTCTTTCGTGCGCCGGAAGCCGCCAAAGAGACCTGCCTTCGCCAGGGTGCTGCCCACTTTGCGGATGGGCTTCACACGCGAGACGTTCCATAACAGGTCGCCAGCTCTTTCCCCAAAGCTCTGGCGGTATAGACGTTTCTTTTTCGCTTCCAGGAAGCGCTCACGAGCCTTGAGCGCCATCTGGCTGAGCACGTCGTCGCTCACTTCCGAGACGTTCATGAACGGCGCGATCTCGGAGAGATAGCTGTTATAGTAGTAGCTTTTCGTGAAATCGGCGTCGTATTGGGTTTCAGGGCGCTTGCGCAGCAGTTCGTTCCAAAGCTGTGTGCCTGGCATGGGCGTGGCGATCGAGAACATGGCTTCGCTAAGGTCCAGGCTGGCGGCGAAGGTGATGGTCTCTTCCATGGTTTCGGTGGTGTCGCCGGGCAGGCCGAGGATGAAATAGCCTTTGCTCTGAATGCCGGCTTCCTCGGTCCATTTGACGGCGTCGCGCACCTGGTTCAGATTGATGTGCTTGGCTGTGCGTTTGAGCACCTCGGCGTTGCCGCTCTCGATGCCGTAATGCACCTGGCGGCAGCCGGCCTTCTGCATCTTCTTGAGCAGGTCGGGATTGACGCGATCGACGCGAGCCAGACAACGCCAGCGCACGTCCATGTTGCGGTCGATGAAGTGATCGAGAATGGCATCGAGACGCTTGACATCGATCGTGAACAGGTCGTCGATGAAGTAGAAATTGCGCACGCCGTAAGTATCGATGATCTGCTGCAGTTCAGTGGTGATGTTTTCGGGGCTGCGCTGGTGGTAGGTGCGACCGACGATGCCCTTGAAACAGAAAGAGCAGTTCCAGGGGCAGCCGCGGCTGCTGAGTACAGTCAGCATCGGCTCACCGTTGGGTGCGTAGAGAGGGTATTTGTCCAGTTCGAAGAGATGGCGGGCGGGGAAGGGCAGAGCATCGAGGTCCTTGATTTCGGGGCGCTCACCGCCGTCGATCAGTTTGCCGTCTTCCTTGTACCACAACCCCTGGATGTCGCCCCAGTTGCGCCGGCCCGATGCGAAGGCGCGTAGGAAATCCCGGAAGATGTATTCGCCCCCGCCATAGACCAGAAAATCGAGATGCGGATTCTGCAAAGTCTCATGGGGCAACGAGGTGGCGTGGGGGCCGCCGATGATGGTGGTGACGCCTAGCGCCTCTTTCAGCAACGCCGCTGCTTCTTCCACACTGGCGTAGCTGGTCGTCATCGAGGTGAAGGCGACCAGGTCGGGCTGGAAAGAGATCACATCCTGCACTTCGTCGCGCAGGGGGCGCTGCGGGCGCAGGCCGAAGTCGAAGATACGGCATTCATGGCCATCCTGCTCGGCGATGGCCGCCAAATACCCCAAACCGAGCGGGGGGTAGGCATTGACCATTGCATTCCACTTGGGACCAATCAAAGCGATTCGCATCGCGCGTTCCTCCATGTCGGGCGTCTAAACCCTAAAGGTTTCGGAAACCTTTAGGGTCTTATTCCCCAGATTATTGGGCAAATACATGAAAACGACCTGAATGCGGCGCCATCTTTGCATGACAATGTTGCAAGGCTGGCGCACGTGGGCCTCACGTCAGCGCCTCGGCCTCGATCGTTTTGCGCAGGGCTGTCTTTTCCTTCTTGGGCACGAAAGTGCGGCTGGCGATGCGCAGGTTGCGCGGCAGATTGAACCAGAAGTCCCTGGTCTTCAGACGGCGCATGATCGGTGAAGGCCGCAGGTAGAAGCTGCGATACGCCTTGCGATACATCTCTTCCACCAGTCCTGCCGTGACCTCGCCCATCTCATAACGCGCCTGCTGTTCGAAGAAGACGTAGTCCTCCCAGTCCTTGATCAACATCCGCCCCTCACGCTTCACCTGCCCGTACACAGCCGTGCCAGGATAAGGGGTCATCATGCTAAAGTTGGCGATGAAGGGGTCTAGCTCGATGGCGAAGTCGATGGTGTCCTGCATCGTTTGGCGGCTCTCGCCCGGCAGGCCGATGATGAAGAAGCCGATCGTCTCCAGTCCCACCTCTTTGCACACCTTGAACGCCTGGCGAATGGTGTCCAGGTCGATGTTCTTGTCGATCTGCTTGAGGATTTGAGGATTGCCGGTCTCCACCCCGAAAGCAGTCCGTTTGAGGCCCGCCTGTTTGAGCTTGCTCATCAGATCGTGATCGGCCAGGTTGGCGCGGATGCCATTGACGAAGATCCAGGGTACGTGATTGAGATGGTTTTCGATCAGCAGATCGGCCAGCTCGTGCAAGCGCTTTTTGCGGATGTTGGCGCTGTCGTCGAGTACGCCGATCTCCTGCGCGCCCATCTCCTCCACCAGGTGTCGCCATTCGGCCAGCACGTTTTCCGGGGTGCGACTGCGCCAACGGATCGGCATGATCGATTGCGAGCAGAAGGAGCAGCGATAGGGGCAGCCCCGGCTTGTCAGGATGCTGAAGCTGCGGGCGCCGTCTACGTGGTCGGTGGCGGGCTGCAGGTTCGTATACTTGTGCATCTTGAAGAGATGGTAGGCCGGCCAGGGCAAGCCATCCAGATTATCGATGGCGGGGCGGTCGGGATTGCGATGGAGCTCGCCATCGCCTGCCTTGTAGGTGATTCCTTCCACATCCTTCCACAGCCCCTTGGCCGGATCCATCAACGCCTTCACCGAGTAGTCTTCCTGGTCTCGCATGAAGGCTTCGATCTTGTCGCAGATCTCGATCCAACTCTCTTCGCCCTCCCCGCGTACGACCAGATCGACATGAGGGTTCTTGGCCGACTCGAAATCCAGGTCTTCGGCAGCGACGCTGGGGTGGGGGCCGCCGACGATGATGGGCACATCGCGCACCGCCTTGATCTGGGCGGCGTGTCGCCAGGCTTGCTTCACCTGCGGCGTGTTGGCTGTGATGCCAACGACATCAGGCCGAAATTCCTGAATGAATTCGTCTAGTGGTTGGTCTTCGACATCGGCATCGAAGATGCGAACTTCGTCACCCCGGCGCTCGGAAACGGCGCCCAAATAGGCCAGGCCCAGATGCGGCGTCGTGCGGGTGTCGATGGGTAAACGGAAACGCGGGTTGATGAGTGCAACACGCATGGCGTGAGACCTCTTGAGAGTGAGTGGAGTGAGGGCGGGGGCGCCGTATAAAGATGAAGATGCGAAACGTGAGGTGTGAAATGTGCTGAGGTTGCGGCGTCGCCCTTGTTCAGGAAAGGGGTGACAGCAAGGGTTCACGTTTCACTCGTCACGTTTCAAGCAACAAGTGGACGGATTATAAGAGGCTGTGTAAAGGACTGTCAAATTTTTATGAATCACTTCATAAAAATTATTGGCCCCTTGCTCTATCCCCGAACGCGCCGCGTGATAGTCGCCGCGAAGACGACTGTCACGCGCATCCCTGTTCATAGCATACTTTCAGGCGTCGAGCGTCAGGAGAAGGCCCCGGACCTCGTAACCTTTGATGAGATCGTTGTAGCTCACGCTTGGTTCGCGCTCCAGGCGCAGGCCGTCCAAGGCGAGCAAACGCTGGAGGAAGACATCGGTTTCCTGGATGGCGATGTAGGAGCCGGGGCAACGATGTTCGCCATCGCCAAAGCCCATGACGTAGGCTGGTACGCGCGGGCGCATCTCTTGCAGCTCGCGCTCTGGGCAGAAAGACAGAGGTTGTTCACCCACGATGGTCTCGTCGGCGTTGATGGCATAGAGGTGGAGATCGATGAGATCGCCGGCGGGGATAGTGATCTGTTGGCCCTGGCTCTCGAACTCGATCTCGCTGAGAACGCGCCGATACAACCGCCCCACCACCGGCTCCAGGCGCAATAACTCGTGCAGGAATTGATAACGCGTCTCCTGGTCGCTGCTCAGATAGAATTCTCGATAGTCGGGCTGGGTGAGACAATGCCAGGCGGCGACGCTGATGAATTCGCGCGTGGTCACCATTCCCGCCGTGCCGTAGGTGATGCACTCGATCAGGATTTCGGGGCCGTTGTAGTTGGAGGCGATGAGGTGGGAGATGACATCGGCGCGTGGGTTGCGTTTGCGGGCGCGGATGGCAGGCTGCACGTCCAAGAAGTAGAAGCGGAGCATTTGCCACTGAATTTTCAGAAAGCGGTAGAGTTTGCGCGGGGACCAGCCAAATGTTTCCGGGTTCTGATAGGTGAAGGCGGCGATGCGCTTGTCCATCCCCGGCCAGCGCGAGTCGGTCAAACCCACCACCTGCGCCGCCACTTTGACCGCCATCTGCAAGCTGAGATCGCCGAGGTTGGCGTGGCGTTTGCGGATGAATTGGGCGATGACCTGGTCGGCGTAGTCCTCCATCAACTGCTGGTATTGGCTTTGGGTGGTGGCGGGGGTGAAGAATCGGGCCGTTTGCCGGCGCTGGTCGCGGTGTTGCTCGCCGTCCATGAAGAGCACGGGCTTCTTGAGTTGGATGGGCGCCTGGTCCATGGTCTCGGCTTTGAACCCGGCCTGTTTGATTGCGTCCGAGCGCAGTACGGCGCGGGCTTCGTTGAAGCCACGAATGTGCCACACCCCATCGGCGTCCTGTTCCACCGGCGTCCCCGTTGGTTCGACCAGCGGGGCGGTTTTCTGATGGCTGAGGCGATCGTGGGGGATGGGACAGCGCCCCAGGTTGCCGCGCAAGGGGGTCGGGACAGTAGGAGGGCGGACGGTGTCGAGCGCAGGACTGAGCGCAGGCGCGCTGGCGAGGGGTGGGCCTGCGGGTTGTGCGGGTTGGGTGGCTGTTTCGGTGGGTGGAATGGTTTTGGTGCGCATAGGTTTGGGGCGGCGATTGACGCTTTGGGTGATGATCGTGAGTTTGTGCAAAATAGAACAATATCACTTGTTATTAAAGATGACGATGCGGTTGCGACGCAGTAGTGCGGCTTGCGATCGCGCGCCGCACATGGGCGACAAAAAAGCCGCACCGTCGACGGTGCGGCTGCGAAGCAAGAAATGCGGTGGTTGCTCAGTTGATGATGGTCAGGTCCACCGAGGCGGTGGCGTGGATCCAGATGGCGTCGCCGGGCTGGAAGGCGGTGAGGGTGTTGGCGGGGTCGCCGGGGGTAAAGGAACGCCAAAGCTGGGCGTTGTTGTCCCAAACGCGGGCCAGGTCGTAGCTGTTGGCGATGGCGGCCAGGGTCGCTTCGACGCGCTGGGGCGCGAGGGCGGGGAAGCCGATCTGGTTCCAACCGGGTTCGAGGTGGATGAGGGTGGTGCGGGGGCGCAGCCCAGTCACACTAAGTGTTGTGGGTTGCGTGATCTGCGCCCAGACGCCGATCAGTTCGGGAATGGCGGGGAGGTCGTTGTTGGGGGCGCCGGGGGTGTAGGTGCGCCAGCGGCCGGGGTGGCCGTTGTTGTCCCACCAGCGCACGGCGGTGTATTTGCCGTCGATGCTGGCGAGTACGGCAGGCAGGTTGGGATTTATCGGAACGACGGGCAGGGAGAAGGTTTGCCAGCCAGGGGCGAGGGGCAGGGTGAAGGTGGTGGCGCCGGTCTGACCGCTGGGGGTGGGGGTGGCGACAGGGGTGGGGGTGGGGGTAGGGGTTGCCAGGATGGCGCCGGTGGCCAGGGTGATGCTGAGGAGGGGACGCAGGCCGATGTCGTCGTGGTCGCTGCTGGCCAGGGCGATGGCACGGGGGCTGGGATCGCCCAGTTTCAGGAGCCAGCCGTAATTCGGTTCGCCGTTCAGCCAGGCTTGCACGTCGACGGTTACGTCGATCACGATCTCGTCGCCGCTATCTAGCGGGGCGGCGGCGCTGGGGATGGCGCGGTAGTCGCTGCCGGCGCCGGCGGCGCCGGGTTGGGTCCAGGGCATGATCTCGGTGGCCAGGTGCCAGTTGGCGGCAGGGGGGAACCAGGTGTGGAGCAGGCGATGAAGGAGGAGCGAGCGCCCGACAGCGGATTGGCTGCGATAGGTGGGGAAGAGGTGTAGTTCGGCGTTGCGGATGACGGCGCCGGGAGGAAGGGGGCGCAGGTCGATGATGAGCAGGCCGCGATTCTGCAAGCCGGCCGTCTCCTGGATGGCGAGGAGGGGCGCGGCGACGTAGTTGATCTGGGGGTCGAGGGCGGAAAGGTGGGTGTCCTGAATGCCGGCGTAGCCGCCGATGCCGTTGCGGAGGGTGACGGTGAAGCGGTCGGGTGTGGCAGTGGGGGTGCGGGTGGGCGTGGAAGTG
>JAYRVO010000110.1:0-122768 GCA_041918515.1 Chloroflexota bacterium | reverse complement strand
CGTGGTGCTAAACGGGGGGGCCGGGGCGCCGCACGCCCCCGTGTGCGTCGCACCCCTATTCAAACCCGCGGAACACGCCATGAAACCACTTTTGACCCATCTCGGCATCCAGGAAGTCAACCCCGGCGCCTGCACTGGCCCCGACGGTTGGATCGCCGACCCCAAAGGCAAACAACTCGTCTCCTACAATCCCACCACCAACAACGCCATTGCCAGCATCGTCCAGGCCACGCCTGCGACCTATGAAACCGTCGTCTCCGCCGCCCACCAGTCCTTCCTGACCTGGCGCACCATGCCCGCACCCAAACGCGGCGAAGTCGTGCGCGACCTGGGCAACGCCCTGCGCGAGATGAAAGAACCGCTGGGAGATCTCGTCACGCTGGAGATGGGCAAGATCAAGCCTGAGGGCCTGGGCGAAGTCCAGGAAATGATCGACATCGCCGATTTCGCCGTCGGCCTCTCGCGCCAACTCTACGGCCTCAGCATGCACTCCGAGCGTCCCCAACACCGGATGTACGAACAATGGCATCCGCTGGGCGTTCTCGGCCTCATCACCTCGTTCAACTTCCCCACCGCCGTCTGGGCCTGGAACAGCACCCTGGCCGCCGTCTGTGGCGACACCGTGGTCTGGAAACCCTCTTCCAGCACGCCCCTCACCGCCATCGCCGTCCAGCACATCGCCAACCGCGTGATGGCCGACTACGGCCTCAGCGGCGTCTTCACCCTGGCCATCGGTTCGGGCCGCGATGTGGGCGAGCAGATGCTCAACGACCATCGCCTGCCCCTGATCTCGTTCACCGGCTCGACTGGCGTGGGCAAGCGCGTGGCCGAGGCCGTGGCCGGTCGCTTTGGCCGCTCGATCCTGGAGTTGGGCGGCAACAACGGCATCATCGTCGCCGCTGACGCCGATCTGGATATGGCCACCCGCGCCATCCTCTTTGGCGCTGTCGGCACCGCCGGCCAGCGCTGCACCTCCACCCGCCGCATCATCGTCCACAAAGACATCGCCGCCGAACTCGAAGCCCGCCTGGTGCGAGCCTACGGCCAGGTGCGCATCGGCGACCCACTGGTCGAGGGTGTGCTGATGGGGCCTTTGGTGGATGGCAAGGCCGTGGAAGACATGTTCGATGCCCTGGACAAAGCCAGAGCACAGGGCGGCGAAGTGATCTACGGCGGCCATATGCTCCCCGACCTCGGCCCCAACTTCGTCGAACCCACCATCATCCGTATGCCCGGCCAGACGGAAATCGTCAAGCAGGAAACCTTCGCCCCCATCCTCTATTTGTTGCAATACGAGAATCTGGACGAGGCCATCGACCTGCACAACGGCGTTCCTCAGGGCCTCTCCAGCGCCATCTTCACCGACAGCATGCGCACGATGGAGCGCTTCCTGGCCGTCACCGGCTCGGACTGCGGCATCGCCAATGTCAATATCGGCACTTCTGGGGCCGAGATTGGCGGCGCTTTTGGTGGGGAGAAGGAGACCGGCGGGGGCCGCGAGTCAGGCTCGGACGCCTGGAAGGTCTACATGCGCCGCCAGACCAACACGATCAACTGGTCCACCCAGCTTCCCCTGGCCCAGGGCATCAAGTTCGGCGACTGACATCATGTTCAAACAGAGACGCCGGGCCAATGGCGAGGCCCGGCGTCTCGAACCCAAAAGGAGGCGGAGGGGTCAGTTGAGGATGGGGACGCGCGCGGTGTGAGCGTAGGCGGCTGGCGGCGTCCAGTCCAGATGGCTGGCTTTGCAGGCGTGGCGGCCATCGTGGTCGGTGACGACGACGATGACTTCTCGGGTCGGATCGTAGGCTTGCACCAGATCGGCTTCTTCGGGCGTCAAGCCGGTGGCAAGCGGTTGGTAGAGCATGAGGGGGCGAGCGACAGCCTCATTGCCGCGCGGCGCATCCACGCGCACCAGGCCGCGACCATCGTTGAGATAGCCCGCCCAGGCGACGCGCGCGATGTCATCCCAGGTTTGGTCGATAACGCAGCAGTGACAATCGGTGACTAACATCGGTTCAACTCCAATGGAAAATATTGTGCGGGTGCATCGCACCCAAGACTGCCTTCACTCTAAACCCAAGCTGCGCAACATGCTATGATATAGATCATACTTCGTGAAACTTTGCACGAGACTTGTGAGCCGCTCGCAGGTGCGAAGATCACTCGATCGGCGACAACCAGCGCTCGCTGGCGTCGCCTTCGGCAGCCCACCCGGCGATGCCGCTCTCGCCTGCCACCCGCCACCAGCGCAACCCGTCCACCAACGCTGGCCCCTCCACTGCGCGCAGCACTGCCCCTGCCGTCAACCGCCGCGAGACCAGCGCCCCTTGTCCTGGTTCGAAACGGATCGCCAGTACGACGCCTGCTGGCACCGTGACCGCAACCGTATCGCCGGCACGCACGGGACGGTTCACAGGTCGGGGATTGCCGAGATTGCTGTCGAGCCAGCGGGTGTTGGCGTCGCTCTCGGCGATCCAACCCGCCCGCCCTGCTTCGTCGTCCACGCGCCACCAGGTGAATCCGTCGGCGCGCACTGGCCCTTCCAATACCATGACCAGCACACCCGACCCGAATTGCCCGACTCGTCCTGCCTTCGTGGAGGGCGCCTGGCGGATGTTGACGCCGTTGGGCGCGACCACGCGCGCCTTTTGCCCGATCTGTGGGCTGCCAGCGGGGGCAAGGGTGGGCGTGGGGGCAAGGGTGGGGGTTGGCGGGGCGACGGTGGGTGTGGAAGTGGGGAGGGGCGGGGTCGTGGCAGTGGGTGTGGGCCGGGGCGTCCACGTGGGCCAGGGGGTCGGCTCCAACTGGGGGCGCGGGGCAAAGCTGCCGCAGGCCAGGGAGAGCAGGGCAAAGGCCAGGGCGAGGAGAAGGAGGCGGGAGGCGGGAGGCGGGAAGCGAGAGTCGAAGAGGGGAGGCATGGGAGGACAATCAACAATCAACAATCAACAATCAACAGTCAACAATCAACAGTCAGCAATCAACAGTCAGCAGTCAACAGTCAGCAGTCAACAGTCAACAATCAACGGCCAACGGCGACGATGATGGGGAAGTGTCATTATCATAGCGGCGGAGGGGGAGGGGGTCAACCGTGGGGGACAAACAGGCGGCGCTCATGATCGATTTTGGCCGCGCCGTGCTACAATTCACCGCACATTCTTTTCCTTTACCTCCTGAGTTTCTATGCGCCCACGCTCCCGCGCCATCCTTCTCACCATCGCCGTGCTCGTCGCCTTCTGGCTGATCTGGTCGCGGCTGCATTTCGTCGTCCTCGTCAACGCCAGCTTCGGCCAACTTTTGCTGATCTTCGGCGTCCTCGCCGTCGTCCTCTTCCTCGGCCTCGATCACCTGTTCAATCGTAGCAGGTAGGCGTGGCAGGGTGACAGGGTGACAAGGTGACAGGGTGACAGGGTGACATGCGGCCTGCATCCTTGACCCTCCGCTCTCCGCTCTCCGCTCTCCGCTTTCCGCTCTCCGCTTTCCGCTCTCCGCTCTCCGCTCTCCGCTCTCCAATGCTTCACCTCACCCCCTACGAGCAATCTCTCCTCGCTGGCGCCGAAGGCGCGGGGGTGCAACGCGCCATGGAGATCGTCGCCGCGCTGGGCCGCATCTATGGCGCGCCCGATCTGGTTCCGGTGACACATGTGCAGATTTCCGGTGTCAGCTACAAGAATCTGGGCGACGCCGGCGTGCAGTTTCTGAACGACTGGGCCGAGCAGGGCGCCAGAGTGCGCGTACCCACTACCCTCAACCCGGCCGGCATGGAGCTTGACCGCTGGGAGGAGATGGGCATCGCCGCCGATTTCGCTCGGCCCCAACTCACGGCCATCGGCGCCTTCGTGCGCATGGGCGTGAACCCGACCATGTCCTGCACACCCTACCTCTTCCCAGGCATCGCCCCCCAGCGTGGGGATCACCTGGCTTGGGCGGAATCGAGCGCGGTGGCCTGGGCGAACTCGGTGGTGGGGGCCTACACCAACCGCGAGGGGGGGCCGAGCGCCCTCGCCGCCGGGCTGGTGGGGCGCACCGCCCGTTACGGCTATCACCTCGACGAGAACCGCCGCGCCACGCACGTGGTCGAGGTCGTCTGCCCGGTGCGGGACGTGGCCGACTTCGGCGCGCTCAGCTACATCGTGGGGCGGGCCGTGGGCGATGGCGCGCCCTTCTTTCCCGATCTGGGCGCCTGGCTGCCACCGCTGCCCGAAGACATCACGCTGGGCGGAGAAGCAGGCGACCGGCTGAAGACGCTGGGCGCGGGCATCGCCGCCTACGGCGCTGTGGCTGTGTACCATGTGGCCGGGTACACGCCCGAAGCCCGCGATTTGGGTGAAAAGCTGATCCGGCCCGACGCCCAACGCCTCGTCATTGACAGCCTGGCCCCGGCCTACGCGGTGATGGACGCCAATCAGGAAACAACGGACATCGATCTGGTGACCATCGGTTGCCCACACGCCTCGTACACCGAACTACAGCGCGTGGCCGAACGGCTGCGCGGTGAGAAACTGGCCACCCGGCTGTGGGTGACGACCGCGCGCATCACCCGCGAGCGCGCGGCGCAAGACGGGCTGGTGCAGATCATCGAGGCCGCCGGCGGCGAAGTCGTGGCCGACACCTGCGCGGTCGTGGCCCCCGTGCGCAGCCTGGGCATTCGTCGCATGGCCACGAACGCTGGCAAGATGGCCTGCTACGCGCCCATGCACAGCAAGGTGGACATGCGTTTCGGCGATCTGGAGCAATGTTTGGAAGCGGCGATCACAGGAACATGGGGAAAAAGGTAAAACGCCATGAAAGTAGCCATCCTGGCCGGGGGAGCAGGCACCCGTCTGGCCGAAGAAACCGAAATCAAACCCAAGCCGATGGTCGAGATCGGCGGGCGTCCCATCCTTTGGCACATCATGCGTCACTATGCCCATTTCGGCTACAATGAATTCGTGATCGCGCTCGGTTATAAAGGCGAAGTCATCAAGCGCTACATGATGGACTTCTGCTCGCTGCACAGCAACCTGACCGTCAACCTGCGCACGGGTGAAGTGAAGATGGATGGCGGTTTTGCGCCAGAGTGGACGGTCGAGTTGATCGACACCGGCATCGCCACGCAGACGGGCGGCCGCATCAAACGCCTGGCGCCCTATCTCGGCCGCGAGACCTTTTTACTCACCTGGGGCGACGGCGTCGCGGACGTGAATCTGGACGATCTCCTCGCCTTCCACCGCGGCCACGGCAAGCTGGCGACGCTGACAGCGGTGCGCCCGCCCGCGCGTTATGGCCACCTCCTTTTCGATGGCGACCGCGTGGCCGAGTTCACCGAAAAGCCCCAGATCGGCGAGGGCTGGATCAACGGCGCCTTCTTCGTTCTGGAGCCAGAAGTGTTCGACTACATCGACGGCGACGCCACAGTGTGGGAAAAAGAGCCGCTCGAGCGCCTGGCTGCCGACGGGCAGCTGATGGCCTACAAGCACGAATCATTCTGGCAGTGTATGGACACCCTACGCGAGAAATACATCCTGCAACGCCTTTGGGAGGGCGGCAACGCCCCCTGGAAACTCTGGGAGGATTGATATGCGTGTTTTGGTCACGGGACACAACGGCTATATCGGCGTTGTCCTCGTCCCTATGCTACTGGAAGCCGGGTGCGATGTGGCCGGCCTGGACAGCGATCTGTTCGGGCGCTGCACGTTTGGTGAAGAACCGGCCCACCATATTCCCGCCCTGCGCAAAGACATCCGCGATGTCGAGCTTGCCGATATCGAAGGCTTCGACGCCGTCGTGCACCTGGCCGGCTTGTCCAACGATCCGCTGGGCAACCTCAATCCCGATCTCACCTACGAGATCAATTACCGCGCCTCGGTGCAGCTCGCGCGCCTGTGCCAACAAGCCGGCGTTGCCCGCTACATCTTCTCGTCCTCGTGCAGCAATTACGGCGCTGCCGGCGATGACTTCCTGGACGAAAGCTCCGCCTTCAACCCCGTGACGCCCTATGGCAAATCGAAAGTTTTGGTGGAGCAAGAAGTCGCCGGACTCGCCAACACCGATTTCAGCCCCACCTTCCTGCGCAACGCCACTGCCTATGGCGTCTCGTCCCGCCTGCGCTTCGATCTCGTGCTCAACAACCTGGTGGCCTGGGCCTACACCACCGGCCAGGTCTATCTCAAGAGCGACGGCACCCCCTGGCGCCCCATCGTCCACATCGAAGACATCGCCCGCGCCTTCCTCGCCGTTCTCCGCGCCCCGCGCGCGGTCGTGCATAATCGCGCCTTCAACGTGGGTCGCACAGCCGAAAACTACCGCATCCGCGACATCGCCACCCTCGTCGCCGACGTCGTCCCCAACTGCCGCATCGAATACGCACCCGACGCCGGCCCCGACAAACGCAACTACCGCGTCAACTGCGACCTCATCGCCCAGACGCTGCCGGAATTCCAACCCCAATGGGATGCCCGCCGCGGCGCCGAAGAACTCTACGCCGCCTATCGCCGCGCCGGCCTGCAACCCGGCGATTTCGAAGGCCCCCGCTACAAACGCATCGCCCATTTACAAGAACTGATGCAAACCGGCGAAGTCGACGCCACCCTGCGCTGGGTCGCCGCCCACCCTTCCTGATTCCCCTCCACCCTTGTCACCTTGTCACCCTGTCACCCTGTCACCGCGCTGTATTCAGCGCCGTCACCCTGTCACCTCGCTGTACTCAGCGCCGTCACCTTGTCACCTTCCTCCGCCCATGCCCTGCCGCGCCTGCGATCACCCTGATCTTCTCCCCATCCTCTCCCTCGGCGCCACCCCCCTCGCCGACCGCCTGTTGACCCGCGCACAAATCGATCAACCCGAGTTGACCGCCCCCCTCGACCTGGTCTATTGCCCCATCTGCTCGCTCGTGCAGATCACCGTCTCGGTTTCGCCCGACATTCTCTTCCGCCAGGACTATCCCTACTACTCATCCGTTTCACCGGCCTTGATGCAGCATTTTGCCACCAGCGCCCACGAACTGATCGAGCGGATGCATCTGGACGAACACAGCCTGGTGATCGAGGCCGCCAGCAACGACGGCTACATGCTCCGCCACTTCGCGTCGTCCGGCATTCCCGTCCTGGGCATCGATCCGGCGCAAGGCCCCGCCCAAGTCGCACAGCAGGCAGGCATCCGCACCCTCGATACGTTCTTCACCCGCGAGCTGGCGGCCGATCTGCGACAGACCGAGGGCCAGGCTGACTTGTTCCTGGCCAACAACGTCCTCGCCCACGTTCCCGACCTCCAGGGCTTCGTCGCCGGCGTCCGCCTGATCCTGAAACCCACCGGCATGGCCGTCATCGAAGCGCCCTACGTCGTCGATCTTGTCGATCATTGCGAATTCGACACCATCTACCACCAACACCTGTGCTATTTCTCGGTCACGACCCTTGATCGCTTGTTTCGCCGACAGGGACTCTATCTCAACGACATCCGCCGCCTTCCCATCCACGGCGGCTCGTTGCGCTTGTTCGTTGCCCCCTACGACGCCGTCGGCGACAGCGTATTGCACTTGTTGGCCGAGGAACGCGACCGCGGCGTCGATCAGTTCCAGTTCTACGGGGACTTCGCACAGCGGGTGGAGGAGGTCAAGCGCGATTTGCTGGCCTTGTTGCGCGGGCTGAAACAAGAGGGCCGTCGCATCGCCGCCTATGGCGCTGCTGCCAAAGCCGCCACGCTGATGAATTACGTCGGCATCGACAGCGATTTGGTGGACTACGTGGTCGATCTCAACTCCCACAAACATGGCAAATTCATGGGCGGCAACCACCTGCCCATCCATCCGGTCACGAAGCTGCTGGAAGACCAGCCCGACTACACCCTCCTCCTGGCCTGGAACTTCGCCGACGAGATCACGCGCCAGCAAGAAGAATACCGGCGGCGGGGCGGTCGCTTCATCCTCCCCATCCCGCGACCGTCGATCATAGCCTGACAGTAACTACCCAGCTTGCCTTTGTCTCCCACCACCTCCTGTCCTGCCTGCGGCCGCCCCGATCTCGCCATCTTCTACGAGGTCGGCGGCGTCCCCGCCCACAGCGTCCTGCTCATGCCCTCGCGTGAGGCAGCGCTGGCCTATCCGCGGGGCGACATCGCGCTCGGCTTCTGCCCGGCTTGCGGCTTCATCACCAACACCGCCTTCGACCCCAGCCTGCACGAATACTCGCCGCGCTACGAAGAAACGCAGGGCTTCTCGCCCACGTTTCAGACCTTCCATCGTCGTCTGGCCCAACAACTCATCGACCGCTTCGACCTGCATGGGAAAGACATCATCGAGATCGGCTGCGGCAAGGGTGAATTCCTGGCTTTGTTGTGTGAGATGGGCGGGAATCGGGGCATCGGCTTCGATCCGGCCTTCGTGCCGGAACGCGCGCCCACTATCTCCAACCGCGTAGATGTTCATTTCATCCCCGATTTCTACTCCGAACGCTACACCGACTTCCGCGCCGACTTCATTTGCTGCAAGATGACGCTGGAGCACATCCCGGACGTGGCCGCTTTCGTGAGCATGGTGCGCCGATCGGCGTCAGAAGTTCCAGGCTTTGACAGCAAGATGGTGGTCTTCTTCCAGGTTCCCGATGTCGTCCGCGTCTTGCGCGAACAAGGATTCTGGGATATCTACTATGAGCACTGCTCCTACTTCAGCCCCGGCTCTCTGGCGCGGCTGTTTCGGCGTTGTGGCTTACGCGTGACCGACCTGTGGACGGATTACGATGACCAGTACTTGATGATCGCCGGGCGACCTGACCCCAGCACTGCGGCTGTCCCCCTGCCCCTCGAAGAGACCCCGGAGGCATTGGCCGCGGAGGTGGCCGGTTTTCAGGTTGCTGTCCGCGACAAGTTGGATGGCTGGCGTCAGGAATGGGCGCGCATCCGGCAGAATGGACGACGGGTGGCCATCTGGGGCGGGGGGTCGAAGGCGGTCGCATTCCTGACCACGCTGGGGGTGCAGGACGAGGTGGGTTGTGTGGTAGATATCAATCCCTACAAACAAGGCGCTTTCTTGCCAGGAAGCGGACACGAAGTGGCGGCCCCGGCTTTTTTGCAAGAATATCGGCCCGATGAGGTCATCCTCATGAACCCGATCTACGGCGCCGAAGTGCGTCATGCCCTGGCGCAAATGGGTCTGGAACCCCGTTTGCTGGCGTTGACGTGATGGAGACGACCTTCATTTGCCCGGCCTGCGGCGACGGCGGGGCGACGCCCTTTCTCGACATCCCGCAGGCGCCTGTGCATTTGCACCTGCTGTGGCGACGCCGCGCCGACGCCCTGGCCGCCCCTCGCGGCGATATCCGTCTGGCCTTTTGTCGGGCGTGTGGCCATATCTGGAACGTGCTCTTTCGGCCAGAGTTGATGACCTATCAGGGCGTCTACGAAAACTCGCTGCATTTCTCTCCCACCTTCCAACGCTACGCCGAGGCGCTGGCGGCCGATTTGGTGCGGCGCTACGATTTGCATGGCAAGAACATCGTCGAGATCGGTTCTGGCCGCGGGGATTTCTTGAAATTGCTGTGTGAATTGGGCGACAACCGGGGGATCGGCTTCGATCCCAGTGAAGGCGCAGAAACACAAAACGACGATTTACCCTATGCCTTCGTGCGCGATTTCTACTCCGCGCGCTACGCGCACATCCCGACCGATTTCGTTTGCTGCCGCCACACCCTCGAACACATCCCCGACCCTCTCGCTTTCCTGCATACGCTGCGAGGCGCCATCGGCGAGCGAGAGGGGGTGCGGGTCTTCTTCGAGGTTCCCGACGGCGGCTACATGCTGCGCCAGTTGGCTCTGTGGGACATCATCTACGAACACTGTTCCTTCTTTACCCGCCCATCTCTGATCCGCCTGTTCGCTCGCGCTGGCTTCGAGACGCTGGCCGCCTACGCCACGTTCGGCGAGCAATTCCTTTGTCTGGAGGCGGCGCCAGCACTTCCTGTCTCCTGGCTGCGGCCCAGCGATGAAGTGCGGACGCTGGCGGTGGCGCCTGCCCTGAGCATCGCCGAAGGGTCTGTCCTGAGCATCGCCGAAGGGCTTGTCCTGAGCATCGCCGAAGGAGCCGCCGCTTTCCCTGGCCGTTACGTGGACGAGATCGCTCGTTGGCGAGAGACGCTCCGTCGTCTGGCGTTGGCCGGGCGACGCGCCGTGGTGTGGGGAGCGGGATCGAAGGGGATCATGTTCCTGAATCTGCTACCTGAAGCCGCGGTGATCGAGTATGTGGTGGACATCAACCCGCGCAAGCAGGGGATGTTCGTGACAGGCGCCGGGCAGGAGATCGTTCTGCCGGATTTCCTGGCCTCGTATCGCCCGGACGCCGTGATCGTAATGAATCGCAACTATGCCGTGGAAATCGCCGACATGCTGGCCGCGCAGGGAATCGAGGCAGAGCTTTTGTATGTTTGATACTGCGGCGTATTAACGGATGAATAGGGTGTCTCGCCTGTACGCTCGCTTGCGCCGTGGCGACCTCGCGGCAGCCGTTGCTCGCGGGGCCAGCATCGCCATTGTCATCCGCGTGCTGGGCATCGGCCTGGGCTATGTCAGCGAGGTCATCCTGGCGCGGCTGCTGGGGCCGAGCGATTACGGCGTCTATAGCCTGGTGATCGCCTGGATCACGTTGCTGGCGTTGGTCCCGCCCCTGGGGATGCACCACGCTGTCGTCCGTTTCATCCCAGAATATATCGCCAGAGGGGACGGCGGCAGGCTGCGGGGCGTGATCAGGAGCAGCCTTTTGTTGACCACCGGTCTGAGCTTGGCCCTGGCCGCTCTCGGCCTCCTCGCGCTGTACTGGCTCAGCCAGGTCGTTGCCATCCCCCATCTGATGGCGTGGTACGTGGGCCTGTGGATGCTGCCGCTCTTTGCGATGCTGCGCTTGCTGTGGGGCATGGCCATCGCCTTGCGGCAAGTGATCACGGCGCTGGCCCCTGGCCTCATCCTGGAACCGATCCTGATCGTGGCTCTGGCTGTGGCGCTGATGGCCTCTGGTCAGCCCGCGGTCGCCGTGATGGTGCTGGCGGCGGCGGCGATCACGCGGGTCATTGAGCTGGTCATTCAGGCCATTGCCATGCGGCGCCAGGGGCTGCCGGTGGCGGCGGATCGCGCCTTGTACGAGGCGCGGACGTGGATGCTGGTGGGTCTCCCGCTGCTGTTGTTCGATGCCTTCAGTGTCATCTTGCGCCAGGCGGATGTGCTGATGGTGGGCGCGCTGATGACTCCCGCCGATGTTGGCATGTACGGCGCCGCGCTCAAGACGACGGGCCAGGTCGTGTTTCTGATGGCGACGGTGAACATCGTCGTCACGCCCATGCTGTCTTCGCTCTACACTCAGGGCGACGTGAAAGCTCTGCAACGCTTGCTCTATCTGGCTGCGCACCTCAGCTTTTGGCCCGCCCTGCTCGTGGTCGTTGGCCTGAGTGTCTTCGCCGCGCCCATCCTCCGGTTATTCGGCCCTGACTTCGTGGCTGCGCAGGGGCCGCTCATCGTCCTCGGCCTGGGTCAATTGGTCAACGCCAGCACCGGCGTGGTGGTGGGGCTGCTGATCGTGACCGGTCATCACATCCGCGTGACCGTCGTCTTCGCTTGGAGCGCCCTTCTCTATCTCATCCTGACCTATCTGGGCATCCGCTTTTTCGGTCTGATGGGCGCGGCGCTGTCCACGGCTATGACGATGTCGTTGTGGAATATCTGGCTACACCGGTGGACGGTGAAGCGCCTGGGATTGCGCACCTCGATCGTCTCGGCGCTGCGCTACCAACCCCTGCGCCGCGGAAGCGTTTAACCTACGCGGGAGTAGGCAGGGGCCGGACGGCCTCGCTCAGTCGCCTGACCGTTTCCTGAAGGATGGTAGGATCAGCCAGGAGGTCGAGGGCGTTGGCGTGCAAAACGTTCGAGTCAGCGGGGATGGCGGGTGTGGTGCTGTAAGTCGGGCCGGGTTCGTCGAAGGCGTCCCAGGGTGGTTCGTCGATGTAGAGGGTGAGCCGGCCGTTGGGGCCAAAGAGGGCCAGGTCGGCCTCCGGGCGGTCGCCCATCGCCACCGGGTACCAACATTCCACCGCCAGGCCCTGTTCGCGGATGGCGGCGTAAAGTTTGTGGCGCGCGGCCTCGCGCAGCCACAGGTCGCCGATCTCGACGGCGTTCCACAGTCGCTCCAGCGTGGTGTAGATGAAGGTCAGCCGTGGCTGCGTGTTGTTGGGGATCGGGCGTTGCAGGCGTTGCAGGGGGCCGATCTCCAGTTTGAAGTACTGTTCGCTGG
Organism: Chloroflexota bacterium; assembly: GCA_041918515.1. Taxonomy (GTDB): domain Bacteria; phylum Chloroflexota; class Anaerolineae; order J102; family J102; genus SSF26. Next base: position 110,521 of record JAYRVO010000110.1, on the reverse strand, counting down.
CGCGGGGGTGGTCGGACTGGTCGGGCAGCAGTTCGGCGCGCGTGGTCAGGTGATAGCGCAGGATGGGGGCGAAGTACTCGATGCGCTGGCCTTGCGCGCCAAAGACGCTGGTCTGATACAATGCCAGGTATTCAGCAGCGATCTGCCGCGGTGCATGTTTGAGGGGGATGCGGTACCAGTGCTGGTCGCGGGCGATCTCGAAATCTCGCGCGTTGTTGACGACGCCGACGAGTACGGGCGTCCAGGCGTCGGCGGAGGCGGCGCGGGGGTGTTGGTAGTGGGGGTGCTCTGGTGCGAGTTTCACAGTAGCATTTTACGCGATCTGCCAGCGCGCGACCAGATCCGGCGCGAAGATGGCCAGGTGCTGCCGGAATTGGAGCAGGGCCAGGTCCTTGGCTTTGGCTTCGATCATGGCGTCGAAGGGGCGCAGGGGTGGCAGCGAACGCAGGAAATCGATCACGGGGAACGGATTCAGATAATGGCTGTGCCGGTTGAGGCGGGGCGGGTGGGGCTGGCCGCGGTTGTCGCGCACCATCTCGGTGGCAGGGGTGGCCAGGTGGATTTTGGGGGTTTGGTCGGGCGGCCAGGTGTTCAGACAGGCAGCCAGGGCTTCGGCGCCGGGCAGGCTGGCGGGGTTGTGCAGTTGGTGGTGGAGGAGATCGAAGACGAGACGGATGCCCGTGCGCCGATGCACGACCAAACAGTCGCTCACCCCGAATTGGCGGTCGTCGTGTTCCAGGATGATGCGGGCGCGCGTCGGCTCCGGCAGCATCTCGAACCCGCGCGCAAAGTCGTCCAGCGCCCGCTGGTGATCCTGCCATCCCCCGCCGACGTGGAGGACGATGACGGCTTCTGGCCCCAGCCCCATGCCGTCGAGCAAGGCGGCCAGGCCGTTCAGGGCGGCCACGGATTGGGCCTGGCGCAAAGGGTCGGGCGCGTTGAGCAAGACGTGGGCGTCGGTGTGGAAGCTGAGGCGGAGGTCAAGACGGCAGGCCAATGCGCCTGTAGCTGTCAGTTCAGCCTGGCATTCGTCGATCTGGCGGTGAAACTGGGGGAAGGCAGGATGGGTGAGATAGGGGGCCAGGTGGGTGTGCATCCGGTACATGTGGATGCGCTGGCTATCCAGATAGAGGAAAAGGTCGCGCAGATAGGCCAGGCTGACCGAAAGATGGGGGTGGTTCTGCCAGCGGCGGCTATCGTGGCTGCGCAGGCCGGGGCGGGCGAGGATGGAGACGGGGAAGCCGAGGCGCATGGGGGGGGAGGGTGACGGCGCTGAGTACAGCGCGGTGACAGGGTGACAGGGTGACAGGGGCCGGGTGGCAAGCGGCAAGTTGTTCTGGATCGCTAGGGTTGATTTGTTATGAAGTTCGTAAAACGTGAGGCGTGAAACGCGAGAAAACGCCGGTAATTTTCACGCCTCACCCTTCGACAGGCTCAGGGCAGGCTGTATCACGTTTCAGACGTGAGCGGAAGGCGGGGAATTGCAGGCGTCATTTCGTAATCCGAATTCCGCAATTCGCAATTCATAAAGCGCCGAGGCGGGTAAGGAGGATTTCGAGGCCGAGCCAGAGGGCGGCAAAGGCGTAACCGATGAGCAGGGCCAAGCCGCCCAGAGCTGCTGCCGACGCCAGGCGCTCGCCCGCTTCCGAAAAGAAGAGGGAGAAGAGGACAAGGGCTGCCGCCAATAACATCGGCGCCAGGAGAAAGACCCGCTTGATCCGCCCCGCCGTCTGCCCCCGGCTCCAGAATAGCAGCCCGATGACGACGGGCAGATAGGGGATGGCCCAGACAAAGGCCGAGAAGAAAGCAAAGCCCAGGATGGTGGCCAGAGAGTTGGGCAGCTTGCCGAGCACGCCCCATAGCAGAAGCGCCAATACCGGCAAGAGATAGGGGATAAGAAGGCCGAGGCGATAGAAGGTGGGGCGAGTCATGGCGCTTTGGGGATGCAGAGATGCCCAGACCTGGCTATTTGACGAGGTTTTGAGAAACCGGTGTACTTTGTGGCAAAATTGCTGTGGTCAGAGGCGGCGATTGTTTGCTCGATTCGGCCCTCTGCCTCCCGCCGCTGTTTGGTCTGCCGGGGAACATGATACTTCTGCTCAGCTTGATCCAGGAAATATGTGCCGGAACATCAGAACGCTGTACAACTTCGAGCCGCCTACCACCGACGACGAGATCCGGGCCGCGGCTCTGCAATTCGTGCGGAAGATCAGCGGATTTGCTACACCGTCTGCTGCCAACGAAGAGGCGTTCAACCGCGCCGTTGAGGAGGTGACGCTGGCCTCGACCGCTCTCCTCCAATCGTTGATGACGACCGCTTCTCCCAAGAATCGTCAGGTCGAAGCCGCAAAAGCTCGCGCTCGCGCGGCGCGTAGGTTCGGCTCGTAACGACAGGTGTGGGCTCTGAGGTGGGGACACTGTCAGCCAGTGCCCCCACCCTATCATTGTGAATCTCGGCCCAACTCAGGGGGCAAGCGACCACAAGATCAAGCTCGACGCTGGGGCGCAGCTTGCCGTAACGTTCTTGCCGATGTGAACGTTCTTGCTGTAGAACGCACCCAACAAATTCGCACGATCGGCGAGGGTGATATTGGCGCTGGGCGCAAAATAGGTGCCGAAGATCATGCTATCTTGTTTGAGAGTCACATTTCCGCCGCGTACGCGCACCAAGATATTCTCGACCAAACCGCCGATCACCGCCATCCACGCCCGCTCGCGGACTTCGAAGTCCTGTTGTACATCTATCGACAAGGTTCCGCCCCCAGCATCGAGGTTCACAAAGGCATCGCTCTCAATGGTGACATCCTTGATTTTGTAATTACCGGCGATCAGATTGAGTGTTGCACCATTCTGAACCACCAACTTACCGTAAGAACCAGGCGGCAATGACAGGGTTTTACCTGTCTTTACTGTGACATCCGGCCCTGTCGCGCTCACGGCGAACGTGGGTAAAATGAGTGGCGGCAATGAAGGCACCGCGCCTTGTTGGGTCACTGAGCCTCCAACCGTGGCTCCCGCTTCAAGGTTCACAGCGCCTCCGGCAGTGATATTGCCCCCTACCGAGGCATTTTCGCGCAAAGTGATATTGCCCTTGGCTACGACGTCGAACTGCACTTGTGCGTTTTTCTTGACCTCAGCATTGCGCCCTGCTCGAATGTTTCGCGCCAGGCCGTAATCACCAAGGATCACAGCATCCTGCATACTGACAGCTCCACCCCCGGCTGTCGTGAGTTTGCGGAATTCGATCTTGCCGTTACTCCCTACGGCTTCGCTTACTCCACTTTCTTCGTCGACCACTATACCGTCTTTGGCGAAAATGCAGTAGTGCTGAAAGCCATACAATACCAGCACCTCGGCCATGCCTGTGCCAGCGTAGCCATCATCATCTCGGACTACGACGAAGATCGAGTAGTTGCCTGGCTCAGTGTAGATGTGGCTGCCAGAGACCGTGCCCGATGCCTGATCGACGACGCCCGGCTCCTGGACTCCATCTCCCCAATCAATTACAGCCGTATGTGTATCGGCTGGACTTGGGTCCCCAAAACGCGTCAACGGCAAAGACACTACTTCGTCTTCATAGACTAATGGAAGTGACCCGACCTGCACCGTTGGCTCTAGATTGGCAATCTGGACCTCGGCCGTGTCCACGGCGCTCGCGTTCCAACTGTCTGTCACGCGTAAGCTCACGCTGACCGAAGTAGGACCATCCAAGCCAGCTACCAAGAAGGCAGGTTGAGCGCCGACTTCATCGCCGTGTTCAGCAGCAGGACCTGTCTCGCCAAAGAGACCATCGCCATCTAGATCCCACACATAGCTTGTCAGCAAATCGCCGTCATTCGGATCCGAGCTGGCCAAGCCGCTGAGCTGCACACTGCCCCCTTCCACTGTGGAATATGGACCCGCCGCCTCAGCGACAGGCGGCTGGTTGGGTGGCGGTGACCAATGGGCAAAACGAGCGGAGGCCTTGCTGCCTACAGCCGTGAACCAGCCTCCCACATAGAGATCACCCTGCCCCGCTACTGCCAATCCCCCCACACGATCGTTTGTTCCACCACCAAAGACAAACCAGCTAGTGCCATTCCATCTGGCGATCCGATTTGCTGGTACACCGCCGGCATGGGTGAAAACTCCAGCGACATAGAGGTTGCCTCTGCCGTCGAACGCCAGGGCTTCAACCATTCCATCCAGCCCGCCGCCAATCGCCGACCAAGTGGCTCCATCCCATTGGGCCAGGCGAGAGGCCGATACAGCCCCTGCTCTGGTAAAATCACCCCCGGCGTAGAGGCGGTTATTGGCGTCGAGTGCGAGCGCGTAGACTGAGTTGTCGACTCCACCGCCCAGGGCCGACCAAGTGCTGCCATTCCATCTGGCAATACTGTTGACAGTGACACCTCCTGCGGTCGTGAAATACCCCGCAGCATAGACCCCGCCATCCTTATCTATCGCCAGCGCGTGCACCGGGCCGCTCATCCCGGTTCCCAGCGCCGACCAAGTGTTGCCATTCCATCTGGCAATATTATTGACCTGCACGCCGCCGACGTAAAACGTGAAAGCGCCACCCACATAAATATCACCATTAGGAGCGATGGCTACAGCGTAGACGCCGTGGCGCGCAACACCTGCGCCGAGCGCCCACCACCTGTTGCCATCCCATCTGGCCACCCCATTGACGACCACTCCGCCCGCCTCCTGGAAGCCGCCCACAACATAGAGGTTGCCATTGGCGCCCAGCGCCATGTCCTCAACATCGATGCTGAGGCCCATGCCACCCCCTAATGGCGACCAAGAAACGCCGTCCCATCGGGCGATGCGATTTACAACAGTTCCCCCTGCAACGGTGAAACCACCACCAACATAGATATTTCCGTTCCCATCCGCAAGCACCGATTTGACATATCCATTGAGACCATTGCCGCCAACTGCTGCGACGGCGGACCACGCTCCATTTTGCCAGCGAGCAACACCATCAGCAGGAGCGCCACCGACGCTTGAGAAAGGCCCAGCAGCATAAACGCTCCCATCTGATGTAGCAGCTAACGCCTTGGCTGTGCCGCGCGGGCCACTTTCCATTGCTGACCACGTCATCCCATCCCAACGCATCACGCCAACGGTTGATAACCCGCCAGGAATAGTAAATGTACCCGCCGCGTAGAGAGCGCCACTTGCATCCACAACCAGGGCGTTAACTTCCTGGCCCAGCCCATCGCCCAGAGCTGACCAAGCGCTACCATCCCACCGGGCTACGCGGTTGACAGCAATACCGCCAGCAGATGAAAACGATCCCCCCACGTAGAGGCCATCGGCGCCTACAGCAACAGTATTGATCCAACCGGTAATTCCAGCGCCCAACGCCGACCAAGTATTGCCATCCCACATAGCAACCCCATTACTGGGCATACCGCCTGCGGTATCGAACAAGCCGCCCACATAAAGCTGGCCAGATGCAGTCACCGCAAGGGCATTGACAGTTTTATTCACCCCAGATCCTAAAGCCGACCAAGTGTTGCCGTCCCACTTGGCGACACGATTGGCAGCCACACCACCGGCAGATGTAAATAGACCCCCGGCATAGAGACTGCCGCCTCCATCCACCGTTAGGGCATATACAAAGGAATTCATTCCCGTTCCTAGAGCCGACCAAGCATTACCATCCCACTTGGCGACGCCATAGACTGGCACTCCACCCGCCACACTGAAGCTGCCCCCAGCATAAAGGTTGCCATCATCGTCCACTACTAAGGCCCTGACATAGTTATTCGTGCCTGTACCTAAAGCCGACCACGCTACCCCATCCCATTTGGCAATATTATTCACTGTCGCAGCGCCGGCTACGCGGAATAACCCCCCAACATAGATGTTGCCAACATCGTCCACTGCCATTGCATAGATGACGCCATCTAAACCGGGCAAGTGAAAACCTGATTGCCAATTCTCGTCTCCGGCGACGACCTGGGCAGTCTGCCAGGTGGTGTTCGCCTTGCTGACCAACGGCCAGCTCGATCTTATCGCTTCGTGGCCAGAAATATAGCCAGAGCTAGGCGCGCTGCTGGCGGCGAGAGGAACCAGAACCAGGCCGAGTACGGCCATGAGGCCGAGAACTCCGAGCCTGCGTAATGGTGCAGTTTGCATCCGCATCCACTGACGAGCGCTCATATCTGTATTCTCCTTTTGAAGACGGGGAGGGAAAAAATGAATGGCGGCGGCAGTGCAAACTACCGCCAATTCATCCTATCGTAGCACGGCAGGCCCTTACCGTGCAATGTCACCCGGACCTCGCGACCTACTCGATCCTTGCGATGGTCGCTCATTTCGACTACTATTTCTCCCCGTCCAGCGTAGAAAGAAGGGGCAAGCCTGTTGGATTTGCCGGATTTCAACCGTGCAATACGTTTCCGATTGCCCAACGCGTGGCGCTACACCGGCCAGATCGCAGTACTCGACCCAAACCATGCCAAAACTTATTGCCTTCCTGCGCGCCATCAACGTCGGCGGCCACACCGTCAAGATGGATCACCTGCGCCGCCTGTTCGAGTCCATCGGCCTGAGCGAGGTCGAGACCTTCATCGCCAGCGGCAATGTCATGTTCGAGTCGGAGGAGAGCGACTTGGCTCGCCTTGAGCACGCAATCGAACAACACCTTCACGCTGCGCTCGGCTTCGAAGTCGCCACCTTCATCCGCACCGAGGCCGAACTGCGGGCCATTTCTGCTTTCCAACCCTTCCCGCCCGCCGATCTTGAACAGGCCGGAGCTTTCAACCTTGCCTTTCTCCATGACGCCCTGGACGAGGCGACGACGCAGAAGCTGATGGCTCTGAAGACGTACATCGATGACTTTCGCGTTCACGGACGCGAGGTGTATTGGCTTTGCCGCAAGAAACAGAGTGAATCGACTTTCTCCAACGCCGTGCTGGAGAAGACCATTGGCCGCCCCGTCACCTTGCGCGGGATGAATACGATCAGGAAGATAGTGGAGAGGTGGTGTTGAGGTGAGGTGCATCCAACTGCTTCCTCAGCGCCTGGGCCTCTGTCACCGGCAGATTGCAGGCATAGTTCCGGCAGACGTAGGCCGCCGGTTGGCCGTTGACCAGGGCGCGGTCGCGCAGCAAGGGGATCAAGGCCGGTGAGCGGGCGTCGTCCGGGGCGCAGCCAGCCAGTACGGCGTCCGGGAGCCAGCGTTTGTGGGCGACCTGGCGCAGGGCCTGGGTGCGCGGGTCAGCCGGATCGCCGACGATGGCGATCTCGCGCGAGGGGGTCAGGAAGAAATCCAGGGCCGAGAGCAGATGGCCGAAGCCAGAAGGCTGGCTGGTCATCGGCTGGCGCATGAAGCGGAAGACGGTCTCGGCTCGCTCAGCATGGTCGGGCTTGTCCAGTAGCCGGGCCAGGCGCAGCGCGGCCGAGGCATAGGCGCTGTTGCCGCTCGGTTCGGCGTTGTCGAAGAAATCCTTGCGGCGGACGATCAGCGCCTCGTGGTCGTCGGCGGTGTGGAAGGCGGCGCCGGCGGCGTCATCCCAGAAATGCTCGTGGACGACGCCCAACAGCCGGTCGGCTTCGGCCAGCCAGCCGGGAGAGAACGTGGCCTGGAAGAGAGCGATGAGGCCGTCGGCCACGCAGGTGTAATCCTCCAGATAGCCGTTGAGCGTGGCCCGGCCATCTTTCCACGAGCGATGCAGCCGGCCCCGTCCGTCCGTCATCTCCCGCCCGATGAATTCGGCGTTGCGGACGGCGGCGGCCAGGTAATCCGGCCGGTCGAGCGCAGCCCCGGCCTCGGCAAAAGCCCGCAACATCAGCCCATTCCAGGCAGCCAGAATCTTCTCATCCCGCCCCGGCTTCACCCGCCCCTCACGGGCAGCGAAGAGCAGCCTGCGCCCGCGCTCGATCACAGCCTGCAAGTGTTCGGGCGCGACATTGGTCGCCTTCGCCACGGTCGCTACATCGCGGTTGACGTGGAGGATGTTCTTGCCCTCGAAATTCCCCGCCTCGGTGATGTCGTAATAGCGGCAGAAAAGGGAGGCGTCGGCCTCGCCCAGGATGCCCCTGACCTCAACCGGCGTCCAGACGAAGAACTTGCCCTCCTCGCCCTCGCTGTCGGCGTCCTGCGTCGAGTAGAACCCGCCGGCGGGATGCGTCATCTCGCGCAGCACATAGTCCAGCGTTTCTTCGACGATGCGGCGGAAGAAGCCATCGCCGGTGAGCTGCCAGGCGTAGAGATAAGCGCGGGCCAGGAGGGCGTTGTCGTATAACATCTTCTCGAAGTGCGGCACTAGCCAGTGGGCATCGGTGCTGTAGCGATGAAAGCCGCCGCCCAACTGGTCGTACATGCCGCCATTCGCCATCTTGCGCAGGGTGTGCGTGGCCATGGCCAGCGGGCCGGGTTGGCCGCTGCGCACATGCTGGCGCAGCAGGAATTCCAGCGTCATCGCCGGCGGGAACTTGGGCGCGGAACCGAAACCGCCCTCCTCATCATCGTACTGCTGGTAGAGAGCGGCAAAGGCGGCGTCGAGCAGGGCCGGACTGAGCGACCCGCGGTCGGGCCGCAGTTGGCTGCTTTGGGAGAGGGCCGAGGTCAGTTGGTCAGCCGATCCCTCGATGCGCTGGCGGCGCTGCTGCCAAGCATCCAGAACGCTGAGGAGCACACGGCGAAAGGAGGGGATGCCGTAGCGGTCGAAGGGTGGGAAATAGGTACCGGCATAGAAGGGCCGGCCGTCGGGCGTCAGGAAGACGGACATCGGCCAGCCGCCCTGCCGGGTGAGGGCGACGACGGCATCCATGTAGATGCCATCTACATCCGGCCGTTCTTCGCGGTCCACCTTGATGCTGACGAAGCCCTGGTTGAGGATGGCGGCGATGTCCGCGTCCTCGAAGGATTCGTGGGCCATGACGTGGCACCAATGGCAGGCGGCGTAGCCGACGCTGAGGAAGATGGGTTTGTCTTCGGCGCGGGCGCGGGTGAACGCCTCTTCGCCCCATTCGTACCAATCGACGGGGTTGTGGGCGTGTTGAAGCAGATAGGGGGAGGTGGCGTTGGCGAGTCGGTTTGGCATGGTGTTCACGTGGATATTTCTCTACTTGACATTCAGAAGGCGCTACCGTAAGATGGGGTTGAAGGTTGGCCAAATACTGCCCTTCTGGCGGGTGCTTCGTAGAAGCTAGGCTGTGCCCCCTAACCACGGGGGCATTTTTTTATGATAGAGATATGTCATGGAAGGCCCCCATCTCTATCCCTTGCGACAATAACACCTGGAATGGGGCTTTTCCTTCCCACGCGGCCCGCACGAGCCCACACATTGCGTCAGCAAGTCGGATAAGAGCATCAGCTTCGTCGTCAAGGCCGCGCACCTTTTTAACTTGAACACCCAAACGACGCAATTGCAGCCCCACCATTCTTTCCATTGTGCGTGGGAGGCCGTCGATCAACACCGTCGCTTCAAATTGTGTTTCCTGTGAGGCCTCGAAAGCATGGGAGATTGTTTGCACAGTCAGAGCAACGTAAGCCTGTGTATACGTGTAAACAGCATAGTATAGTTGCAGTTGTGGAACAATCGGCCCATCGAGTAAGTGCTGAATATAAGAAAGTCTTCTGCCTTCCGATGACTTAGCCCATTTTCTCTGCCCCTTATGCGATTGTTCTTCAAAAGACTCGCATATCTGCCGGAGTTCGTCCCTTGCTTCTGCGGCTATGAGCACTGTGACTATGAACAGCCTCCCTTCAGTATCCTGGCCGGTTTCGTCCACGTAGCAGAATATCTTATGGGCCATTTGCTTAGATGACCATAGCCTTGTAGGGCAAAGCTGTTGCTTCGCCAAAAAATGTGGATAGGAAGGAAAGGATTCTCACCGCGGCACTTCCCCCACCACATCAAAGCTCGTGGGTTCGGGGAACGGCTGTTCGGGGAACGGCCCCCAGAATTTGATCTCGACGTCGACTTCAGCGCCGCCAGGCACGGCATAGCGCAGGCGCTGTGTGTCGGCGCGGGCGAAGACCAGTTTGCCATCGGCGTCGTAGAGCAGGCCAGTGACGTAGATCGTGCGCCGGACTTTGTCGGTGGGATTGCGCAGAGTGGCTTTGATGATTACGCTGCCATCATCCGTCGTATCCGTGGCGCCGGTGACGTATTCCCAGGCCACAGGGGCTTCGGCGTCGGTGTCTTCAGCATCCACAATCTGCACCAGGGCGTCGTTGACTTTATCGATGGCGGCGACGGCGGCGGGGATGTGCACGGTCAGGTAGGTGTTCCCGCCCGCTCGCACCACTTGTTGCGCCAATCGCCACGATTCAGCTCCCAGCAGGTTGCCATCGGCGTCGTACAACTGAATAGAGGCAGTCAGATCGCCGAGGTTGCGCGTGCGGCCGTTATGAATGGCCGCCGACACCCAGATCATGTCACCCTGGCTGTGGTAGAAAAGGGCGGGGCCGACCTCGATGCCCGCCAACGGATCGGCGTCCTGGATGGCTTCATCCAGCGGCGGTTGGCCGAGTTGCAGGGAATTCAGAAAAAACGTGTAGGCGGGGGCGTTGAGGTCCCAATCGTGCGGTGGGGCGCTGAAGCTGGTGGTGATCAAGTTGTTGCCGCTGGTGAAGGCGCGCAATTCAGTGCGATACAGTCCTTCCTGTGGGGAGAGGACATCGAACTGCAACACACGCTCGTGCAACGATTTCTGCTCGTTGGCGATCTCTTGGTAGGTTTCCTGCTCGGCTAAATCACCAACGGCTGCCCGGAGCGCCTCTTGGAGATCCTTGGGCGTGGGGGCATGGTCGGAGCCGGCGACCGTGATCGCGAACTGCGCCAGGCCGCTGGCATCCTGGAACAACGCCGCGTCTTCGCTCTCTTCTACCATGTCCCAGCCCACAGGCAGAGTGAAGGTGAGAACGCCGCCGGGAAGGCTGTAGACCTCGTCCAGCGAGGCGTTCGTCAGGCCGGCCACTTGTGGTGTGGCAGGCGTCTGCAAAGTGAAACTCTGCTGCAGGATCGTCCACAGAGGCGATAGATCGGCCCATTGCTCCTCCGGGCCGGAGAGACTCAGTCCCACCAGATGGTTCGCCTCCAACCACCATTCGGCCAGAAGGTGTTGGGCTGCCCCTTCTTTTTCGATTTGCCCCACCCACTCGATACGGCGATGACCATCGAGTGTAACCTCGTCGTGCAGGATCTGGAAGGCGTCGGGGTTGGCGACTTGCGGCGCGGCCAGGGTGGCGCTGATGATGCCGGTCAGATAAGCTTCAGGAACGACGCCGGTGGGCGGGGTCTGGAAATAGGCGGTGAATTGAGCGACGCTGTCGGGGCCTTCCTGGAAACGGATGCCGCCGGCGGTCGGGGTTTTGATCCAGTTTTGCGGCGCTTGCAACGAAAAGGCGCCGTTAGGAGCGTCATAACGGGCGAACGGCAGGCGCAAGATGGCGGGCAGGGGGGTGGGGGTGATGGTGGGGAGGGGGGTGGCGGTGGGAGTAACGGGCGGCGGGGTGGGGGTTGCGGTGCAGGCGGCCATCGCCAGCAGGGCGAGCAAGCAGGCGGCGACTAGCCCTAGACGGATAGTTCTGTGGTGTGATTGCTTGTGGGAGACGCGGATGGGAGAAACACGTCTTATGTTCATCACAACCTCTTCGCCTTCTGCTTCAAGGCGTACAGAAAGTTGAGCGCCTCCAGCGGCGTCATCGTGTTGATGTCCACCACCTCCACTTCCTGGCGGATGGGGTCGGGGCCGGAGGCGAAAAGGTCGAGTTGCACCGTCCCCTTCGGCTCCAGGCTGAGTGTGTCGTTGGCCGCAGCCTGCTGCTCGAGCTGTCGCATGATCTCGGTCGCCCGGCTGATCACCTGTCGCGGCAGCCCCGCCAACTGCGCCACATGGATGCCATACGAGCGGTCGGCGCCGCCGGGCCGGATCTCGTGTAGGAACACAACCTCGTCGCCCTGCTCGGCCACCGCCACCTGGTAGTTGACCACGTGCGGCAGGCGCTCGGCCAGGGCCGTCAGTTCGTGGTAGTGGGTGGCGAAGAGGGTGCGAGCTTGCAAGCGGGGATGGGTGTGGATGAACTCGATCACCGCCCAGGCGATGGCCATGCCATCATAAGTGCTGGTGCCGCGACCAAGCTCGTCCAGGATGAGCAGCGAGCGGACGGTGGCGTGGTTGAGGATGTTGGCTGTCTCCACCATCTCGACCATGAAGGTGCTCTGGCCACTGTGTAGCTCGTCTTGGGCGCCGATGCGAGTGAAAATGCGGTCCACCAGACCGATGTGGGCGGCGTCGGCGGGGACGAAGGAGCCGATTTGGGCCATGAGCGTGATCAAGGCCGTTTGGCGCAAGAAGGTCGATTTCCCGGCCATGTTCGGGCCGGTGAGGATGACGATCGAATTCCCGGCGTCGAGAAAGGCATCGTTCGGGGTGAAGCGTTCGGCGGTCTGGGTAAGCTCGACCACCGCATGTCGCCCGCGCTTGATGTCCAGAATCAGGTCGTCGGCCAAAATCGGGCGGGTGTAGCGACGATCGACGGCGACTTCAGCCAGGGCCAGATGCACATCCAGGGCGGCCATCGCCGCCGCCGTCGCCAGCAGGCGGGCGGCCATCGTCGCCACCTGCGCCACCACCCCGCGATAGAGGGCCGTCTCTAGATCGAGCAGCCGCTCTTGGGCGTTGAGGATCAGCGATTCGTATTCCTTCAGTTCGGGCGTGAGATAACGCTCGGCGTTGGTCAGCGTTTGTTTGCGGATGTAGTCGGCGGGGACGAGGTGGACGTTCGGGTTGGTGACTTCCAGGTAATAGCCGAAGACCTGGTTGTAGCCCACCTTCAGGCTCTTGATGCCGGTGCGCTCGCGCTCGCGGGTCTCGAGGCCGGCGATATAGGCGCGGGCGTCTTTGGCGGCCAGGGCGACGCCGTCCAGTTCGGCGTTATAGCCCTTGCGGATGACGCCGCCGTTTTGCAGCGTGGCGGGCGGGTCCTCGGCGATGGCCGCATCCAGCAAATCCAAAATCTCCGGGCAGAGGTCGATGCCCGCCTCCTGCCCCACCGTTGCGACCAGACGCCGGATTTCTGGCAAGGCCCGCAGGCTCTCGCGCAACCCCACCAAGTCGCGGGGCGTGGCGATTTTCTGCGTGCAGCGCCCCACCCAGCGTTCGATGTCGCCCACCGACCGCAATCGCTCGCGCAACTCGGCCCGCCCCAGCGCCTCCTGCACCCAGGCTTGCACCGCGTCCAACCGTCGGTCGATCTGCGCAATATCGAGTAACGGCTGATTGATCCGCCGCCGCAACAAGCGCCCGCCCATGGCCGTGCGGGTTTTATCCAGCACCCACAGCAAGGAGCCGCGGCGCTGGCCGTCGCGCAGGGTCTCGGTCAGTTCCAGGTTGCGCCGGGTGGCCGGGTCGAGCATCATGAAGCCGTCGAGGCTGTAGGTGTGCAGTGGGGCCAGATGGCTGACGGCGGTTTTCTGCGTCTCGCGCAGGTACTGCACCAACGCGCCGGCCGCGCCGAGGGCCAGCCGCTGGCCTTCGATCCCGAAGGCAGCCAGCGAGCCGACGCCGTAATAGTCCAGCAGACATTGCCGCGCCGTCTCCGGTTCGAAGCGCCAGCCCGGGTACGGCGATATGGTGTAGGCGTCGGAGAGGCCGGGGATGGCGACGCGGCCCTGCGGCGAGGGAGGGTCGGAGGGGCTTTTGCGGGCGGCAGTGAAGGCGTCAGGAACGAGCACCTCGGCGGGGGTCAGCCGGGCCATCTCCTCGCTCACGCGGCGGGCGATGTCCTCGCCCTGGATTTCGGTGACGGCGAACTCGCCCGTGCTCACATCGGCGTAGGCCAGACCCGCGCGTTTGCCGCCCTCGAAGACCAGCGCCGCCAGATAGTTGTTGCGTCGCTCGTCCAGCAGCGCTGGCTCGACCAGGGTGCCTGGCGTCACCACGCGGATGACCTCGCGCTCGACCAGTCCCTTGCCTACCTCGCCCACCTGGTCGCAGATGGCGACTTTGTAGCCGGCGCCGATCAGCCGGGCGATGTGCGTCTCGACGCTGTGCCAGGGCACGCCCGCCAGGGGCACGCGCTGCCCGGCGGTGATGGGCCGGCTGGTGAGCATGACTTCGCAGACTTCGGCCACGATTTTGGCGTCATCGTCGAAGGTTTCGTAGAAGTCGCCCAGCCGGAAAAAGAGGATGGCGTCGGGGTACTGGCGCTTGATCTGCAGATATTGCTGGCGCATGGGGGTGGACATGGGCGAAATTGTAGCCCAAGAGGGCGCGGCCCGCCAAGCTCATTTGACTTGCTCCAATTTTCCTCGCTACACTCCCCTCCATGCCCCCCTCCCCTCGCCCCACCCGCGCCGATCTCCTCGCCGCCGCCGGCAGCACCATCCCTGATGTGCTCGCGCCCGATCTGCGCATCCTCTTCTGCGGCATCAACCCCAGCCTTTACTCCGGCTGGATGGGACACCACTTCGCCCGGCCCGGCAACCGCTTCTGGCCCACCCTCCACCGCGCTGGCTTCACCGACCGCCTGCTGCATCCTCGTGAAGACGGCCTGCTCGCCCAGTATGGCTACGGCCTCACCAACCTGGTTCCTCGCGCCACTGCCAGCGCCGACGAATTATCATCCGACGAATTGCAGGCGGGCGGCCAGACGCTGGCGGCGAAGGTGCGAGAATTTCGCCCGCAGGTCGTCGCTGTCCTCGGCATCAGCGCCTATCGCCTGGCTTTTGCTCGCCCCCGCGCCATCCTCGGCCGCCAAACCGAGACGTTGGGCGACGCCCTCCTCTGGGTATTGCCCAACCCCAGCGGCCTCAACGCCCACCATTCGCTGGCCGATCTCGTGCGGCTGTTCAGCGAGTTCCGTCAGGCAACTGACTTTTTCATCCGCGAATAGCGCAAATGACACGAAAAACAACCTAGCTACCTGACACTTTGGGAATGGGACGCGGATAAACGCGGATGAACGCGGATTTTTCTCCAAATTCACAGCAAAGAAGCACTTTTTCCGCGTTTTCCGCGCTCGTCCGCGTCCTATTTAACGAAGAAATTAGCGAACCTTCGCGCTCTTCGCGGATAATCTGACTGTTTCCCGATCATCTGGGTTAGAAGAAGCGTATGAAACCTGATCCCATCCCCCGCCTTCTCGCCGCCACCCGCACCATCGCCGTCGTCGGCCTCTCGTCGCACCGCGAACGCGCGGGCTACTACGTCCCCGCCTATTTACAGGAACAGGGCTACCGTATCCTCCCCGTCAATCCTCATTTGACCGCGGCTCTCGGCGAACCGGCGTTTCCCGACCTGCTGGCTGTCCCCGAACCGGTCGATCTCGTCCTCATCTTCCGCCGCAGCGAGGACACACCGCCGGTGATCGATCAGGCCATCGCCATCGGCGCCAAAGCGGTGTGGATGCAGTTGGGCATCGCCCACGAAGGCGCGGCGGCAAAGGCGCGCGCCGCCGGGCTGGATGTGGTCATGGACGCCTGCATGTTGGTCGAACATCGACGCTGGAAAGCGCGTCAGGGAGTCGCCGGACCTGAGGTCGTCCAGCGCACATAGCCAGCCTGCCGAACCTCCGACTCCTGGCAGAACCAAAGATCGGCCTCGACCCGGGGGTACAACTCGTCGCCAGGGAGAACATACATCGGCGTCCCATCCAGCCGGGCGCGAAACGCTTTGATCCGACACTCAGCGGGTGGACCTTTGCAGCCCTGCACGCAGGGCGGGGGAGTGGGCGTGGCCGTGGGCAGCACCCGGCCAGAGACAGTTACACGGTCGGAGATGAGAAGCTGCTGGCCAGGTTGGAGTAGATCGGGATTGGTCAGTTCGTTGACTTCGACCAGGATGGTGGGATTGATCTCGAAACGCCCGGCAATCCCATACAACGTGTCGCCCTGCTGGACGGTGTAGTAGACCGGCATGGGAGTGGCGGTGGGGGTGGGAATGGGCGCTGGGGTGGGGAACGCGGCGCAGCTGGCGCCAAACAAAACAAGGGCGATGAGGAGGGATAGCAACCAACCGGTACGCGGAGTGATCATGACAGACACAGGCTTAAGGTGTGGCGGCGCCATTCGGGCTGCTGTTGACGATGGCTGCATCTTGGTCGGGCGGCGGTAATGCCCGCAGGAAGCGGCTGACAACCCAGCCAGTCAGGTTGTTGTCCAAGATGCGAATTTGGAACCACTGCTCGCCGTCGGCCTCTTGCGGGCCTTGGCGGATGACAGCGATCTGCCCCGGTTTCAGCGAGCCGAGGATGGTTTGTTGCGCGCCCGGCGCGGTGCGGATGTTGAGGCCCTGCACCTTCTCGTTCAGCGCCACCCGCCCGCCCTCGATGATGCCGCCCGCCTGGGGTTTGAGCGGCGGCACGAAAACCAGATAGCTGGGGGCAGGCAGCGGCGGCGGAGCTGCGATCTCGCGCTGGGTGGGCGTAGGATCGCACTCGGCCAGGGTCGTCCGCGGCAGGTTGTGGCCTTCGGCCCAGTTGTGCATGGCGGAACGGTCCTGGCTGGTGGTGGGATAGGGGAGGAAGCGCGCGGTTTTGTATAAAGAGGCGGGCAAGTCGGCTTGCAGCAACGGCAGGCAATAGCCGGATGTTTGGGCGTCGGCCTGAGGGAGAGCGACGGTGTCTGACAGGGGTTGCGCGGGTGCGGCGAACACTTCTTCGTAGGCGCGGGGACAGGTGCGGGTGAATTTGCCGGCCAGAAGCTCGCAAACCGGCGTGCGCAGGATGCCCGGCGGCGGGGTGAAGCCCTGAGGCAGCGGTTGGCTCACATAGCCCAGGGCGGGATGCAGGCTGGGCGTCGCCCAGATCGTTTCGAAGATGTCGTGCCAGAGAGGCGCCGCCGATTGGTAGGCCACCGAGTTCTTGAGCGGGCGGCCATCGCTGTTCCCCACCCAAACGCCCACGGCCAGATAAGGAGTGTAGCCGACGGTGAGGTTGTCGCGGTAGTTGTCGGTAGTGCCTGTCTTGACGGCGGTGGGCTGACTGGTGTCCAGGGCAGAACGGGCGCCGAAGATCATTTGCCGGGTGCGGGCGTCGCTGATGACGCTGGTGACCTGATAAGCGGCGACGGGCGACACGGCGTACTGCGGCGGGTTGGGCGGCTGAGCCTGGAAGAGGACGCGCCCGGCGCCATCGCGAATCGCGGTGATGGGGCTAAGAGGCGAGAAGGCGCCATTGTTGGCCAGTGTGGCGAAGGCGTGGGTCAGCTCGACCAGCGGAACTTCGTAGCCGCCCACCGCCAATGACAATCCATACGCTTCGGCGGGCGCGCGCCAGGCGTGGATGCCCATGCGCTCGCCGGTTTCCAACATCCTGGGCACGCCCAGATCGTGAAGGAGTCTGATGGCGGGGATGTTCAGCGAGTTGGCCAGGGCTGTGCGCAGCCGCACGATCCCGTAATTGAGTCCGGTGACGTTGTGAGGGACGTAGGCGCCGCGGCCGAGGGGATAGACGACCGGCAGGTCCCAAATCACCGAGGCTGGCGTCCAGCCATTATCGAAGGCAGCGGCATAGAGGACGGGCTTGATGGACGAGCCTGGCTGGCGCAGAGCCGTCGCCATGTTTACCTGCCCGTCGATGGTCTCGTCGTAATAATCCAGGCTGCCCGCCATGGCCAGCATCTGGCCCGTGGGTGGGTGGATGAGCACCACAGCGGCGTTGCTGGCTCCGGCCTTGGGGCCGATGGTGGCGATCTGGGCGCGGGCGATGCGCTCGACCAATTGTTGATAGCGCAAATCGATGGAGGTGTGGACCTCCAGGCCCTGGCGCATCCCCTCGGAGCCATAGCGTTCCATCAAGAGACCGCGCACGTAATCGACGAAGTGGGGCGCGCGTAAAACGGGCAAAGGCGGAGGGATGAGACGGATGCGCTCGGCCAGTGCGGCTTCTTTGTCGGCAGCGCTGATGTAGCCCTGCGCTTCCATCAGATCGAGGACTACGCGCTGGCGAGCGAAGGCGGCTTGGGGATCGACGAAGGGATCGTAGCGAGCAGGGGACTGCGGCAAACCGGCCAAGAGGGCGCTCTCGGCCAGCGTCAGATCAGAAACATTCTTGCGCAAATACGTCTCGGCAGCAGCGGCCACGCCATAGGCTTGATGCCCATAGTAGACGCTGTTCAGGTACATCTCCAGAATCTGGTCTTTGCTGTACTTATTGTCCAGTTCCACGGCCAACGACGCTTCGCGCACCTTGCGATTCATGGTCAACTCGTGGCGTTCGGCGTCGCTCATCAACAAAGTGCGAACGAGCTGCTGGGGGATCGTGCTGGCGCCGGAGACGATATCGTCTGCCTGCCAATTCTGATAGGCGGCGCGGGCCACGGCGCTGAGATCGACGCCGCCGTGCACGTAGAAATTCTTGTCCTCAGTGGCGACGGTGGCATCCCGCAGCAACTTGGGGACCTGCTCCAGAGCAATGATGGTGCGCCGGCCCTCGTCGCTCAACTCGTACAGCAAGTTGCCGTAACGATCGTAGATATGTGTGGTCTGCATCGGCGGACGCCCGCTCACCTCTGTCAGCCGGTCGAGCGCATCGGCGACCGGCTGCGAGACAGCGGGAGGGGCCAAGCGCGCCCGCGCGGGCGCGCCCGTATCGGCCAACACAATCAAGGGTTGGACCACCAACGCCAAAAGAAGCGTGATTGGAAGGAGATACCGCCGCATTTTCGAAAAAAACATAGTTGGAAGTGCGATGCACTTTGAGCGCTTTGCAATGCGTCGCACCTGAAATGATACGATCAGAAAACCGATTGTGCAAACACCTTGCCCTCCTTCCGTCTCTGGGTCTATGATTGGCCCTATGCCCACCAGCGCACCGCTCGTTCCGCCCGGCTTCACCCACCTCCACGTCCACTCCCACTTCACCCTTCTCGGCGGGACGGCTACGGTGGATGACTTGGCCGCGCGGGCGGCAGCTGATGGCTTGTCGCATTTGGCCTTGACCGACGCCAACGCCCTCTATGGCGCCGTCGCTTTCGCCCGCGCCTGCCGCGCTGCCGGCATCCAGCCCCTCATCGGCATGACGCTGACCGTCACCCCGCCGGACGCCGTGAGCGCTCCGGCGCTGGCTGACCCCGACCTGCTCGTCCTCCTCGCCGCCGGCCCACAGGGCTACCGTTCGCTCTGCCATCTGTCGTCAGCCATTCAGGGTCGCCCCGACCGCGTGGAAGCAGCAAACCGTGGACTGACCTGGAATGAACTCGTCGCCCACCACCAGGGGTTGCTCGCTATCGCGGGCGGACACAGGAGCTGGTTCAGGCGTCTGCTGGTCGCGGGGGAGGAAGCCGCCGCCGCGCGCTACCTCAGCCACCTGGCCGGGGCCTTCGACGACCATGCCTATCTCGCGCTGGAAATCCAGACCACGGACGACCAGACCATCGCACGCGCATCTGTGCAAATGGCGGAGCGTTTCGGCCTACCCACCGTGGTGGTGCAGCCCATCTATTGCCTGCACCCCTCCGATCGCGCCCGACTCCGGCTGCTGGCGGCCATCGACCACAACTGCCGACTTGACGCCGTCCCCGATGCCGCCCTGCCCGACCGCGGCGACCCCGACATCGACCTGCACTGGCTCCCCCCCGCCGAAGTCGCGACCCGCTTCGCCGCCTTCCCCGCTGCCCTCGCTGCCGTCGGCGCCCTCGCCGCCCATTGCCAACCGCCCCTGCCCGATGGCCGCCCCATCTGGCCTGTACTCAAACTGCCGGACGAACAGACGCCCGCCGCCGCCCTCACCGCCCTCGCCCAAACCGGCCTGACCGCGCGCTTCGGCCCTGATCCGGCCCCGGCCATCGCCCAACGCCTGCGCGCCGAGTTGGACGCCATCATCCAACATGGCTACGCTCCGCTCTTCCTGCTCGTGGCCGACGTAGTGCGCTTTGCTCGCAGCCAGGACATCCCCGTCAGCACCCGCGGCAGCGTGGCCAACTCGCTGGTCGCCTTCTGCACCGGCATCACCACCGTCGATCCCATCACCCACAACCTGCTCTTCGAGCGTTTTCTCAGCCCTGCCCGCAGCGATCCACCCGACATCGACCTGGATTTTTGCAGCCGTCGCCGCGACGAAGTCCTGGCCTATGTCCGCCAAACCTACGGCGAGGAACGCGTGGCCCTGGTGGCGACGGTCAGCACCATGAAGCCGCGCTCCGCCCTGCGCGAGACCGGGAAAGCCTATGGGCTGAGCGACGAAAGCATCGAGCACCTGATCCGACTGGCGCCCTCTGGCTGGCATCCTGACCCACGCCGTCGCTCCAGCGCCAGCGCTGCCGACATCGTCGCCCGCCTCGATGACCCCCGGCAACAACAAGTCGTACAAGACGCCTGGGCGCTCATCGATCAGCCCCACCACCTCAGCGTCCACCCCGGCGGCATCGTGGTCGCGCCCGGCCCCATCACTGCCTTCGTTCCCGTGCAGTGGGCGCCCAAAGGCTTCCTCACCACTCAATTCGACCATGTCGATGTCGAAGCCATCGGCCTGCCCAAGATCGATCTCCTGGGGATTCGCGCTCTCACTGTTCTGGCCGACGCCGCCGAACTCGTGCGTCGGAACTTCGCCCCCGACTTCCGGCTCGACGCCATCCCACTCGACGACCCCCTCACCGCCGACCTGTTGGAGCGCGGCGACACGGTGGGAGTGTTCCAGTGCGAATCCTCCGGCGCGCGCCGCACCTTGCGCCAACTGCGGGCGCGCACAGTCGCCGATCTGGCCGTAGCCAACGCCTTCTTCAAACCCGGCCCCGCCACAGGCGGCATGGCCCGCGCCTTCGTCCGCCGCTACCGGGGCGAGGAAGCCGTCAGCTATCTCCACCCCGCGCTGGCGCCGATCTTGCGCCCCACCCAGGGCGTCTTGCTGTTCCAAGAACAAATCCTGCGCCTGGCGCGCGACATCGCCGGTCTGAGCTGGGAACAGGCCGACCACTTGCGCCGGGGCATGAGCAAATTCCGGGCGGAGGAGATGGCAACCATGCGCGCCGCCTTCGTGGCCGGATGCCAGCGCTCGTCCCCCGACGGTCCCGGCTTATCGTCCCAGCAAGCGCAAGTCCTCTGGGAACAGGTGGTGGCTTTTGCCGGCTACGGCTTCAACCAGGGCCACGCCACCGCCTACGCCGATGTCAGCTATCGCTCGGCCTATCTGAAAGCCCACTGGCCCGCCGCCTTCCTTTGCGCCCGCCTGGCCGATTGGGGCGGCTTTCATCACCCTGCCATCTACGTGGCCGAAGCCGTCCGTCTCGGCATCCCCGTCCACCCCCCGCACGTGAACCACAGCGGCGTCCAGTTCACGCTCGCACTGGCCGAAGAAACAGCCGGAGCGCGCTGCACGCTGTGGATGGGACTCGGCCAGGTGCGCGACCTGCGCTCGCGCTCGCTCCGGGCCATCCTGACCGCGCAACACCAGCATCTTTTCAGCGATGTGCACGACCTGCTCGCCCGCGTGCCCTTGCAGACAAAGGAGATCACGCATCTCATCCAATGCGGCGCCCTGGATGGGCTGGGCGAGAGCCGGGCAGCGATGTTGGCCGAGATAGAGAACGCGGCCGGGCGCAGGAACGCCCATCAGCTCGCTTTCGATTTCTTCGCCACCGCCGCCGAACCGGACACCCCCGCTCAGCGTTTGGCCTGGGAGCAGCGCATTCTCGGTTGGCCCCTCAGCGTACACCCACTCGACCTGCTTGCTGACCGACCAGCCGACCTCATCCCCTTGCGCGAGGCGCCGACGCGGGTAGGGCAGCGCATTCGCGCCGCAGGGACGCGGATGCCCGGCTGGACAGGCGGCAAGGGCTTCTTCTTCGGCGACGGTCAGACCTACGTCATCGCCATCCCCGGCCCTGGTCTGCCCACCCCGCGATCTTGGAAACCTTTGTTCGTGCAGGGCCGTTGGCTGCATGACGAATGGGGAGGGGGATGGTTGCAGGTGGAGGCGTTCCAGGAAACGACATTTTTTCTGACTCAGAAGGGCGCTTCCAGCCCATAGCCGTTCTCGATCAGCTCCACCAACCGCCTGACAAAGCGAGCAGCCGGGGCGCCGTCGATAACATCATGGTCGAGTAGCACCGTCAGGTCGAGCATCTCGCGCGGCTCGATCCGGCCATCTACCACGGCTGGCTTCCAGGAAATCCCACCAACGATCAAATTGAGACCGTGGGTCAAGGGCGCCAGCCCCCAACCGCCCTGCCCCTCGCCAAACATGCCCACGGCGGTGATGCCCACCGTGCCGGCCATGGATGTGAAAATGGCCGGGTCGCGGCGCATAGCCAGATCAAGCAAGGCGCCAAACCAGCCGGCCAGCGGCGGCGGCAGCAAAAAGACCTTCTGGAGCCAGGAAGGCATCCCTCTGCTCGGCGGCGCCGGTTTGGACTGCGCCGAACGGATCTCCTGGTGAATCTCCAGGTAGGTTTTGCGGTTGGCGCCCCGAACGGTATAACCCATCAGGGCAGGTCGGTCTCCAATTTTGTTTTCGATCATCAACCCCACATCCACATCGTCGAATACAACGAGTTGCTTGCGCCCTTTGATATAGGCCTGCACCGCCTTGTTCTCATCCACAGCGCGGGCCAGGCAGAAAGTCAGGTAGCCAGTGAAGGACAGCCGCTCGCCAGTCCGCGCTTCGTGCTCTTCGATAAACTGTCTGGCGACCGTGACATCCACTTCCAGCAAGCCGTACATGAAGTGCTTCCGCCAATACAGATTGTTGGCATTCGCCATCAGGCGGCGTCCCGGCGGGAGATCGATGACTTGATTTTGTGTGATTCTTGCGTTCATGGGTCCGGTTGGCTCCTTGCTGGTTGCCGAGTCACCCGATCAACATTGTTCGTCGCCGCGTTTGCACAGGGTTCGCAGGATCAGCCCGGTGCGCAGGATGGCCCAAAGCGCGGCGAATCCGCCGCTGATCCGGGCGATCCAGGCAACGTCGGGCATATAGAGGCGCAGATAACCGAGCAGGCCACTGGCTCGCAGATAGACCAGGATCGCCGCCAACGAGAGGTTCGGGATCAAAGGCAGCAAAATATGCTGACCCCACTTCCGTCCACCGCTGGGTCGAAGGGACGGGTTTTCACGCCACCGATGCAGCAGCCGCAGGGTGACAAAGACGCCCGCGATCTGGAGCAGCGGGATCAGCGGCAAAGCCCGTATGATCCAGGGGATGAAGCCGAGCCGGATCGGGGGCGGCTGTTGGCCGGCGAGTACGGTAGCCAGGCCCTCGCCAACCTCCATCAGGACGAAAGGCAAGCCGTGGTCGGCGTTGGTGAGCAGGACAAGTCCCTTCTTCTGTTCCGGCAGGAACCCCAGAAAGGAGGAGAAGTCGGGAACATTGCCGCCGTGCGAAACAAGCACCGTCCCGCCGGCCTGGTTGACGAACCACCCCATGCCGTAAGCCGCCACGACCTGATCCCCCACCCTCTGTTCCGCCACCCCGCGATGCAACTCGCCGATGCCAGCACGCGAGAGAATCTGCGCCTCGCCATAGCGCCCCCCGTTGAGATGAGCGATCAGGTAGTGCGCCAGGTCGTCAGCGGTGGAGATGAGGCCGCCGGCCGGCAGCGCGCTGCGCGGAAAGGGTATAGCGTCCGTGGCGAAGGGGATGCCGAACCAGTAGCGATGGCCCGTGGCCAGGCCGTTATCTTTTGCCGCGGCCTGGGAGGTAGTGGTGCGAGTCATGTCCAGGGGGGCGAAGATGTGTTCTTGGAGGTACTCTGCGTAGGGTTGTCCGCTGGCAGCTTCGATCACCAGGCCCAACAGGCTATAGTTCAAGTTGCAGTACTGGAAGGTAGTTCCCACTGGTTGGCTGAGCTTGAGCATCGACAAAGCCCGCGCTTGACGCTCTGCGGCATCCGGGCGATCGTCTGCATCCGCCAGGCAGACCGTGCCCGCCAACATGGACATGCCGCTGGTCTGGTTCAAGAGGTGGCGCACGGTGATCCGAGCCGAGGCTTCGGGGTCCGCCACCCGGAACCAGGGTAGGTAGCGCTGGACGGGCGCCTCCAACTCGATCTTCCCCGCTTCGACGAGCTGCATCACCGCGAGCGCGGTGAATGACTTGGTGGTGGAACCCAAGGCGAAGGGGGTCTGCGGGGTCGGCGCCTCGCCAGCGGGACGCGCGCGGCCATAGCCGCGCCGATACACGATCCTGTCGCCTTCGACGATGGCGAGCGCGGCGCCGGGGATGTTCAAACGATGCATCTGCCCTTCGATGTAGGCGTCGATCGCGTCGTAAGCCCTGCGTTCGGAGGCCGGTCGCGCCCAATCGGTCGCCGCGAAGAGCTTGCGAGCCAGCGCCAGCCCGGCGCCGGTTG
Source organism: Chloroflexota bacterium (assembly GCA_041918515.1). GTDB lineage: Bacteria > Chloroflexota > Anaerolineae > J102 > J102 > SSF26. The sequence continues at coordinate 86,288 of JAYRVO010000110.1, read as the reverse complement.
CCAGCGATCCGCGGAGGAGCCTTTTCATAGCCATGGTATCTTCACCCGCTTGCCGTAGTCATCCCAGGCGGCGCCAAACGTCTTTGACAGTGCCTTTTCTTCTTCGGGGGCAAACATCCTCGACGCAATGTAGAGGACAATTCCGACCAGAACGCCCAACCAGGTGTTGAACAGAAATCCGACCCACGGCAGCACCAGCAGGCTCACGCTTGTGTACAGCGGGTGCTTGACCAGAGCATAGGGGCCGTATGTGATCAACTCTCCCTTGGGCGCCCTGGTCAGGATCAGAACGACTGACCAGAGCCAGATCACGACCCCAGGGATCAGAATAATGATGGAGAGCACCCTCAAGGCGGTGGGCGGACCACCGACACTGAACAGAGATGGACGCAGAATGTTCAGGATCAGGCCGATGATCAGGAACGGCAGCGTCAGCAACATGATTCTGTCACCACTTCCTACGAGCTTGTTCAGGTTCATGTTCTGTCCTCCGGTATTCCAGGTTGAGATGAAGGCGTCACGCGCCGGCCATGAAGTCCCGGATCGCCCGAATAGTTTCGGCGGGACGTTCGTCCTGCGGATTGTGGCCGGCGCGCTCGACCAGAACCAGCTTCGAGTTTGGCAAGCGATCCGCGAGGATCGCCTGATGTTCCGGCGGGAACAGGAAGTCGTAGCGGCCGGCGATCACCAGGGTGGGCGCTACGATCTCGCTCAGCCGGTCCATCACCGACCAGTCCTTGAGCAGTTGGCCGTAACCGAAGATGAGAGCTTCGGGGCGATACACGGTGTGAGGCCCTGTAAGCATCGTGCGAGCTATTCCCAACGGGTCGAGGTGGTAGAAGTAGCCGGTCATAAACTTCATGAGGGTGCGGAAGTACTCCTTGGGTGTCAGTTGGCCGTTGAACCAACGGCGAGCCGCCTGCACGGCGCTGGCGCTGTAGCCGCGTTTCGCCAGGATCTCCGGCGCATTCTGATTCACCCACCATTGATCGCCGCCGGTGTTCATCAGGATCAGGTGTGAGAGGCTCTGCGGATAACGCAGCGCATATTCCAGGGCGACGTTGCCGCCAAAAGAATGCCCGAGCACCGCCCACTTCTCGAAGCCCAGTGCCTGGCGCAGCGCCTCCGCGTCGGCGGTCAGGTTCTCCCAGGTCATGGATGTGACCTCCGCCCCCTCCGAGCGGCCATTGCAGCGGTGGTCGTAGAAAATCAGGGTGAACTGATCCGCCAAAGGTTGCAAGGGCAGCAAGGTAACGTGATCCAGGCTGGGGCCGCCGTGCATGAGCAGCAACGGATAACCCTGCCCCATGATTTTTACGAAGAGTGATACGTCTCGAATAGACATGATGGTCATAATTATCCTCTCCGATTCACCTGCTGACCCTCCTCCTGGCCGCCATCCTATCGAGTTGTTGGGCTATCGGGTCTTCATTCCAAACAGGATGCGCAGAACGCCAATGCGCTTGACCACCAGCTCACAAAGGGCGAGCGTTGCCACGAATGAGCCGACGAGTACCACCAGCAGCTTCGGCCACAGGCCCATGTCCCACTGCACGACAAAGTAGGCGATGACGATGATCACCGGCTGGTGGAGCACGAAGAACGGCAGCATGACGTCCAGGCTATATTGTAGCCCCCGGTTGTTGCGATCCAGGAAGCGCATCCCGATGAACAGCATGAAGGCGCACCCGCACCAGCCCGCAGCCGCAACCAACCCCCAGAGGAGAAACTCGGCGAGCGTGCTGGGACTCGCCTCCAGATCGAAACCTGGCAGCGAAAAGAGGACCACCCCGAATGCCAGCGTAGCCGCCAGACCGACGCCGAGGATGATCCACCGATCGCGACGGATGGCGTAGGTGAACCTTTCGTCAGCGAATAACAGATAACCCAGGATGAAAAAGACCCCGTAGGTGAAGAAATCGGCCCAGTCGTGTTGCACCGGGAAGAAAGGCTGGAGGACCAGCCGCACCACAACGATCGGCGCCATGAAGAGCAGGATGCCGCCCCGCCGCTGGCATAGTGCTGCCAGACGGGCGATGGCGCCGCGCCCCGCTTCTCCCTTGAGCCACATGAAGAGCGGCAGGGCCAGCAGCGAATAGGCGAACAGGTAGCCCAGGAACCACATGTGATACCCAATCGCCCCGAAAAGCTTGGGGCCGATGAGCGAAAAGCGCTCGGCTATGAACTGGGGCAGAGTCCAATCGATCACGCCGGTCTCGGTCCGATGGCGCCACGAGAGATAAATCTGGATGGGACCGAGCAACAAGGTGCCGGTGAGGAAGGGGACGAGCAAGCGGAGCGTGCGCTCGCGGGTGAACTCGCTGGCCGAGCGATGGCGCAGAGCAAAATAGCTGCTGACCGCCGCAATCAGGAAGAAGAGAGGCATCCCCCAGGGGAAGACGAACCCCTGCATGATCGTGATGACCTCGCTTTGTTCGGCGTTCTTGATTTCGAAATTCACCGTGCTGAACACGCCGCTGACGTGGGTGAGATAGACCCCCAGGGTGGCGATGACGCGCAGCCAGTCGAGATAATACAGGCGCGCCGCTCGCGATCCGAGGCCCGTTTGTTGTGAAAGACCCAGGTTTTGCATAGCGAACCTCCTAAACACACTCAAAAGTGGACAACCCCTGGCCAAACGCAACCTGCTCAGCCAAATTCGTACCGACTCCGCCCCTCACCCCCCGACCAGGCTCCCCTCTGGCGCCGGCTTGCGTCTGCTGGAATACCTGCGGCTGTGCGTCAGAACTTGCCCTGAGCACAGGCGAACTAGCATCCACTTTGTCTAGCATCGTAGCCTCACCTGAGACACGAACGGCAAACAAGATCACGCGACCTCGTTGCCACGACTATTGGTATCTATCGTACACGATTCTCCCCGCCGTGTCAAGACCCTCACTCACCCAAGCGCTCGTCGCTCGTCGCGCTTCATTCCATGATCTGCGCTTCCATCTCGTCGAGCGAGGCAAAACGACCGCCTCCGTTCATACTTGTCTCGCTGTGGCTACGCTTTCGATTCAGGCTACCTCATCGTAATATGCACCTCAAATCTGCCTGTGCCCAATAAAGCAAAAGGAAAAACATCATGCCCACTCCCCGCTGGAACCTTTCCTCCGACCGCTTCTTCGACCCCGAACCAACTCAGCGTCGAATCGCGCGCGATCTGTACGAATCCGTGCGCGACCTGCCGCTGATCTGCCCGCACGGCCACGTGGATCCACGCCTCTTTGCCGACCCCGATTACGACTTCGGCACACCCACCGACCTGTTCATCATCCCCGATCATTACATCTTCCGCATGCTCTATGCGCAAGGCGTGCCAATGGAGGCGCTGGGCGTGCCGCGCGTCGACGGCGGCCCAGTCGAGCAACATCACCGGAAAATATGGCAGACCTTCGCCGATCACTTCCATCTTTTCCGGGGCACACCGACCGGGGTCTGGCTGGCAGCGGAATTCAGCGATGTCTTTGGGATCGAGACAAAACTGACCTCCGGGACGGCGCAGGACATCTACGATGAGATCAGCGCCAAATTGCTGACGCCGGAATTCCGCCCGCGGGCCTTGTTCGAGCGTTTCCACATCGAAGTGCTGTGTACGACCGATGCTGCCAGCGACACGCTCGCCCACCATCGGGCGATACGCACATCCGGCTGGCCGGGCGTGGTCCGCCCCACCTTCCGCCCGGATGCCGTCGTCAATCTGGATACACCGGGCTGGCGGGGCGAGATCGACCGCTTGGCCGAGGTCAGCGGCATCGACATCACCTCCTACGCCGCCTTCATGCGGGCATTGGAGCAGCGTCGGGCCTTTTTCAAACAGATGGGCGCCGCCGCCACCGACCATGCCGCTCTCTCGGCCTACACCGCCCGCCTCTCCCCCGCCCAGGCCGAGGCCATCTTCCAGCAAGCGCTGCGCGGCGAAGCCACCGCCGAGGCCGCTTATCGCTTCACCGCCCATATGCTCATGGAAATGGCAGCCATGAGCAGCGAAGATGGATTGGTGATGCAGCTCCATGTCGGCGCCTATCGGGGCCACAACGACATGGTCGCCCGGCGCTTCGGCAAAGATAAGGGCGCCGACATCCCCGTGGCCAGCGAATTCACTCACAATCTGCACGCTCTGCTGAATGCCTACGGCAATGACCTCCGCCTCACCCTGATTTTGTTCTGCCTGGATGAATCGACCTATGCCCGCGAACTGGCCCCCCTGGCCGGCCACTATCCCGCCCTTCGTCTTGGCCCGCCCTGGTGGTTCTTCGACAGCATCGGCGGCATGACTCGCTATCGCGACCTGGTGCACGAGACCGCTGGGCTGTACAACACCGTTGGTTTCAACGACGACACTCGCGCCTATCCCAGCATCCCGGCCCGGCATGATGTGTGGCGGCGGGTAGAGTGCAACTGGTTGGCGGGCATGGTGGTGCGCAGCCTCATCGACACGGGCGACGCTGGTGAGATGGCAGTGGATTCGGCTTACCGCCTGGCGAAGACCGCGTACCGGTTATGATCATGTCATCTCAGGTTCCCCCGCCCTTTCCTCCCCGCTCTTCTCATGGCAACGGGCCTGCTGCGGTGGGCGGGGTGCTGGGGGAATTCGTATTTTTACGTACTTTCTCGATATAGAGCACCTCGAAACGATGCAAAACCGAGAGGATGATGAGCACGAGGATAGTCGCTACCAATGCCAACAGACCGAAACCCGTGCCTGCGGCCATACCGATAGCGGCGGCCACCCACAACCCGGCCGCGGTCGTCAGTCCTTTCATCGTGTCTTGCGCCCGCCAGATGGCGCCTACGCCCAGAAAACCGACGCCGCTGACAATCTGCGCCGCCACCCGCGCCGTGTCGCGGGAGGAACCCTGCATGGGGAAACCATGGATAGACAAGAGAGTGAACAGGCAAGACCCGACGCTGACGAGCATATAGGTGCGCAAGCCGGCCGGTCGGGTGGCGGTGGTGCGCTCCAGCCCGATCACGCCGCCCAGAAAGGCGGCGATGACCAGATCGCGCACCATCGTCCAGGTAACTGTATCGAAAAAACTTGACATAAGAATAACCCCTTGATCTGAGCGCAGCGTGCGGTGTCTGGGAATCTGCCAAATGCGCGGCATCATACAGCGCGGTGCAGAATGCTGCAACCTATCCGCCGCTGGCGGCAAGACGCTGAGTCGCCAGGCCATCACTTTGCTCTCGTCCTTGACTTCACCTATACTCTAACAACTGTAGCGCTCTCCACACCTGTCAGGTGTCTGTTTTGGACAAGGAGGTTGTAATGATGGACCGCCAATGGGATAGCCGCCTCGACGCCATGGGCGCACGTCTGGAATCACCGCCGAACGCCGAGTTTCACTTGATCGAAGCTCGTTGGCAGGATGAGCAGACTTCGCGCGACAAACACCATATCTACGTCCGCGTCGTTGACGAAAAGGGAGCGCCCATCGAGGGCCATCCTTTTCGCATCAGCAATGGCGGCGTCTATGTCGATCGTACGAAAGGGCCGGGTTTCGACGACTACTGGGGCAACTTTCCTATGTATGCGGGCGGCGCCTACACCGTAGACATTCCGACCGGCATCTCCGAGAAAATCACCCACGTACCCAGCGGGACGCCGGCCAACCGCTACGCCAATACTTGCTTCTTCCTGGTCTTCCAGCGTGGCGCGTCTTCCCCCCCCACTCCTCCACCAACGCCCCCGCCCACCCCGCCTTCGCCAAGCCCAACGCCCACTCCACCTTCGCCGAGTCCAACGCCCAAGCTCGATCCCGCCGCTAAGAATCAGTTGCTGGCCCTTCTCGCTCAGGCGCAAGCAGAAATCGACGCTGCCCGCGCCTTGTTGGAGAATGCGTGATGGCGCGCAAGCTTCGGCGCGTCGGTTTTCACTGGCGCTCCACCTTCCAACATGACAATGTTCCCAACTGGGACACATGGCTGCGCGAGATCGAAGAGCTGGGGATTGGAGGCCTCTTCATCTGCCACGATATTAGCGGGATGCGGCACTATGATCCCCGAACCGGGACATTCGATCCCCACCGCATCCCGGCGGACGCCCATCCCGGCATCGAAGGGATGGTGCGCGACCTGTTGAGTATTGGCGTCGAACCGGCCCTGCGTCTCAGCGATGGCGGCGGCATTCGCCCTGGCGCCATTCCCGCCCATGTATTGGATAGTCTGGCCAAAGCGGGCGTGAAACACATCCAGATCTGGAACGAGCCGAACGACGACCGCGAGTGGTACGACCGCAAGGTGCCGAAGGACTGGGCAATCAAGTGCATCGAATGGGCCTTGCCGGCGTGCCGGTACGGCCTGGAGAATGGGCTAGAGATGTCTTTGCCTGCACTCAATCCTGGCCCCAAGGATAACCAGTTTCAGATCGTGGTCGATTTGGGCGGCGGCGACCTCTTCGAGAAAGGCCTGGCTATCAACATCCATCTCTATCCCTTCAATCGCTTCATTTGGAAGGGCAAGCCGTACCCCTTCGATGATGTCCATCAGCATGGCGAACAACTGACTGAGGCCGAATACGCCGCGGTGGCTCCCTGGTATTGGCACGATTACCCGCGCGAGTACATCAACCAGATACGTCGTGAACAGGCCAAGCCCGGATGCACCATCATGGACGACGCCAACGGGCTGATGGGCTGGCTGTGCCACGAGCATCACATGAAGACCACCCTGGGTCCTGACGCCGCCGTGCCTTGTCGCATCACTGAGATGGGGCCGCGGCCCTGGCAAGACCTCGACAAACGCTATCCGCGCCTCACGCCTGCCGAACACGCCCGCCAGGTGGCCCTCATTTGTCGCTGGCTGGAGGGCGAAGTGGACATCGGCGGCTATTGGCGTCCGGATTGGCTCAAAATCGGCTACTTTTGGATCATGGGCGGCCGGGTGATGGGCGATTATAGCTACATCTTCGAAGCCGATGCTTATTATGGCGATTGGTTCATGGAGCGCCGCGAGCCGCAATACAACTATCCCCAGACCCCGATCGGACACATGCCGGCGATCGAGGCCATGAAGGATCTGGCGCGCGGGCGCCCGCATGGCGCCGACTACACCGAGGTCATCAAGCATCTGCAAGAGGCTCATCGCACATTGGGGGATGCCAGCAGGCTGATCGCCGGTTTGTAGATCTATCGTCGTTGTACATTTTTCCTCTCATTTTCGGAGTCATCTCGATCATGCGCATCAAATGTCTGGGCTGCGAAGTGCTTGCCCGCCCGCTCTATACCTGCGCCGCCTCCTCGCCGCACATCGTCGACATCCACCTGTTTCGCCGAGGGTTGCACAATACGCCCCAGGTGTTGCGCCACCACCTCCAGGATCACATCGACCAGGCAGCGGGGCAGGGCTACGATGCTGTGGTGATGGGCTATGGGTTGTGCGGCCAGGCCACGGCAGGATTGCTCGCCCGCGATACGCCGGTGGTGATCCCCCGCGCCCACGATTGCATCACCCTTTTCTTGGGCGGGCGCGACCGCTACAACCAGCAGTTCGAGCAGACCCCCGGCACCTACTGGTATGCGCTGGACTATATCGAGCGGGACGACGGCACGGGCGGCAATATGGGGCTTGGATCGGGCCTGGGTAACACCGGGCAGGATGTGTATCAGGAATATGTAGAAAAATACGGCCAGGAGAACGCCGACTATCTGATGGAAGTGATGGGCGCCTGGCAGTCGCACTACCAGCGCGCGGCCTACATCGACATGGGCGTGGGCGACGGCAGCAAGGTGGAGGCGAAGGCCCGTGATGACGCCGGCCGCCGCGGCTGGCTGTTCGAGCGCGTGACCGGCGACCTGGTGCTCATCCGCCGGCTGGTGCACGGCGATTGGAGCAATGATTTCCTCGTCCTGCAACCGGGCGAAGGAGTGCGGATGACCTATGACGAAAGCATCATCGGCTGCGCTCTGATTGCAGACCCTCACTCATAGATCCTGATGACGGACACCGCTAGCATATCCCTCCCTCTCCTGCAACTGCGCGGGATCAGCCGCCGTTTTCCCGGCGTGCTGGCGCTCGACCATGTCGATTTCGACCTGCGCGCGGGAGAAGTGCACGCGCTGGTGGGCGAAAATGGCGCTGGCAAATCCACCCTGATCAACATTCTGGCGGGGGTGTATCAACCATCGGGCGGGATATTGGAAGTGCAAGGGCGACCCACCGTTTTGCCGGACCCGGTCAGCGCCCAACGCGCCGGCATCAACGTCATCTTTCAGGAATTCAACTTGCTGCCGCATCTCAGTGTGGCCGAAAACATCTTCCTGAATCGCGAGCCGGTACGCGGGCTCCGCATCGATTGGCCCGCCCTCTACCGGCGCACTGGCGAAGTCCTGAACCAACTGGAAATCGACCTGAACCCGCGCGCCACCGTCCAAGACCTGCCGGTGGCGCAGCAGCAATTGGTGGAAATCGCTCGCGCCCTGGCCTTCGATGCCCGCGTGGTGGTGATGGACGAGCCTACCGCCGCCCTGAACGAAGTCGAAATCGGGCGCTTGCTGGGAATGGTGCGGTCGCTGGCGAACCGGGGCGTGGGTGTGGTCTATGTTTCGCACAAACTGTCGGAAGTGTTCGGCGTGGCCGACCGCATCACGGTGCTGCGCGACGGCAAACACATCTTCACCCGGCCCCGGTCGGAGCTGACCGAGCACGATGTGGTCACGGCGATGGTCGGGCGCGAGATCACGCACACGGGCTGCCCGCCGCGGCGTCCGGGCGAAGTCATCCTTTCGGTGCAAAACCTCACGGCGGGGAAAGCGGTGCAGGGGGCGTCGTTCGAGCTGCGCAAAGGCGAAGTGCTGGGATTGGCCGGGCTGATGGGCAGCGGCTGTTTGGAGGTGATCGAGGCGATTTTCGGATTGCGCGAAATCACCGCCGGACAAGTGCTTTTGCGCGGTCAACCGCTGCACATGCGCGGCCCGCGCCAAGCCATCCGCGAGGGCCTGGCCTATGTGCCGGATGACCGCAAAGGCGCTGGCATCCTGCCCGACCTTTCGGTGCAGCACAACATCAGCATCGGCGTGGTCGAACGACTCCGGCGCCGGTTCCTGATCGACCGCAAGCAGGAAAGCGCGTTGATGAGCGAGTACGGCGGCAAGCTCTCCATTCGCTACAGCGGTCCCGGCCAATTTGTCAGCGACCTCAGCGGCGGGAACCAGCAGAAAGTGATCGTGGCCCGTTCGCTGGCCGAGAATTGCCAGGTGTTGCTTTTGGCCGAGCCGACGCGTGGGGTGGATGTGGGCGCCAAGCAAGAAATCTACGGGCTGATCGATATGCTGGTGGGGCAAGGCATCGCCGTGCTCTTGCAATCTTCCGAATTGCCCGAACTGTTGCGTTTGGCCGAACGCTGCATCGTCTTTGCGGGCGGCAAGCAGCGCGGCGAGCTAAGCGGCAGCGACTTCACCCAACCCAATGTGATGGCGTTGGCCACTGGCCTGGACGCATCGCAAATCAAGTTGACGGCGCCGGCCGCGAGCGAGGTGTGACCATGGCAAAGATCGGAGAACTGCTCTCCAAATTGTGGCGCTCGTATAGCGTGGCTGTGATTATCCTCGTCATCGGGGCGGTGTTGTCGTTGCTCACCCCGCGATTTTTGATGGTCGGCAATCTCATGAATGTGTTCACGAATGCCGCCGTCATCGCCATCGTGGGCCTGGGCATGACGCTGGCCATCGCTTCGGGTAATTTCGATCTTTCGGTGGGGGCCACCGCCGCTTTTTGCTCGACGATTGCCTTCACCTTCGTGCCCACCGCTGGCGTTTTGGTGGGCATCGTGGCGGGGGTCATCATGGGGGCCATCGTCGGCTTGCTGAATGGGCTGATCATCACCGAGCTGCGCGTGCCGGCGTTCATCGCCACGCTGGGTGTGATGACAGTGGTGCGCGGGGTGACCTTGCTGTACACAGATGGTCGCGACATGTATTTGCAGGGCTATCCCGGCTACAAAGTCCTTTCCGGCGGGCACATCATGGGCGTGCCCATGCCTGTGATTTTGACGGTGGTGATCGCCATCGTGTTAGGCTTGGTGATGGCGCATACGCGGTTCGGGCGCTATATTCTGGCGGTGGGCAGCAATGTGAATACAGCCCGGCGGTCGGGCGTGCCGGTGAATCGCGTGATTTGGGGCATCTTCGCCATTCTGGGCGTGTGCGCGGCCATTTCCGGGCAAATCATCAGCGCCCAAGTGGTCACGGCCAGTGCGCGGTTGGCGGTGGGGCTGGAGCTTTCGGCCATCGCCGTCGTGGTGGTGGGCGGGACGCCGCTCACGGGCGGGAAGTCCTCGCTGATTGGCACGCTGTTGGGCAGCCTGCTCGTGGCCATGATCAACAATGGGCTCAATCTGCTGAATGTGTCGGTGCTCTATCAGCAAGTGACGATCGGTCTCTTGCTTTTGATCACGCTGGCGCTGGGCGTGGAGCGAAAATATCGATTCCTGGGCAAATCTCGGAGGGCAGCATGACCACAGCCAGCGAGAGCAAACGGCGGGCAGCGCCGACCACCCGAAACTGGGCCTTGCTCTGGGAGAAGTATGGCATCAGCGCGGTGCTGGTGGCAGTGTGGATTTTCGCGGCGCTGTTCACGCCTAATTTTGCCACGTTCGACAATCTCGAAAACGTGCTGCGCTCGGCCAGCTTTGTGGGCGTGGCGGCGGTGGGCATGACGATGGCCATTATCTCCGGTACGTTCGATCTATCGATCGGGTCGAATTTGGCGCTGTGCGCGGTGGCGGCGGTGTGGACTGGCTCGCGCTATGGCGTGATCCCGTCCATCTTGGCGGGCGTGATCGTGGGCATGATCGTGGGCGTGATCAATGGTTTTCTGGTCAGTCGCGTGCGCATCCCGGCGTTCATCGCCACTTTGGGCATGATGTTCGTCATCGCCGGCTTCACGCTCATCCTCACTGGCGGCGAGGCTTACCGATACAACGCCCCCAACTTCGTATGGCTGGGCAACGGCATCATCCTGGGCCTGCCCGTTCCTTTCGTCATCTTTGTCCTGTGCGCCCTCATCGGTGAAGGCGTGCTGCGCTTCACGCCGTTTGGGCGCTATGTGTATGCCACCGGCTCGAATGTGAAAGCGGCCAACCTGGCCGGCGTGCCTGTGCAGCGGCTGACTGCCACCGTTTTCACGGTCGTCGGCTTGTTCGCTGGCATTGCCGCCGTGCTCTTGGGCGCTCGGCTCTATTCCGCTGGCCCTGGCCTCGAACCTGGCTTCGAGCTGCGTGTGATCGCCACCGTCGTGCTGGGCGGGACGCGGCTGGCGGGTGGGCGCGGCGGCATGTTGGGCACGGTGGCGGCGGCGATTTTATTCGCCACACTGGGCAATGTCCTCAATCTTTTCCACGCCGACGCCTTCTGGCAACGCGTGGTCGAAGGCCTCGTCTTATTGTTGGCGCTGTCGATCGAAGGCATCCGCCAGCGCCTGGAAGAACGCATGAGCCGGAGCATTTGACCGGGAAACCATGTTCAACACAAAGGCACAAAGACAAGCAAAGGAGGCGCCCGACAGCAAATTTCATTCTATATGTGTTTTCATCATGGCGCGCGACTGGCGCGTCATTCCATTCTGTTTCCCAATTTCAAGGAGAGGAAAAATGAATCGCAACAAGCTATTTGTGGGTTTACTCGTGCTGCTGGTTTTAGCGGTGGCGCTCACGTCCTGCGCCGCGCCGCAAGCCCCCGCTGCCGAACAGGCCAAGAAGAAAATCGGGTTTTCGGTATTCGACATGCAATATGGCTTTTTCCAGGAAATGGAAAAGGGCACGCGCGAGGCTGCAGTAGCGGCGGGCTATGACTACGTCCTCGTCGACCAGAAGAGCAGCGAGTCCACGATGGTGTCGGCCACGCAAGACTTGATCAACCAGGGTATCGACGCCCTCATCATTTCGCCGTTCAAGCCCGACGCCATGGGGCCGTTGGTGGACGCCGCCAAGAAGAAGGGCATCCCCGTCATCGTCGATGACATCGGCGGCGGTGGCACAGCCTACGACGTGATCGTGATCTCCGACAACGCCCAGGGCGGCGTCATGGGCGCTGAATATCTGGACAAACTGATTCAGGGCACCGGCAACACCTCGAAGAAGGTAGCCTCGATCACCTGCAACCCGGCTCATGTCTACGCCTGGCAGCGCAATGTGAACTTTGAGAAGCGGATCAAAGAATTGGGCTACGAAGTGGTCGCTTCGCTGAATGGCAACAGCAAACAGGAAGAGGGCTACTCGCTCATGAAGGACATCCTGTCGGCGAACCCCGATGTGGCCGGCGTCTTCTCGTGCAACGACCCCATGGCCGTGGGCGCGGCGCAGGCCATTGCCGATGCCGGCAAGAGTGGCGTGAAGGATATTCCGGTTGTGGGCTTCAATGCCGACGAGATCGCCCTGAAAGCGATAAAAGAAGGCTCGATGGCCGCCACCATTCAGCAAGTGCCCTACGAAATGGGCAAGATGACCGTGTCGCTGGCCACCAAGCTGATGAATGGCGAGAAGCTGAAATATGACAAGGAAGCCGAACGCGAAATCTACGTTCCGGTCAACTTGATCACGCCCGAAAACGTGGACAAGCTGCTACCGGCGCAGTGATGGACGATAGAGGATGGACGAAAGACGGACATGATTTCGCTTGATGACAAGCACATATCCGTCCATTGTCGTTCATCCTTCGTTATCGGCTTGACTTCAGTTGCGGTGAAAGCCTGACCCCAGTGGAAACCTTGATCCGAGCAGCAATTCCCTTCGCGGGAGTCGCTGCTCGGATCGCGTTAGGGACGGGGACAGCGGGTGAGTAGCAATTTTCAATAGGGCGCTTTCGTAGGGGCGAGGCCGGCGGAACGAATGCTTGCTGCAAGGCAAAGTACTTCTTCCGCCGGCCTCGCCCCTGCACGATCATCCTGCCATCCTCAAATTTGAGTCTCCTGAAAAAAGGTATTGGAATTGCCGCTTGCTTGCGGCGTGGATTGCCCCAGAACGCATGTAGCTTTATACTTGGCACCGTTTTGCCGCCGCCAACTCTGGCGCGGCGGCAACGGCATTGTCCGCACATTGGCTCTGCCATCACCCTCCCCGGATCTTATCTGACTTCGCGAGGTGAACTCATGATCAACATCCGCTACCAGAGAATGCTCAGGCTTCTGCACACCTTTTTGATCGCGGCCCTGGTGCTTGGGGTCGTCCCCGGCGCCAGCGCCTCGCCCGCTGAGACTGTGGCCGTGGCTGCAGCCGCAGGTCAAGACGAACGCCCTATCGAATACTGGATCGGCGCCATTACCCGCGACTACTTCGACGGGGAAGGGATGCCGTGCTGGTGGATCTGCCCCGGTGAATTTCACGATCGCTGGACAGAGGAATGGGATGTGGAGGTCTATGGCGACGGCTATGTGCGGGGCTACGTCAAGATCAGATCGCAGGCCATCAGTTACAGGCAGTCGGAGAAGAACGACTTCGTCTGCGGGCCGGTGTCGGGCAATCCCACTTTTGTGAACCGGGGATGCACCTATGGCCGCTTCCGGCCCAAGCCCTACGGCGAGTTGTTCGTGGAGGGCAAGCGCAACAAGGATTTCCTGGGGCGACCCCAGATCGAGATCGAACGCTCGATCGTCTTGGTGCGGGGGATCGACATGTACACGGTCAACGCCAACATGCACGATGTGCACACCGATGCCTCCCTCGGCCCCTACTTCGAGCAGAGACCTGTTCCCTTCCCGTCCAACAATCTGGCCGGTCGCAAGTTCCTGCTCGTCCCCGCCACCGATGACCGTGCCCCGCGCGGGCTTTATCTCGGCAAGGAATATCGTCGCGAAGTCGTGGGCAAAGCCATCTTCACGCACAGCGGCTACCTGGTCGGCTACATCCAGGACCCGGCTTTGTGGCTGGATATGGAATTGCTGGAGCAGAGCACCTTTTTGCAGCAGGTGCCGGTGGATGATTTGTACACCGCCGATGTGGAATGGAACACCACGGACGATGGCTGGGTGACCTGGCAACTGGGCGAAGCGCCGGTGGAGACGGTGGGGCCTACGCAACAGGAGCGCGTGCCCAAGAACGTGAATGTCGGCGCCCAACCCCTGGGCAGGACCACCCTCACTGTGCGGGCTGAAAATACGCTGGGCAAGAAGTCGCAGCCGCAGACGACGGTTGTGGATGTGACAAGGGTGCCGGAGTTCGCGGCTCCCGCCGCCAGCGTCAGCGCCATCAAGATCGGTGGGGCGGCCCAATACAAGCGTGCGATCAAGTGGCCCGAGCCCGCGCTGGAGGGCACGGTGCAGGTCTGGGATTGGGTGCCTTTTTTCGGGGGTAAGAAGATCGGCCTGACCGAGAGCCAGTTGGTCGGCGAAGTCGAAGTGCTGTCCACGAGCGAGGGCACGCTGAAGGGTTTCGGTCAAACGGGCTTCGAGGCAGCGGGAGGTAAGGTGGTGGGCACGCTCGGGGGGAAGGGGAAGGGGGTGCTCGACAAGACCGGCTGGTCGGTTCCCGAAGCTTCGGTCGAGTTCAGTATCGGCGGCAAAATCGAGAAGGAGGAGCCACTGCTCAAGGCCATCCCCACTCTGGCCCCTCTTGTCACTGCGGTGGAGAAAGTGAGCAAGGTGGTGGCCGACTATCTGAAGAACAAGGCCAAGGCCAAGCTGGAGCTGGAGCCGAAGGTGGAGTTCGCCTTCAATTTCAGCGCCCCACCCGGCGGCTCGTTCCAATTCGATAGCGGCGAGGCCAAGCCGGCGTTCGGTTACAAGACCACAGCCGAGGTGGAATTGATCGAGGATGTGGCGGTGTTGGGTACGGGTGTGGGGGGTGAAGTGGCTATCGCCCTCAAAGTGCCGCCTCCGGTCTTCAAGGAAGCCAGTCTGAAGGGGCTGGTGTTTGGCAAGGTGCAGATCGGGAAATGGGGCGTCGAGGGCGAGCAATCCTGGACGGTGGTCATCGGTCCCGGCGCCTACTATCTCGTCCCTACAGCGCCATCACCCGACCTGGCCGCCGCCGCGGGCGAGTGGCGACTCCTGGATCGCTCCTATCTCGGAGCGCCGGTCTATGCCCTCTGGGTGGCGGAAACACAACCCCAGAGCGCGGCTGCCGCGCCGAGCGACACCTTGCTCGTGCAAAATGTCTACCCCCAGGCCAATCCCAGCCTGGCAGCGCGCGTCGCCGGCAATTCCGTGACGCTGCTGCAAACCTGGACTCACGACAAGCCCGGCCTCCCAGCGGTTTCCAGCGGTGAGATTGCCTGGTCGCAGCGCACCGGCGCAACCTGGAGCGCCCCCGCCTATCTGACCAACGACAGTCGTGACGACTGGAACCCGAAGGTTGTCTATCTGCCAAATGGCAAGGCGCTGGCGATCTGGCAGCGCATGGATGCCGACAACCCTGGCGACATGAACGTCGATGCTCGCGGCTACTGGAGCCACGCCCAGATCGCTGCGCGCGTGGTCGGCAACCCTGGGCCTAGCCAGCTCAGCGCCAGCAGCAGCCTGAACCACCGCCACCAGCTTGGCGCCACGGCTTCGGGCGCGCTGGCTGTCTGGGTCAACAACCCTGCCAACGAGCTTGTCGGCGCCGCCGGCCACCCGGATCGCATCCTCTTTGCCGACTACAATCAAACCGCCAACACCTGGAGCGCTCCGGCTGTGTTGCTCAACAACGTGCAAGGACTCGTTGCCCTGGATCTGGCCACCAACGGCGCCCACGCCGCTCTCGTGTATAGCCTGGATGCCGACGGCGACTTCGGCACTGAGTCCGACCGCGAGCTTTTCTACGTGCAGCGCACGGGCGCAACCTGGAGCGCTCCGGTGCAACTGACCAACAACGCCCTCGTCGACCAGGCTCCTGAGCTCGTCCTCACACCCGCCGGTGCGCCGCAGTTGGTGTGGCAGCAAGAAGGCCGGCTCCAATTCCTCGATGGAGCATGGAACGCGACGGCTCAGGCCCTATCGTTGCCGGGCGCGGCCGAGCGCACCGATTACGAGCTACAATCCAACCCGATCGGCGCCTTGGCTCTGACCTGGCAGGAAGCCGAACCAGGCCAGACCGTCATCGGCTATGCCCTTTACGATGCGGCGGCCAGACGCTGGTCTGCCCAACGCCAGTACGAACCGCCCGCCCCGCCCGGTGACCCGGCCCTCGTGTCGGGCATGGCGACGCGGGTGGCGGCGGCGCTGTTGCCGCCGGTGGCCGCAAATCCGGCCCAATTGCTGCTCGGCTATCAGCTCGCCCACGTCGAGTCCATCACCCGCACTATCGATGGCGCCCAGATTTCCGGCGTTCCTCAGATCACGCAACACGACCTGCGCTTCGCCACGCTGCCGCTGGGAGTGGATTTGCATCTCGATGCTTCCGATCTCACCGCCCCTGACGCCACCACGATCCAGGCTGTCCTTCACAATGGCGGTGACCTGGCCACAACGCCAACGACCATCCGCCTGACCAGCGGCGTGACCGAAACGGTGTCGCTGGATGTGAATGCCCCGGCGATCGCTGGCGGCGAGGCTGTGACCCTGACGTTCAGCCTGCCGCCCGATATGCGCGAGGCGGGCGTCTTCAAGGTGCACGCCGACCCGGCCCAGACCGTAGTCGAAACGAACGAAGACAACAACATCGCTTTCCTGCGCAGCCCCATCGAATTGACCATGTTGCCCGTGCAGCCGGCTGAAGACCGGGTTGTGCTCGGCGCTGTCGCTCGCCAGACCAGCCTCATCTACACGGCCGCTGTGATTTCCTCAACCGTGCATGTAGGCGCCCTGGATGGCCCGGTCGTGGGCGGCGCCGCCATTGACTTCACTCTCCCATCAGCGGGGACGATCATCACCCCCACCGTCGTGATTAGCGCCACCATGCTGGGCGCTGGCAGTCACGACCTGTTCTGGGTGGTGGAGCGAGAGGGTGAGGGCGCACCGGCCGCCTATGCCACCGCTACCGCCCGGATCGCACCCGATCTGACGGCCAAACCCGAGCGCATTGGCTTTGGCCGGGCCCCAGGCAGCCAGGCTACGTTCGTTATGGACGTGCGCAATCTGGGCAACTGGCCGAACACGGGCAGCAGCGTGGCCGTGTACGACGGGCTGCCGGGCCGCGCCAACACGCACGAGCTGGCCCGCCTCGCTCTGCCTGCCATCCCGCCGGGCCAAAGCGCCGAGGTCACAGGCAATCTGAATCTGACCGGGCTGCCTGCGGCCACGACCGGCCTGCAAGTCGTCTACGTGTGGCTGGACCCCGCCGGGGTCATCGCCGAGTTGAATGAGAACAACAATCTGGTGGCGGCAGGCGACGCCTTTCCCGGCTTCAGCAATGTCCGTTTCCCCGTCTATTTGCCGCTGATGCAGAACCAGTGAGGCACGTGACCTTAGTCCGAACGGGCGGCGAAAATCGGACGCAACGCCGGATACAGTTGCCGAAAACGAGCATGTTGGCTGCATTTGTATTTGACATCGATGTTGTCGTGCTGATATGCTGGTATACCATCATACGAGAGACCATTGCAACGGATGGCAGGACTACTGATGAACACCGGGGTTGCTGACATCGAACCCATCGAACGAGAACAACGCCTGTACGAACGCGTCGCTGACCGCATCCTGGATCTGGTGCGCGATGAAACCTGGCGGCCCGGCGATCGGCTGCCACCGGAGCGCGAGCTGGGCGAGGCGTTCGGAGTCAGCCGCACAGTGGTGCGCGAGGCGGTGAAGGTGCTGGAAGCACGCGAGGTGCTGGAGGCGCAGACGGGAAGCGGGGTCTATGTGCGCAAGCCCGATTCGGGTATGGTCTCGCGCTCGCTCCAAACTTATTTGCAGATGCTCGGCCGGCATGACCTGGATCTGCGGCTGTGGGAAATTCGGCGCGTGCTGGAGGTCGAGACCGCGGCGCTGGCGGCTTTGCGCGCTACGGACGAGCATTGTCGCGAATTCCAGCGGCTGTGCTGCGAAATGAGACAACAGGTCCACGCCCCACGCGTGGTGGCTGAACTCGACTTGCAGTTCCACCTCCTGGTGGCAGAAGCGACCCAGAACGAGCTGTTCGGCATGCTGCTTTCGCCGCTGATTGAGCAACTGCGCGGCCATTTCATCTACGCTTGGGAGCACTACGGCAGCCGACCTACCGAGCCGGTCTTTGGTCAGCACGAGGCTATCGCCGCAGCCATCGCCAACCGTGACTCTGAATCCGCCCGCCAGCGCATGGCCGATCATCTACAATACTACCGCAGCATCCTGGAAAAACGCTCTCAAACCGATTCACAGAACGGCAAGCAATGACCCAACCTGTCGATCCCGCCCTCCCGCCCATCCTCGACCCCACCGACCAGCCCTGGGCCCAGCATCCTCGCTTCCCCGGCATCGGCATGAAGCAAGTCTTCACCAAGGCCAACCACCCCTTCGCCAGCCTGGGCCTGGTGCTCGTCCCGCCCGGCGGCGTCATTGGCCGGCACATCCATCCGCACGAGATCGAGGTTATACACATTCGCGCCGGTCGCGCCATCCTCGTCACTGGCGACGCTGAACGTCCCTTCCACGCCGGCCAATTCGTCGCCATCCCCATCGGCCTCGAGCACGGCCTGCGCAACGAAGGCAGCGAGACCGTCGAGTTGATCACCTTTTTCACGCCCGGTATTTTTTAGCACTGTCACCTTGTCACCCGGCCACCTTGTCACCTGCTCCTCCCATGTCCCACACCAAACCCGACCCTTCGATGCACTCAGGGCAAGCACTCCTGCACATCTACCACACCATGCTGCTCATCCGTCGCTTCGAGGAGCAGGCCGTGGCATTCTACAAATCGGGCGAATTGCGCGGGTCGCTGCACCCGTGCATCGGCCAGGAAGCGACCTCGGTGGGCGTCGTCCTGCCGCTGCGCCGCGATGACTATCTGACCTGCACCTATCGCGGGCACGGCCACGCCATCGCCAAAGGCCTGGACCCGAAGGAAGGCATGGCCGAGCTTTTGGGCCGGGCCACCGGATGCAGCCAGGGCAAGGGCGGGTCGATGCACTACACCGACCTCAGCATCGGGCTGCTGGGCGAGAACGCCATCGTCGGCGCCGGCGTGCCCATTGCCGTGGGCGCAGCCTTGCGCGCCAAGCTGGACAAGACCGGCCAGGTGGCGATGACGATCTTCGGCGACGGCGCCATCAACCAAGGTGCGCTGCTCGAGGGCCTCAACTTGGCTGCGGCCTGGCAAGCGCCCATCGTCATCGTCTGCGAAAACAACCTCTATTCCGAGATGACGCCCATCCGCCAAACCACCGCCACGCCCACCCTGGCCGAGCGCGCCGCCGGTTTCGGCATCAAGACGATGACGGTCGATGGCTATGACGTGCTGGCGACGTATGATGTGGCGAGCCAGGCGGTGGAGCACGCCCGCGCCGGCCACGGCCCCGTCTTCATCGAAGTCATGACCTACCGGCTGTTCGGGCACATGGTCGGCGACAACGAGCCGTATCGCACGAAGGAAGAAGTCGAGCAGTGGCGGGCCAAAGATCCCATCGTCACCTTCCCCCGCCGCTTGATCGATGAGTTCGACCTGGGCGAGGCCGACATCGCCGCGGTGCAGGCCCAAGTCGAAGCCGAGATCGCCGAGATCGCCCGTTTCGCCCGCGAGAGTCCGTGGCCGGAGATCAGCGAGATGGCTGAGGATGTGTTTGCCTGAAACAAAGGCAACAATCAACAGTCAACATTCAACAATCAACGAGAAACGGAAATCCGCCAGATGGCGAAAGGTGATGATATCCAGGAGCGACTGATTCGGTTCGCCGCCAGAATCATCAAAGTCTGCGATGCTTTGCCATCCACGGTTGCGGGCCGGCATGTGGCTGGACAATTGTTGCGTTGTGGAACCGCCCCCGCCCCTCAGCACGGCGAAGCCCGCAGCGCCGAAAGCCCCGATGACTTCATTCACAAGCTCAAGATCGCCGTCAAAGAACTGAACGAAAGCGAAGTCTGACTTCGCATCATCATCGCCAGCGAGATGCGTCCGGCCTCACCACTGACCGATTTACTGGACGAATGCGAGCAACTCCAGCGCATCCTCAGCGCCAGCATCAAAACCGCTCGTGGTTCAGCCAATCGTTAGGCAGTTCCGTTAACTGTTGACTGTTTTCTTTTTCCCTTTAGGAGCCTCCACGATGCCCATCATCGACTGCCACCAACACCTCTGGGACCTGAGCAAGGTCGAATATCCCTGGCTGATCCCGGCCTATGGTCCGCTCTACCGCACCTACTTGCCCGCCGAGCTGGAGCCGCAACTCCGGGAAGCGGGCGTGACGGCTACGGTCATGGTGCAATCGGCCAACAGCTTCGAGGATACCGTGTACATGCTCGACCAGGCCGATGTGCATCCGTGGATGATCGGCGTCGTCGGCTGGCTACCACTGCTCGACCCCGAAGCCACGGGCAAGGCCATCGCCCGGTTTCAGCAAAACCCCTATTTCAAGGGCATGCGCCACCTCATTCACGAAGAGCCGAACCCGCAGTGGCTGCTGCAAGAGCCGGTGTTCGAGAGCCTGAAATTGCTGGCCGACGCCGGGCTGACCTTCGACGTGGTGGCGACGAAGCACGAGCACATGGAATGCCTGCCCGTGCTCGGCGAGCGCGTTCCCAACCTGAAAATGGTCATCGACCACCTGGCGCAGCCGCCGTTCCAGGCCGGGGAACCGGGGCAGTGGGGCGAGGACATGCGGGCGGCCGCCCAAAACCCGAACGTTTTCGCCAAGATTTCCGGCTTGGGCACGGCCAGCGGCGATTGGGAAGGTTGGACGGCGGACAGTGTGCGCGGGTTGGTGCACTGGGCCATCGATCTGTTCGGGGCCGGGCGCTGCATGTTGGGCGGCGATTGGCCGGTCTCGGTGCTGGCGGGCGGGTACGGCAAGGCCTTCTCGGTCTACAAACAACTCGTGTCCGAACGCTCACCGGACGAGCAGGAACAAATCAATCATCGCACTGCTGAAGCGTTTTATGGCGTGAGCCTACCCCAATAACCAATACCCAATAACCAATCTCCAGTACTTGGTTATTGGGTATTGGTTATTGGCATCTGCAAGGAACCCCACTTGATGCGTGAAATCACCTATTCCCAAGCCCTGCGCGAAGCCATCACCGAAGAGATGGAGCGCAACCCCGACATCCTCCTGCTCGGCGAAGACATCGGCGTCTACGGCGGCGTGTTCAAAGTCACCGAAGGCTTGCTGGCGAAGTTCGGGCCAGAGCGCGTGATCGAGACGCCCATCTCCGAGGCCGGATTCATCGGCGCCGCCATCGGCCTGGCCATGACCGGCAAGCACCCCATGGCCGAGCTGATGTTCATGGACTTCGCCTGGGTGGCTTCCGACCAGATCTTCAATCAAGCCGCCAAGATGCGCTATATGTCGGGCGGGCGGGCCAGCGTGCCGCTGGTGATCCGCACACAGCAGGGCGGGGGTCGGGGCAATGCGGCGCAGCATTCGCAGAGCCTGGAAACAATTTTCGCCCACATCCCCGGCCTCAAGGTGGCGATTCCGGCCACGCCCTACGACGCCAAGGGCCTGCTCAAGACCGCCTTCCGCGACCCGAACCCGGTCGTGTTCATCGAGCACAAGCTGCTGTACAACACCAAAGGCCCGGTCCCGGTCGAAGACTACGCCATCCCCTTCGGCAAGGCCGCCATCAAGCGCCCCGGCGACGATGTCACGCTGGTCAGCTATTCGCGCACGCTGTTGTTCGCGCTGGAAGCGGCCGAGCAGGCAGCAGCCGAGGGTATCGAAGTTGAGGTCATCGACCTGCGCACCATCGCCCCGCTCGATCTCGACACCATTTTGGCTTCGGTGCGCAAGACCAACCGGCTGGTGATCGCCCACGAAGCGCATCGCACCCTGGGCCTGGGGGCCGAGATCGCCGCCCTCGTGCAGGAACACGCTTTCGACTACCTCGACGCGCCCATCGAACGCGTCGGCGCCCTCGATATCCCCATCCCCTACTCCAAGCCGCTCGAAGACGAAGCGCTGCCGGGGGCGAAGCACATTGTGGACGCGATTCGCAAAGCAATGGCATGAGGTGAAGTAAAAGACTCTGTCGATTGGCAAGATCAGCAGAGTCACGGTATCCTAATACTGCGACGTCGCAACCCTTCTCCCCTTTACATCTGTAAGACAAGGTCATGTGCTCATGAACGACAATCGACCCATCAAAATCGCCTGCCACGACCTCTGGAAAGTTTTTGGGCCGACGCCAGAGCGTGTGAAATCGCAGATGGAGCCAGGGTGGACGAAAGCCGATGTTCTGGCAAAGACCGGACATGTAGTGGCAGTGCGGGAAGTTTCTTTCGAAGTGCGACAGGGTGAGACCTTTGTGGTCATGGGGCTTTCGGGCAGCGGCAAATCCACTCTGGTGCGCTGTCTGACGCGGTTGATCGAACCGACCAGCGGGCAGTTGCTGATCGATGCTCGGGATTTTCTCAAGCTGGATGACAAACAGCTGCGAGAGATGCGACGGCGCCAGATCAGCATGGTCTTCCAGCACTTTGGCCTGTTCCCGCACCGCCGCGTCATCGACAATGTGGCATATGGGCTGGAAATTCAGGGAGTGGATAAGCCCGTGCGCCACAAGCGGGCGCGCGAGGTGTTGGAACTGGTGGGATTGAAGGGCTGGGAAGATCGCTTTCCGGGGGAGCTGAGCGGGGGGATGAAGCAGCGGGTGGGGCTGGCGCGGGCGCTGGCGGTCGATCCCGAAGTCCTCTTTTTCGATGAGCCATTTAGCGCCCTCGATCCGCTGATCCGTCGCGAGATGCAAGAGGAGTTGATCCGCTTGCAAAACGTGATGCAGAAGACCATCGTCTTCATCACGCACGACTTTCTGGAAGCCATCAAGCTCGGCAACCACATCGCCATCATGAAGGATGGGGCGATCATGCAGATGGGCACGGCCCAAGATGTGGTCCTGCACCCCGTCGATGACTATGTCCGGGATTTTACCGAGGAGGTGCCGCGCTCCCACGTCGTCACCGCACGCGCCATCATGACTCCGCCCGACGCCACCGACACGCCCGACCGCTATGCTGCGGTCTCGCCCGATGCGACCCTGCATGATCTGACGGCGATGGCCGCCGAGCGGGATGCGCGCCTCTCGGTGCGTGACGCTGATGGTTCTTTGTTGGGCATTGTCGTGCGCAGCACTTTGATGCGGGCTTTGGCTGGTCTGGAGGTGAAGACGCCATGAGTGAGTTAGCCCTTTCTGGCCCGCCATCGGGGGTTGCACCTTCGTGGCGCCGTTATCGTGGACTGATCGCCCTGGTCGCCCTGATCATCCTCTTCGTGCTCGTGCGCTTGCTGCCATGGGATAGCAGCGTATTCCCTGCGGCCTGGAATCTGCACCTGCGCCAGCCTGTCGATGCTTTCCGCTCCTGGGTGATTGGCAATCAGAGCACACATTGGCTTTTCATCTATTTCTTCGACCCGCTGAGTGCAGGGATCGATTGGGGCATACGGGCGATTGAGAATTTCTTCTTGTGGCTGCCCTGGCCCCTGACCATCCTCCTTTTTTCCTTGCTTGGCTACAAATTGGGGGGGAGACGACTGGCTGTGTTATCGGCCGTTTGCCTGCTGGCGGTGGGGCTGTTGGGATTGTGGGTCGAGGGCATGCAAACGCTGGCGCTCATGGTGATCTCGGTGCTGATCTCCCTGGTCATCGGCATCCCCCTGGGTATCCTCTCGGCGCGCAACGCCCGTGCGGAGTCCTTCCTGCGCCCCATCCTGGACGCGATGCAGACCCTGCCCGCCTTCGTCTATCTGATCCCGGTCTTGCTATTCTTCGGCATTGGCCGCGTCCCGGCCATCATCGCCACCGTCATCTACGCCCTGCCGCCCGCTATCCGCCTGACCGCCGCCGGCATCCGCCAGGTGCCTTCCGAGGCCGTGGAAGCTGCTGTCTCGTTTGGTTCGACTGACCGGCAAACGTTGACGAAGGTGCAGTTGCCTTTGGCGCTGCCCAGCATCATGGCGGGCGTCAACCAAACCATCATGATGGCGTTGGGCATCGTTGTGATCGCTGCCCTTGTGGGCGCCGGCGGGTTGGGGCGCGAGGTTCTCAACGGCCTCCAGCGTCTGCAAGTAGGTCAGGCATTCGAAGCCGGCCTGGCCATCGTTTTTCTGGCCGTTCTGCTCGACCGTCAAAGCGCGGCGCTTGTAACTGTCCGGCAGGATTCCCTCAAGGGGCGAGCCGTCCGCCCACCACGTCAGCCCGGTTGGCAGGACAGGCTCCCGCCTCTCCTGCAACGCTACGGCTTCTGGATTCTGACCGCTGCCGGGATCGTCGTCTTTCTGTTGCTCAACTGGTTTGTAGTGGATTTGCAGACTTTCCCCGAAGGTCTGCGCGTTTCGTTGCGCGCGCCGGTGGACACGGCTGTGGTTTGGGCGCGCGACCATGTTTATGAGATCGGCAACACGGGTTTGGGGGCCGGGCCGCTCAGCGATTTCATCACAATCTATTGTCTGTCTCCCTTGCGCAATCTTTTCGAGAAATGGCTTCCCTGGCCGGTGATGATCGCCGGCACGGCCGTACTGGCCTGGCTGTCGGGCGGCTGGCGATTAGGTGCGGCGTCAGCATTGGGCATGTTCGCGCTGGGCTTGCTGAGCATGTGGCCGCAAAGTATGGACACGCTAAGCCAGGTCGTGATTGCTGTGTTGCTCTCCGTCGTCATCGCTATCCCCCTCGGCATCCTGGCGGCCAAACGACCGCGCTTCGATATGGCGTTGCGGCCCATCCTCGACTTTTTGCAGACCATCCCACCGTTTGTCTATCTCGTCCCCGTGATCATGCTGTTCAATGTCGGTCGCGTGCCTGGCATCATCGCCTCGGTGCTCTACGCTCTTCCCCCTGCCATCCGTCTGACCACGCTAGGCCTGCGCCAAGTCAATCCCGAAGCGGTGGAGGCGGCAACGGCGTTTGGCTCGACCTCTCGCCAGTTGCTGTTCAAGGTGGAGGCGCCGCTGGCCATGCCGTCGATCATGCTGGGAGTGAATCAGGCCGTGATGATGGTGCTGTCGATGGTGATCATTGCTGGCCTGGTGGGTGGCGCCGGATTGGGACTGGAGTCCATCATCGGTCTGGCCAAGAACGAAACCGGGCGGGGTGTGGAGGCGGGCATCGCCATCGTCATCATGGCGATGATCCTGGATCGGATGACACAGGGGCTGGCGCAGCGCTTTCAGGTGGTGGAACAGAAGTGATAGTGAACGCCTGGTTGGTGCAGAAGGCGTTGCGGGGTTTCGGATAAAGATAAAGAGCCGCCAGCAAACTGGCGGCTCTTTAGTGTTGACTGGCAAACGGCTGCGCGGCGCCGATTACTTGGGCAGCCACGCCTCCCACTTCGCCTGATTGGCGTCGATCCAGGCGCGGGCGGCTTCATCCGCCGTCTTTTTGTTGAGTTCCACGTCCGCAATCATCGCGATTTGATCGGCGGTCGTGTAGTTGAAGTTCTTCAGGAAGGTATAAGCGTCGGGAGCCTTGGTCTTCAGATCCTTGCTGAAGATCTTGTACAGGATGTCATCGGGATAGTCGCAATCGACACCCTTGGCCGCGGCTTTGGCATAACACTCATCGCTATAAGGCGGCAACTGCACCGGCGTCAAGTCATACTTGGCGTGGATCGAGTGCGGCGTCCAGAAATAGAAGAGGATGGGTTCCTTGCGGCTGTAGGCCGAATCGAGCGCCGCCAGTAGGGCTTGCTCCGAACCGGCGACGACCACCTGTAATGGCAACCCCAGGTTGGCGATGATCTGGTCGTCATACTGCACGAAACTGGGGTCCCCGGCCAGGAACTGCCCCTTGTCGCCCGTCTCGGCCGTAGCGAAAAGCTTGGCCAGGTCAGGATTCTTGAAACCTTCCCATGCTGCCAGTTCCGGGTGTTCATCTACCACGTATTTGGGTTCGTACCAGGAAATCTTGCCGACGACGCCCAACGGACCGCCATCCTCGATGACCTTCTGTTTGTCGATGTACTCGGCCTTGTCCTCGATGTGACCAGAGGGCCATACCTCCAGGCTGGCGTCCAGATCGCCCTTGGCCAGCCCTGCCCATGTGGCATTCTCATCGAGATCGACTGCATCGACCTTATAGCCTAGCTTCTCGGTGAGCAGGATTTTAGCGACAGCGACGTTGACAGCCGATCCCGACCAAGGGTTGATAGCGAGTTTGATGGTTGGTTTCTCTTTGCTCGCGCCGCCGCCGGCGCAGGCAGCCAGGACGAGCGCCAGCAGGATAAGGCTTGCGGCTAAAGCCAGCCAGCGCCGAGAACGATGATGCAGCATACTCTCCTCCTTTGGGTGTGAAAAGGGAACCGAAACAATCCTTGACAACGAAGATGAGTGTAGCCGGATGACAGCGATATGTCAATGCAAACTCGCGCCGCTCCATCAGCTTGGTTGCTGAGCGCGCTCGATAATCTCCGGAATACGCGTCAGTCGTCCGCTATCGGCTGCCACTGGTACAACATCGGCGACGCCCAGAATGGCCCGACCATCTTGCGCTGCTTCTCGCGCGGCCTGCTGCACGATGGCTTCGAACTCGGCTTCGGGGAAATCTGCGAGCAGGGCGTCTTGGGGGATGCCGCCCCATAGCAAAAGATCGGGCCCGGCGGACGCGCGGGCTTCGGGCAGGGTGGCGTCGCTTTGTGGCGGGCCAGAAATGCCTTGTACGGCGTCTACGCCGGCCCGCGCCAGCGGCGCCAACAAACGGCGGATGTAGCCGCCGGTGCCGGCCAGCAATTGTTTGCCCTCAGCATGCAAAACCTCGGCTGTGCGGGCATAGCTTTCGGCCAGATATTGGTCGAAGTAGGCGGGCGAGATGAATTGGGCGTCGAGGTTGTCGGGCGAGACGAAGATCGGCCCCGGCAGCGCCGCTGCATCCTGGACGAGCGCCTGCACCTGCCCCTCCAGCAAACTGACGATGGCCTCGATTTCCTCTTCGGCCTCGAAGAACAACATCAGGCCATCGCTCCAGCCCAGCCATTCCAAGAAGATTTGTGAGAAGGGGCGGCGGGGCAGCTCGATGGCGATGATGGCATCGCTGTGGGCTTCAGCTTCCAGGGCATCGACTCGCGTCCGATCGAAGACGTAGGCGCGACCGGCGAGGATGTCTTTGGCGACAGCTAAGTCGGCGGCGGTCTTGGCCGGGAACTCAGTTTGCCACCAATCGCCGTCCGGGCCTTTTTCCCAGCGTTCGGTCAGAACCCCAGCCGGCGATTCATAGCGCACGGTGCGCTCGCCACCGTGCCGATTGACTTTGATTTCGGTGGGGCCCCAATCCAATCGGTAGGGTTTAGCCGTCATCCAGGCGGGGACGCCCAAACTGCGGGCGATGTCAGGCAGGGTGTGCCCGCGCCAGCGTTCGGGCAGCGTGCCTAGCCGATGATGCCAGCCGTACCAGAGGTTGAGGTCGGGGAGGAAGAGGGGAGGCCGAGTCGTTTCATTCACCCACATACAGCACCGCATATGCGTAATCGAAATGAGACCACGCCAGCATCAATTCGTCAGTGGATACTCGTGTTGGCGCTGATGGTAGCGCTGGGTCGAGGATGATGGCTTCTTCGACTGTAGAATTGGAAAGATGCCTCGAACTAACTCCGTGCAACAACCACTCTCGTCGCGCCGGTAGAGTCTTCTGGCTGATGGAGGTTCGATGGTGTGAAATGGGTTACATCAACCGCGACTTGATCGATCACATATTCGAGAAATGGCGATAGCTGACGCGATTTGATTTCTTCGGGCGTTACGCCTTGTGCTTCCACCGGCTCAAGAATACGTCCGGCAGCAATCCCCAGCCATTCCAATCTTTCGAGGGTATTGTAGCGCGCCCAATCTGGTGAAACGATGATGAGATCGATGTCACTACCTTCAAGCGCGGTTCCATTGGCTTGCGAACCAAAAAGGAGGATGCGTTCGCAAGCGATATTCATTTTTTTCAATTCCTGGCGATATCGTTGGATTATTTCTGCAAGTTGGGGTGTTCTTTCAGCCATTCAAACCCCTCCATGGTCTGGCGCAGATAGTTTCGCGCAACGGATTCAGAGTAGTTTTTCATGATGCGCGACAAGTCCTCAGGGTAGCGCGTGGGGATGCTGGCGCTGTTTATCTTGCTGATGAAATCCAAGAGTAGTTGTGGCAAAACCAACTCAGCTTTCTTTACCAGGTAGATCAAATCGTGCGTCTTGGGGGCAAACGCCTGCGTTACTTCGGACACATGCGCCTTGAGTATCTTCTCGAGCGCCAGGTGACAACAGAAGATCACATAAAGGTAGCGCTCCGTGTCGAACATACGCTGAGCTGTTTCCAAGTCGTACTCGGCGGAGGCAATCCAATTCTGTGTGTCGGGTCGCATGATAGTTCCTTGACCGGGCCAACATTTAGACGACTCACAACTTGTCTCCATCAGCGTCGCTACACGCATGGAAGTCGCCGCGCGCCATTGTAGCACAGCACCCAAGATAGGAGAAGCACGCCCCGGCTAACTCCCACCCGGATACTCCTCCCGCCAGTCCTCGCCCGTGTCGGGCGCTCCGGGCAGGACGGGCGTGTTGGTGCGGGGATAGTGATAGGCCCGGGTTTGGTCTTCGTCTTTATAGACATACCACGTGCAGGGCGCGTTGGGGTCCATGACATGATCGAGCGGGCGCAGCAGGCGGCCCTCTCGTTTGCGCGCCGGCAGCCACTCCATGGCGATGGCGCAATGCGAGCAATACCAATGCACGCCGGTCTTCTGCCATGTCCAGTCGTGAGGCTGCTGATTGACGCCGTGTTCCCCGACCGGATGCGGAGGCCGGCCAGTTTCGGGGTCGCCGCGGCGCAGCACACCGCCGCTGCCGCACAAGTCCATGACCATCACCAGCCGGTCGCCGTCGTCGCGCAGAGTCATGTCGCCGCGCCGCCGCTCGCCGCTGAAGTGCCCGCCGCGCATGCCCTCGACGGTCAGAGCCAGGCGCTCGTGCGGGGTCAGCTTCAGCCAGTTTTCGTAGCGATCGCCCCAGATGCTCTGATGCGTTTCCAAAATCGATTCCAGCACAGCCTCCTCGCCCCAACGCTCGGCGATGAAGGTCAGCAGATTCTGCACCCAGGCCACCAGCACATCATGCGGATTTTTGAATTCCAGCCGCATTTTGTCGAGCAGGTCGATGGCTTCATCGGCGATGGCTGGGTCGCTGGCCGCCGCCCGGATCGCTTCCTGGCAGCGCCCTCGCAGCGCCTCGCCGAAGGGATAGCTGCGCCAGGTGTGGAAGAGGGCGTTGGCGATGTCCCCGCCGTTTTCGCTCGGCTCGCCCCTGGCCACAATGTAGCGGCTGATGTCGGTCAGCCAGGTGATCATGATGTTGTGCATGGTCCGCATTTCCTGATGGAAATAGCCCACCAGGGTGACGGCTTCATCGCTGCGCCCGCCCAGGATGGCTTGCTCGGCCAGGGTTTGGGTGGAGACGCCGAGGGTGTCGAGGTCATCGACGCGCAGGGTGCGGTTGAGGAGTGGGTGGTATGCGAGCTTGAGCATTTCGTGGGTCTCCGATCTGATTAGCGGCTATGTTAGCGACAAGAAGGGAAACGAGCAAATGATGTGGCGCAAGCTTAGATCGGAAGAAAAACTCCTTGACATGCGGATAATCCAGGTGTAAATTGTAAACAATCACACAAGCTGAGGTGATATGTCATCACAGCTTCTCAGCGACGCTGAACTTTTCGTTTCATCGCATAAAAGAACCGACCGGGCAGGTACGGCTGACGGCCACAGCGCCACTGGTGACAGGCAAAGACAGTTGCCCCAGCGGGTGTAGCGATCTTTGGGCAAAATTGCATAACCTCGCTTGAGGCCAATCCCAACGGAGGGAGCCATGAAAACAATTCTCTTTGCGTCGTTTCTGTTGTTCGTCATCGTGCTGTCGGCGGCCTGCGCGCCGTCTCCGACTCCAGCTTTGCCCGCGCCGCCGCCGATGACTGGACTCGACGACGCCACCGTAACCATCATCGAAAACCTGCTCAAGCGGCAGATGGACGAGAGCCACGTGCCCGGCTACGCCATGTGCATCGTCAAGGACGGCCAGGTGGTTTACAACAAGGGCTTCGGGGTGTTGGAGAAAGGCACAAATAGGAAGGTTACGCCACAATCCATGTTTGGGCAACGTTCCATCTCCAAAACCTTCACCACCATAGCGCTGATGCAGTTGGTGGAGCAGGGAAAGGTGAATCTGGACGCCGCGATTACCGAGTACCTGCCCTATTTCAAGATGGCCGATGATCGCTATGACAGGATCACTGTGCGCATGTTGCTCAGCCACACGTCGGGGCTGAGCGACGATGTGTGGAAAGAAGCGTTTGCAAACAAGGCGGACGAACCTGCCGAGTCCGCCGCAGCTATGGAATGGTTTGTGCGGGGCCTGGCCAACGACAACCTGGTCAGCCAACCGGGTACCCAGTTCAACTACGCAGGCGCCAATTTCACAGTGATTGCCGACATCATCGGCAAGGTCTCTGGTTTGGGCTATGAACAGTACGTCGAGCAGTTCATCCTCAAGCCGCTGCACATGGACCATTCCACGTTCGATGCAGCGACCGTGCCCGTGACCTTGCTCGCCACCGAGCATGTCAATGCCGATAATGGCAGTGTGGTCGCCAGTGCGCCGGAACCCTTTCTGCGAGCGGATGCACCGGCAGCGCTGCTCTATTCGAGCTGTGACGACATGCTCCGCTACGTCATGATGAACCTGAACCGCGGGGAGCTAGATGGCACAGTCATCTTGCAGCCAGAGAGCTACGACGCCATGTGGCATCAACAGACCACAACCGGTTGGCCGGGAGACTGGGGGCCGCGCTATGGTCCGCCGTTCATGGCCTATGGTCTGGGCTGGTTTCTGGGCACGAAGACAGGTCATAGGTTGGTTGGACACACGGGCGGTGGCAATGGCTATGGCGCACAGATCGAATTGGCGCCGGACGACGATATCGGTGTCGTGGTCATGAGCAACTGGCTTGTGGTCTCTCCTTCGAGTGACAAATTTCCCGCCTGGATCGCAGCAATTGAGGTGTTGTACAGGCTACTTGGTATCCCGCCAGGCTCTTGAGCTGAGTTTCGTCCTTTCGTACCCCCTCCAAAAAAACAAACAAGTCCCAACGGAGGGATCCATGAAAACAATTCTGTCTGCGCCGTTTATGTTACTCGTCATCTTGCTGCTGGTAGCCTGCGCGGCGCCTGCCGCGGCGCCGACAGCGACCCCTGTCCCACCAACTGCCATACCTACACCTGCGTTGCTCTCGGGCTTCGTGGAGAACGATGGTGTGCGGATTCACTATGAGGTCGAGGGCCAAGGCCCGCCCTTGGTCCTGTTACATGGGTGGACCGGCAGCATCGAAGATTGGCGGCTGTTCGGCACGGTCGACCGCCTGAAGGACGCCTATCGCCTGATCCTCATCGATGCCCGCGGCCATGGCCAGAGCGACAAGCCCCACAACCAAGCCGCCTATGTTCTGGAGAAGCAAGTGGATGACATCGTTGCCGTGCTCGACGAACTCGGCATCGACAAGGCTTACTATTTGGGCTACTCCATGGGCGGCAGGGTAGGTTGGGCTCTTGCCAAATATGCTCCCGATCGTCTGGCGTCGCTCATCATCGTTGGCAATGCCCCGGAAAGTTGGGATGCCGGCGACACGATCTCGTTCATTCGTGAAGGCGGCATCGAGGGGTGGGCGCGCATGGTGGAGGACACCGCGCGCAAGAAAGGCGTCTGGAAGCCTGAAATCTATCCCCTCTATGCGGCCAATGATGTCGAGGCGGTCATTGCCGATCTGTCCGCGTTCAGTGCTGAGAGTTTCGCCGCCGATCTGCCCAGGATGAACATGCCCATCCTTTTACTCGCTGGCACAGCGGAAGAGGATTATCCGGGACTGGAAGCGGCAGCCAAGACGCTGCCCAATGCAACCTTTGTTGCCCTGCCCGGCTTCGACCACGCCGATGACTTATTCGGCACGGACCAGGTACTGGCGCAGGTGACGAAATTTCTCGCCCAGGTCGAATAAGCAGCGTCGATGACGCCGGGCGTTTTGTGGGGTCAGGCTGTTGACCAAGCCAGTCCCCAGCGACCATCTGTCACGACACCAGCAGGGTATCTCGTTCAGCCGGCTGGTGTTTGTGTCGGTTGCAATTCGCGCCTGGCTTCGCTCAGCCGATTTCCGAGCGCCCAACCCGCGCCGCCTCAAGCGATGTTCCATCGCCCATCACCCGCATCTTCTCATTGGCCAGGAAGCGGGGGGGTGGGCTGAAGCCACAGTCGAAGTGCTGCACTACATGGAGTTCCTCGATTACAAGATCACTGTGAGGGGTGAGGTTGTTGGCGAGAATGCGGCGTTGTGGGCGGCGGTCAAGGCCAACCAGTCGTACAAACGCCGCCATCCCGAGAAAAATCTGGAGGCCTATGCGACGGGGGTTGATTTTCTTGAAGCGGTGAAAGACCTGTAAGGCCTATCGTATTGCGTTTTCGCGGGAGGTCCGGCGCCAGATAGCGGATCTGCCGGGCCATCTCAGGAAATCGCTGCACTGAGCGATGACCCGCGACCAGAACGGGGCAAGGAATTGGCTGGGCATCCAAACTACTTTCGCATCTGGCTTGGCAAAGACTTTCGCCTGCTGAATTGGCCGGTATCGGGACAGTGCGACCGCCAACCTTTATCTCATGAAAAGAGGCAGATGGACGCGAAGAGGAGGTGTAGAAGTAGGTGTAGGGGAGGGTGTTGGCGTGGACGTTGGCGTAGAGGTCTGAGTGGGAGTATACGTGGGGGTGGGTGTTGGAGTAGGCGTGTTCGTGGAAGTGGGTGTAGGGGTAGGCGTGGACGTTGGCGTGGGCGTGCAGGTCAACAACTCGATGTTCGTCACCGAGCGCGCAGGGAAGGTGTGGTTGAAAGATGGGCCGGCGTTGATGATCTCAGAAAGTGTGGGGTGAACAGAGCGGTCGCTGAAGTCTGGCCCGGCCATCTGCCAAACGATTGACTTCGTGATGGGGACGAAGCCGTCGATGGCGATAGTTGCCTGCTCCGGCTCGGAGTTCTTGTTGGTCACGATCAGGAAGACTTTGTGACCATTGTCGGTCTTCGTGGCATAGGCCGAGAGATAGGCACAGCCTCGAAAAGCGTCTCGTCTATCCTGCGGTCCAGGTTGCCCCACCTACCCTTGTCAGTAAGGTCGTACCACAGATTCCACTCGCTGGCCTGGATCTCCATGGCGCTGGCGCGAGCCGGCGCGTAGTCTCGGATCTGGTCGCGCAGGTCGCTGATGCTGCGCAGCCCCCAGATGCGGGTGAACGCCGCCCGCGCCGTGCCATCATCGAAGGCGCCTGGCTCTGCCTCGAAGCCGCCATTGCGCACCAGGTTGGCGCCGCCGGGAACAGTGGTCAAGGAAATGCCATCGAGCCAGACATCCCCAAGCTGATCGCCGAAGAAGAAGCGTAGCCAGGCGTCTTTGCCGTCATCAGGGGGATCGATGCCAACGGGCAGGGTGACGGTGAAAGCATAGTCATAACGTTGCCAGGTGTTCGACAAGGCTGCCGTGAAGGCCGTGCTAGACAGTGACGATGGCGCTGCCGGGCGCCAGGGCGCGGAAGGTGGTGGTGGGTTGGCCGGTGGCCGCCACCGTGCCAACCCTGTTGTTGCTGCTGCGCCAGGTGAAGGGCGCCGTGCCAGAGCCTGCCACCAATTGCTTTTGCGCGCCGACTTTCTGTGTTGCCACATCCGGCCAGACTTCGTGCGGGGCGGCGACGAGCTGGATGTCGTCCAGCCAGACGGTTTCGGCCTCGCCGGCCAGGTAGAACTCGATGGATGCGCTGAGGGTTTGAGTGGTGACGAAGGTAGCCTCGTAGCGACGCCAGGCAGGGCCGAGCACGATGAGCGGGCTGCGTTGGCCCCCCAGCATGACGCCCATGAACCAGCGCGGGCCGGTCGATTTGGCCGAGAACGAGAGCAAGTAACGGCGTTGGGCCTGTAAAGCGATGCCATCCTGGTTGAGATTGACGGCCCAGTCGGGCGCTTTGGGGTTGGTGCGCGTGATGGCGACCCTGATCGACACCAGCCCGTGGGTTTGGGTCATAGGGTCGAGGTTTGCCTGCCCGGTCGCCCCCTGATTTGCGACGGGCGTGAGTTGCCAGTTCTGGAGACCATTTTCGAAGCTGCCGTTGCGGATGAGGTTTTGTGCGTTGGGGCTGGCGCCTGGTGCCAGGGTGGGCGCGCCGGCGTTGATCGTGCCGTACAAGAGGGTCAACAGGGCGAGGCCGAGAAGGAGGGCGAGGAAGAGGTGTTTCATGGCAGATCGATCCTTTCGCCTTGTCTTACGGCGTCATCAGGATGTTCGGGGGCCTGGATGGGTAGGTAACGGGTGTTGGGAGGAATGGCGGCTGGAGCGGTGCTGTTTTGCCATTTCGCTGTATAGGGAACCGGCGCCTGTGTGTTGACATAACCACAAGCAGGAAGAAAGCGATGACTTAGACTCCATGTGCCGTTGCTGCCGTGTTGCTGGTGAACGTGCCGTTGAATGAGAATGTGTCATTGGCCGAGAAGTTGCTGTTGTTGATCGGTACGTCAATGATGCGCGTGATCTTATGACTGCTGCAGCCCTTGTGCGCATACTTCAGGAGACGCGGGTACATGTGAAGAAGGTGAGTCACTCCTGGCAAAAGAGAGGTTCCAGGCTGGTGTTAGAATGGTGACCAGTCAGGGTGATCGTCTCGCCAAGCGCTGTTCGTCAAACGTGTGGCGTTGTTGCCATCATCTCTCACGATGTAGATTTCAGCATTTCCCATCCGCTCCGAGCGGAAGGCGATGTAGCGACCATCGGGTGACCACGTGGGATCAGTGTCCCTTGCTGCATCGCGGGTGAGGCGGGTCACGTTACTGCCATCCGCGCGCATCACGTAGATTTCCCAGTTGCCATCGCGATTGGAGGCAAATGCAATGCGCTGCCCGTCGGGAGACCAGGTAGGCGCCTCTGCTGGAAAATTTGTCAATGGCATCTGGTTGCTGCCGTCCGCGTTCATTATGTAGATACGGAATTGGCGGTTGATGCGATCAGAAACAAAAGCAATCTGCTGCCCTTGCGGCGACCACACTGGATCGAAATCGAGCGCCGAGTCGGTCGTGAGCCGCGTCACCTGAGAGCCGTCAACATGCATGACGTAGATGTCCAGGCCGAAGGAGTTACCCGCGTCACGGCTGGAGTAAAAAACGATACGACTGCCATCAGGTGACCAATCAGGTCCCATATCCAATCGTTCGTGATCTGTTACACGAGTCTG
This sequence comes from Chloroflexota bacterium, assembly GCA_041918515.1. Lineage (GTDB taxonomy): Bacteria > Chloroflexota > Anaerolineae > J102 > J102 > SSF26. Next base: position 51,043 of record JAYRVO010000110.1, on the reverse strand, counting down.
CTGGCTGCCATCCGCGCGCATGACGTATATTTCACTATTGCCATCGCGATCGCTCGTGAAGGCGATATATTGCCCATCAAGAGACCAGGCAGGCTCAAAATCTGCTTCAGAATGATCGGTAAGGCGAACTTCATCGCGGCCATCAGGCTCGATGACATAAATATCGATGTTGCCATCTCGCTCCGAATTGAACGCAATACGCCCCGCGGGTGTTGGCGTCGGCATAGGAGTCGAGGTCGGCGTCCAGGTGGGTGTTGGCGTCCAGGTGGCGGTGGCCGTATTGGTCGGCGTCCAGGTGGGTGTTGGCGTACGTGTTGACGTGAAGGTAGGCGTTGGCGTACGTGTTGGCGTGAAGGTAGGCGTGGCTGTAGGGGTGTAGGTGGGCTGTTTGCTGAGGAAAGGCAGGTGAATCACTGCTCTAGGGGTGAAGGGAGCCACCGTAGGCGTCGGTGTGTCCGTCGACTGCGTGCCGTCGTACACTTCCAAGACAAGATCGTCAATCATGATCCCTTCACCGGCCGTGTTGCTATCGCTGACGAATTTGAATCCGATCCACACCCGGCTCTGACCCAGCCGATCGGCCAGGTCGATGACACCTCGATGATAGCCGTTGCCAGCACTGCCCTTAGTCAAGTCACCACAGAACCGGGTGCCTGCGAAGTAATCCCAGTCCGTCGAATAGCCCGCGAAGAAGTAGTCATTCGAACAATGCGGTCCCCCTTCAATGTTCCCCCAATAATAGAAGGTGAGCCAGGCGCTCGTAGCGTCGCTTAGATCGAACGGACCATAGTTGGCCCAGGACTTAACATTACTGGGATAGTTTGCACCGCACGAAAGAGCATCACCCTGGAGACCACCACCGACAGCCCAGGCGGCGTTACTGCCTGTATGGGGATGGCAGTTCCGCTTGCCCCACAAGTACTTACTGCTTTCACCCCCGCTCATGCCGATCAGTTCCCAGCCGGGCGCTGGCCATTCGCCCTCGAAGTCCTGGGTCATGATGGCTGCAACAGGCTCCAAAGACCGTTGTGGTCTATCAGTGGCGGTCAGCACCTCTGTGGCTTCGATAATCACTGGCTCATCTACATCAGGTTGAGCCGATTTGGTGGGTTCAGGCTCCTGGGCGGGCGGCATGGCAATAGCTAACTGCGTCGCGAGTGTCAGGATGACGAGGGTGATGCCGATAAAGATGAGGATAGGCATTCGGGTTGACATAGATTTCTCCTTGTTCAATCTCGTTGTGTCACGATAAACAGGTTGGCGCACAACGGTTCATACTCGAAATGTACGCGCTCCACCCCGAACGATGTGCGGGCGAAGATCGCCCGGAAATCATCTTCGCTGCGGTGTATCAGTCGCCACTCCAGCAGCCAATCCATCAGTACGCGGTCGCTGAGGTGGGTTTCCTGCGAGAAGTTGCCGATGAGCAGCAGGCCGCCGGGCGCCAACAGGCTGTGGCAGTCTTCGATCAATTGGGCGGACTGGTCGGCGTTCAGGTAATCGAACAGCCCAGCGGCATAGATGAGATGATAGGGTTCGATAGGCCGGTCGGGGCTGTGGGCGAAGCGCAGGGCGTTGGCGCGCACGTAGGCTATGCGGCCATCCAGGTGGGCCAGGCGTTGGCGGGCGTGCGCCAGGGCGCCAGGGTCGAGGTCCAGGCAAGTTGCCTGGACGCGCTCGCAGAAGCCAGGTTCGGCGGCCAGCAACGCCAACTCCCGCGCCGGCCCGCTGCCCAGGCTGAGCAGGCGCATCGGCGTTCTGTTGGCCCTGGCCAGCTGCTGCACCTCGGTTTGCAGCCGCTGCACCAGGTAGGTCAGCCGGTTGCGCACGGCCTGGGCAGGGCGAGCGTGCAGGTAGTAGTCGTCGAAGATGAGGCCGAGGAGGTCGTCCCCGGTCGGGCGGCAGTCGTAGATGATCTCGATGGTCTCGAAGTCGCCCGTGTAGCCGCGGCGTTTGTAGAAGGCGTGTTGGAAGAAGGGGCCAGTGGCGGACCAGGCGCGGATGGACGGGATAATGCGTTCTCTACTGGACTGGATGGCATTTGGAGATGGGTTGCTGGCCAGAAAGTCGGCGATGGTGTCGCCCAGCACGTGCATGGCGCCGAACAGGGCGGGGCGGTGTCGAACCAGCACGTTAGAGACATCATCCTGCCCGGCTTGAGTGCATCCGGCTTCGATGTGGCGGACGAGCCGGGCAACGCGCTCGAATTGCGATTGGATGCGGTGGGTGGGGCGTGCTTGCGATGGCGTCATTGTGGCAGGGCGTCTACCAGCCGGGTGGCAAGGAGTGCGGTAGGAGGGAAGGAAGAATTGGCGCGAAGGTGGCGGCTTCTAATAAAGATGAGTCGTTGCTCGCGACCGCTTGCACGAAGCCAGCTCTGGTCGCCTGTTACTTCAGCCACAGCGGCAGGTACACTTGGCTTTCGCTCTCCTCCCTGCCCAGCGCCAGCAGGACGTAGATGCCCAGGCGGTCGATGCGGGCCGAGATGGCGAAGCGGTCGGCATCGGTCTCGCTGACCAGGATTTGCCAGTGGCCGGCGTCCCAACGGGCAATGCGCAAGGCAGACGGATCGGTGTTGGGGGGCAGGTCGTTTGGTTCGTAGAACAGACGCAGGAGGGCGGGGCGGGTCAAGGCGGCGCGGGCGCCCGAGGCCGCCAGGTTGTAGGCATTGCCCAGAACCACCATCCCCGCCGGCAATGGTTCCGGCGCCGCGCCGGTGGGCATCAGCACGAAATAGACGTTCTCCGCGTCGAAGCTATCGCCGTCCAGGTGTAGCCAGGCGTCGCCGTCCGGCGAATAGAGGTCCTGCTCGCCATCGGTTTGCACCGGGGCCAGATGGAAGTCGGCGTCCAGGGCGATCGGCTGGCCCAACTCGTGCACCCCGCGCACATGACTGCTGCCCAGCCCCGCCACCGCGACAGGAAAGCTGACGCTGCCGGTGTAGACGCCGCTGGTGGGGCTGTAGCCCAAGATAACGGTTTGGCCCAGGCCGCCGCCAGGGGGTATGAGCATCGCCGAGAGCGCCCCACCCGCGCCGATTCCCCCGACGGTCAGGGTCAAATCCTTGCCTTCGCTGTTGGGAACCAGAATCGCGTAGGGGTTGAGCGGTGCGCTGGCGGCAGTCAGAACGCCCGTCCGTTTCAGGGTGAGCGTGTAGGGGGCCTGGGCGCCGATCATTGTCTGGGCGGAGAGTGAGCCATCGATGGCGACCGCGCGCAACATGTTGCCGGGGATGGCGCCATAGACTTCGATGCGCCCATTTCTATCGGTGATCCCCTGATCGAGGGTGATCTGACGGCCATCGCGCACCGTGTCCAGCGCCACCAGGGCGCCCTCGGCATAGGGCCGGCCGTTCGCAGCGAGGACGAGCAGGCGGCGCACGGGCGTCGCTGCGCCGCGCTCGTGCGTGACGACTACGGGCAACGACAACAGGCTCGGCGGCAAGGCATCCGGCCCGGCCAACACGGTCTGACGGGTGAAGGGGCCAGTGAAGCGCCAACGAGGCGGGTCAGCCGCGTCGGCATAGTGGCGCAGCAGCGTCTCCCAGTCTGATTCGTGGCTCATCTGCCACTGGGCGGTTTGTTTGCAGCTTTTTGCCTCCCAAAGACCCGCCACGCCCTGCGCCGACAACTCGGTGGTCGTATATTGTGAGGTCATGAGGGTGGCGTTGGTCGTGTCGGTTCGCTCGTCGAAGTCGTGATAATTCATGGTGCAACCGGTGGCCGTATTTATGCCCACCAGAACGCCCTGGGGATCGTTGGGGGGATGGTAGGTGTATTCGAAATAGCTGTCGTAGAGGTGGAGGCCGTAATGACCGAACTCGTGGACGAGGGTGCGAAAGCCTCTCCGTTCCGCCCAACTGCCTTCGGCACCGCTGCTGCCATCCCAGTGGCGGCCCACGCGGATGACTTGCGAGGGGTCGGGCGAGGTGAGGCCGCCGATATAGGCATAGGGGCGGACGTTGTTGCGAGTCAGGATCTGGATATCGGCCTCATCCCAGCGCACGCCATCGTCGTAGATGTCCACATGACCGAAGACCATCTGCCCGTCGCTGGCGTCGAAGAGGTAATTCGAGGCGCGCTCGAAGGCGATGGCCAAGCCCTGGATATACTCGGGCGTCGCATTCCATTGAATGGAGACGATCAGGTCGAAGTAAACCAGTGGCGTATGCTTGTGCAGGCTGAGGCGCTGGCGGCCGGGAGCGGCGACGGTGTGACCCGTGACGACGCCATCGGTCCCCAGCGTCAGGCTGGTGAGCGCGGTGCGGTAGGCCCAGCGACCGCTCGGCGCTGCGGTTTGCCCGTCCAGCGGTTTCAGGGCGACGAAATGGTCGCCAATGTTCAGCTCCGCCGGGGCGAACATACCCAGCTCGTCGGTCGTCCCGACCAACTGGCCATCCTGGTAGATGCACGCGCCCGCCGCGGCCCGACCATCTTCGTCTAGGACCAACACATGGTCGGGCGGGATGGGCGGCGGCAGCGCGGCGCTGTATTTGATGTCTTGATTGAAGGTGGCGCCAGACTCCATGTCGTTCCAGGCCAGGTGGACGCCCCGGTCGGCATCGGCGGCCAGGCCGATGAAGTACCACTGGTTGGCCGGGTTGGGCGGCGGGATCAGCGTCGTCACGACCTGCGCCTGGCTCCAACCGGCCTCGTGATCCGGCCGGATGGCGTAATAAAGCCGGTAATCGGTCATCGCTGCCCAGGCGACGTGGATGGCGCCGTTGCGGCTGACCGCCAGCGCCGGTGGTTGGGCTTTTTGGCCATTGGCCTGGCTGCGTGCGATTTCCAGCCGCGGCGACCACCCCTCACCTGCCGATTTGCTGGCGTAGTAAAGGATGATCGCCTGCCCCTGCCCGCCCAGCGTCAGCGTGTCCTGCCAGACCAGATGCAGCCTATCGCTGCCATCGATGCCCAAAGCCGGCCACTGCGATCCTCCTGCCGTTTCTGAAACATTGGCGGCCTCGCTCCACGCCGCGGCCCCGGGCGCTTTGGCCGCGTAATAGATTTCGGTGACGCCCGGCGTGAAGTCATACCACACGACGTGGACGCCGCCCTGACTGTCGGCGACGACATCGGGCGCCCACGACCGATCGGCCGTGTTGGAGACCCGAGCGGGAGCGGACCAAGCGTTGGCGCCGCGAGGTTTGAAAGCATAGAGGATTTCACGGTTGCCGGGGCTATCGCTGCCCCAAACCAGGCGCAGGTTGCCCGCTACATCGGCAAAGATCGCCGGCTGGGCGTCGGTCTGGCTCGAATGGGTCAGATTGACTGGCGCGCTCCAGGCCCCGCCCGCGGGTTTGGCCGCATAGAAAATGTCGCCGCTCGCCTCCCAGGCCACATGCACGGTGCCGGCTTCGTCGGTTGTCAGATCAGGATACGTCCCCGCTCCTCCGGAAATGCTCACCGGCGCCGACCAGTCCGCGTCTCGATTCTCTTTGCTGGCATAGAAAACAGGGGCGTTGCCCTCGTACCAGACGGCGTGAATGCGACTATTGCTATCGACCGCGACATCGGCGGCGATAGCAATGGCATGGGCCGGGGTCAGGGCTACGGGCGGCGACCAGGTGAGGGGGGGCAGGGGAGGCGGGTCGCAGCCGAGGGTGAGGGTCTGGGTGGCTGACAGGGCCATAGGGCGAGCGGCCAGAGAACCCCTGGCTATCTCCTCGGCTCCTCCCGCGGCGATGTTGCCTTCGTGCGCCAGGAGCAACGGCAGGTAGAGGCGCATCGCCGGCGATGTCTGTGCCGTCCAGGTGAGCGCCCACTTGTCCAGATACGGCGTCGCTCCTGGCTGTCGGGCGCCGAAGCGAGCGGCCAGACGCAAGCGGGGATGCTGAACGGGATCGATGGTCGCCAGGCTGGCGCCGTCGCTCGCGTTCGCCAGCAATATGCTGTTGTCCGCGGCCAGCACATCCACCGTCAATACCGCGCCAGCTGTGATTTCGGCTGTGTAGCGTAGCTCGCCCCAGGCGCTGAAAGGCGTGGTGGGCGAGATCGGCGTCGAGATAGCATAACCCTGAGTGAAACCAGAGCGCAGCGCCAGGCGACCGCCATAGGCCAGGCGTATGTTCTGGCGTTCAGCCACCCCACTGTAATCGAGGAAGGTGTCGCTCCAGGTTGTCCCGATCATCAGCGCGTAGGCGCCGGTCATTTGCCGAATGCTGGCGACGAAGGTGGGTTGATCGCCGAACGGCTCGCTATCGATCATCTGCCAGCGCCCGGCGCCCTCGTTCCACCAGTACATGCCGATGGTGTGGGAGCTGGCGCCGTCCAGCAGTCCCGGATCGTAATCGATTTGCAGCAACAGCGGCGTCAGGCTTTGGGTCACGGCGCCGGAGGCGCGAATGGCGTAGGGCTGGCCCAACAAACGGTGGCCGGGCGGGATGTCGCCGGGCGGGGCCACGGTGTTCATCAGGATCAGATAGCTGTCGGGGAGCAGCGCGCTGCGAGGCATCAGCAGGCGGGTGTGGCTATCTTGTGAGACCACCTCCATGTTGGCATCCCCCGCAACGTAGTGGCGCACGAAGTCGCTGCTGCCCAAGACCACCGGCCCGCCGTCCGTGGTGGTCGTGATGAGGGCGGTCATCATCGGGCTGGTGGCGCCGGGCGTGGTCACATCATCGAAGATGAAGGTGTAGACATCCTTGCCCGGATCATAACTCGTATGTCCCGGTTCGGAGGAGGTGCTGCCAATAATGCGCAAAGTCGAATGCAGTCTTGGATCAAAGCCGTCCAATCGCCCAGCTTTGACGGTCAGCGAGGCGCCGTCGCTGCCGGGGATGACATGGAGGAAGGGGGGACGATGGCCTGGCTCGCCCGAAGTAATGGCCGAAGAAGCGGGCAAGACGCCCGTGGCGATGCCAGCGCCGCCCAGCAGCACTGCCAGCACGAAGATGAACACCACAATACGCCGGAATAAGTACGACATCTGTCGCCTCCGTTGAAAGGGGGAACACACCTGTCAGGTCTCGCAGACCTGACAGGTGTCAGGCTACGTATGGTAGAATGCTAAAAGTAGTCAACACGTTTGTTTGCGATCAAGAAAAATGTCGGTTTTCAACCGTGATGCTCTGCTCGGTGATTTCTTCGTCGCCCTCGATGGGCGACGGCTATCGGAGTGCGCCGCCTTGCTGGAGATGGCTCGCCAAGAAGATCATTCAGCCGAAGATGACTTGTGGCTGGACTATCTCGCGTGCATCCTTTTGGTCGAGCAGGCGCCCCCGCGCTGGGATTTGGCCGCCGAGCAATTGCAGCGTCTGCTGACTGCCGACCCGCGGGCAGACTTGCTGGCCCGCGCCCATCTGGAGATCGCTTTCGGCGCCGACTATTTGGGCGACTATGAGGCGGCTATCGAACATAACCAGCAAAGCCTGGCGTTGTTCACGATGTTGGGCGACGAAGGCTATCAGGCCAGGGTTCTACGCAACCTGGGCGTCGCCCATGGCCAGGCCTTTCAGCGTGGACAAGAAGGGCCGACCGTCCTTGACAAGGCGCTCGATTGTTGCGAACGTAGTTTGGTGATTGCGCAGCGGCGGGGCGACGAAGCGTTGGCCGCCAACATCGAACTACACTTGGGCAACATTGCCCAATGGCAGGGGCGCTGGCAGGATGCTCTGACACACTACACTGCCCGCAGCGAGTGGTGTCGTCGGGCGGGCGGGCGGGAGCGCAGCTTGGCCCTGGCCCTGAACAACACTGGCGAGATTCACCATCACCTGGGCGACTGGGCTTTGGCCGAAGCGTGCTACCGCGAGGCGTTGGACCTCCTGGCCGGGCTGCCAGCCGGCGACCCCTATGAAGAAGCCGACATCTGGGCCAACCTGTCTTTGACCCATCGCGCCGCCGGCCACATCGCGGCGGCCCTGGCCGCCTCGGACAAGGCCATCGCTCTGGTGGAATCGTTGCGCGACCCGCTGCAAAGCCAGACCGCGCGCATTGGGTTCTTTGGCACGCGCGTGCCGGTGTACGAACAGCGAGTCGAGCTGGAGCTGGCGCAAGGGAATACGCACGCTGCTTTGACCATGCTGGAGCGGGCGAAGTCGCGGGCTTTTCTGGAATTGCTAGTTAGACGAGGGGGCCGGGGTGAGGGCGAGGGCGAAGAAACCTCGCCCCTACGCCAGTCGACGCAACCTCTGTCTGCTGAGGAGATCCAGAGCAAACTGCCCGATGACACCCTGCTGATCGAATACCTGGTCACGCCACGGCAGGCCGGCGCCTTCCTGATCTCGGCTCATGGTCTTGAGGTCGCGGCGCTGGAAGCGGATGTGGGCCAGCGTCTGCGACGGGCCTTCGAGCCAGGAGCGCAGCGGCTCCGCCGTATGACGCCCGCTGCCGGTCGCCTGCACGATCCCTTCATGCTGGCCGCGCTGCGCCATCTTCTGTGGACGCCGCTAGCCGCCGCGGTGCAGGGCTGGTCGCGGATCGGCGTCATCCCGCATGGCCCTCTGCACTATCTGCCATTTCCGGCGCTTGTCGATCAGCCTGCTGGCGAGGAACCGGACATCGTGGTCGCACCCAGCGCCACCGTCTTCCTGGAGTTAGATCCCCCATCCCGGCCGACGAGCGAGGGGGGAGCATTGATAGTGCATCACGGCTCTGACCTCAAGTACGCTGCGCTCGAAGCCAGGATGCTGGTGGAAAAGTTGGGTGGCCGGCTGCTGATCGGCGCGGATGCCAGCATCGAGCGTGTTCTGGCCGAAGCCGGGGGCCAAAGTCTGCTGCACTTTGCCTGTCACGGTTGTTTCGACCCGTTACAGCCACTGGCTTCTGGCTTGGATCTGGTCGATGGCCGCTTGACCGCCGCCCAAATCATGAACGATATGCATCTGCAAGCCGATCTGGTGACACTCAGTGGTTGTGAGACGGGTCGGTCGCGGCTTTTGGCCGGAGACGAGCTGGTGGGTCTGGTGCGGGCTTTTTTGGCCGTGGGGGCCAGGGCGGTGCTGGTGAGCCTGTGGCCGGTGGACGATGTATCGACGCGTATGTTGATGGAAAGGTTCTATGAAGCGTTGCTGGCGGACGCGGACCCGGCGACGGCTTTGCGAGAGGCGCAACGCTGGTTGCGCCAAATGACTACCGCCGAGTTGGCGGCAAAACTGGCGGCCGATGGGCTGCCCACAGCAGGCATCGAGGCGGAGGTGTGGCGGTTGCAAGGCATGAGAGGCCAGGCGAGGGCGGGGGTGAACGAGAATGACAAGGTGTTCGACCACCCGTATTTCTGGGCGCCGTTTATACTGGTGGGCGGCCGGCGTGCGCGGTCGTGAGTTCGAGGGTGGCGGTGCGCAATAGCGTTTCGGGCAGATAGTCGAACACGGCCCGGCCGTTGGCGTCGGTCTCTTGTACGGCTTCGCGCCCATCCTCCAACCGGAGGACAACGCGTGTGCCCGAGAAGTCGAGGTCGATGCGGTCGGACGAAAGGGCTTCGACCTCGATTTGGGCCAGGGCAGGGTTGTATTCGCTGGGGATGAGTCTGACCGTGACATCCAACGATTCCAACTCCTGGGCGCCAAATGTGACCTGACGCACGGCCTGATCCTGGGCAGGTGCGGATTCATCGCCGCGCTGCACCAACGCCGGCGCTAATTGAGGCGGCTGGAAGATCAACGTGAGATTCAACTGCACGGTGCGAAGCCAGTTTTCGCCCTGCCGCTGCACGCGGGTGATGATGCGGTCGATCGGGTGGCGCAAAAAGGAGAGGTCGGGGGCGCGATAGGCTTGGGCGGGCGGCGTGGGTAGGGCGTCGCTGAGGATCAGCTCATTCATAGCGGATAGGTCCTTGTACAGGGCGAAGCAGTTGTCGCAAGTGAGCAGGTGGAGTTGGATGGCCAGCAGGTCGTCTCCCGGTTCAGCGCCAGCGGCTTCCTCTTCGATCAAGCGTAGAATCTGCTGCAAATTCCGCCGGACTTCATCGCGGTCGCCGCCGTGCGACCTGGCCCCGCCCGCAATCGCCAGCAAGCGCATCTGGCAGCGCCGGCAGTCGCGGATGTGTTCGATCAGATCGGGGGTGCTGCGGGGGTCGTCGAGGTAGGCGAGGAGCCGGTCGGCGTCGATGGTGCAAGGGACAGAGGTCATGCGTAGCCTCCTTGCTCGAAAGCCAGGCGCGCTTGCAGGTGGTCGTGCACTTTGTCCAGTCCGCGCGAACGTAGGGGCTGGACGTTTTTGGCCGTGGTTTGCAGGCGGGCGGCGATGGCGTCGTCGCTGGCGCCGTCGATATAGGTCAGGATGACGGTAGTCAGTTGGCGCTGGAGCGATTTTCGCCACAATTGGACCAGGGTTTCGACCACCATGATGGTCAGGCGAGGGGCGGCGCTGCGCATCCAGCGCAGGCGGGCGGCTGCGGCTGCGGCCTCCTCGGCCTGGGTGAGTTGGCCTTCAGGGGATGGCTTCGGGTCGGGGATGATCTCGCCCAGTGTGCTGATCTCGCCATCCTCGCCGATCACGGGGTCGTCGAGTGAGATAGAGCCTGGGATCAGGATGCGCTGGCGACGTTCATCTCTGAGCGCATGCCAGAGTTTGTATTGGGTGAAGCGCAGGAAGGTGACGCCTGACTGGGGCCGATGGTTGGGGTCGGGCGAATGGAAGGCTTCGAAGATACGGAGCAAAGCGCCTTGGGCGGCGTCGGCGGCCAGTTCTGGGTCGCGGGCGTAGGCCTGCGGCCAGAGATAATTGTGAAGCTCGGTATAAGCCTGCTCCTGGCGTTTTTTGTCCTGGCAGGCGTCGAAGAGAACCTGCGAGTAGACGGTGAGGCAGGCGTTGCGGGCGGCTGTGTCGTCGATGGGTGCGGGGTTGATTTGGTGGGCGGCTTCGGCCCAGGCATCTTCCTCCATTTGACGCCAACCGAACTGAGTCTTGAGTCGGCGGACATGGAGACGGTGACAATAGTGGGGGTCGGCGTCAGCATTCATCTCGTGTATTCCTGGAAGGGGGAGCGGGGTGCGTTCGGCCTCTTGTTCGTACTTCGTTTTGTTACTGACCGGACCGGTCAGGCAAGGTCAGTGTCATATCACGAAACTGCCTGTTGTGGTTGTCGAACTGCCTGGCTTGGCCATCTGTCTTTGGAAACTCTGATACTCCGTCTCCATTTCGTTCAGCGGCGTCTCACCCACGATTTGGCGGATGTCGTTGCTGCTGTCGCTGTAGAAGACCATGATCGGATGCCCCGACGTGCCGGCGATGAGTCTCCGTTGGGCGGCGTTGAGTTCCGAGTATTCCACCCGCGTCACGATCACCTCGGGATGGGCGATGGCGAGGTCGGCGATGATAGGACGTTGATAGGCGCAGTGTGGGCAGCCGGGCGAGTAGGCCAAGAGCAAGCGAACTTTGGGCGGTGGGACGGGCGTGACCGTTGGCGCCGGGGGCGTGGGCGGGATGTTGGACGCCAGCGCCAGCGTCTCGGCCGGCGCTGAAAGCTGCACCAGACTGGCTGCCACCCAGACGCGTTCCCCACCCTCCAGTTCCACTTCCAGCCATTCGCCGTCTTCGGTGCGTGTGAGCACTGTCAGCCTCTCGCCCCTGGCTGCCTTGCCCACGACCGGGTAGTTCGTGCCGGGGCCGCCGCGCAAATTGATTCTCGGCGCGATCACTTCAGCTAGAGGCCTGGGCAGGGCGGTGGGGGTATGGGTCGGCTCTGGCGTCGGCGTCTCGGTGGGAGCGGCGGTGGGCGTGTCCGTCGGCGCGGGCGTGCCGGTGGGGATGAGTGTGGCGGTGGGCGCGGGTGTGTTGGTCGGCGCTGCGGCCACGGGCGCGGGCGTGGGTTCTTGGTTGCCGCCGCAGGCGACCAGCAGAAAAGCAAACAGTAGGAATGACAGGAACTTCATGGCTTGAACTCCTTTCTGGGAGATATCAGTACATATTCGACAGAGCCCGTACGGACAAATCACTGTATGTGCATTGCGCTTGCCGCAGAAACCGGAGCGAAGAGCTTACTTTATGGCGCCGCCTTGACTTCTTGCACCATCCACAATCCCTCGGCCCAGACTGCTATCCATACATTGCCCCACTTTCGCTTGATACCGTTTGTAGCTGCTTCCGATGCATTTGCCTGCACCCACTCTGACACTTCGGGCGCATAGGATGGCACCGTAGTCAACATGAACAACGCCATTATAGCCCCTCCTACTTCCGCGCTATGCAGAAGAGACACCCGCACACGTGCACTTGTCAAGTTTTGGGCCGGTCCGCGAAGCTCGATCTCGTTCAGACCTAACTCACCTTTGACGATGGGTTGACCATCACTTTCCGTGGTCGGCCCGAACGTGAAGCCGGCATCTTCAAAGGGCTTTTGCACACTAGATCGGGTCGCGCCAATGCCGAGTGATAGCTTTGGTGTAGGTGGGATGGCGGTTTCGATTTCTAGCATATCGAGCGGCACTGATAGCTGCACCAATCCCGCTGAGACCCAAACGCGCTTGCCGTTCCTCCCCTCCACCTCCAACCACGAGCCGTCTTCGTTGCGGGCAACCACCGGCAAGATCTCGCCCTTGTCCGCCTTGCCCACCACCGGATAGACCGTGCCCGGCCCGCCGCGCAGGTTGATGCTGTCGCCGGTGACCGACGCGAACGGCGCCGGGGTGGGCGATGGCGTGGGGGTGTCGGTGGGCAAGGGTGTGGCGGTGGGGGTATGGGTTGGCTCCGGCGTCGACGTGTCGGTGGGGACGGCTGTGGGTGTGGCCGTCGGCGCGGGTGTGTTGGTGGGGATGGGGGTGGCCGTGGGCGCGGGGGTGTTCGTCGGGGCCGCGGCTACGGGCGCGGGCGTCGGTGTCGGCTCGCCGCCGCAGGCGGCCAGGGCGATGAGCAAAACAAGCGTGCATAGGATGGCTGCTAGGCGGGGCATGGTCGGGACTCCTTGTGAGGATGTGAACGGGTGCGTCGGTGATTGGGCAAGAGGCGCCCTCAATCAATCAAGCGTCTTTTTGGACAATCGCTTGCACGAAAATGGGGGGAAGGCGCGGCTGTATTATCATGTTGACAAATATTTATAAAAGTTCAATAATTCATCGATTCTTGTGCGGGTGCAGCGAGTTATGCTATCTCAACCTCCCTACCTTAGCCTCAAGCAGGCCGCCCGGTTGCTGGGCGTCCACGAACAAACTCTGCGCAGTTGGGAGCGCCAGGGCTTGATGCGCATGGCGCGGCTGCCCAAGAGCGGCTACCGCCGCGTGCCTACGGCGGAAGTCGAACGCTTGCAGGCCTTGATGCTGGCTGCCGCATCGCCGGCAAGCATCTACCTGGCGCCGCCGCGGCAAGACGCTGCTGCGCGACAACAGGCAGATGCGTTGGCGGACGCTGTACGGGTGGAACTAGCACAACTGGAAGAACAAGGCACATTGGATGACCTTATGGCAGATCGCCGGGGTCGTGTATGGTTGCCCTAGACACCGACGTATTGGTGCTCGCCTTCGCCTTTCATCATGATCCTCGCCAGGAAACCAATGCGCGCTTCTTGGAGTTGATTCGGGAACGGGTCCCGGTCGTGGCTATCTACTCGGTCATGGAGTTGCTGGGCCAGTTGTCCTTCAATCTTTCGCCCGAACGGTTGGTGCAATGGCCTTCCTGGCTTCAGGATCATTACGGCCTGACCTTGCTCTATCCCGAGCCAGGCGATGAAGCTGGGGCGGTGTTTTGGCAGAGGGAGATGGTCGACCGCCCGCTGACGCGTATGCGCCGGCATCCCATGCCTTTCCTGGATGCGCTGATCCTGGATCTGGTGGAACGAGCGCAGAATGTGGAGGCTTTTGTGACCTGGAATGCGCGGCATTTTCGGGGCAAGATGGTGCTGGCGGTGCTCACGCCGGCCGAGTATCTGGCGCAGGTGGGGACCGAAGGTTCGTGACGAGTCGAGCCGCGTTGTCTTGATTGGGCGCGCTGTTGTGCCAGACCTGTCGCCCGAATACCGGTTGCGATGCACCGATGCAGTCCGCCGTGTGTCATTCGGGAACCTTCAACACAAGAGGATTTTGCTTGACCGCCGCGCCGCTCACGGCTATACTCCAGGCAGAGGCGAAGAATGATTGCCATTTCGATTGATCTGTCCGATGAGTTGGCTCAGAGAGTGCTGCCGCAGTTGTCGTTGCTGAAGGAAGGAGTAATCGAGCATGATTGAAACTATCCGCGTTGCCGATCTGGCTGACCGTTGGCCTGAGATTGCCTCAGCTCTGAGATCGGGGAAACAGGAGTTCATGTTGATCGACGGGCAGACCACGGCTTTAATCGTTGACTCCGAGCGTTATCATCATTTGGCAGTACTGGCGAAGCGCGAGGAGCGTCGTCGCCGTATTCTGAGCTTGCCGTTCGCAGGAGCGACGCCTGAGACCAGTTGGGATGAGGGCTTTGTCACCCTCGAACGCGTCAGTGAGAAATTTGCCGGCCTGTCAGATGATGATCTCGACGTGCTGTTTGGCGAAGCCCTGAACGAAGCGCGTACTGCAGAGGTATGAGGGGCGAAACTGGGCTTCAGGACAGCCTGATCGTTGTTTTCGATACCAACGCGCTGCTGCCGTTGCTTGTTGGCGCCACCATCCGCGCCCGATTGCTGCGGCAGTTTTGGCGAAGTCGACGCTTCGAGGTTTGCATCACACCGCAGACGTTGGCCGAAGTCGAACGTGTGCTGACTTATGCCAACGTGCAGGAGAATTTCAGACTGACCGATGTCGAAGTCCAACAAGTCACGGCGATGTTGCAGAGTCATGCCCATCTGTTGCCCGGCCTCTATGAAGGTGTTACTGTCGTCAAGACCGATCCTTCTGACAACATCTTCCTTGCTGCAGCCCTCGAAGCTGGGGCGGATTACCTTGTGACACAAGATGGACATTTGCAACGGCTCAAGTACTATCATGGCACACAGATCATCTCTTTGGCGCAGTTTGCTGTGAGTTTGGGGGCTAGATAGAGGTCACTACTACTTGTTCTCTCGCGCCGGGCGAGCGTACCACCATGCCGCCGGGCCGGTGAAAACGGAGGCTGGGCCGGTGGGCCAATTGCGCTAGGGCTTGCTCGACCAGCGGCAACGCCGCCCGGCTGCCCATTGCCACCACCTGGTCGCGCGTTTGCCGGTACGTCTCGAAGTCAGTGCTGGTCAGGCCGGCGAGGAGGGTCATGTTGGTGATCATGGGATTGGTCCTTGATCATGCAGAAGCTTGCTCAGGAGAATCAACAGGCGCCAGGTTGTTGGCAATGCCATAGGCCATGCTCGCCCCTACCGCCGCACCCAGGAGTGCAATGATTCCCATACCAAATTGGCTGCTGCTGCCGGCTGCGGCCGTTGCGCCAAGCAACCCAGCTGCAAACTGCCCGGCGAACCACAGCACTACCGTCAGAGCGATGTATCGACCGCTCTTGTAACCTTTTTGCCTGACGGTTTTACTGATGTGTTGCGTCAGGAACCAGAGTATCAAGACTTCTATCGAAATCCCTATGAGAATCTGCAATATTGGCATTTTGGCCTCCTCAAATTTACTTAACGGCTGATGGGAAAACAAATCAACACCTCACTTGTTGATGATTCTTCAATTCGCCACCTCCTTCGGATTGCGCAGGTTCCGTCCTGGCAGCATCCCGACCATTACGGCGAGCAACAGAATGAGGCCATCCATCACATATTGCGTCGGAAAAGGCAGTTCAATCAGCCTCATGCCATTGTGGAGCACGGCGAGTAACGTTATCCACAGGAGCGTGCCAGGGATGGACCCCGTCCCGCCGGCTAGTCGTCCACCGCCCAAGAGGACGGCAGCAATGACTGAGATCTCGATGCCTTGCCCCACAGTTGGGGAACTTGCTCCAAGTCGAAGCGCATAGACTACACCTGTCATTGCGGCCATGAACCCGCTCAGTGCAAACACGACAAGCCGTGTTCGCCCGGATGGACTGAAAAGGCGTAACGGATGCGAACCGCTCGACCTGGTGTAAACTATGCGTCCAAACTCGGTTCTCGTGCCAACGAGATGGAGGATCACCGCAATGATCACAAGAGGCAGCGATAGCAAGACAACGTCGCTTGAGGCCAAACCGCCGATGGTTTTGGGGAACTGGATGGGCGCACCTTCTGTGAGGCCGATTGCAGCACCTTTTAGAATCGTGAAAAGCGCCAACGTCACGAGGAACGCGGACGCCTGCCAGGTCACGCGAATGATGCCGGCGACAGTGTGTACGAGGGCTGCCGACAACACGACGACCACGATAGCCAGGCTCCAGGGCCATTGCCAGTTGACTACCATCACGCCGAACAGCATCGACACCCAACCTACCACTGCGCCTACACTCAGGTCCACGTCACCCGAAGCGATCATGAACGTCATCGCACATGCGATCAGACCGCTGGTGACCACAGCAAACAAGACGTTGAGGAGATTGCGTTTGTCAACGAAAACCGGGCTGAGGAAGTAGAACACCGCTGAAAGGATCGCTATCAAGCCAAGCGGAATCCAATACGACAGGAGCGGACTGCTGGTCGTCTGCGCAGGCGCCTTAGTACCCGCGTTACCCTTGTTCATCGAAGCCGATGCGGCGGCATGAAGACTGGCCGGTAACAAAACCAACTCTTGCTCCGACAGCCTGATCTTTCCCGTCTCATGCGCGCTACGGACAAGCTGAAGATTGACACCGGCCTTTCCACCGTAGACGTCTGCGATGGGGACATCGTACTTGGGATGTAGATAGACATCATCGAAGCTGTGGCTGGCGCCGCAGTCTGGACAGGGTACGTCCCCAGTACCGACGAAGAGCGTGTTCGACCCGCTGACCTCCACCATCTCGAACATGTTGTCGTTCTTACGCGAAACGTTGTGACAATTGGGACAGCGATAATACGGGGATGCCATCTGAAAACCTCCTTACTCAGCATAGATGCCGTCGACATCCCGCCCGAAGTTGCCCTCCGGCGTCTCGACGACGAGATAGAAGAAGTTGCGATTGACGGGGTGGGCCTGCAGGAAAGCCATGGCTGCCGCCTTGCTCGGTCCGCGATGCACGCGATAGGTGTTCATGCCCTTCTGATGTTCGTTCACAAAAGTGACGACGCCCGCAGCGTTGCTCGCCTGGCGCGGCGGTGGGGCCGCGCTCTTCGCTTCCGGACGTGGCTCCTGCTCGCGAAAGAGGGCGCCGCCCGCTGCCGCCAGCCTGGTTTTGGCCTCCAGCCACTGCCCGTGCGTAAGTAGAGTGCCACAGATGATCACCTCGCCCTGGCCCTCGTCGTTGCGATAGCAGCCGAACTCGATCACCTCATCGCTGATCAGCTCGCCGGTGTCTGCGGCTTGATGGATGTAGGAAAGTTGGTGGATGGCTCGTTGGGCGGCATCGAGCGTCGGAAAACGATAGATCACGACCGGTGTGTACGTGACCAGATGCGCCCCGCTCCATACTGCCCTGGCGTGCCTGGCGTCCTGATAGCGCGTGCCTTTATTATCGCGGGCCAGGTATTGACGGGTCGCTTTGTCCTTTGCGGTTCCGAATACACGAGAAAGCCAGTTCATTAGTCCTCCTTCTCAACCAGCCATGACGGAAAGCTGCATCTGCAAGCCGAGCAGCTGATAGATTTGCAGCGCACGCGGGTGATAGAGTCCCAGTTCTTCCATGAGTTCGCCGTTCAGCCTTTGCCCTACCATCACGATCAGTTGTTGCGTGTGCGCGGGATCGTCCAACAGCTTGCCATTGTCGGCCAGGCGGATGATCTGATTGTACGCCTCGGTGCTGGCGCCGGGCGAGCGCACCAACATGCCTTCGGGCCGGTGAAAACGGAGGCTGGGCCGGTGGGCCAATTGCGCCAGAGCTTGCTCGACCAGCGGCAGCGCCGCCCGGCTGCCCATCGCCACCACGCGGTCGCGCGTTTGCTGGTACGTCTCGAAGTCAGTGCTGGTCAGGCCAGCGAGGAGGGTGGGGTTGGGGGTCATGGGGTTGGTTCTTGTTCGGGAGTGTGACCTGGTTTCATGCGCCGTTCACAGCAAATCCATGAGCTCCGAGCTGATGTTGTTGAGTCTGTTTCCCAGTTGCTCCGTTGCAAGCGAGCGGCCTGCGAAGCGCACTTGGTTGGATAGCGATCCCAAATCAAGAGCGACGTTTCGCCAAACAGACCGATTGTTGCGCCCATCCCAGAGCGAGTTTGCCATTTGCAGCAAGGGGCCTTTGAAGTCTGCGGGACACTTTGCTGCTACCTCTCGAAGTTCATCCACTATCGCTTGAATTCTTGCTTCGGTTAATGTGTTCATTTTGTGCCTCCTTTTTCGGAACGAATCCTTTGGTTGAAGCTCTATTGCTCCACGCGGATTACACCTACGTCGAGTGTCTCACCAGCCGCCACCTTCAGCACAACCACTTCTCCTTGTTCGCCTGTGGCGAGAGCAACGAGAAAACCAGGCAAACTCAAATCCAGCACATAGGTGCCAGGAGGCACTTCCGTGAAAGTAAAAGTGCCTGATTGACCTGATTTGGCCTTTGGATCATCTTCGCTAAAATGTATCATGGTTCCCTCCGACGAGGGACTAGTCAGAAGCATACGCAGATTGATACCCTCTAGAGCCTCCCCAGTCTTTTTGTCAACAAGCTTGCCAGTAACTTCTCCGGTTGTTGGTGTTGCGGTGGGAGTTGCTGTAGGTCGTGGCGTCGGAGTATTCGTCGGCGTCGGCGTGTGTGTTGAGGTATTCGTCGGCGTCGGCGTGTGTGTTGAGGTATTCGTCGGCGTCGGCGTGTGTGTTGGGGTATTCGTCGGCGTCGGCGTCAAAGTCGGCCCCAAAACCTGTCCCGGCCCACATGCCGAAAACGCGAACGCTATTACCAACCCGACAACAGGAAACCAGAACAAAGGATGAAAATGTATGTTGTGTCGCATCGCTTCCTCGCAGATTCAGTCATTGAGTGAGGGAAAGATGAAACATCACAAACAATTGAAGCAGGCTGATACGGCCAGGCTGTACCGGCCACCTGCGGTAACGGCCAACCTTTACTCCATAAGCCCCTCTCCCCCCACCCCCCTTGCACGAACCTCCCCCACCTCCTTTCCCGCCAAACACCCCGCGCACACCAACCACGCACTCCCATCCCCCTCCACCCCCCACAACCCCGCCGCCTGCGCTGGCGAAAACAGATACCCCTCGCCGTGGCTCAGCGCCGCGCAACACAGATCGCAGCGGGCGACGCTGGCTGGGTGCTCGGCCCACCAGACCAGCGCCCGCCGGTGGGCAGCCCACTCTCGCCATCGGGCTGCCCACCGGCCCAGCGGTCGCCAACGACTTGCCCATCGCCAGCGCCTTCCCCGGTGCAACGTCATCGTCGCCCATGCCAGCCAATTCATCCTTCGCCTTTTGTACGGAGCCAATCGCCAATTGACATCAGGGGGAGTGAGTGTATACTTCTTTTCAGGTGAGCGAACTCACAATCTTGCAGCCATTGTAGCTCTGATCACAGGCACACAACTGCACGAAAACTGCACCGAATCTGCATCTTTCTTTCCGGTCGCATCCACCGGCCAAGCGCTTTCGGTTCCTCCGTATGGGCTTCGACGACACCGGCACCGGCAAAGCCTTCACCAAGCGCATCCACAACGCCCTGCGCGGCTATCGTCGCGACGAGGCCCTGGAGAAAGACGCCTGTGACTTGCGTGACCTGCAAGTGGTGCAAACAGCCTACCAACGCCATTCGGGGAGGGGTTGGGCCGGCGCCATCCGGTCCGTACTCGATGACGGCTTGGCCAGCCTGGCCAGTCAGGACGCCCACGCCGCCGACCTGCTGGGGCGTCGCTTCCTTCATGACCAGTCCGTCACCGAACTGACTTTCGCCTTCAACTACGGCGAACGCACCCTGTTTGCCCGCCAGCGCCAGGCCCTCACCGCCCTGGCCGGCTTGATCTGGCAGCAAGAAGAAGCCGCCCGCGCCGCCCACCACCGCCACGAAGCCCACACCCGCCTGCTCGATGCTCTGCCGCCTCCCACCTTCACCCAACTCTTCGGCGTCGATTCGTTACTTGCCCAGCTCAAGAGCTTCCTCACTGCCCCCGACCGGCGTTGGTTGATCGCCCTGGATGGCATGGGCGGCAGCGGCAAAACCGCCCTTGCCCGCGCCGTCGCTGAAGACCTGGCCTGCGAAGGCCGCTTCCAGCGCCTGGCCTGGATCACGGCCCAGCAACAGACCTTTCGTTGGGGCCGCCTCGACGAACCTGACCGCCCCGTCCTCACCTATACTGCCTTCCTCGACCAACTCGCTCAGGCCCTGCACCTGCCCGCTTGCCTGCACCTGACCGAACACGAACAAGAACAGCGCCTGCGCCACGCCCTGGCTACCATCCCCACCCTGCTGGTGGTGGACAACCTGGAGACCGCCGCCGACGCCCACGCCCTGACCGAGGGCCTGGATCAGCTGGCTCGGCCCACAAAGGTGTTGATCACCACCCGTCAC
Source organism: Chloroflexota bacterium (assembly GCA_041918515.1). Lineage (GTDB taxonomy): Bacteria > Chloroflexota > Anaerolineae > J102 > J102 > SSF26. Next base: position 30,665 of record JAYRVO010000110.1, on the reverse strand, counting down.
CGCCTCAGCGCCTACGACCAGGTCGCCTCGCTGACTGTGCGCGAGCTGCCGCCCGCTGATGCCCTGGCTTTCCTGCGCCACCACAGCCAGGAACGCAACGTTCCGGCTCTGCTCGACGCCCCTGAAGCCGACTTGCTGCGTATCGCCATCGTCACCGGCGGCAACCCCCTGGCCATGAAATTAGTGGTGGGCCAATTGCGAGCGGCGCCGCTGGCCCAAGTCCTGGACGATCTCGCCGCCGCCCGCCCTGAGGACCACGACTTCTACCACTTCCTCTTCCGCTACTCCTGGGAACGCCTCTCCGACCCCGCCCGCTATTTGTTGTTGCACATGCCGCTGTTGGATGCACGGGGGGTCAGTTGGCAAGACCTGGCCGCGGTCAGCGGCGTCACCCTCGATGGCCGTTTCCGCTGCGCCCTGGAAGAGCTGGTCGATGTCTCCTTGCTCAACGCTGGGTGGACCCAGGGCCGGCTGCTCTACAGCATCCACCGTCTCACCGAATACTACCTTATCTCCGACCTCATCGGTGGGGAAGGGCAGACGCCGGGGGCAGCGCCATGACCGAGGCCGAGGCAGGGGCCATCTACGACGCTGGCAAAGGTCGGGCCGTCCGCCACTGGCTGGCCTTTTGGCAAAACCCTGTTCAGGATCGGGAGCGACTATCTGATGCTCGGCGGCATACCCTGCGGGCGCTGGACTGCTGCACCGGCGACAAAACCTTGCTCGACCCCGCCATCGACCTGGCTCTGGCCGCGCACGCGCATATGTTGCACCAGGGCGAGTGGTGGCGGTGGGAAGAAGCGTTGCGGCAGTTGCTTCACCAGATCGACGCCACGATGATGTCAGAACGGCAGTTCGCCCTGCGCGAATGCCTCAGCAACATCTGCTTCCGGCAGCACCGGTTGGAAGAAAGCATCGCCCTCAGCGGCGAAAACTATCGTCGGGCCAAATCAGCCGGCGACAGCGCTCGTCAGGCGCGATCCGCCATCAACCTGGCCGAAGCCTATTTGAACGCTCAACTGTCCTTGCCCGATGCGCTGGCGCAGGCATTGTATTATGCCGAAGAAGCCGGGGCATTGTCGGCGGTGCTCGGCGTGCGCTGGCAAGAGTCCGACGCCCTGATCAATGCCGCTCGCGCTCTGGCCGCAATGAACAGATTGGCAGAAGCAGAACAGCGCTTGTGGCAGGGGCACGCTTTGGCCTCGGCCGCCGATTTGCCAGTCTACCAGGCCAAGTCGCAGCTTTTTCTCGGGCAAGTGGCTGGTCTGGGCGGCAACTGGCAGAGAGGCTTAACCCACTTTGACACAGCATTGGTGCTGGTCACATCCTACGGCGATGAGGTGGGTCGCGCCACTGTGCAGAGCAACATCGGCCGGGCGTTGATGGAGCTGGGGCGCTGGCAGGAGGCGGCCAACATCCTCGAAGACGCCGTGCGCGTCTTCCGCCATCACGGCAACGCACCGGCTGAGCAGCTCGCCTTGCAACGGCTGCGAGAATTGGAAGCCCGCCGCCAACCACACCAGGAGGAGATCCTATGCCATCGACCCTCATGAACCGCCGCCAATTCCTGCGCATCTCGGCTGCCGGCGCACTCTCGACCCTGCTGGCTGGTTGCACCCTGCCACCCCCACCCGCACCGATCACACAACCGCTCTCCACCACCCCCCCTCGCCCGCGCGTCCTCCGCCTCAACATGCCGTTGAACCGGGGCGACATTGGCGCCGCCGCCGATCCGGGCTGCTCCGGCGCCTACCACAGCTACTTCATCAACTCGCTCATGTTCAGCGCCCTGGTCGCTCTGGACGACAAGCTACAACCCACGCCCGACATCGCCGCCGCGTGGCAGCCCAATGCCGACGGCACGGTCTGGCGCTTCGATCTGCGCCGCGATGTGCAATGGAGCGACGGCGCCCCGGTCACCGCCCACGACTTCGAGTGGGCGGTCAAGCGCAACCTGGCGCCCGACCTCTATTGCGGTGGTCAATACTGGCAATTGGTGGACTTGAAAGGAGCGCGGGCGTTCTACACCGGCGAGGAAAAAGACCCGGCTGCGGTCGGCATCCGCGCCCTCGACGACTTCACCCTCGAAGTGGCGTTGGAAAATCCCTCCGCCTACTTCATCAACCTGGCTTCGTTACCCAGCTTCATGCCCTTGCCCCAGAAGACCATCGGCCAGGCCGGCGACCAGGAATGGACGCGCCCGCAAAACATCGTCAGCAACGGCCCCTTTCGGCTGGTCGAGTGGGTGGCCGAAAAGCAGATGGTCTTCGAGCCGAACCTGACCTATCATGGCGGCGCGCCCGGCATCGACCGGCTAGTGGTCAACATGATCCGCCAGGACAGCACGGCCCTGGTGGCGTACGAGGCGGGCGAGCTGGACATGGTGGAAGTCCCGCCCGCTGAACTGGCCCGCATCCAATCCGACCCCCGCCTGGCGTCCCACCTGCAAGCCAACCCCGAGCTGAGCACCATGCACTTGCGCCTCAGCGTGCAACTCAAGCCCTTCGACGATGTGCGCGTGCGCCATGCCTTTGCCCTGGCCATCGATCGTGAGACGTTGTGCAACCAGGTGTTGCAAGGCATCGGCCAACCCGCCTACCAATTCCTGCCGCCCAATCTGCTCGGCCACGATGACCAATTTGGCCGCGAGTTGGCCTTCGATCCCGCGAAGGCGCGCGACCTGCTGGCTGCGGCTGGCTATGCCGGCGGCAAAGACATGCCCCTGATCTACTGGCAGTACGAGCAGAACGAGACCTACCAGACTCTGTTCGAGGCTCTGCAAGCCATGCTGCTGGAACACCTGGGCGTGCGCACCGAGCTGGCCCCCACCGAGGCCGGGGCTCGGCAAGCCTGGCGGATGCAGCGCCCGCTGCGCCCGCATTTCTACCGCCAACTCTGGGGCGCCGACTACCCCGACCCGCACAACTTCATGGCCCCCCAGGCTGAACTCTGGCAGAAGGCGCCGGAACTGATCTACAGCAACCCCGCTTTCGACGACCTGGTGTGGCAGGCAGCCAAAGAGATGGACCCGACCCGCCGCGCTGAACTCTATCGCCGCTGCCAACAGATTCTCGTCATCGACGACCCCGCCATCATCCCCCTCTACCACCCCATCCGCCGCCGGCTGATCAACCCCGCCCTCCAGGGCCTGATCATCAACGGCATGGGCGCCCCCTCCTTTCGCCAGGCTCGCCTGCTTGCCTGAAACCTCCCGCCATCCCGCTAACAATCAACAGCCAACAATCGACAATCAACGGCGCGCCCCTCACCTTGTCACCTTGCCACCTTGTCATCTTACCTCCTCGCCCGGCTGCGCCAATCCCTCCTCACCCTGCTGCTGATCACGCTGCTGACGTTTGTCATCGCCAAGATTGCCCCCGGCAGCCCGTTTGGCCTGGACGACCCAGACGTAGCCGCGCGTGTGCCCCAGGAAATGCGCGACCGTTATCGGCAGCTTTACGGTCTCGACCGGCCGCTCGCCGTCCAATACCTGAGATGGCTGGGGCGCTTGCTACAAGGCGATTTCGGCGTCTCCTACACCTATCGCAACGAGACCGTTGGGGCCGTGCTCCGCCGCTCGTGGCCGCCCACTGCCCAGATCGGCCTGACTGCACTCGTGTTGGCGTTGGGTTTGGGCATCCCGCTGGGCGTGGAAGCGGCGACGCGACGCCGGTCTGTCTGGGATCGTTTTGGTCGGGGGCTGGCCGTCTTCGGTGCGGCCATGCCAGTCTACGTGTTGGCCACACTGACCATCTTGCTGTTTGCTGGCCGGCTGCATCTCCTGCCGCTCACAGGGTGGGGCGCGCCGTCTCGCATCCTGCTCCCAGCTTGTGTGATGGCTCTGGCTCCGCTCGCCGCAGTGATCCGTTTCACCCGCGGCGCCACCTTGGAGATTTTGACCTCCGATTTTGTCCGCACCGCCCATGCCAAAGGCCTGCCCGCGCGCCAGGTGATCGGACGCCACGTGTTGAAGAACTCTCTTTTGCCCGTCCTCACCCTGGCCGGCCCGCTGGCCGCAGCACTGTTGAGCGGCTCTTTCTTCGTCGAGACCATGTTCAACATCCCGGGCTTGGGCGCGGTCTTCGTCTATGCCGCCGCCGATCGCGACTATCCCATGATCATGGCTGGGGCCGTGCTCTCCGGCAGCCTGATCATCCTGCTCAACCTGGCCGTCGACATCGCCTACACCCTGCTCGACCCGCGCATCCGGCTCACGAGTTAGCTGCTTTGGGTCAACATAACGACTAAAGTCGTTACTACGAAGCAACTTCGTGTTCATCCGCACTTATTCACGCCCCATCCCCCACCGCTTGCGCCGCGACAAGGCGGCGCTGGCAGCGTTGGGTTTTCTGGCGGTATTGGTGATTGTCGCGGTTCTGGCTCCTGTCTTGGCGCCCTACAGTCCCCTCGACACCGATTTCACCCACCTCCGGCAGCCGCCCAGTGCAGAGCATTGGTTCGGAACTGACAAGCAGGGCCGGGACATTTTCAGCCGTCTGCTGTACGGCGCTCGCATCTCGTTGGCGGTCGGCTTCCTCAGCCAGGCGCCGGTCTTGCTCGTGGGTGTGGCTGCGGGTGCAGCCGCTGGCTATTACGGCGGACGACTCGACGCCGTGATCATGCGCACCGCCGATGTTTTCTACGCTTTTCCCACCTTGTTGTTTTTGATCACTCTGATGGCTGTGCTGGGACGGGGCTTCGGGCCGCTGCTTCTGGCCCTGGTCATCACTGCTTGGGCTGGATTGGCGCGACTGGTGCGCGGGCAGGTGCTGCAATTGCGCCAGGCCGAGTTCATCATCGCTGCCCGCTGTTTGGGCGCTTCCGATCAGCGCATCCTCTTGCACCATCTTTTGCCCAATCTCAGCGGCCTCCTACTGATCGCCCTTTCGTTGGGCATCCCCGCCGCCATCGTGTCCGAGGCCGGACTGAGTTTCCTCGGCCTGGGCTTGCTCCCGCCCACCCCAAGTTGGGGTTTGATGCTCAGCGATGGCTTCACGGCCCTGCGCAGCGCGCCCCACATTGCCCTTTTCCCCGGCCTGGCCATCGCCCTCACCATGCTGGCCCTGTTCATCCTCGGCGACAGCCTGCGCGATGCCTCGGACCCGCATACAACGGTCGCATGAACTGTTGCTGCGAAGCGGTTCGATGTGTTATTTTCGACATGACGTGCTCGTTTGCCACAAAAGCTCTCGTTGTGGACAATAGAGTCTCGTTTATTCACCTCCACCCACCCCTTCTCCTTCTGCCCATGTCCAGCTACCAAATCCTCTATTGGCACGACATCCCCACCCAGGTGCGCGCCCGCGCAGGCCGCGAGCGCGCCAGCCAGCCCCTGCCCGACCGCTTCATGGAGTCCGTCGACCGCGCCGCCATGGCCCTCGGTCTGATCGGCGGCGATGACTATATGCAAGCCTTCGTCTGGAGTGAGCCGGTCGAGCGTCCCGGCTCTGTCCAGGAAGTCGCGGCCGCTGTCGCTGCCGAACTGGATGCCCAGCACCCTGAGATCGATTGGCGTCAGACCGTCGAGATGGTGAAGGGAAGTAGACAGTAGGGAGTTAAGAAGTAAGGGAGTAAGCTTGTCATTTCGTAATTCACAAATTCGCAATTCGCAATTCGCAATTCTGTAATCATGTCCCATTATCCTCACGATTCCGAACCTTTCGTCATCCTCATGCCTGCCGGGCGCCGCGGGCACGTGGAGCCGGGCACCTCGCTGCTCGACGCCGCTCGCAATCTGGGCGTCGAGATCGAAAGCATCTGCGGCGGCCGCCTGACCTGTGGCAAATGCAAAGTCCGCATCGAAGATGGCGTTTTCCAGAAACATGGCATCACCTCCAGCCAACAGAACGTCTCGCCGCCGACGAAAGAGGAGGTGGAACTGCTCGCCAACATGGGCAGCACCGACTGCCGTCTTTCCTGTGTGGCTCAGGTCTATGGAGATATTCTGGCCTTCGTGCCCGAAGAAAGCCGGGCGCAGAAGCAAATCATCCGCAAATCGGCCACCGAACGGGTCATCGAGGTCGCGCCCGCCATCCGCAAGGTCTATATCAAGGTGGAGGAAGCCGAACTGGGCGATCACCGCGGTGACTGGGGCCGGGTGCAGGACGCCCTGCGGGAACAGTGGCAGCTCGAAGTCCCACACATCGATCTCCTGGCCATGCGCAAGCTGCAAAAGGCTCTGCGCGATGGCAAATGGAAAGTAACGGTCACGTTGTGGCAGGAGCGCGAGGCCATCGATGTGCGTCCGGGCTACGAGGAAGGCATCTATGGCCTGGGCGTGGATATCGGCAGCACCACGGTGGTGGGGCATCTGTGCGACTTGCGTACAGGCCAGGTGCTGGCGACGGAATCGACGATGAACCCGCAGGTCACTTACGGCGAAGACCTGATGAGCCGCATCTCCTATGTGATGATGCACAACGATGGCTTGGAAAAACAGCACAAGGTCATCATCGATGCCTTGAATACGCTGGCAGCGCGGGCCGCCAAGGCGGCCGACATCCGTTCCAGCGACATCCACGAGGCGGTGTTCGTGGGCAACACCACCATGATCCACCTCTTCCTGGGCTGCAACCCGATCGAGTTGGGCGGTTCGCCCTTCGCCGTCGTCAATCGCGACCCCATGGACATCAAAGCGCGCGATCTCGGGTTGAAACTGCACCCCGGCGCCTATGTCCACGTCCTCCCTGCCGAAGCCGGGCACGTTGGCGCCGACAACGTGGGCGTGCTCATCGCCGAGGAACCGTACCGGGCGCCGGAGATCAGCCTGACGGTGGATGTGGGCACCAATGCCGAGATCGTCGTGGGTAACCGCGATTGGATGTTCAGCGCCTCCAGCCCGACCGGCCCTGCTTTCGAGGGGGCGCAGATCACTTATGGGATGCGGGCGGCGCCGGGGGCCATCGAGCGCGTGCGCATCGACCCGATCACGAAGGAGCCGCGCTTTCGCGTCATCGGCGAGGAGCGCTGGTCGGATGAGTGGCCGTTGGGGCCAGATGCGTCGCTGGAGGAGCAGCCCAAACACCTGGCTTCCGGCATCTGCGGCTCCGGCATCATCGAGGTCATCGCCGAGATGCTGATAGCCGGCATCATTCTGCCCGATGGCCGTTTCGATCCACAAGCCCAGGGTGAACGCATCCTCTGGAAAGAACGCAAAGGTTCCTACATCCTGGCTTCGGGCAGCCAGACAACCACTGGCGAACCGATCCTGGTCACGCAGGCGGACGTGCGTTCGATCCAATTGGCCAAGGCGGCGCTGTACGCGGGCGCCAAGTTGCTCTTGCGCCGCGCTGGTATGGACAAGTTCGACCGGGTCATCCTGGCGGGGGCGTTCGGCAGCTACATCGATCCCAAGCACGCCATGATCCTCGGCCTCATCCCCGACTGCGAGCTGTCCAAAGTGACGGCAGTGGGCAATGCCGCTGGCGACGGCGCTCGCATTGCCTTGCTCAATCGTTACAAACGTATCGAGGCGCAGGAGATATCGCGCTGGGTGCGCTCGATCGAGATCGCCATGGATCCCTATTTCCAAGATGAATTCGTGGCGGCGATGCACCTCCCCCACGCCTCCGACCTCTTCCCGCATCTCGATGGCATTCTGCCCGTCAGCGAAAGCGCGCCCATCGCTTTAGGCCGCGAGCGCCGCAGCCGCAGCGAACGACACACACACTCTTCCTGAACATCCCCACACCATTATGACCGGTATCGTACTCAGTAAACTAACGACGGAAGACCTGCTCGAACTCATGCAGGAAGACCTCTACGATGGTCTGGCCGACGAGACGGCGGCGGATGTGAAGGAAGCCCTGGCGCGGGGTCTGCCCCCGGAGGATGTGCTGAGCAAGGGCCTGGTGGCGGGCATGGATCTCGTCGGCCTCGATTTTCGCAACAATCAGGTCTTCGTGCCCGAAGTATTGGTGGCTGCCCAGGCGATGAAGGCTGGGATGAACGAGTTGCGGCCTTTGTTTGCCAGCAGCGGCGCACCCGAAGCTGGCCTCAGCACCGTGGGCGTCGCCGTCATCGGCACCGTGCGCGGAGACATTCACGATATCGGCAAGAACCTGGTGGCGATGATGCTAGAAGGCGCCGGGTTCGAGGTCATCAATCTGGGCAACAACGTGGCCGCCGACAAATTCGTGGCCGCGGTCGCGCAATACAACGCCCACATTCTGGGCCTGAGCGCGCTGCTGACGACGACCATGCCTTACGTCAAGGATGTGGTCGCGGCCCTGATCGACAAGGGATTGCGCGACAAAGTCACGGTTCTGGTGGGCGGCGCGCCGCTCAACGAAGCCTTCGCCCGCGAATTCGGCGCCGACGCCTATTGTCGCGATGCCCGCGAGGCGGTGGAAACCGCCAAAAAAGTCATGCTCACATACGGAGTTCAGCCATGAGCCTGGGAAGCTGGATGCGCGATCACCCGCACGGCCTGGAGCGTATCTACCAGGCAGCGGAATGGACATTTGCACGGCTCGATCCTCTGTTCAAGAAGATAGGCTACGATCGGGCCAATCGCTGGCTGCGCGGCCCCGAAGACTGGGGCAAAAAGGTCGTTTTCGATTGCCGGATGTGCGGGCAGTGCATCCTGCACTCCACGGGCATGACCTGCCCGATGAGCTGCCCCAAGAATTTGCGCAACGGCCCTTGCGGCGGCGTGCGTAACAACGGACACTGCGAGGTCAAGCCAGAGATGAAGTGCGTCTGGACACAAGCCTACGAGCGCTCGTTGAACATGCCCATCTATGGCCAGGAGATGCTGTTCATCAATCCACCCGTCAACCGCCAGCTCGAAGGCACGTCCGCCTGGATCAACATGCTCACCGGCGTGGACAAAGAAGCGCCGAAGGGCTGGGCCGGAAGTCCACAGAAGGCGGAGATCAAGCTGATCGTATGATTGCGGATTGCGAAATCTGCCAATTTGCTAACAATCAATAGTCAACAATCAACAATCAACGACTGATACCCAACCCTACCATTTTCTACTTGCCTACTTGTCTACTTGTCTACTTGTTTCCTTATCTACTTGTTTCCTTGTTTCCTTGTCTACTTATCTACTGATCCCGCATGACCGACATCCTCACCTCCAGCAGCCGCCTCGAGCGCGTTCTCCGCTCCGGCCGCTTCGCCGTCACCGCCGAACTGAACCCGCCCGACAGCGCCAACCCGCAAGAAGTCTACGACGCCGCCCTTGTGCTATCTGAGGTCTGCGACGCCATCAACGCCACCGACGCCTCCGGCGCCAACTGCCACATGTCCAGCGTCGCCATCTGCGCCCTGCTCACCCGCGCCGGCTACGAACCAGTTTACCAAATTTCTTGCCGCGACCGCAATCGCATCGCCATCCAGGGCGACCTGCTGGGCGCGGCGGCGATGGGCGTGCGCAACGTCCTCTGCCTGACCGGCGACGACGTGACGGCTGGCGATCAGCCCCAGGCCAAGCGCGTCTTCGACTTCGACTCCACCCAGCTTCTGCGCACCGTGGCCATCATGCGCGACAATGGCGTCTTCCTCAGTGGGCGCAAGCTGACCACACCCCCGCGCGTCTTCGTGGGCGCGGCTGAAAACCCCTTCGTCCCACCATACGACTGGCGCCCCCTGCGCCTGGCCAAGAAGATCGAAGCGGGCGCGCAATTCATCCAGACCCAATACTGCTTCGATGTACCTCGTTTGCAGCAATTCATGCAGCGCTTGCGCGACCTCGGCCTGCACGAGAAAGCCTACATCCTGGTAGGCGTGGGGCCGTTGCGTTCGGAAAAAGTAGCGGAGTTCATGCGTACGAAAGTGCCGGGCGTAGTCATCCCCGACGCCGTGGTAGAGCGCATGGCGAAAACACCCAAAGAAAAGAAGCTGAAAGAAGGCAAAAACATCTGCGTCGAAATCATTCAGCAGGTGCGCGAGATCCCGGGCGTGGCCGGCGTCCATATCATGGCTTATCGCCAGGAGGAATTGGTGGCCGAGATCATCGCCGAAGCCGGCTTACTGCCTCGTCCCGGTCAGCTCGGCGCGCCTGACCCGCGCGAGTTGGCGCGCCCGCGCCGCTTTCGCCGCGAAGAACCGGCGACGTCAGAAGCACAGGTTTGAGATGACACCTCTCTTCGATCTCACTGGCAAGATCGCCATCGTCACCGGCGCCTCGCGCGGGATCGGCGAGGCCATCGCCACAGCATTCGCACGAGCAGGCGCACAAGTTGTCCTCGCCAGCCGCAAGCAGACAGACCTGGACGCAGTCGCCAACACCATTCGCGCGGCGGGCGGCGAAGCCCTGGCAATTGCTGCTCACACCGGCGACAGCGAAGCCGTGCGCCAACTTGTCGCCCGCGCCGTACAAACCTATGGCGGCGTCGATATCCTGGTCAACAACGCCGCCACCAACCCGCACTTTGGCCCCCTCCTCACCGCTGACGAAGGGCACTGGGACAAAATTCTGGACGTAAATGTGAAAGGGTACTTCCGCATGGCCAAAGCTTGCGTCGATCCGATGCGAGCGCGGGGCGGCGGCAAAATCATCAACATGGCCTCGGTGGCAGGCAGGGAACCGCAGCCCTTCATGGGTGTGTATTGCGTCAGCAAGGCCGCCGTGCTCATGCTGACCGAAGTGCTGGCGGCTGAGCTGGCGCCTGATAACATTCAGGTCAATGCCATCGCTCCGGGCTTTGTGAAGACCAAATTCAGCGCCGCCCTCTGGTCCAACCCGCAGATCCACGACGCCGTCGTGCGCGGCGTCCCCCAGCATCGCATGGCCTCTCCCGATGAGATCGTGGGCGCCGCCCTCTACCTGGCTTCGCCGGCGTCTAGCTTCACGACCGGCGCCACGCTGGTGGTGGATGGGGGACAATTGGTGGGGAGCAGCCTGGCGGTTGGTTGAGCCGGTTATTGCTGATCGGTGACTTGTGTCTTCAACCCACATCGGCGCCCTGGCCGAGACGAGCCTACACGCTGATCTCAAAGTCTGGTACGCACAAGTCGGCGACCTGCTGGAGGCGCCCATCGCCGGTTTTGTGATCGACATTGTGCGCGGCGAACGACTGATCGAGATCCAGACCGGCAATTTCGCTGCCATCCGCCGAAAATTACAGCGGCTTCTCGATCTTCATCCAATTACGCTGATCCATCCTATCGCCCGCGAGAGATGGATCGTGCGGCAGACGGCGGCGGGAGAGACGCTCGCTCGGCGCAAATCGCCCGCACGGGGGCGGGTGGAAGACATTTTCTGGGAATTGGTGCGCATCCCTGGCTTGTTGGCGCATCCCAACCTGACGCTGGAAGTGCTGCTCATCCAGGAAGAGCAAATCTGGCGGGATGATGGACAGGGCAGTTGGCGGCGCAAACATTGGAGCATCTACGATCGGCGTTTGCTGGGGGTGCTGGAGTGGGCGACGTTCGCCGTCCCCACCGATCTCCTGGTTCTCCTCCCATCCGATCTGCCCCAACCATTCACGAACCAAGACCTGGCCACGGCCTTATCTTGTCGCCCAGCCCTTGCCCAGAAAATGACCTATTGCCTGCGCCAATTGGGAGTAGTGGAGCAGGTGGGGAAGCGGGGAAATTCGGGATTGCTGCAACGGGTTTCCTCCTGAAAAGGTTGGGCAAAAGATGGGTGTACGCGGGGAGATTTCACTCAGCATGATTTAGATCATGGCGCGAGGATGCAGAATCGCTACACTGAGGTATCGACGCCACACATTTGCCAGCGCGCATGGCAGTGGGCGCCGAAGATCCTCGGACATGTCCCAACCATCTCATGCCAGCTAGTTTGTTATTGGTGGCGCCAACGACGGCGCCCCCTGTGTTGGTTTACGACCGTCGCACGGCCTGAATACAGGCGCGTGGGCGGTCGTTTTTGTTTTTAGTTGGCGCTCGCGATTCCTGAAAGGAGGAAATCTGCATGAAAACGATGAATGTCTCTTTGCCAGCCATGTACGGCGACCACCATGTAGCTGAGGTGCGCCGGCTGTTGCTGGCCCTGCCTGGCGTGCAGGATGTCTACGCCAGCAGCGCTTTCCAGGCGGCCGAGGTGACGTTCGATCCGGCTCAAATCGAGCCTGGCGTCATCGAAAAAACGCTGGGCGAGGCCGGTTATCTGGGCGAGTTGGCGCTGCCGGTCGAATCGGGCAAGCCTGTGACCGAGTCGAATGGCTCGGCCAAGTATTTCCGTCACACCGCTGTCTATGCTCAGACCGGCCGTTCCGTCGGCTTCGGCCAGACCGTCGCCTACGAAGGCCGGCCGTTGTGGCCCTGCCCCGGCATGGGGCCGGTGGCGAGGATGGATGAGTAAGCAGTAATCAGTAATTAGTAATCAGTAATCAGTAAGCAGTCTATCTGCTGTTAACTGATTACCGATTACTGATCACTTATCACTGATCACTAAGGAGATTGCACCATGGCAAAAAAAGAACACCGGCCAGAAGACTACAGCGCCGATCCGGCGGCGCAGATGATGCTGATCCGAGCCGAGGAATTGGGCATCGGCACTGCCTTCACTCGCGCCAATGACATGTCGCCGTGCAATATCGGCGGCGCGGGGATGTGCTGTAAATTGTGCGGGATGGGGCCGTGCCGCCTGACCAAAGACGGGCAGACCGGCGTCTGTGGGGCCACCATCGACACCATCCAGGCCCGCAACCTGATCCGGGCCATCGCCGCCGGCTCGGCCGCCCATTCGGACCACGGCCGTGACATGGCGTTCACGCTCAAGGCTGTGGCCAATGACCAAACCGAAGGCTATGTGATCCGCGACGTGGCCAAGCTGCGCACGGTGGCCCAGTACTACGGCATCGCCATCGAGGGTCGGCATCCCAAAGAGATCGCCAACGATCTGGCCGATTTGTACATCGCCCAGTTCGGGCAACAGCGAGGCCAGGTGATCCTGACCAAACGAGCGCCGGAGAAACGGCAGAAACTGTGGGCCGAGAACGGCGTCATCCCCCGCGGCATCGACCGTGAGGTGGTGGAGGCGCTGCATCGCACCCACATCGGCGATGATCAGGATCCCGAACATATCCTGAGCCATGCCGTGCGCACGGCCCTGGCCGATGGGTGGGGCGGCAGCCTTATCGCCACCGACATCTCCGACATCCTCTTCGGCACCCCGGCCCCGGTGCTGGGCCAGGCCAATCTGGGCGTGCTGAAGGATGACATGGTCAACGTGGTCGTCCACGGCCACGAACCCACCCTCAGCCAGATGATCGTGGCGGCGTCGCAGGACCCGGAGATCATCGAGTACGCCAAAGCCGCTGGGGCTACGGGCGTCAATCTGGCGGGCATCTGCTGCACGGCCAACGAAATCCTCAGTCGCCAGGGCATCCCCGCCGCCGGCAATTTCTTGCATCAGGAGTTGTCTATCCTCACCGGCGCGGTGGAAGCGATGGTGGTGGATGTGCAGTGTGTGATGCAGGCGTTGGTGCAACTGGCCGAGAATTTCCACACGAAAGTGATCACGACCTCGCCCAAGGTGCGGATCAAGGGCGCCACCCACATCGAATTCGATGAGAAACACGCGCTCACCGTGGCCAAAAACATCCTCAAGGCCGCTATCGACAACTACAAGAATCGCGGCGTCACCCGCATCCCGCAGGTCAAAGAGTCACTTGTCCCTGGTTTCTCGCACGAGTACATCAATTACATGCTGGGCGGCAGCTATCGCGGTTCGTTCCGCCCGCTGAACGACGCCATCATGTCCGGGCGCATTCGTGGGGTGGCGGCCATCGTCGGCTGCAACAACCCGCGCAGCAAGCAGGACTGGCTGCACACCTATGTCACGCAGAAACTGCTGCTGGAGGATGTGCTGGTGGTCGAGACCGGTTGCGGCGCTATCGCCAGCGCCAAGCTGGGCTTGATGCTGGGCGAGGCCGGGCTGGACAAGGTGGGGCCGGGGCTGCGCGAGGTCTGCGAGACGATCGGCATCCCGCCGGTGCTGCACATGGGGTCGTGCGTGGATAACACCCGCATCCTGACCGTGCTGACGCAGATCGTGGCCGAAGGCGGCCTGGGCGACGACATCGACATGGTCCCCGCCGTTGGTCTGGCCCCGGAATGGATGAGCGAGAAGGCCCTGGCGATTGCGACCTACTGCGTCGCCTCCGGCGCTTACGTGATCTTCGGCGGCTCTTCGCCGGTGGGCGGCATGCCCGACAAGGTGGAGGACAGCGATCTCGTCCTGAAGTACATCGGCGAGGGCTGGGAGAACATCTACGGCGGCAAGCTGGAGTTCGTCAAGGATGCGGATGAGATGATTCGCCGCACGCTGGAGCACATCGACAAGAAGCGCGCCGCCTTGAGCCTGCCCGTCTACGAAGCCAAGCGTTTCGGTCGCTCTGGCGATGCGCGTATGCTGGAACTCGAGGTCTTGCCGCTGAGCGAGAAACGAACGGCGCTGTATGGAACACCGAGTTTGAATTGAGGCGTGAAACGTGAAGACGTGAAACGTGAAGGCCCTTGTAGTAACGACTTCAGTCGTTTTGCTTGCGTGAAGCGTGAAACGTGAACGCCCTTATTCGCCTCATTCGCGTCATTCGCGGATCAAGAATTCCTTTGGAGGCATGATTCAATGTCCCGATACATTGCAACCCGAGCCATCCGTGGCGCCAATGCCCTCGTCAACGAAGCCGAAGTGATGCTTCATAAGGCTTTGCGCGAGAAAGGCCCAGACACCGCGGTGGCTTTTCCCAATACCGCTTACCATCTCCCGCTCATCTTCGGCATGACCGGCATGGCCGTGCAGAAGCTGGGCGATCTGCCGCCGGTCTTACACCATGCGCGGGAGTTGCTCCATCCCGTGCCGGCGCCGCACCATTGGACGCCCTACCTGGGCGAGACGTTGGACAGCGGCATGGCCACGCTCCTGGCCGCCGAGACCATCGAAGCCGTGCGCTTCGTCTACAACCTGCAACCAGAGCCAATGCCGGGCTTCCACCTGGCGGGCGGGACCGCATTCACCAGCCCGGACATGGGAAACGGCGGCGGAAATGGCGCGGATGGGCATCTCAACGGCCCCATCGACGACATCCAACTGCGCTCGTGGGGTATCCAACTGGTGGATGGCCGCATGCCCGGCTTCGCCGCCATCGTCGGCTGCGCCAAATCGAACGAAGTAGCAGTCAAGCTGGTGCGCGAGCTGCAACGCCGCAACATCCTCACCTTCCTGTCGGGCAATGTCAATGGCCGCAGCATCATCCATCAACTGATGGAAGAGGGCGTGGAGTTGGGTTACGACACCTACACCGTCCCCTTCGGCACCGACACCCTCAGCGCCATCTATGCCCTGGGCTTTGCCACCCGCTCGGCCCTCACCTTTGGCGGGCTGAAGGCCGGTCAGGCGCGCGACATCCTGCTCTACAATCGCGAGCGTGTGTTCGCCTTCGTCCTGGCCCTGGGCGAGGTGGACGACCTGAAGTATGCCGCCGCCGCCGGGGCGATCAACTTCGGCTTCCCGGTCATCGCCGACACCGTCATCCCCGAAATCCTGCCCACCGGCGTCACCCGCTACGAGCACGTTGTCAGCCTGCCGTGGAACGAGATCGACGGCAAGGATGATCTGGAGCGGGCCGAGCGCCTGGTCGAGAAATGCATCGAGGTGCGCGGAGTGAAGGTCAAAGTCGCCAATGTGCCCGTGCCTGTGCCCTATGGCTCGGCTTTCGAGGGCGAGGTGGTGCGCAAGGCCGATATGCGGGTCGAGTTCGGCGGCAAGTACAGCCGGGCCTTCGAGTATCTGCGCATGGCCGGGATGGACGAGGTGGTGGATGGCAAGATCGAGGTGGTGGGGCCGAAGTTCGCCGATCTCCCCGCCCAGGGGCACATGGATCTGGGCATCGTGGCGGAAGTGGCCGGCCGGCAGATGCAGAAGGATTTCGAACCGGTGCTGGAGCGCCAGATTCACTATTTCATCAACGGCGCTTCTGGCATCCAACACATCGGCCAGCGCGACATCGCCTGGATTCGCATCTCCACCGCCGCCGCCGACAAGGGCTTCGATCTGGAGCACTTCGGCAAAATCCTGCACGCCCGCTTCAAGACCGATTTTGGCGCCATCGTGGACAAGGTGCAGGTGACGATCTACACCGATCCGGGCGAGTTCCACGCCTGGCTGGATAGGGCGCGCGAGGCTTACGACTATCGCAACAAGCGCCTGGCTGATCTGACGGATGATAAGGTGGAGGAGTTTTATTCATGCACGCTCTGCCAAAGCTTCGCCCCGAACCACGTCTGCGTCATCAGCCCCGAACGCCTGGGCTTGTGCGGCGCCTACAATTGGCTGGACTGCAAGGCCTCGTTCAGCATCAATCCCACCGGCCCCAATCAGCCGATCAAGCTGTTCAAGTCGGTGGACATGAAGAAGGGCTACTGGACGGGCACCAACGACTACGCCAAGATCGGCTCGCATGGCGTTGTCAACGAAGTAGCGATGTACTCGATCATGGAAAATCCGATGACGGCGTGCTTGACCGCGGACGCCGAGGTGTTGGTGGACGGGCGGGTGCAGCGAATCGGCGAGTTTGTCGAGGCCGCCCGGTCGGGAGAACAGCATCTCACGACGCTTGACAAACCCGGACGCCTGACGAACAGCAAGCTGCTGGGCGTACACAAGAATCCGGCGCCAGAGCAACTGATCCGGATCGAGACGAAATCGGGCCTGCAACTAACACTGACGCCCAATCACGAAGTGGCCGCCGACCGTTGGGGACAGAACGGTCACGGGCCGTGGGTGCGGGCCGACGAATTGGCCGCGGGCGACCGCCTGTATGCCCTGAAGCATCTACGGCTGGAAGGCAAGGCCCCGGCTGCCATCGACCTGCTCCCTGACGACTGCCGGGTGGCTGATGCCGCCCTGCTGGACGAGATCGAAACCAGGGCACAGGCGCACTTCGGTTCACGAGCGGCTTCGTATCGCGCCGTGGGGGTGGACATGCCCGACCCGCGTGCGTCATCCCTGCCGCTTGGCGTCGTGCGAGCGTTTGCCCAGGCATTGGGTGAGTCGTGGGACGAGTTCAAGCGCGGGATCACGACCGTAGCCGCTGCTTCCGGCCAGTCGCCGCAGCCCTTGCCCGAACTCACGCCCGACCTGCTCCACCTGATCGGCCTGTTGGCTTCCGATGGCTCGATCGATTGGCAAGGGCCGTACTGGTGTCGGGTGAACTTTACCAACAGCGATCCCGACCTGCTGGCTTCCTTCGCCGACCTCTATCGCCGCCTCTTCCCGGTCGCAATACTCGGCGAGCGCAGCAAAGAGGGCGGGGGTGAGATCGAGGGTCGGCGCATCACCTCGACCCAACCCAGCGTCGACCTCTATAGCAACAACTTCCTCTTGGGTCTGCTCGCGGAGGCGTTCGGGGTGCGGATGCGGCCTGAGCAGAACGATGGGCGCGCTTGGGACCTGGCCCGGATGGTCGCACTACCCGAAAGTCACATCGCCGCCTTCCTGGCCGGCGTCTTCGATGGCGACGGCTCGGTGCGTCTGCGGCGCTATGACGAGCGATGGCCGGTGGGCGAAGCCTATCTCAGCCATAGCGACGAGACTGCAGCCAGGCATTTGCAGCTTCTGCTCAAACGCCTGGGCATCGTCAGTCAGGTGCGTCAGGATCGCACCGTTTATCGGGTGGAGATGCACGGCGGCAATCTACGACGATTCGCTGAACTCGTCCCGGCCTGGCACCCGGCCAAGACCGCGGTGCTGGCCGAGATCGCCGCTTTGCCCAAACGCCTCGACAAAACGCAAGGGCAGGTGTTGCCCTTCGGCGCTGGCAAGGCCCTGGCTGCGTTGCCCGAAGCCGAGACCGTGCTCAGTCGCTCCACCCTCTTCCACTACAAGACCGGTCGCTCTCGCCCGCTGGCTGGCAATGTCCAGACCGTGATCGATGAAGCCCCGGAGACGGCTCTGGCCCTTGCCCCCTACCTGGAATCCGACGCCTTCCTCGACACCATCACCCGCGTCGAGACCATCGCTAACACTGGCCAATACGCGCATGTCTACAACCTCAGCTTGCTGGATGTGAACAGCTACCTGGCCAACGGCATCCATGTCAAGAACTGTGGCTGCTTCGAGTGCATCGTCATGCTCATCCCCGAAGCGAATGGCGTCATGGTCGTCAGCCGCGAGGATACAAGCATGACCCCGGCCGGCATGACCTTCAGCACGCTGGCGGGCATCGCCGGCGGCGGCTTGCAGACGCCGGGCGTGATGGGTGTGGGCAAGTACTATTTGATCAGCCCCAAGTTCATCTATGCCGACGGCGGCTTCAAGCGCGTGGTGTGGATGAGCAGCTTCCTCAAGGAGTCGATGGCCGACGAGTTCAAGGCGGCGGCGATCCGCGAGGGCGACCCCGACCTGGTCGAGAAAATCGCGGACGAGCGCGGCGTCAGCACCGTGGACGAATTGCTGGCCTGGATGGAGGAGCACAACCATCCGGCGCTGTTGATGGATCCGATCTTCTGATTCGTGTGCTCGTAGTGCAGTATAGGCCTGTTGTCCATGCTGCACTACGAGCATGCCACTTCAAGTGGCGACGATCGTTTGGGTCCCATTACCAGAACTTCGGATTCGACTGATACTTTGTTGTTTGTGAGAGGCTATATGAGTGCTAGCAATGAGATGGAACTTAAGCTGATCCAAAAGTACAAAACAGAACTTGAGGCGAGTATCGACGTCCACTGGTTTCTCGACGGCGATCCAGAGTCACAAGAACTTAAGAAACGCTTAGGCAGGATAAAGCAGCAATTAGAAATATTCCAAACACAAGCGGAAAAGTTGCAATATGCACTTGGGAGTGATTCTGAGGAGGCACGTCACTACAAATCCCTTGTGTATTACTATCAAGCTGGATACAAGTTTTTGTCAGGAATACGATCGAAGCTGTATCCAAGTATCTTGGGTCCGAGTGATACTGGTGAATGGTTAAGGGCAATAGAACTCTTTGATCTGTCAATCATGATCGAAGATAGTTCTTATGCGCGATGGTTCAAAGTAATAATATATCGTCCCCCGTACCTTGACTATAAACAGAAAGCTTTGAGCGAAGTCAATGATCTCCTTGCAAAATATCCTGAAAATGAGGAAATCTATCTTTTTGCAAGAACAGTAAAAGACGAGATCGAGATCGAGTTGCGACCCACCGGTATTTCGGGCTTGCTGCGCAGCTTACTCGGCTGATATTCCACACATTGTTGTCCAGTTTTGACCTTTTCTAGGAGGCACAAAATGGCGTACAAGAACCAACTACTTCTACGTGATCGCGATGGTAGACCGTGGGGTAAAGTCAACGCCTACGTCAAGTGGGCAGATGGAATTTCAAATGTTTGGGTCCCTGATTCTGGGACTGCTGAGTTCGTTGGCAGCGGAGAGATTGAGTATATCGAAGTCGCTGGCCGCAAGTACCGACAGGGCCTTCGCGTCAACAACGATGGAGTCATAGTCATCCGAAAGGCTTAGCGGGGGTCAGTATTACATTCCATTCATTGACGAACTGTAGCTTTTACACTACACTATGCCCGACACCTCTGCCATCGAGGTATTCGAATACCAGACCGAAGACAAGCGCAGTCCCTATCGCGACTGGCTGGCGAGTTTGCGCGACCGTGAAGCCCGCGTGCGAGTACGGGCTCGCATCAACCGTGTTCGTGTTGGCAACTTCGGCGACAGTCGCACAGTCGGTGGCGGCGTCAACGAACTTCGCATCGACTATGGCCCCGGTTATCGGATCTATTTCGGGCGGGAAGGCAGCGCTGTCGTGCTTCTACTTTGCGGCGGCGACAAGCGCACCCAATCTCGAGACATCGCACAGGCACAAGTCTATTGGGCAGAATATCAACGGAGGAGACCATGAGTGTACCACCTTCACGACCCTATATCGATGGCTTGCTCGAAGATCTCCAAGATCCCGAAGAGGCGGCGGCTTATTTGAACGCGGCCATCGAAGACGGCGACCAGGAAGTCTTTCTCTTGGCGTTGCGTGATGTCATCCAAGCCCGCGGCATGAGCAAAGTCGCCCGCGAAACCCGGCTCAACCGCGAGAGTCTCTACAAAATGCTTTCGGCTGCCGGGAACCCGCAGCTTGCCAGTTTGAATGCCCTGCTCCGCAGCGTCGGCCTGCGCATTGCTGTCGAAGTTGAACGTCTGGGCAGCTATGAGCCTGCCAGCATGACCGCAGCCCTGGCCGAACCACAGCCCGACTACCACGAACTCGATCCCGCCGTCTCCAATCCCCAATAACCGATCTCCAATCTCTCCCCATGCCCCGCACCCTCGTCCGCGACCTCATGACCGTCGGTGTGCAGACCTGCCCGCCAGAGACGCCCGCGGTCGATGTCGTCCGGCTGCTGCTGGAAAAAGACCTGGAGGCTGTCATCGTCCTCGATGTCGAGGGACACGCGGCGGGCGTGGTGGGGCGCGAGGAAATGGTGCGGGCTTTTGCCAACGGCGGGGTGGAAGGCAAAACGGCCGAGCAGATCATGCACGAGGGCGTGCCCCAAGTCCCGCCCGACATCCCGCTCACCGCCGCCGCCCATCTGATGGCCGACCAGGGCGCGCGGGCCTTCTTCCTTATGCACAATGCCGGCGGCGTCATCTATCCGGCTGCTTTCATCACCTACAAACACTTTCTGCGGCTCATCGCCGCCCGCTCGGACGACGACCTGGCCGACCTCGGCATCGCTGCCGCCCGCCAATCGCCGCTGGATGCTTTTATCGAGAAGCGGGATAGTATCCGCAAAAAGACTCGCTCTATCTAGTTCTGATTGTTATTTCTTTGCGACGAAGGTGGACGAATGTTGACGAAAGTCGACGAATTCGTCTTTCGTCAACATTCGTCGATCATTCGTCCTTCTACTAGGAGAAGCTCTATGCCCATCGAACTCGTCAAAGACACCTGGCCCGGTGCTGTCCAGGCCATCACCCTGGGCGCGACCGCGGCCGAGGGCGGCACCCGCGGCCAGACCGTGACCGTGGGCGGCGAGAAAACGCTGCCTTTCATGCACTTCGAAGCGCCCACGCCCCATCGTCCCGTCATCGCGGTCGAGATCAAAGACCGCCGCCCGGACGACTGGTCGCCGGTTTTGCTGCAAGCCTGGGGCGACGCGGCCAACGACCCCGGCGCCTGGGCCAAAGCCGCAGCCAAGGCCGGCGCCGACCTCATCGTCCTCGCCCTCAGCCTGAACGACGCCGCCGGCAAACCCACCACCCCCGCCGCCGCCGTGGCCGCCGTGAAAGCCGTACTTGCCACCTGCGCCCTGCCACTTGTCGTCTTCGGGCCGGGCCAGGCTGATGCCGATAACGATCTGCTGGTGGCCGTGGCCGAGGCGACCAAAGGCGAGCGACTGCTGTTGGGCATTTGCGAGGACAAGAACTACCGCACCATCGTTGCCACAGCCATGGCCAACGGCCATTTGGTCACGGCTCGCACGCCTATGGATGTCAACCTGGCCAAGCAGCTCAACATCCTGATCACCGACATGGGTATGCCGCTCGACCGCGTGGTCATGGACCCCACCACCGGCGCTGTGGGCTACGGCATCGAGTACGGCTACTCGGTGATGGAACGGCTGCGCCTGGCCGCGCTGCAAGGCGACCGCATGACCCAACTGCCCATGCTCGTCACCCCCGGCTTCGAAGCCTGGAAGACCAAAGAGGCGAAAGTCGGCGCGGGTGTGCCCGATGCCTGGGGCGATTGGAGCGAGCGCGGGATCACCTGGGAGACCTTGACCACCGTTTCCCTGCTCGAATCCGGCGCCGACATCGTCGTCCTCCGCCATCCCGAGAGTGTGAAACGAGTTCGCTTTGCTATCGATGGACTGATGAAGGCGTGAATCAAGAAACGTGAAACGTAAAACGTGAAAATGGAGGTTGTCTTGCCTGTACATTCACGTTTCACGCTTCACGTCTCACGTAATCAAGGAGATATTCCATGGCCCTATCCGGCATTCAAATTTATAAGCTACTTCCGCAAACAAACTGCAAGGATTGTGGTTTTCCCACTTGTTTGGCGTTTGCTATGAAATTGGCAGCGAAACAGGTCGAATTGGCGGCTTGTCCGCATGTCAAAGAGGACGCCAAAGCCCAGCTTTCCGAATCGGCGGCCCCGCCCGTGCGCCTGATCTCGCTGCGCGCCAATGGCAACGAGGTCAAGGCCGGGAACGAGGTGGTGCTGTTCCGCCATGAAAAGACTTTCTACAACCGGCCGGGCTTGTTCGTGCGTGTGGCCGACGACCTGGGCGCGGAGGCGATCCAGGCCAAAGTTGGGGCTGCCGACGCCTACCGGGTGAACTATGTCGGCATCGACCTGACCATCGACGGCTTTGCGGTCGAATCCGTTTCCGGCGACCCGACCACCTTCGCCGCGGCGGTGAAGACCGCGCGCGCCGCCAGCCAGCGCCCGTTCATCCTGCTGGGCAAGGCTCCGGCGCTGGCGGCCGGGTTGGCCGTGCTGGGCGGCGAGACGCCCCTGATCGGTCCGGCGGACGCCAACAACTGGGCGGAGTTGGCCGATCTGGCGGCGCAGCACAAGGCGGCGTTGATTGTCAGCGCCCCCACGCTTGAGGCGCTGGCTGATCTGACCGAGAAAATCAAGGGCAAGGGCGTCGAAGATATGGTGCTCGACCCCGGCGCGCGGGATTTCGGCGCCTTGCTCACGCTCAGCACGCAAATCCGCCGCCTGGCGCTGAAGAAGAACTTCCGGCCGCTCGGTTTCCCTGTCATCGCTTTTCCCGGCGCGGGCGGCGACCCCGGCCAGGAGACGATGCTGGCGGCGCAGGCTATCGCCAAATACGCGGGCTTCGTCGTGCTCGACCACTTTGCGCCAGAGCATGTCTATCCGCTGCTCGTCCTGCGCCAGAATATCTACACCGACCCGCAGAAACCCATTCAGGTGCAGCCGGGGATTTACGAGATCAACAACCCCAAGCCTGAAGACCCGGTTCTGGTCACGACCAACTTCAGCATCACCTATTTCAGCGTGGCCAACGAGGTCGAAGGATCGGGCCTGCCGGCCTGGCTGGTGGTGGCCGACGCCGAGGGCATGAGCGTGCTCACGGCCTGGGCCGCAGGCAAGTTCGACGCCGAGCGCATCGCCAAGGATATCAAGCGTTTCGGCGTGGCCGACAAGATCAGCCGCAAGCGCATCATCCTGCCCGGCCATGTGGCTGTGCTCTCCGGCGAGCTGGAGGGCGAGTTGCCCGGTTGGGAAATCCGGGTCGGGCCGCGCGAGGCCGTCGATCTGCCGCGGTTCATGAAGGAAGCGTTGAACTGAGATCGATGCCGCTTATCCTTTCAGGATCGCACCAGCCAAATTCTTGCACGGCGAGCAAGGAAACTTACCACGAAGGCACAAAGACACGAAGGCGAAGAAACTGAACGGCTTCGTGTCTTCGTGGTTCACGATTAGATGGATGCGCCTTCACGTTTTACGCCGCCGTGCCCCATTTCTATTCAGAGCAAACCCATGTCGAATTTCAACACTCTGGCCCAAGACTTCCTGGCCCAAAAACGCATTGCCGTGGCCGGTGTTTCTCGCGGCGGGCAAGATGCGGCCAACGGCATTTATAAGATCCTGCGCGACAAGGGCTACCAGGTCTTCGCCGTCAACCCCAACGCCGACACAGTCGAGGGCGATCCCTGCTTCCCCAACCTGCAGGCCATCCCCGGCGGCGTCGATGGTGTGCTCATCAGCACCAAGCCGGAACTGGTCGAGGGGATCGTACACGACGCCAAACAGGCGGGTGTGCCGCGCGTGTGGATGCACGACAACACCTTCATGCCCGGCAGCAGTTCCGAGGCGGCGGCCGCGTATTGCCGCGAGAACGGCATCACCGTCATCTCTGCTGGCTGCCCGCTGATGTTCTTCGACTTCGGCCACAAGTGCATGAAGTGGATGATGGGCGTGATGGGACGGCTGCCGAATTGAGAACGATGACACCATGACGACTTACAAAGGCTACGTCGGACGAGTCGAGTACGACGACGAGGCAGGCGTCTTTTATGGTGAGGTAATCAATCTTCGAGACGTGATTACGTTTCAGGGCGCGTCCGTTGAGGAACTGCGCCAGGCGTTTATTGACTCGGTTGATGATTATCTTGAGTTCTGTTCTGCTCGTCACGAAGAACCGGAAAAACCCTTCTCAGGCAAATTCGTTATTCGCATCTCGCCCGAATTGCACCGCGATCTCTACCTGCGTGCCCGTTTGGCTAAGAAGAGTTTGAATGGTTGGGTTGGCGAAGCCCTGGAAACCCTGCTGAAATCCGCGTAGTTTTCCCAGCTATGAGCCATCATTCCATCCGCTTTGACTCGACACCCGGCGCAGTTTATCTCGCACATGTTCCCACCGGCACGCTGCTGACTGAGGCCGCGCGGTTGGCGGGGGTCGAGATCGGGCAGCCGTGCGGGGGGCAGGGTCGCTGCGGGCGTTGCGCGGTGCAGGTGACGGCCGGGAGCGTGCGGCGCCGGAGTTCGCTTCGTCTCTCAGCAGAGGACATCGCCCTGGGCTATGCGTTGGCCTGCCAGTCGGTGGTGGAGGGCGATGCGACCGTGGTCGTGCCGCCGCAGGAGAAGATCGAGCGGCGGCTGACGGTCGATCGTGTGGCCGCCGAGGTGCAGGTCCCCGCCGGCTACAACTTCCGCACCCGGCAAACCATCCACCGGGTGGCGCTCAGCCTGACGCCGCCCAGCATGGACGACCAGACCGACGACTGGAGCCGCCTGCGCAAGGCCTTGCGCCGCCAGACCGACTGGAGCGATGTCGCCATCTCCTTGCCCATGCTGCGTCGCATCGGCAGCGTGCTGCGCGAGGGTGGTTGGCAGGTCACGGCCATCCTCGACATCCCCGACTGGGAGTGCACGCCCAATTGCCCGGCCCGGCTGATCGACCTGCGCCCCGGCCATGTTCTCGAAACGACGCCGTTGTGGGGGCTGGCCATCGACATCGGCACCACCACCGTCACCGTCTGGCTGGTCGATCTGGTCAGCGGGCAGGTGCGGGCGCAAGTGGCCGAATACAACAGCCAGATCACCCGCGGCGAGGATGTGATCTCGCGCATCATCTATGCCAGCAAGAACGGCGGGGCCGAGGAAATGGCCGGGCTGGTGCTGGGCACGATCAACAGTCTGATCGAGCGCGCCTGCCAGCGCGCCCACGCCGAGCCGGCTGACATCGTCAAGGCGGTGGTCGCGGGCAACAGCACCATGATCCACCTGTTGTTGGGGATTCCGGCCGCCAGCATCCGCCTGGCGCCCTTCGTCACCGCGGTGAACGATGTCCCCGCCCTCACGGCTGCCGAAATCGGGCTGGCGGTGAACCCCGAGGCTGTGATCGATTGCCTGCCCGGCGTCGCCAGCTATGTCGGGGCCGACATCACGGCCGGGGTGCTGTCATCAGGCGCGGGCGATAGCGAAAGTCTGACATTGTTCCTGGATGTGGGCACGAATGGCGAGACCGTGCTTGGCTCGTCCGACTGGCTGGTGACGTGCGCCTGCTCGGCCGGGCCGGCCTTCGAGGGCGCGGGCGTGGTGGATGGGATGCGAGCGACGCGCGGGGCCATCGAGGAGGTGTGGATCAACGGCGAGACCTTCGAGCCGACCTATCGCGTCATCGGTGGTGAGAAGCCGCGCGGTCTCTGTGGCTCCGGCCTCATCTCGCTCCTGGCCGAGATGTTCTTGACCGGCGTGGTGGACAAGGCCGGGAATGTGAAGCTGGATGTGCCCACCCCGCGTGTGCGCGAGGGCGAGCACGGGTCGGAATATGTCGTGGCCTGGGCGTCCGAGACCGCAAGCGGCCGGGACATCGCCATCAACCGCGTCGATATCGATAACCTCATCCGGGCGAAGGCAGCCATCTACGCCGGCTTCACGGTGTTGGCCGATAGTGTGGGCGTGTCGCTGGACGCGGTGGAGCGGGTGCTGATCGGCGGCTCGTTCGGCAAATACATCAATGTGGAAAAGGCGGTGCAGATCGGTCTGCTGCCCGACATGCCCTGGGATCGCTTCCACTTCCTGGGCAACACCTCGGTGCTAGGAGCCTACCGCGCCCTCCTGGACCCGGCCGCACGCAAGCGCATCCACGAGATCGCTGCTCGCATGACCTATATCGAGCTTTCCGCCGACAATCGTTTCTACGAGGCCTTCACGTCGGCACTGTTCTTGCCGCACACGGATGCAGGGCGCTTTCCGTCCATCACTACGGTCTCCTCTATTGGAGGGCCGAAATGACCGATTTCGTTCTTTCGATCGACGGTGTTCCTATTCGTCTCACCGAGGAACGTTGGTTCCACATTGTTGAAAATCATGATGACCTGGCAGGGTATTATGAGGAGGTATTGGATGCGGTGGAGGATCCTGATCTGATTTTGCCCGGTCATCACGGCTCATTGATTGCCGTGCGCAGCTATGGACGCAGACGTTATCTGATGGTAATCTATCGACAGATGTCCGCAGAAGATGGCTTCATCATCACCGCCTATTTTACGAACGATATCACTCACAAGAAGGCAACATGGCAAAAGTCATCGCTCCTATAGCAACCGATCACATTGTCCAGGCTGTGCCGTGGCTTATCGATTTCCCAGAACATCGTTTTTGGGTGGACTATGACGAAAAAGCGGATGTGCTATACATTAGCTTTCGTCGCCCCCAAAAAGCAACCAACACGGAATTGACCGATGATGGTGTTTTGTTACGCTATCGTGGCGAACAGCTTGTTGGTCTGACTATTCTCGACGCTTCTACTCGCTCGTAAGAGGTATTCCCAATGTACATTATCGGCGAAAACATTCACATCATTTCCGACAAAGTCAAAGAGGCGCTGAAGGCGCGCGACGCCGCGTTCTTTCAGGATTTGGCCGTGCGCCAGGTCGAGCACGGGGCCAACGCTCTCGACCTCAATCTAGGCCCGCGCAAGGCCGATTGGCAGGAGGTCTTCCCCTGGATGGTGCAGACGGTCGAGGCGGTGGTCGATGTGCCGCTCAGCTTCGATAGCACTAACCTGTTGGGCATCGAGGCCGGGCTGAAAGCTGTCACCAAAGCACAGCCCATCATCAACTCGACCAGCGCCGAGCCAGAGCGGTTGGAGCGAGTGCCGCTGGTGGCCAAACAGTACGGCGCCCGGCTTGTCGCCCTGACTATGGGCCAGTCGGGCATCCCTGTTGGCGCGGATGAGCGCGTCAACATCGCCATCGAAAAGCTCATCCCCCGCGCCCTGGAGATCGACTTCCCCATCTCCGACCTCATCATCGACCCCCTGGTGCTCACGGTCTCCGGCTGCCAGCAATACTGCCCGGAGCTGATCGGCGCCATCCAGACCCTGCAAGTGGCCTGGGACCCGACCCCGCCCATCTCGGTGGGCCTTTCCAATGTCTCCAACGCCGTGCCGAAGGAAAATCGGGCGCTGATCAACCGCACCTACGGGGCCATGCTCATGGGCGCGGGCTTGAAAATGATGATCGCCGACCCCTTCGACCACGAACTCAAAGAAACCATCCGCATCGTGGAAACGCGCGACGACAGTACGCCGGTCGGGCGTCTCTATCTGGCCCTGGCCGACCGCATCGCTGCCATGGAGGAGCCATCGCCTGCGGATGTGGATTTCTCTGATCCCGAGCAGGTTGCGATCTGGAAAACAGTACAAATTCTGCTAAACAAGGTTATTTACGCAGACGGATATTTGGATCAATAAACATCCACCACCAAGACACAAAACACAACACACAACACAAAGGAGTTGCACCATGCCTGTTTTCACGCCAGGACGCCGCTGGCAACCTGCTTATGCGCCCTTCCACAAAAAAGACACCTTCAATCGCCGCCTGCTGGCCCGCGTCGAGCGCGTGGTCAAAGGTCCGCTGTGGGGCTGCCGCATGTGCGGCAACTGCCTGTTGCAAGAGACGGCCTTCATCTGCCCGATGGAGTGCCCGAAGGGGCTGCGCAATGGCCCTTGCGGCGGTTCGACCGCGGAGCATTGCTATGTCGATGAGACCCGGCCCTGCATCTGGTATCACATCTACGACCGCTCGATCAAGATGGGCCGCGAGGAGATGCTGCTGGAGGTCTTGCCGCCGCTGGACTGGGACATGGTGGGGGGCGAGACCTGGGGCGACGTTTGGGATCAGGTCAAAGAGGTGGGGGTGGGCAAATTCGCTGGCGCCGTGATCTCGCGCGATGCCGAACACAAGGCCGAGGTCTGGGATGATGTCTTCCGGCCGGTGCGCCAGCCCGACTGGTGGCAGGGCGACGCCAAATACCACGCCCCGGCCTACACCGAGCCGGTTTCCGAACTCGAACGCCGGTTGAAGGCGGGCGAATTCGTCGTCACTTCCGAAGTGGCGCCGCCGATGAGCACCGCCACCGGCGCGCTGGAGAAGAACATCGACCTGGTCAAACCCCATGTCGCCGCCGTCAACTTCACCGATTCGCCTTCTGCCACCCCGCGCATGTCCAGTTTGGCGTGCAGCATCATTGCTTTACGCCGTGGGGCCGAGCCAGTGTTGCAGATCGCCGCCCGCGACCGCACCCGCACCAATCTGCAGGCCGATGTGATCGGCGCCAGCGCCCTGGGCATCCGCAATATCCTCTGTCTGTCGGGTGACAGCCCCCGCCTGGGGCCGCCGCCGCACGGGCGCATGGACATCGTGGACATCGATTCGGTGCAGATGTTGTGGATTCTGCGCCGTCTGCGCGACGAAGGCCGCTACCTGGATGGCCGCACGATCAAACAGTCGCCGCAATACTTTTTGGGTGCAGCCGCCTCGCCGTTCGCCGCCAACCCCCGTATCCAGGCCCTGCGCGAGCAGAAGAAGGTCAATGCCGGGGCGCAGTTCTTCCAGACCAACCTGGTCTACGACGCCGATGGGCTGGAGATTTGGCTGAACGAGTTGGCGAAGCGCGACATTTTGGACAAGGTCTACGTCCTGGTCGGCATCACCCCGCCCAAAAGCCTGAAGATGGCCGAGTACATGGCGCACGAAGTCCCCGGCGTCGTCCTCCCCGAACGTCTGCTGAAGCGGATGGAGGCTGCGGGCGATGGCGCCGCGGAAGAAGGCGTGGCTATTGCCCTCGAACTGATGGAGAAGATCAAGCCAATGCAAGGCGTCCACGGCTTCCACATCATGGCGGTTGGCTGGGAGGCCATTGTCCCCCGCATCGTCAAGGAGGCCGGGCTGGAGCGGGCGGTCGTCCCCACTATCGCGGCCATCCCGCAGCCCCAGCCGGTCTCTGTCACCTGAGTTGTGGACGCGGATGGGGAAACACGGAAGACAATCAAGCTATCTGCTCCTTCGCTGCATTCAGGACATGGTTTCCCGATCTGTGTCCACAAAACCAATCAGGTTGTGGACGCGGATGGGGAAACACGGAAGATAATAGACTATCTGCGTTTCCCCAGGGCTTTCCGGTTCTCGTATCCAACCGCGTCGCATAGCATCCAAGATTTGATTATGTCATGCTGAGCGGGTCGATCACACGAAATTGTTGCAGTTGAAAGCCAGCGAAGCATCTCGCGTTGCCAAAAAAGCCATCTGCCATGCAAGTCGAGATGCTTCGCTTCGCTCAGCATGACACAATCAGCGCTTTTTCTTCATCAAAATGAGAAACGGAAAGCCCTGGCGTTTCCCTCTCTGTATCCACAAAACTAATCAGGTTGTGGACGCGGATCGGGAAACACGGAAGACAATCAAGCTATCTGCTCCTTCGCTGCACTCAGGACATGGTTTCCCGATCTGTGTCCACAAATAGATCGATAAGTGAGCACCTTCACTCTCTTCCAAAAAGCCCTGGCCGACCGGCAAGACCCGGCCGCCCGTAAACCCCTGGTCGAGTATGCCGAGACCTTGCGCCGCGAGTTGCGCCAGGCGGAACCGGCGGCGCTGGCGGGACGGTCGGGAGCCGAAATATGGCAGGACAAGAGCGGCTTTGCTCTGATCCTCTCATTCTGGGGCGAGCCGGTGCAAGCCCTGTTCCCCGAACTGTTCTTTCATTCGCCTAGCGGTGGCCGCGCCCTCGATGACCTCTCCCAGGCATTGCTACTCCACCACCTCCATCATAGCGATGGCGCGCCCGTGGCCGGTAGTTGGATGGCATTCTCGGAACTCCCGGACGGCCGCTTCTATGCTCAGGCTTTTCAGGGCTATACTGGGCATCCGCTGGCCCAGCACTTCGGCTCGAACGACGATGCCTTCGCCGCCGCCGCCCTCGCTGCCGGCGGCGCCCCCCTCCCTTTCGCCGACCGAGCTTTTAGCTTCCGCCCCCTGCCGCGTGCGCCCCTGCTGGCGGCCTGCTGGCAAGGCGACGAAGACTTCCCTGCCTCTTACCGCATCCTCTTCGACGCTTCCGCCCCCCACCATTTCTCCACCGACGCCTGCGCTATCCTGGGGAGTATGCTTGTTCGGCGGCTTATGCGTAAACAGGTAGACAAGTAGACAAGGAAACAAGTAGACAAGTACGCACAATCTCTAATCACCAATCATCAATCACCTATTCTTCTAAAGGAGTAATATAATGAAAATACGGATGTTTACCGCAGTTTTCGCAGTTGTTGGTTTATTTCTCGCGTTTGCATTCAGTGTGGTCGCGCAGAAACAAGAATCAAGTAACATAAAGGTGCAAGTAAACGATATTTGGGGGGGGGGGGGGGGGGGGGGGGGGGGGGGGGGGGGGGGGGGGGGGGGGGGGGGGGGGGGGGGGGGGGGGGGGGGGGGGGGG
>JAYRVO010000109.1:0-5963 GCA_041918515.1 Chloroflexota bacterium | reverse complement strand
GACCTTGCCCAGTTGCTCGCCCGCCAGGGCTGCGCCGATGGCCATCTCGTCCGAGTTGCCATAGAACACATCGATGTCGGGGTCCTTCTGCCAGGCAATCGAGGCTACTTCCGAGCCTTTGGTGCGCAGCCATTCCGCCGTTTGCTCGCCGACCACCTCCACATTCGGGCAGCCCTTGGCCAGGCCGGCCTTGAAGCCGCCGGTGCGTCGGTGCGAGAAGATGGAATCGATGCCGAGGAGGATGAAGACCTTGCCCTTGGTCTCGGCGGGAGTGGTGTTGTACTTCTTGGCGATCAGATCGCAGGTGGCCAGAGCCAGCTTTTCGGCGCCGCCCCACTGGTCGTAACCGATGTAGGAGACGACGTTGCCTTCAGAGAAGGGGGTGATGAAGTTGTGGGCCAGGATGGGCACGCCCTTTTCGTTGGCGGCCTTGACGGCGGTGATGGCCGAGTCGGTGCCGATGGGGTTGATGCTGAGAGCCTGGACGCCTTTCTCCAGCAGTTGCTGGACGGTGGTGACAAAGGCCTGGAAGTCGCCCTCGCTGGCGGGAGCCTGCACGTCGAGCTTCCAGCCGAGTTCCTTACTGCGGGTAGTGGCCCCATCGACCATCGCTACATGGAAGGGGCTGGTGAGGGCGGGCGGCACGAAGCCGACGTAGGTCTCGGCCGGTTTGGCTGGTTGCTCCGGCGCTTTGGTCGGCTCGGCGGGGGCTTGGGTGGGTTGTTCGGCGGGTGCGGCTGGAGCCGGCGCCGGGGCGGGAGCGCAGCCCGCGACCACCAAGATCGCAAGCAGCGCCACGGCAATGATTAGAAAACGTTTGGTAGACATCATTTTTTCTCCTTTCTGCAAAGGTTTGAACGGCGGATGATGATCCAACCCCGCACGATCTATTGAAAAACCGGGATTTCGCTGTTCCCGGTGGATCTCGAAGAACGTATTGCGTATTATCATGCCCTTGCACGCCCACGCCATCGCAACCATGGAATCTGCCCCTGCCGGATGACATCCAACATCACAGCCAGGACGATGATGGCGCCGATGACAATCTCTTTGGCGTTGGAGGGT
The DNA here is from genome assembly GCA_041918515.1 of Chloroflexota bacterium. Classification (GTDB taxonomy): domain Bacteria; phylum Chloroflexota; class Anaerolineae; order J102; family J102; genus SSF26. Next base: position 4,898 of record JAYRVO010000109.1, on the reverse strand, counting down.
ACATCCAGATAGACCAACCCAGCCTCGACGATGCGCACGATGAACACACCGATCAGCGTGCCCCAGATGCCGCCGACGCCGCCCGATAGCGCCGTGCCGCCGATGACCACCGCCGCCACCGACATCAAGGTCATATTCGTGCCGTTTTGGTAAGCCCCCGATTGCAGCCGGCCCATGACCAGGATGCCGGAGATCGCCGCTAGAAAGCCGCTGATGCCATAGATGACGGCTTTATAAAGGTCCACACGGATGCCCGAAAGACGGGCGGCCGTCTCGTTGCCGCCGATGGCGTAGGTATAGCGCCCTAACTTGGTATATTTGAGCACGAACCAACTGATGAAGTAAATGATCAAAGCAATGATGAAAGGCATCGGGATGGGGAATTTGCCAATTCGGATCACGCCGGTCAAAAAGCTCAGAAAAGCATCTTTCTGGATATTGATGCCGGCGCCACGCGTCCACACCAACGAGACGCCCAGCAACATACTGCGGAAACCCAGCGTAACGATGAGTGGATTCATGTGGAAAGCAGTAATCAACAAGCCCTGGAAGAGGCCCACCGCCACGCCAGCGAGAAGGGCGATGGTGATGGCCTGCCACGAGGCAATGCCATTGGCGATTTGCCCGCCGGCGATGTTCGTCCCCGCGATGAGGATGGCCGCCACCACACCGCTGAACGACACCATGGCCTCGACCGAAAGATCGATGCCGCCGGTCAGGATGACGAAGGTTTGCCCGGCGGCGATAACGCCAATGGCTGCCGCTTCCAGGCCGATGAGCATAAGGCTGGTGGGCGAACGGAAGGGCGGCGACGCAATCCACAAAATGGTCCCCAACACGAGCAAGACGAGGAGCGGCCCGGTGTTGGCGATCAGCCTGCGGACGAAATTGCCGGCGTTCGCGGCCGTGCTTCTGGCAGTGGTGGTGGATTCGGTCATCGTCAGGCAGCCTCGGTCTGGATGGGAACGGATGGCTTGTCAGTGGCGGTGGCAAATTCCATGATCTTCTCCTCGGTTGCTTCACTACGGTCCAGGAAACCCCGGATGCGTCCCCCGGCGATGACCATGATGCGGTCGCTCATACCGAGAATTTCGGGCAGCTCGGAACTGATCATCAAGATGGCGACCCCTTGCCGCGCCAGATCATTGATCATTTTATAAATTTCGACTTTGGCGCCCACATCGATGCCACGCGTTGGTTCATCGAAAATGAGCACCTGCGGCTTCGTTGCCAACCATTTACTTAGCACGACCTTCTGCTGTGTCCCGCCTGATAGATTCATGGCCAGTTGCTCTTGGCTGGAAGCTTTGATGGCGATCTGCTCGATGAAACGCTGGGTGATATGGGCCTCTTTGCGGCGGCTGGTGGTCAATCCCCGCGTCAGTTTATCCAGCACGGCCATGACCACGTTGTCGCGCACACTCATCAGCAAGAAAAGCCCCTGACGCTTGCGATCCTCGGTCAGCAGGCCGATGCCATTGTTCACGGCATCGCGCGGGTTGCGGATTCGGGCCGGCTGCCCGCGCACGAAAAACTTGCCGCTATCGATAGGGTCAGCCCCAAAAATAGCCCGCACCAACTCCGTGCGCCCGGCGCCCACGAGTCCGGCAATGCCCAGCACCTCGCCAGCAAAGACCGAGAAGCTGATCTCTTGCAGTGGCGCTCCCTGGCCGAGCCGACTCAGCCCGTTCAACCCTTCCACCCGCAAAACTTCTTCACCGCGCGGGAACTGCTCCTTAGGGAATTGCTCTGACAAATCGCGCCCCACCATCAGTCGGATGAGTTTATCCACGTCGAGGTCAGCAGTCGGTTGAGTGGCGATATGCCGTCCATCCCGCAGCACCGTGATGCGGTCGCTGACTTCGAACGTCTCTTCAAGATGATGGCTGATATAGACGACCGACACCCCCTGCGCCTTCAATTCGCGCACAATGCCGAACAAATCATTGATCTCCCGAATGCTCAAGGACGAAGTCGGTTCGTCCATGATGATCAGACTCGCATTCTGATGCAACGCCTTCGCCACCTCCACCATCTGCTGTTGCCCGACGCCCAACTTGCCCAACTGCGTGCGCGGGTCGATATCCAGGTGCAGCTTGGCCAGCAAACCCCGGGCCTGACGGTGCATCTCGCTCAACCCCAACACCCCTCGCCGGCTGATCTCCGTGCCCAGAAAGATATTCTCGGTGATCGAGAGATAAGGCACCTGGTTGAGTTCCTGATAGATGGTGGCGATGCCGGCCAACTGCGCCTGGCGCGGATTGACGAAACGAACGTACTGACCTGCGAAGATCACTTCGCCGGCGTCGCTTTGATAGACCCCTGACAAGATCTTCATCAAGGTCGATTTCCCAGCGCCATTCTCACCCACCAGGGCGTGAACTTCACCCTGGCGGACATCGAAACCAACATCATTTAGCGCCAATACGCCAGGAAAGCGCTTGGTGATGTTACGCATTTCCAACAGCAATGGCTTGTTTGAGACGGCGGCGTCTGTCATAATGAGCGGTCACCAGAAAATGAAGCGAACGGTCCAAAATGGATGTTATCGTTCCCGTTATCGTTCACATGTATCTTAGCATACGCTAAGCATCACGTCAAGCCTTGAACATAATGACAGCCTTACAACTCAGCCAAACCCAGATCTTCAGCTACCTCCGCATGGGCCTCGTCACCGGCATCGTGGACAAAGAGGCGCTGATCGCCTGGGCCGATCAGCAAATCCTCCACCAACCGACGCCCGACGACAGGATCATCGAGCTGTCATTGTCAGGAAAACGCTCCTACAGCGCCATCATCTGGCTGCTGCGCGAGTTCCAGAGCGCGCCCGACCACGACTTGGCCCTGAAGGCATTGCTCGCCCGCGCTAACTTGCGGCTGACCCAAGACCCTGCCTGCGCCATCGACCTCGTCTTCGGTCTTCGCCTACTCAACGAGGAAGAATACTTGCCGCGCCAGGAGCACGAACAGATCGCCGATCTCAAGAGCGCGCTGGCAGAGTATCGACAGGGCGTGCTCACCTATGCTGACCTGCATGCGCTCCTCGTGAGCTTCCTGGCTCAATACGATTCCTACCAAACCCTTCTCGATAACGTTCCCTAATCCTGGGCCAAAGACCCGACACGCTGAACAGGTGTGACGCCTTTTGATCGCCAGGTTGATCTGTTATGAAGCTCGTAAAACGTGAAACAGCCTGCCCTGAGCCTGTCGAAGGGTGAAACGTGAGAAAACGTCGGCAATTTTCACGCTTCACCCTTCGACGGCGTTGAGTACAACGCACTCAGGGCAGGCTGTATCACGTTTCAGATCTGAGCATCATTTCTTTGGCGTGCCATCTATCAGCAATTCCAAATTTGTGGACGCGGATGGAAGAAACACAGATTTTTGACCCAAAACTATCCGCGTTTCCCCCATCCGTGTCCACAAAACATGTTTCCTGATGACAAGAAAAGCCATATTTGGAATTGCTGGCCATCTATAAACCAATCCCCGACAACCAACTTGGAGCATTCATTGAATTCGAAATCTGGCACACTGGCCGCCGCCGGCGCCTACATCCTCTGGGGCCTGCTGCCCATCTACTGGCGGGTTCTGCATGGCGTCCCCGCTCTGGAAATCCTGGGCCATCGCGTCGTCTGGTCTCTGGTTGTCGTGACCATTCTCCTGGCGGCGCGGCGCGACTGGCGCTGGCTGGCAGACGTGCGCCGCCATCCTTCCATTCTACGGCTGTCATTGCTCACGGCCTTGCTATTGAGCGTCAATTGGCTCGTCTACATCTGGGCCAACAATAACGGCCACATCGTCGAAGCCAGCCTGGGCTACTTCATCACCCCCTTGGTAAACGTCCTGCTGGGGTTGCTGGTGTTGCGCGAGCATCTCCGCCCTGGCCAGTGGCTCGCCATCGCCATCGCCGTCATCGGCGTGACCTATTTGACCTTGAACGCCGGCGGCTTGCTATGGATTTCGTTGGCCCTGGCGCTGACCTTTGGCTTGTACGGCCTTTTGCGCAAGACCGCGCGCCTCGGCTCGCTCGACGGCCTGGCCGTGGAGATGAGCATCCTTTTCCTGCCCGCCCTCGTCTATCTTACTTTCCAAGAAATCGTGGGCGCGGGCGCGTTGGGACATAGCCGCGCCATTATCGACGTTTTCCTGGTTGGCGCCGGTCTGGTTACGGCTGTCCCACTGCTCTTCTTTGCTTATGGCGCCAAGCGCGTTCCGCTCAGCGCCCTGGGCATCCTGCAATACATCGCCCCCACCCTACAATTCCTTCTGGGCGTGTTCGTCTATGGCGAAGCCTTCACCACCGCCAGGCTGATCGGATTCAGCGTCATCTGGGTGGCGCTGGCGGTGTATAGCGTCGAAGGTTTTATGCAGATCAGGCGGAGGCAGTCTCAGCCTGCGCGCGGGTAAATGGGCGTTCCGGGCGGAATGTGCTGGCGGAACAGGGCCAGGACTTCGCCAGGCTCAGCGTGCCGGCCAACTGCCTTCTTCGAGAAAAGTAGCTCACCGTCAACCCAGAAATCGAAGATGCCGCCTGATCCGGTGATGAAGGTGAAGGATTCGATGATGTGCTGGTAATCACCCAAGATGTCTGCCGCCGCACGGACGGCTCGATCCAGGTGATTTCAGGGTACACAGTATTCGAGAGTGATACGATATTTTTTATCCATGATGATGACTCCTTGGAATGAGATGGACTGCGTATTGCGTAATTTATTGCGATTGTTTAATGCTAAATATGGAACACGAAATATGGAATTCACTACCCTACAGAACATTAGTTCGAGAGCAAGAGAGAGGGTGGTAAAGCAACAGGAGGGAGGAAGCCAGAGGGAATAGGCAGGTTTTCACGCAGGCAGAAGTTGAGGAGGCGGCGACCGAGTTGAAAGAGGCTGAGG
>JAYRVO010000108.1:0-50992 GCA_041918515.1 Chloroflexota bacterium | reverse complement strand
TGCGCCGCTTGCAAGCTCGCATCGCCGCACAATCCACAAAGAACTAAGCTTGAACATCGACTCCCCCGACCCCACCCTCTACGCCGTCCACACCCGCGCCTCCGGCCCCTCCGGTCGTCTGCCCCTCGACGCCGACATGCTGCTGCACTCGGCCAGCGGCGACCTCTTCGGTTGGACGCAAAACGTGGGCATGGGCTGGAATCCCGACCATCTCCGCCGTCGGGAATTCCTCATCCTCAGCACTCACGGTGGGCTGGCCGCCGAAGATGGCAGCCCCATCGCCCTGGGCTATCACACCGGGCACTGGGAAGTGAATCTGTTGGTGCGGGCGGCGGCGGAAACAATGACCGCCGAGGGCGCCACCCCCTTCGCCGCCTACGTCAGCGACCCCTGCGATGGTCGCACCCAGGGCACGCCCGGCATGATGGACAGCCTGCCCTATCGCAACGACGCCGCCATCGTCCTCCGCCGCCTGATCCGCTCGTTGCCCACCCGCGCTGGCGTCATGGGCATCGGCACGTGCGACAAGGGTTTGCCGGCGATCATGGTCGCCCTCGCCGCCCAACACACCCTGCCGGTCATCGTCGTGCCGGGCGGCGTCACACTCCCGCCCACATCTGGCGACGACGCCGGCAAGATTCAGACCATCAGCGCTCGCTTCGCCCACGGCGAAATCACGCTCGACGAAGCCGCCGAATTGGGCTGCCATGCTTGCGCCTCGCCCGGCGGCGGCTGCCAATTCTTGGGCACGGCTGCCACCAGCCAGGTCGTAGCCGAAGCCTTGGGCCTGACTGTGCCCCACGCCGCCTTGGCCCCGTCCGGGCAAGCGATCTGGCTGGATTTGGCCCGCCGCTCGGCCCAAGCCCTCATCCAACTCGACCAGGCTGGTCTCACCTGCCGCCACATCCTCACCGACGCCGCCCTGCACAATGCCATGACCGTGCACGCGGCCTTCGGCGGCAGCACCAACCTCATCCTGCACATCACCGCCATCGCCCACGCCGCCGGATTGCCCCGCCCCACCGTAGCCGACTGGGCCGAGACCAACCGCCGCGTGCCCCGGCTGGTGGACGTGCTCCCCAACGGCCCGGTCGGACACCCCACCGTCCGCGTCTTCCTGGCGGGGGGCGTGCCTGAAGTCATGCTGCACCTGCGCGAATTGGGCCTGCTGCGGCTAGAAGCGATCACTGCCAGCGGCAGCAGCCTGGGAGATGCACTGGACGCTTGGGAGCACAGCGAGCGGCGGCGGCAGGTACGCGCCCGGCTCGTCGAGACGGACGGGATCGACCCCGACGACGTGATTATGTCGCCAGCCAGGGCGCGAGGCCGCGGCCTGACCAGCACCGTCACCTTTCCCACCGGCAACCTGGCCCCGGAAGGCTCGGTGGTCAAGAGCACGGCCATCGACCCCAGCGTTGTCGATGCCGACGGCGTGTATCGCAAGACCGGCCCGGCGCGAGTATTCACGACCGAGCGCGCCGCCATCGCCGCCATTAAAGGCCAGGGCGTCGAGCCGATCCATCCCGGCGATGTGATCGTGCTGGCGGGGCGCGGGCCGATGGGCGCCGGCATGGAAGAAACCGCCCAGCTCACCTCGGCCCTAAAATATCTGCCCTGGGGCAAGGAAGTGGCCCTCGTCACCGACGCCCGCTTCAGCGGCTTCAGCACCGGCGCCTGCATGGGCCACGTGGGGCCAGAGGCGCTGGCGGGCGGACCGATTGGCCGCGTGCGCGATGGCGACCTCATCCGCATCATCATCGACCGCAACGAACTGACCGGCAGCATCGACCTTGTCGGCCACGCTGGGCAGATCTACGGCCCCGAACAAGGCGCCGCCGTGCTGGCCGCCCGTTCACCCCACCCCGACCTGGCCCCCGACCCCAACCTACCCGACGACACCCGTCTGTGGGCTGCGCTGCAACAAGCCAGCGGCGGCATTTGGGGCGGCTGCGTGTACGACGTGGACGCCATCATCGAACTATTGGATGCGGGGCGCAAAGCCTTGAGAAATTCTCGGGGCGAATTTCGAGACCAAGAATAAAGGCTGCTTGTGGCTGCTCCCTTCAGACGCTATACTTGAAGGCAGCCAACCTTTTTCTGGGAGCAAGATCGATGCAAGAAATCGCAATTCCCCAAATCACCAGGCGTCTGCAAGACCTACCCACCGACAAGCTCGCCGTTGTCTATGATTTCGTTTCGTATTTGGCGGATCGCCAAACCGAGGTGGACGAAACATTTTCCGACGCCTTCCAGACGATGCTCGCATCAGAAATGATCTTGCGACGCGATTGGGATCGGCCTGAAGAGGATGAAGCATGGGCAGATTTGTGAAAGGCGATGTCGTCGTTGCACCTTTTCCATTCTCCGATCTGAGTGCAGCCAAAAAACGCCCTGCTCTGGTTGTGGCTGAACTGACCGGAGACGACGTCATCCTGTGCCAGATCACCAGCAAGACGATCACCGATCAGTACGCGATTCCAATTGGGGATCAGGATTTTGCGACCGGTGGCTTGCGTCAAGCAAGCAATATCCGCCCAAATCGTTTGTTCACGGCTGATGGAAACATCATCTTGTATCGTGTCGGGAAATTGACACCTCCAAAGATAGAAGAGGTTATCAAGCGGATCGTGCAAATTCTTGCCGCATGATAACCCTTCGTTTCCGCTGTTGGCGCAGTAACAGTTCACCTATCCCACGCACACGAACTCGCGCTCGTGACATCGAGCCATGTCTTCTCGCCACGGCTGACAAAGTACGCCCTGTTATCACCACACCCATACATGGAGAAAATAAATGAACACCGCTGAACGCACCCGCACCGCCTTTACCCGCGGCATCCCTGACCGCGTGCCCGTCCATTGTTGGCTGGGCCTGCCCTACATCCGCGAGCATCTGAGGCCCAAAGACCGATCGATGTTTGAGATGTTGGAATGGTGGATCGACGATCCCATGGCCAGTCTGGTCAAATGGCAGCAAAACCTGGGCCTCGACCCGATGATCACGACCTACAGCCAGCACGTCGGCGGCCAGGAAATCTGGCCCCGAATGCTGCTGCCGCGCCCGTTCGTGACCGAAAACTGGGAGGAAACGATGGAAGTGGTCGAGCGCGGCCCCGGCTGGCGCAAGCTCGAACATCGCATCAAGACGCCGGCGGGCGAACTCGATTACAACTATCGCGTCGAAGATGGCTACGGCACCGCCACCGACGAATATCCCTTGCGCGGAGCCAATCCCGATCAGAAGCTGGCCATCTTCCGCTATTTCCCCACCGCCGAGCACTACGACATGTCGATCCTCAAGGGCATGGTCGAAAAGGTGGGCGACAACGCCTGGTGGCTGCACCACATCCCCGGCCCCTGGGACATGGCGGCGCACGTGCGCGGCCTGGTGGATCTGTCGATAGATTTGAAGAAGCGACCGCAGTTCGTCCATGACCTCATGCGCTTCTGCACCGATTGGCTCAAGCCCATGTACCGGCGGCTGGGTGAGACCGGCATTCATTCGATCTCGATGAACGAAACCTGGGTCGGCGTCGGTCTGTCGCCCAAAGTATACACCGAGTTCATCAAACCCTACGACGAAGAAGCAGTGGCAGCCGCGCACGAGGGCGGCTATTTGGTCAGCTTCCACAACTGCGGGCGCGGCAATCGCTTCCTGGAGGACATGGTGGACACCGGCCCCGACGCGCTCGAGACCATCACCTCGAACAAGACCTCGGGCGATTTCGACCTGGCCGATGTCAAGAAACGGGTGGGCGACCGTGTTTGTCTTTTCGGTGGCTTCTACGAACACGTCCTGAAGGAAGATGACCCCGAGCTGGTGCGGGCCGAAGTGCGGCGCTGCATCGACGCGGCGGCGGCGGGCGGCGGCTATGTGCTGCGCTCGACCGGCCAGATCTTCCACGCCAATCCCGGCATGATCGAGGCCATGTGCGATGAAGCGCGGGAGTATGGGCGGTATAATTGAAGGAAACAAGGAAACAAGTAGACAAGTAGGCAAGGAAACAAGTTGAATCCCAAACCTTGTCTACTTATCTACTTATCTACTTATCTACTCTCCCTCCCCAAAGGAGAACGATATGCAACTAAAAGGCAAGGTGGCGCTGATTACGGGCGCGTCCGGCGATCGTAGCATCGGGCGCGGCATCGCCCTGGCTTTGGCGGCTGAGGGCGCCAGCGTCGTCGTCAATGACATCGCCAAAGCCGACAAGCTGCGCGAGCGCGTGGACGAGATCGGCTGGATGGGCGCAGAGGGCATGGCGGTCGTCGCCGATCTGACGGACGAGAAACAGGTGGATGACATGGTGGCGCAGGTGGTGGCCCGCTTCGGCCATCTCGACATTGTTTGCGCCAATGCTGGGGTGGTGACGTGGGAGCCTTTCCTCGACATCACCCCGCGCAGCGTCGATTTCATGCTGGGCGTGAATCTGAAAGGCACGTTCGATATCTGCCACGCCGGGGCAGTGCAGATGATCAAGCAAAAAACAGGCGGACGCATCATCGTCACCACCTCAGTCCATGCCGAGATGCCGTTCGCCGACATGGCCATCTATGGCGCCACCAAACACGCCTTGCAAACGTTCGTCAAGACCCTGGCCATCGAGCTGGCCCCGCACAACATCACCGTCAACCAGATTCAGCCTGGCTGGGTGCGCTCGGCCATCAATGATGCTTCACCGGGCGTCGGCAACATCCAGGGGATGCGCGACACCCTGAAGCTGATCCCGCTCGGTCGCCCGGCGAAGGCGTTCGAGCTAGGCCGGGCCGCCGTCTATCTGGCCAGCCATGACGCCTCCTATGTCACGGGCACGTTCGTGCGCGTCGATGGCGGGCTGATCCTCAGCAAGTATTAGCGGGGAATGGCGGATTTTGGATTGCGAATTGCGAATTGCGAAAGGAGTGAATGCGCAATACGCAATGCGTGCTAAGAAATATGAGAGAATATGCTCTTATGAATGACATCACTGACAAAAGAATCCTCGTCACCCATATCGGCAGCAAGCTTGGGCGGGGTTTGGCTCGGAGTTTGGAGGCAGGCGGGGCAATGGTGGCTGGCGTCGAGGCGGTGACGACGGCGGAGGACGCAGCCCGCGCCGTGGCCGATGCCGCCCAAACGCTGGGGCGACTGGACGGAGCCATCATCGTCCCCGCATCGCTGGCCCCGAAAGCATTCGTCGATCAACACGAGCACGACTGGGACGAAGCGCTGGCAGCCAATGTGGCCGGGCTTTTCTATCTCGGCCAGGCGGCGGCGCGCATGATGGTGCAGCAGCAAGCTGCCGTGCGGCAGCAAGGTTCGGGTGGGCGCATCGTGTTCATCTCTGGCGTCGCCAGCGAGATGCCGTTCCACGAGGCCAGTATGTTCGGGGCCAGCCTGGCGGCCGTGAACACCATCGCCCGCGTCGCCGCCGTCGAACTGGGCAAGTACGGGATCACCGTGAATGTCGTAGCCCCCGGCTGGCTGGAGATGGAAGACGGCTCGCTGTACTTCGCCGGGGCTGAATTCCCCGCCGCCAGTGAGACCGGTCGGGAGCACGTGCTCGCCGGCATCCCTCTGGGCCGAGCGGGCCAAGTGAGCGAGCTGGCCGAGTTCTGCGCCTTCCTGATCTCGGACGGCGGAGGCTATGTCAGCGGCGCTTATCTGCCCATGGATGGAGCCTACGCCATCACCAAGACGCCTGGCAACACCCCCTACCCCGATGGCAAACCCTGGCTGCCGTTCGACGCCGGTTATGATCCGGCCAAGAGCGAGACGTGACAGATCACCACTCGATTACAATCGGCGCATTGAAATCATCGCTCATCCAGCCCATGCCCGCATGAAGATCAGGAATGCGTTGTTTGCCGCCATTATCAACAGGAACGAGACGCATCACAGGTTTTTGGGCTTGAAGAATGATAATCTCACCACCAGCGGCAACTAACGAGACCAGCTCCGAGAATCGCTTCTGCACATCTTGCATTTCAATTGTAGTCGTAGTCATTATCAACTTCTCCTCTCACTAACTCGCAACAGTAACATGATTGGTCCCAGGATTGGACAATATCCTCTGGAGGTCAAACACGGGTGTTGCACAACAGTCAAAGCATAAGCGAGGAAGTTAAGATGAGTCAAGAAGACGCCCGGCCACACCCCTACCCCGATGGCAAGCCCTGGCTGCCGTTCGACGCCGGTTATGATCCGGCCAAGAGCGAGACGTGATTTCAGCCTTCTATGCGGCGAGCGATTGACGGGAAGGCAGCAAACCGGTAAACTGAGAACACAAAGGACCCCCTGAGATGCCAGAACTGTGTCGCTTTTTGGGTATCGTGATCTACATGCTCTACGACGATCACCGTCCCGCGCATTTTCATGCCGAGTATGGCGAGTATCATGTTTCAGTCGAGATTGAGTCTGGCGTCATCGCAGGTCGATTCCCACGGCGAGCGATGACAGCATTGATGGAGTGGTACGTCTTGCACAAAGATGAGTTGCGAGAAGATTGGGAACTCGCGGCCCAACACCAACCGCTCAAGCGGATCGCACCTTTGGAGTAATGGATCATGCTGAAAGTAGTCCAGGCGGAATACCTCGATGGCTACAGGCTCAAGGTGCGCTTCAACACTGGTGAGGCGGGTGTCGTCGATCTGGCTGATTCATTGTGGGGGCCCGTTTTCGAGCCACTCAGGCAGATAGAACTCTTCAAACGCTTCCATCTGTCGTCGGTGTTGCACACGATTGCCTGGGACAACGAAGCAGATTTCGCACCAGAGCATCTCCTCGACAAGATCATCGAGAAAACGGAGACAGCCTCTACGTTCTATCAAGAATGAGCGCCAGGCGCGTTTCCTGAGATGGAGTGCGCATCCACTGTGTTGGCGCGCTCACTGCGAACGGCTGATCGGCAGCTAAATCATCCTAACCACGAGAACACCATGCCCCAACTCCTCCCCGGCCTCCACCAAATCCCGCAAATCCTCGGCCCGCGCTATCTCTATCAATACCTCTTGGTCGGAGAGCGCTCGCTGCTGATCGACACCGGCATCGCCAGCTCGCCGGACGCTGTCATCGCCCCCTATATGCACGGCATCGGCTTCGACCCGGCCCGGCTGGATGTCATCCTCATCTCCCACGCCGATGTCGATCATATGGGCGGCAACGCCGCCATGCGCCGGCTGGCCCTGCACGCCTTTCTTGCCTGCCACCACCGTGACGCCGACTGGATCGGCAGCCGCGAGCGCATCCAGGCCGAGCGCTACGGCTGGTATCGCCAATTCCAGCAGCCGGGCGGCGAGCCATTCGACTATCCGCCCGAAGTCCTGGCCTGGATCGCCGACAACATCGGCCCGGACGTGGGCATCGACCTGCAACTTTCTGGCGACGAGGTGTTCGCCCTTGCCCCCGACCGCCCCGTGCGCATCCTCCACCTGCCCGGCCACTCGCCCGGCCATGTGGGCGTGTACGACGCCGCCAACAAAGCCGTCATCGTCATCGACGCCATCCTCTGGCGGGGCCTGCTGGATATGCAAGGCAACATCATCAGCCCGCCGCCCTATTTCCAGATTCAGCCCTACCTCGACAGCATCGACCTCGTGCTCGGTCTGGATTTCGAGCATCTCTACACCGGGCATTACGACCCCATCTCTGGCCCGGCGGCCCGGCAATGGCTGGAAGAAAGCAAGGCGTTCGTGGGGAGAACGACTGAAGTCGTTACTACGATACTTCGTTCCTCCTCCCGCCCGCTGTCGTTGCCCGAAGTCTATGCCGCCGCCAACGATGCGCTTGGCCCCTACACCGCCTTCACACTCGAACTGGCCGGGCCGGTCTACGCCCACTTGCAGCAGCTCGTGGCCGAAGGTCGGGCCGCGCGGTCATCCGTCGCCGGTTTTCCGGTTTGGCAAGCGGCGTAAGTCGCAAAGAATCCATGAAACCACGCGCATCTTACCCCACCGCCCAGCACAGCGCCGCCGCCGCCGCCATCACCGCCTACTTCAGCGAGCAGCACGACATCGACGCCGTGCTGCTCGCCAACTCGTGCGCCCGCGGCAAGGCGACCCGCGACAGTTGTCTGGACATCGTCATCCTGGCCCAACCGCATCCGTCGCGTCCGTCGCCGAGCGCGCTGGAAGCCGAGTGGGCCAGGTTCGAGGAAAGCAGCCCGGTCATTGCCGCCTTGAGCGGTGCGGGCAAGTATGCGGTCGTGCACCTGGGGGTGACGGATGGCGTTTTTGCGCCGCAGGAGCGCGATGAAGCCGCGGGGCCGGATGATTTTGAAGTCGGCATCGGCAACTTCCTGGTCTACAGCGTGCCGCTTTGGCAGGGCAACGACGCCTATGACCGCCTCAAGCAGCAGTGGCTGCCCTACTATGACGAGAACCTGCGCCAACAAAGGCTGGAGATGGTGCGGCGCTATTGTCTCAACAACTTGCACCACATCCCGCTGTATATCGAGCGCGGCCTCTATTTCCAGTCTTTCGACCGGCTCTACAACGCCTATCGTGAGTTCTTGCAAGCACTGTTCATCGCCCGCCGCACCTACCCGATCGCCTACAACAAATGGATTCGAGAGCAGGTGGAGAAAATTCTGGGACTGCCTGAACTTTACAACCAATTGACGCATCTCTTCGAAATCCGACAATTCGAAAGCTCGGAAATTGCGCGCAAAGCCGAAGAAGTAGAACACCTGCTGAACGAATATGCGCCCGCCCCAAAATCCTGACCACAGAACCATCCGCGTTTCCCCCTCCGCGTCCACAAACCCATGAGCTTACGCAATACGCAATACGCAGTACGCCAAATGCCCCGCGACGACGAATTCATCATGCCCAGCTTGCGGCTGGATGGCCGGGTGGCGTTGGTGACGGGCGGCAGCCGAGGTCTGGGGCTGGGGATGGCGTTGGCGCTGGCCCATGCCGGAGCGGATGTGGCCCTGGCCGCCCGCTCGCCCGACCAGCTGGCGCAAGCGGCGCAATTGCTGCGGGATCAGACCGGACGCGAGGCCATCACCTTGCCCACCGATGTCAGCCGGGTGCAGGAAGTGCGGGCGATGGTGGCGGATACGGTCGCACACTTTGGGCGGCTGGACGTGCTGGTCAACGGCGCTGGCGTCAACATCCGCAAGCCCGCCGACGCCTTCAACGAGGACGATTGGGATCGGCTGATGGCCGTCAATCTCAAAAGCGCCTTTTTCGCCAGCCAGGAAGCAGCGCGGGCCATGCGCCCGCTGGGCAAGGGCAAGATCATCAATCTCGGCTCGCTTTCGTTCGAGATCGCCGTGCCCAATGTGGCGCTCTATGTGGCCAGCAAGGGCGGGATGCGGCAGATCACGAAGGCGCTGGCCATCGAATGGGCCAAAGACCGCATCAACGTCAATGCCATCGCCCCCGGTCGTTTCTGGACGACTCTGACCGACGCCGTGTTCTCCAACAACGAGCTATACGAGAGCGCCGTCAGCGTCATCCCCCAGGGCCGGCCCGGCATCCCCGCCGACCTGGCCGGCGCCACCGTGCTGCTGGCCTCCGACGCCGGCGACTACATCACCGGCCAGACTATCGTTGTGGATGGCGGTTGGCTGGCGGGTGGTGGGGTTAAAGGGTAGGAGCGGCAGGCTTGTCCTGAGTGCAACGAAGGGTCGCAAGTGGCAGGTCGAAGATGAAGTATCCGTGTTTCTCTTATCCGCGTCCGCAAGACACCCGACTACGCCAATACGCTTAACCGCTCTTGCAGCCAGAGATTAACCAGTGTTTCTGGAGATATGCCTTGCCGCCGCGCTTGCATGCGCACCTTCCCGATCAAATCCTTTGCCACCGGAAAGTACACCCTGCTCGAAGATATGTCCACCTCGATCTCGATCGCTTCCATATCATCTTCGTAGTCCGCGCTGCTGTGCGCATCCCAGAATCCCCAGAAGCTTTCAAGGTTAGTAAATTCTTCTGGCAAAACGTCTTGAGTCGTCAATGCCTTATCTTGCATTCTCTACCGGACACTTCCCATTTGTGTCACCCTGAGCGGGTCAATCACGCAACTCACAGTGCAGCGATCGTCTAGCGAAGGGTCTCGACTCTCATGAACACAGAGAACTTGTCCTGAGCGCAGCGAACGGATTCTTCACTGGAATTGGCTGCGCTTAAGATCGTGCCTCTACGATCACCTGGTTTTCGGTCACAGTGTTGGCCGCGTGACCCGTTCAGAATGACATGACAAGAAAAGTGTCCGGTAGTGAATCTTGCATAGACCTCACGTTTTACGATTCAAACTCGATATAAAACCAATCTAGCAAGCAACAAAGCTTCGAGCATATCCGCTCGAACGATGTCATGCTAGCATATTCAGCCTCGGCATGTCAACGACAACCTGCTCCCCTCAGCCATTCTCGAATCTTTCCGCCTTCAGAAAGGGTGTTTTTTGGACGCGGATTGGGAAACACGGAGATTCCTGAAAGTCACGGGCAGAGGTTGCACTCTCGCTGCTATTCGCGTCATTTGTTCATTCGTGAAATTCGTGTTCGAAAAAGGAATGCCCAATGCAAGCTCTTTGGATGACCGCAATCAAAAAACATGAGTTGATCGAAACGCCGCTGCCCACTCTCGACGGCAAGCCCGACTGGGCTTTGCTTAAGGTCAGGTCGGTAGGCGTGTGCGGGTCAGATTTGCACGGCTATCTGGGACACACTGGCCGCCGCATCCCGCCGCTGATCATGGGCCACGAAGCCACCGCTGAAGTGGTGGAGGTGGGGCCACAGGCGCGCGGGGTGCAGCCGGGCGACCGGGTGGCGCTGCACCCGATGGTCGATTTGGGACAACTCGGCCAGGAAAAAGACCGGCTGGTGCTGGGCATGAACGCGCCCGGCGCCTACGCCGAATATCTGACCTGGCCGGCGACCCATCTCTATCCGCTCCCCGCCGATCTTTCCTACGAAGATGGCGCCCTGACCGAGCCGCTGGCGATCTGCGTGCACGCGGTGGGGCTGGCCCATATCCGCCCGTACGACACCGCCTTCATCGTCGGCGCCGGGCCTATCGGCTTGCTCACCCTGGCGGTGCTGCGCTCGACCGGCGTCGGAACCATCGCCGTCAGCGATACGAGCGAGGCGCGGCTGGAGCGGGCCAGGCGGTTGGGAGCAGGTGTGCTGATCAATCCACTGCGTCAGCGCCCGCGCGCGGTGGTGGATGATTTCACCGGCGGGGCGGGCGTCGATATCGCCTTCGAAGCGGTGGGCGCCAGCGCCACTTGCCAGCAGACCATCGAAGTCACCCGCGACCGGGGCCAGGTGATCTGGATCGGGAACAGCGCCAAGATGGTCGAGGTGGACATGCAGCTCATCGTCACGCGCGAGCTGCGGGTGCTCGGCTCGTATGGCATGACGCCGCAAGATTTCCGGCGCTCGCTGCACATGCTGGCCGATGGCGTCATCCCCACCGAGCACATTATCAACCGCCGCGCCCGCCTGAGCGAAGGCGAGACGCTATTCGAGGAACTGCTGGCCGCACCGGAAGTGATCAAATGTGTGATCAATTTCTGATTTACCCTTTTTCTGGAGGAAGAAATGCCAAATTTGTATGGAACGCAATATGAGCGCCGGGAATTACTGCAGCGCTTGGGCCGGATCGATCAAGTGGCGGGAGTGCGGCTGGTCACGCTGGGTGATGGGGCCGAGCGTGGCGTGCGCGTGCTGGAATTCCGCACCGGCAGCGGCTTCGAGTTCGACGTAATCGTCGACCGGGCCTTCGACATTGGCCGGGCCGAATACCGAGGTATGGCCCTGGGCTACCAATCGCCCACAGGTTTCGCCGGGCCGTGGTACTACGAGCCCGAGTGGTTGGGTTGGCTGCGCAACTTCGGCGGCGGCCTGTTGGCGACCTGCGGCCTCGACCACACGCTTTTTCCCACCGAAGACAGCGCCGCCCAGTATCATTACCCTCCCCGACCGACCGAAACCTACGGCTTACACGGTCGCATTTCCAATCGCCCTGCCCGGCTGGTGGGGCATGGCGAGCGTTGGGAGGGGGACGAGTGCATCCTCTGGGCCGAAGGCGAAGTGGTGCAGGCGATGACGTTGGGCGAGGCCCTGATGCTGCGCCGCCGCATCGAAGCGAAAGTGGGCGAATCCCGCCTGACTGTCAACGACGAAGTGGTGAACATCGGCCCGCACCCCACCCCGCACATGCTGCTGTACCACATCAATGTCGGCTTCCCGCTGGTGGACGAAGGCGCCGAGGTGCTGGTTCCAGCCACCGCCTTCACACCCTGCGGCGACTACCCCGCCGATGGCTGGACGACGTTGGACGCCCCGCGGGCCGATTACGAAGAGCGCGTCTACGCTTTTCAGCCAGGCGCCGAGGCAGACGGCGTTGTGCCGATGGGTTTGGTCAATCGGCGTCTGGGCCTGGGCTTCTACGAACTTTGGCGCAAACAAGACCTGCCCTTTGGCTGGGTGTGGCGGCAGTTAGGCGACGGCTACTACGTCGTAGGGCTGGAGCCGAGCACCCATTGGGTGGATGGACGGCATGGCGCCCGTGAGCGTGGTGAGCAAATCATCCTCGGCGCGGGCGAGAGCCGAGCCTACACGCTGGAGATGGGCGTGTTGGACGGCGATGACGCTATCGATAGCTTCGCCGGTCGGGTGATGAAGGCGGCGCGGTAGGTGCAGGGGCGAGGCAGATGAAAGAAACGTCTTCCGTCTGCCTCGCCCCTCCTGCCCTGAAAATGGCACGCGGATGAACGCGGATACGGCTTGATTTATCAGACGCCGTGGCGCCAAGCCCGGCATGTCAAACTGCGTTGGCGCCCCGTGCGTCAGGCGGAACTGCGCGCGGCCAGGGCGTCGATCTCGGCGCGGTCGGTGATGATGCGGTTGATCTTGCCGTCCTTCATCTGAATGACCTTATCTACGTGCTTGCACAGGCGCAAATCGTGTGTGACCATGATGCCGGCGCGATTCTGTTCGTGGATAAGCTCGGCGAAGGTTTCGACCACCTGGAATGCCAGGGTGGTGTCCAGGCTGGCGGTGGGTTCGTCGGCCAGTACCAGGGCCGGTTCGTGGATGAGGGCGCGGGCGATGGCGACGCGCTGCTGCTGTCCGCCGGAAAGCTCGCTGGGGTAGTGGTGCAGGCGCTGGCCGAGGCCAAGACGTGTCAATAAATCGATGGATTTCCGCTCGCTTTGTTTGCTGTGCTTGCCGTTGAGCCGCAACATCAGATCGACGTTGTCACGGGCGTTGAGATAGGGCACAAGATTGTTGGCCTGGAAGGTGAAACCGATCGCCTGGCGGCGAAACTGAGCGCGTTGGCGGTCGCCCATGGCGCTCATGTCTTGGTTGTCGATGATGATGCGGCCATCCGTGGGGCGGAGCAGGCCGGCCAGCATCGCCAGCATCGAGGTTTTGCCCGAACCGCTCGGCCCGACGAGGGCGATGAACTCGCCACGGTGGACCTGGAACGATACGCCATCGACAGCGCGTACGGCGTCGGGGCCGCTGCCGTAAGTCTTGGTGACATGATCTGCTTGGAGTACAATTGACATAACTCTTCTCGTTTGTAGTAGCTGAATTCTAGCGACGCCTTATTGGGCCAGACCGAGCGCACGCAGTGGCTCGACCCGCACCAATGCCCACACCGAAACCAAACCACCCATCGGCCCGATGATCAGCAGCGAAATCACGGCGGCGACGAGGGCGTTGGCGGTAAAGACGATGGGCACGGAGACGGGGAAGGTGAGAGAAAGAAGGAGTGAGCCTGCAGCGCCGAGGGCGACGCCGAGGGCGTTGACGGCGACGATCTCG
This sequence comes from Chloroflexota bacterium, assembly GCA_041918515.1. Lineage (GTDB taxonomy): Bacteria > Chloroflexota > Anaerolineae > J102 > J102 > SSF26. The sequence continues at coordinate 37,233 of JAYRVO010000108.1, read as the reverse complement.
ATGGCGGCGGCCAAACCCACGGTCGCATTGGTGGCGCCGATGGCCTTGAGCATACCGATCTGGGCGACTTTCTGTAGGGTCTGAATTTGGAAGAAGCCGCCGATCACGAGGACGCCGATGAGGAGGGTGAAGTAGCGCTGGGTGTTGAGGGTGCTTTGCTGAGCCGCGTAACCGGGCGTCGCCTCGTAAGCTGTCTTGAGATCAGCCACCTCGATATCTTGCACCGCGGCTATCAGGCTTTGGGCCACAGTCTGAGTCTGGGCGGGATCGGTCAGGCGCACGGCGATGACGTTGGAGACGCGCTCCCCGCGGGTGGATTCACCGGCGCCCTTGGGCCTGATCTTATCCCACGTCAGGGCGGGGACGATGACAGATGGCTGGAGGAAGAACTGGCGCCCGTCGCTGATGCCAACGACCGTCAGCGAGTAACGCTCCTCCTCGGCGCCTTGAATGGACTTGATGACGACCGTATCGCCGACTTGCAGGCCGCTGCGCAGGGCGACATTGCGATCCAGGATGGCTTCGTTGCCGCGCTCGCGGCTGAGGCCGCGTCCCTGTAGGGCGAGTGGCTCGCCGGGCTTGCCCGGCTCCACGCCAATCAGCGAGATGTCGAGAGGCTCGCGCCCATCTGTGAAGACGATCGAGGTACTGGTGAAGTTGATCTGGCCGGCATCGGCGACGCCAGCGACGCGCAGCACCTCGGCCAATTTGGATCGACCCAGGCGGCTGGCGCTGATGGACAGATCCACGTCTTTTTGGTAAACGATGAGTTGGCCGTTGAGTTTCTCGATGTACTCGCGGTTGCCGTCGCCCAAGCCTTCGGCGAGGGCAGCGATAAAGAGCACCAACGTCGTGATCAGGGCGACGATCAGGCTGATCAGAAAAAAGCGCCCGCGGTTGTGCCAGATTTCTTTGAATGCCAGGTAGAAGGGCATCGCTCGACCTCACTTTTTCTCGAACGTTACGACGGCGGTCATGTTCCAGAGCAAGCGCTGCTCTTGTTGCTCTGGGATCACCACCAGTGTGTAGACGATATCGCCGCGGTTGTCCTGGCCGATGGGGCGGATGCGACTGACGGCGGCGGGCAGTTCGACGCCCGGCAGAGCATCGAAAGCCAGGGTGACGAGATCGCCCGGCTGGATGCCCACTACCTCTAGTTCGGTCAGGTCTTCGGTCTCGATCTGCCATCGGCTGAGATCGGCCAGGCGGAGCACCGGCGCTCCCAACATCGCGCTTTCACCTATATTCATGTCCAGGGAGGCGACGACGCCAGCAAATGGCGCCTGCAATTCGGTATCGGCCAGGGCTGCTTCGGCCAGGGCCAGGTTGGCCTGGGCGGCCGCCACCTCAGCTTGGGCCGCAGCGATGGTTTCGGCGCGGGCGCCAGCCTGAAGTAAGTCCAATTGCGCCTGCGCTTGACGGACAGCGGCCTCGGCCTCGATGATGTCAGTGGGGCGGGTCGAAGTGAGCACGTTGAGTTGCGCCTGTGCTCGTTGCACGCGAGCGCGGGCGGCGGCGATCTCAGAGGCGCTGGCTCCCTGCTTCAGGTCTCGCAAACGCGCCTGCGCCGCTGTCACAGCGTTGGTAGCCTGTTCCAATTGGGCTGCTTCCGGCCGCGCGCCAGCATCGGCGAGGCCTGCCACGCGGTCGTAGGCAGCCTGGGCCTGACGCAGACGAGCTTCGGCGTTAGCGAGGTCGGCTTCGGCGGCGATGATCTGCTGGGAGTCGGCGCCTTGCAAGACGGTTTGTAGGGCGGCCTGGGCCTCGGACACAGAGGCTTTGGCGGTGGCGACCTCAGCCGACAACGGGCCAGAGCGGACGCGCTCGAGCCGAGCCTGCGCGGCTTCCAGGGCCGCCCTGGCAGCGACAAATTCCGGCTCGCGAGCGCCTTTTTGCAGGTCTTCCAGGCGAGCTTCGGTGCCAGCGAGCTGTGCTTTACTCAGGGTCACGGCGGCTTGTTGTTGGGTCGAGCGCAGACGCAGGAGCGGCTGCCCGGCCTCAACACGGTCGCCTTCCGCCGCTGGCGCTTCGGCAATGATGCCGCTGGTGGGGAAGCTCAGTTCCGCACTGCGAACGGGAACGACGCGGCCATCGACAGAGAAGCGGCTTGGTTCTGCTGTCGGCGCTTGTGTCTCTGTCGCAGCGTTCGCTTGGGAGCTGGCGGCGTTGCGAGCGTTAGCGATGCGCAAAGAGGCAAAGGCGCCGCCCATCAGGATGACGGCGGCAAGGGCGGCGATGACAAAGGTGCGAGTTTTCTTCATGCAGACCTCGGAGGGTGGAGATGGCGATTGGGTTGGGGGTAAGTCTGTCAGTTGACAATTCGTATTCTAAGCGTTGTCGAGATATTGTCAAGTATCTGTCGATACAATTGCAACTAATAATGTTGAGAGCCTCCAAGACCGTCTACGCCTGGTCGTTTTCTGCCCAGGTTCTGTAAGGGAGGAATGATCTCGCGCGAAGGCGCCCGGCGTGTCAAAGACACGCCGGGCGCCTTCATTTATTCTTCTGCCCTCTCGACCGATAAATCGGCATTCGTTTCAAGAATTCTTCGGTTGATGTGACAAAAGTCGCAGCCACGTGCAGGTAATCTGGCTATACTATTGGCATCGAAACAGCATCCGCTGCGCAACCTGGGGCGTGTTATCCTCCCTTCGGCTCATTTTTGGCCGTTTGAACATCCTGGTGGCTTTGCTTTCTTCTCAAATCGCATAATGATGAGCGTTCGCTCCCGGCGCCGAGCGCTGAACTTGGCCAATGTCGCCGGATCGATCCGGCCTGCCAGCAGCTTCCTGGATGGAAAGCGGCTGTTACCCAATTCCCAATCTCCACTCACCCCAAGAAGGAACCCACCATGAAAGCCATCCGCTCGCACGTCCTCATCCCCCTCACCCTTGTCCTTGCTCTGCTGCTCGTCGGCTCGTCGGGCCTGGCGCAGGCGCAAGACCCGACCCCACCTATCGCCGAACCCCAGTCCACCCAAGCCGCGCTCGGCACCGCGTTTACCTACCAGGGCCGGCTCAACGACGGCGCTAACCCGGCCAACGGCGCCTACGATCTCCAGTTCAAGCTCTTCGATGCGGCCAGTGTTGGCACGCAGATCGGCGCCACGGCCAGCAAGAACGACCTGCCGGTGAGTGGCGGGCTGTTCACGACCGACCTGGACTTCGGCGCGTCCGCGTTCGACGGGCAGGCGCGCTGGCTGGAGGTGGCGGTGCGGCCGGGTGCGAGTACGGGCGTGTACACGACGCTGGCGCCGCGGCGGGCGTTACTGGCAAGTCCGTACGCGACGTACAGCAGCAACACGCGCGGCTTGAATGTGTCGCCTGCTGGCAACAGGTTGACTATGACCAGTTCAGACCCTGGCTATACGGATATTCTGGTAGGCAACACAACAAGCGGACTAGCCGGGATCGTATTTGACGCAGTTGATGGTAATTTTGAGGGGGGAGACTACGCATGGATCAATCAACGCAACAATCTGGATCTCGCGATCGGTAATCACGGGGATGCTGCTCGCATCATCGTCAAGCCAAACGGGTACATCGGTATTGGCACAACCGATCCAAGCGGATTATTGACCGTCGCCGACTCAGGCCCTCAGACAGATATCCGTGTTAGTAATTCTGGGGGCGGAACGGCTTACATCGGCATGGACGCACGAGATGGTGACTTCACGGGGAATGACTACGCGTGGATCGCTCAACGTCACAATGGGGATCTTGCGATTGGCAATAGTGGGGATGGTGATCGCATCACCGTCAAGCCTGATGGCAAGGTTGGCATCGGCACGAGCGACCCTGCGGCCAAGCTAGAGGTGATCGGTGATATTGACATTGGCTTCGCAAAGGTTGTGGGGGGAAGCCCGACAACTCAGAGATTCTCGTACGATGGCAAGAGCATGGGACACTACTCTCTGGGATGGTTTAGCGATTCCTGGAACCCGGGTTCTCCCACAGCCTGGCTGTCGGGCTTTGCCGGTGTGAAGTTCTTTTCCGGCGGTGCGCCGCGCCAGGTGATCACGGCAGATGGCAGAGTTGGCATCGGCACGACCAATCCGCAAGCGAAGCTGGACGTCGCCGGGACAACTCGCACCGACGTTCTGCAAATTGACGCTGGCGCTGATCTGGCCGAACGCTTTGAGGTTTCTGGAGATACCACGCCAGAACCAGGCGTCGTGGTCATCGTGGACGAAGAACACCCTGGCCAGCTCATCGTCAGCCAGCATGCTTACGACACGCGTGTGATCGGCGTGATCAGCGGCGCGGGCGGGATCCAACCGGGCCTGACTTTGCATCAGGAAGGGTTGCTCGACGGGAACACCCAGGTCGCGATTGCCGGGCGGGTCTACGTCAAGGCCGAAGCCATGTCCGGCTCAATCAAGCCGGGCGACTTGCTGACAACGTCCGCTGTCCCAGGTCATGTGATGAAAGCCAGCGACCACGATCGGGCCTTCGGTGCGGTGGTCGGCAAGGCGCTGACCGGCCTAGCCGATGGCACAGGGCTGGTGCTCGTGCTCGTCAATCTGCAATAGTCATGCGATTCCCTTTTCTTCTCAACAAAGGAGGCAGACCGTGAAGTTCCTCAACCCTATTCGTTTCGTTTTTCCAGCCCTGGTCCTGCTGCTTGCAGCCCTGATCATCGGCCCGACAGCCGGCGTGCAGGCACAGGATGGCAGCCCGACCCCCGACGCCCAAGCCGCCGAACCCCAGTCCGCCCAAGCCGCGCTCGGCACAGCCTTCACCTACCAGGGCCGGCTGAACGACGCCGGCAACCCGGCCAACGGCGCCTACGACTTCCAGTTCAAGCTCTTCGACGCCGTGAGCGGCGGGACTCAGATCGGCGGCGTCGTTCCCAAGAACGACCTGCCGGTGAGTGGCGGGCTGTTCACGACCGATCTGGATTTCGGTGCCGGCGCGTTCGACGGGCAGGCGCGCTGGCTGGAGGTGGCGGTGCGGCCAGGGGCGAGCACCGGCGCATACACGACGCTGGCGCCGCGGCGGGCGTTGCTGGCAAGCCCATATGCGCAGTACAGCAGCGCCACGCGCGGGCTCACGCTGGCGGAGAACAACAATATCGGCATTGGCGACTTTGCATACATGGGATGGCTCCATCCAAGACCTGTCACACCATTGCACATCTTGACCTCTGACGAAGTCCCCGCAATCACGATCACAGGGTCAGGACCCGGCAGTACGCGCTATGCGACTGCCATCGGTTCCCATCACGTCGTGAACGTTGGTCAATTCCTGGACTTCTATACCGGTGATAGCGGCAGCAATACTGAGCCACTGACCCCATCGCAGCGGCGAATGAGTATTGATCCAACAGGAAACGCGGAATTCACAAGCCGGGGAAAGAATTTTGTGATTAGTTTTGGTGGCAGTGAAGTTGATCTGAACTCGCACACGAGCGATCTTTGGATTTCTACTGTCAGCCCAAACGACGTGATCATCAATCCGCTCGGATTTGGCACCGGGAAAGTGGGCATCGGCACCTCGACACCACAAACCCAACTGCATGTCCAAGGTCAGAACGATAGTGGTATCATGGTGACAGCGCCGGGCAAATCAACACAAGTCCTTCTGCATGTTGCCGATACAGGCGGGAACGACTACGGCTATCTGTCGCTAGGCGGAAACACTGCGTTGCGAGGAGGAAATCAACTATCTTCTTTCGCGGGCAGAGTCGCAATTGGCACGAACAATTCCGATCCGCACACGAAGCTTGACGTCGGTGGCATTGTTCGCACCGACGTGCTGCAAATTGATGCCGGTGCCGACTTGGCCGAGCCTTTCGTGATTGCCGGCCAGCCGGAACCCGGTCTGGTCGTCGCCATTGATCCCGATCACATCGGCCAACTGCGGGTGGCTGACAAGGCCTACGACCGCACCGTGGCTGGCGTCATCTCCGGCGCCGGCGGCCTGCAACCCGGCCTGACCATGCAGCAGCCGGAAGTCGTGCAGGGCGAGACGCACCCCGTCGCGCTCACCGGTCGCGTCTACGTCTGGGCCGATGCGTCCTTCGGCGCCATCCAGCCCGGCGATCTGCTCACCACCTCGGCCACCCCTGGCCATGCCATGCGCGTCGGCGACTACGCCCAGGCCCAAGGCGCTATCCTGGGCAAGGCGATGAGCCGGCTGGAGGAAGGCAAGGGCTTGGTGCTGGTGCTGGTCAGTTTGCAGTAGCCGCCCTTTCGCATACGAGGAGATAAGAACATGAATACACACAAACGTTTCGCAGGATGGCTTCACTTGTTCTGGTTGGCTGCCAGCCTGTTGCTGCTCTATCCCAGCCGTCCGGTGATGGCCCAAGCAGCCGGCCCGGTTACCATCGAAGGTGAAGTCATCCGCCTGGTCTCAGAACACCCTGAAGGACAACCCATCATCAGCCACGCTACGGTGCAGGTCGAGAAGGTGCTGGAAGGCAGCCTGGTTGCGGATGAGGTTGTCATCACCTACTTGGGCGGCACGGTCGGCGAGTTGACGCTACGCGTCTCTCATGAACCCGAACTGGCCACGGGCATGCGCATTCGGGTCAAGCTTTACCCGGCTGAAGGCGGCGACTACCGAATCTACGACGTGGATACGGATCTGGAGGTTTTGCAGGGAGGCCTAGGGCCGGCGTATACGCCCTACGGCTGGCACTGGACGGACGCCAATATCCCTGTGGCTGTACAGATCAACCCTAACTCCGCCGATGTTCCAGGCATTGGGGAACTCGCCGCTGTACAAAATGCGATGGCAACCTGGCATACTGCTTCCTGCACCTACTTCGAATTTGCAGGGGGCGGTCAGAGTACATGCACTGCCAATCGCACTGCATCAGATGGCGTTACCTGCGTGATGTGGGCAACCGGGCCAAAAGCCCCAGGTTCGGGCGCGATTGCTACAACATTTTTCTGGAAAAACGCTGCCAACGAGGCAATCGACTTCGACATGTTCTTCTGGGGACAGTATTTCGAAGCTGACGGCACGGCTCACACGATTCGCTGGGGCACCGCCCCTGCCAGCAATGAGTTCGATATCCAATCAGTGGCGCTCCACGAGCTGGGTCACGGGCTAGGCCTCGACCACAGCAACATCTTTGCAGCGGTTATGACTTCTGCCATCGATATAGGCACTCAGAAGCGCAGTCTGCACCAGGATGACGATGATGGCGTCAGCAAGATCTACCGTGTTCCCAACCGGAATGATGTTTATGTCGATGGCAATGCCACGGGGCTCAAGAATGGCGCCAGCAACCATCCCTTCCTAACCGTTCGAAAAGGGTTCAACGCTGTAGATAACAACGGCAATTTGTGGATCCGCCCCGGAAGCTACGCCGATGACCACTTGCTGGAATTCAACCGGGCGATGACGATTCGTTCGACTAGCGGCCTGGTCACCATCAATGCTAACTCAACACCGTTGCCGACAATCAATACCTGCACGCCCGTGATGGCAGCCTCAACCACGCCTTGATCCACAACCACCGCAGGCTGATCCGTAACCCTGCTGTCACCGCCCGTCACCATTGGAGATTCACTATGAAACGACACCTCACCTGGCTTCTTCTCCTGACCCTCCTGGCCCTGGCTGCCGTTGTCGCCCGCGCCGCACCCAACGACTCCTTCACCCTCACCTGGGACGCTATCGTCAGCGCCGGCGGCGACAGCAGCGGCGGCCCCTACACTCTGGCCGACACGGTGGGCCAACCGGCCGTGGGCGCGTCCAGCGGCGGGCCGTACACGTTGGTCGATGGCTTCCAGGCCAGCGAGGGCGGCTCGCTCCCCTCGCTCACCCAGCGCGTCTACCTGCCGGCAATCCTGAAGTAGATCGCCGAAGCGGTCGGAGCGCCCAGCTCAACGCAGGTGAGCCGCGCGCTCCGACCGCTTGTCCGATGGCTATAGGATCGTGGTAAAATGTGGGGCGGAGCATATGCCACAAACCAGTGGAGGTCGAGCGATGAAATTCCCGTACGGCATTAGCGATTTCTACAAACTCATCACAGAAGACTATTTCTACCTGGATCGCAGTGATCGCATCCCGCTCATCGAAGATGCAGGCGTACAGCTTCTGTTCTTGCGCCCGCGCCGTTTCGGCAAGAGCTTGCTGCTGTCGATGCTGGAGAACTATTACGATATAGCGAAGGCGGAGCAGTTCGAGCGGCTGTTTGGCCGTTTAGCCATAGGCCGCCGGCCAACGCCGCTGCACAATCGTTTTCTGGTGATGCGATGGGATTTTTCGGCGGTGGCTTCTGGGCGCGCCGGGGAGGAGATCGAAGGGGCGCTGCATCGTTATCTCAATTCCCGCATCCAGGATTTCGCCGTCCGCTATCACGACTTGCTGCCCATACCCATTCAGATCGAAGCGGTCGATGCACTGGTTTCGTTGCAGTCGTTATTGACGGCAGTGCAACAAACGCCGTTCAAACTCTATTTGTTCATCGATGAATACGACAATTTCGCCAACGAGATTTTGATGAGCCAGCAGAATGGACGCAGCGATCGGTATGATCGCTTCATCCACGGTGAAGGCTTGTTCAAGACGGTCTTCAAGGCCATCAAGGCCGCCAGCGTAGGCCAGGGATTGGATCGGGTTTTCATCACGGGCATCTCGCCGGTGGTTGTGAGCGACCTGGCCAGCGGCTACAATGTGGCCCGCGAGCTGACGCTGAACGAGCGGTTCAATGATCTGTGTGGTTTCCGCGAGGAGGAACTCGAGCCGGTCTTGCAGCAGATGGGGGCCGAGTGTGGATGGCCGGAGGGGCGAGTAGCGGAAGCGATGGGCGAGATGCGCGCTTTCTACAATGGCTATCGCTTCAGCCCCGAGACCGAGGGCCTGGTCTACAACCCCACCCTGGCCCTTTATTTCCTCAGTGAATTGCATGAACGCTGTCGTTATCCGGTGAACATGCTGGATCACAATCTGGCGCTCGATTTTGGCAAGGTCAGTTTCCTGTCGCAATTGCCTAGCGGCGGGCAATTGCTTTTGCAGGCTTTGCGGGCCGACCCGCCGATCACGATGACGAGTCTTTCGCATCGCTTTGGCGCCGAGCGCTTGCGGCAAACCCTGGCCGATCCCGATGCGGTGGCCTCACTTCTGTATTATTTCGGCGTTCTGACCGTGGGCGGTTTTTCGCGCTCCGGCCAATTGATTCTATCTATCCCCAACCAGGTGGTGCGCCGCTTGTATGTCGAGCGTGTGCAAGAGATGCTCTTGCCAGAGGAGCATGAACGCAAGGCGGGTCAGGAAGCGGCCATGACTCTGTACGACCGCGGCGACCTGCAACCGCTCTGCGATTTTCTGGAGCGACGTTACTTCCGGGCTTTCGATAACCGCGACTATCGCTGGGCCAACGAACTGACGGTCAAGACCGCCTTCCTCACCCTGCTGTTCAACGACACCCTCTACCTGGTCGATTCCGAGACCGAACTGGAGCGGAGCTACGCCGACCTGACCCTGATCGTGCGCCCGGAGATGCGCAAGTATCAGTTGTTAGACATCCTGATCGAGTTCAAGTACGTGGGCCTGGACGAGGCAGGGCTGACGCAGGCGCAAGCGCAAGCCCTGAGTCCGGCGGAGGTGCGGGGGCTGGCGCCGGTGGCGGCAAAGCTGGCCGAAGCGGGAGCGAAGGCGAGGCGCTATGAGACGGCGCTGGTGGCGAAGTATGGCGAGGTCTTGCGTTTGCGCAGCTATGCCGTGGTTGCGCTGGGGTTCGAGCGGGTGGTGGGGGAGGAAGTAGTCGGAGACCCTAAAGGTCTCCAAGACCTTTAGGGTCTGGTCTACGGGATGGACGACCATCGCGGCCCGCTGGGTCAACTGCGCGTCTGCCCCGACCCCAAGGCCGTCACCGACTGTGATGTCACGCCCAACCTCTACTCGCTGATGTACAAGGTCTGGAGCTACGTCCCCGACCTGGAGCCGACCACGGCCATGACGTTGTTCCGGGATGTTGGCAATGAGGCCGCCTCGCTGCAAACCATCGCCAGCACCGAGCCAGGCTACCAGCTTCACCTGCACGCCGTGGATGTACTGATCAAGCGGGTAACGGGGCAGGGGGTCACGTCCAGCCTGGCCGCGGCCATTGTCGCCAAGCAGCCCGACAACGCCTTCTACCGCTGGCTGGCCGGGCAGGAGGCGCAGGGCATCGCCGCCGATGTCCTTGACCGCTGGTGCATTTTCGATGCCCGCGACGACTACCGTGCCGGCGAGCAGAACGCCTGGATCTGGCTGCGCGATACGGCCGAGCCGGGGCTGGCCGAGAGCAGCCTGGCCTGGGATTGCCTGTTCATGGGCAACCTGCTGAATATCCCCGCCGTCGATCCCTCACTCCTACCGGCGAACGCAAACGGCGCTCTTTTCGTGAGTGGAACGTCTGGCGGGGGCGGCGATGGCACGCGGCGGGCGCCGTTCGATACAGTTGCTGCCGCCCACGCCGCGGCCTGGGAGGGGGCTGTGCTGGCGGTCCAGGCCGGCGTTTACCCCGAATCGCTGAATCTGGACAAGCCGCTCACACTGCTGCCTATCGATGGCATGGCGACGATTGGGAGAGCGCCGTGAAAGACACTTGCCTTGCTGTATATCGTCGTCATATCCCTTCACGAACACGGAGATGATCGAAGACGGCATCCTCTTTCGCTTTCTCACCGCGCGATCTCTCGCCCCGCCGCCGCCAACAATTTCCCCACCTCCTCCGGCGTCGTCGCCACCAGGTCGCCGTGCTGGCTGACCGCCAGCGCCGCCAACGCCGCCCCCACCTGTAAGCCCCTGGCGAAATCGCCATCCAACCAGCCGTGGATGACGCCCGCAGCCAGCGCGTCGCCGGCGCCGATGCGATCGATCACCTGCGCCGGCAAAGCCGCCTGGCGAAGAATGACGCCGTTCTCCCAGCCCACCACGCCTTGATCGCCCACGCTGACCACCACACGGTCCGCCTGCAAACGCTCGGCCAGCTTGCGGACTGCCATCTCCGGTCCGGCCTCCAGCCCGAAGACGCGACGGGCGTCGGCCAATGAGCAGAATAACAGGTCGCAGCCGCGGGCCAGGTCGATCAGCACCGCCGCGGCCGTGCATTCATCCCAGAGCTTGCCGCGGTAGTTGATGTCGAAACTGATGGGGACGCCAGCCGCGCGGGCTTTGGCAACGGCGGTCGCGGTCAGTTCCAGGCAGGAGGGCGAGAGCGCGGGAGTGATGCCGGTGAGGTGCAGCAGGCGGGCGTCGAGCAGGATGTCCCAATCGACCTCGTCAGGTGTCAACCGGGCGAAGCACGAACCCGCCCGGTCGTAGACCACCTCGATCCCGCGCGGTGGCCCGCCGAACTCGACATAATATACACCCATCCGGCCTTCCTCGCGCCAGACCACGCCCGCCAAATCCATGCCGCTCGCCCGGAAGCGGTTGGCTGCCAGCCTGCCCAAAGCCGAACGCGGGAGGGCGCTGACCCAGGCCGTGCCCCGGCCCAGGCGGGCAAGCGCGCCCATGACATTGGCCTCGGCCCCGGCCGGGTTCACATCGAAGCGGTCGGCCAGTTCCAGCCGCACGCCAGCAGGCACGCTGAGCCGCAGCATGGCTTCGCCAAGAGAGGTGACATCAAAGCGGGGCATAGTTTCGCAGGGCTTGTCGTTGGGCGTGAAGGTTGGCGGGCAGCGTGTCCATCGGAATCTCGCAGCCGGCGCCACTGAAGCTACGCGGGCCGCCCGTGGTCATACAGCGAGTCGTGGCGGCGTAGACATCTTCTGGCGTGCCTTGCAGCATCACGACGACCGGGTCGAAATTGCCGCAGAACGAGACGTGGTCGCCGTACTCGCGCGCGGCCTTCGCCCAATCGACCATCCAGTCCAGATCGACGATGTCGGCGCCGCTGCTGACCATATCCGCCACGATTTTGTTGGTGTTGCCGCAGATGTGCAGCCGGGCGATAGCGCCCATCTCGTGCACGGCGGCGAAGATGCGCTGCTCGTAGGGCAGAGCGAATTGCCGGTACAAGGCCGGGCCTACGAGCGAGCCTACGGCATCGCCCAGGCCGATGATGTCGGCCCCAGCTTCGATCTGCGCACGCGCGAAGGCGATTTCCACCTCGGTGCAAATCTCCAGCAGCTCCTCCACCCACTCTGGCTCCGTCACCACATCGAGCATGAGATTGCTGACCCCACGCAGGTCGGCAGCCTCGGCCAGCGCGCCTTCGACCCAACCCATGACCGGGACCCGCCCGCCCACCTGCTCTCGAAACAGGCGCACGGCTTCCAGCCGGTCGCTCATGCGCTTACCGGTGGTCGGGTCGGGAGCACGGAGCGTACGCAAGTCGCTGTACTCGGCCAACAGCGGTTTGTGGCACAGCGGCAGATCATCATCGGGGAACTCGATGACGGCGCCGAAATCGTGGGCCTCGCGGTACGGGTCGGAAATGGCCTGCACCAGATCGATGTTGAAATCCTGCACCATGGCCAGGTTGGCGGCGACGAGAACACGATGGTCGAGATAGTATGAGCGTGAGGGCTGGCGGATGTGATGGGCGGCGAAGGTCATGAAGATATCGAAGTTGGGGGGCCGGTCGACTGGCTCGCCTCGCAATCGGGCGGTCATGCGTTCGTATGAATTCATGCAGAAGACTCCTTCATTCTTGGAATTTGCTTTGTTTTGCTGTCTGCGCCTGCTCCCAAAGCTTTTGATAAGCCAGGCTTACCGACGGATGCAGGCGCTCGGCCAACTCCAGGGGTAAGTCGAGACGAGCAATCAGGTCTTGCACATCGGCCAGGTCGCACAAGCGGTGGCTGGCGCTCAAACCTGACGCCAGTTTCAGTTCGATGAGTCGTTCCAGCGAGATCACGCGCATGCCATCGATCTCTACCGTCGCCCCCGCCAGCGATGGGTCGGGAAAGGCAATCGGTTTGGGAAGGCCATCGCCGGGAAACTCGCCCGCAATCAGGACTTCGATGCGAACTCCTGTTTGGGCGTCGCGAAAGGATTTGCGGGCGCCGCTGAACGCGGGGCGATAGCCTCGCCCCAACCATTCTCGCCCAAACCGTTCGAGGCCCTCGGCGGTCAGGATCACATCGATGTTCTCGGTCAGGCGGGGATAGCCATGCTCGGCCAGGGCCAACCCTCCCACCAGGGCATAGGCGATGCCTTCGGCTTCCAGCCGCTCTGCCAGACGACGCAGCGATTCGAGAAGCCTACCGCTGCCGGTGAAGAAGGCACTGGCCTCGCGCAGCATGAACTCGCCGCCTTGTCGCATCTCAAGCTCGTACACCAGATCGGATGTGTTCATGATGATCACTGTAGCGCAAGTCGGCAACTTGCGCTACGCCTGGCGCTTGTGCCAGTCTTCGCTGAAGAGATTGAAGTGCAGCGGGCGGTAGGGATGCGCCCGGATCACGTCCAGATTCAGGGTCACGCCCAGGCCGGGGCCAGAGGGCAGGGCGAAATAGCCATCCACCACCTCGGGCAGGCCCGGCGCCGCCTCTTTGACGAAGGCTTCGCTGAAATCGTTGAAGTGCTCCTGGATTTTAAAATTGGGCAAGGTGGCGGCCAGGTGCAGGGCGGCGGCGGTCGAGACCGGCCCGCCCACGTTGTGCGGGGCCATGAGCATGTAATAGGCGTCGGCCCAGGCCGCCAACTTCTTGGCGTTCAGCAACCCGCCGAAATGGGTGATGTCCACCTGGATGATGTCGGCGGCCTGCAACTCGAACAACTCGCGGTACTCCGGCAGGGTGTGCAGGCGCTCGCCCGTGGCCACGGGGATGCCCAGCGGCGCCACGGCCTCGGCCACTTTCTTCAGCGCCCGCAGGTTCTCCGGCGGCGTCGGCTCCTCGATCCAGCCCGGATGGAACGGCGCCAACTCACGCGTCAATTCCACCGCCGTCACCGGATTGAAACGCCCGTGCATCTCGACCAAAATCTCTACCTCCGGGCCGACGGCGTGGCGAATGGCTTCGATCAGAGCCACGGCCTTCAACTTTTCCGCCCGCTCCAGCTCGTAATAGCCGGCGCCGAAGGGATCGACTTTCAACGCCCGGTAGCCTTTGGCCACCACGCGCAGGGCGGCGGCGTGGAATTCCTCGGGCGTGCGCTCGACCGTGTACCAGCCATTGGCATAGGCTTTGATTTTGTCGCGCACGGCCCCGCCCAACAGCCGATACACGGGCTGATTCAGGGCTTTGCCGATGATATCCCAGCAGGCGATCTCGATGATGGCGATGCCGGAAGCGACCACATCGCCGGCGCGCATGTAGTCATCGCGCAACATGCGATAGACCAGCTTCTCGATCTCGAAGGGGTCGCTGCCGATCACATAGTGGGGCGCGGCCTCGGACAGATAGCCGAGCAGGGTTTCGGTGCGATTGACCGGGCGCACTTCGCCCACGCCCACCAGCCCTTCGTCGGTTTCGACTTCGACGAAGACGAGGTTGCGCCAGGCTGTGCCCATGACGTGGGGAGTAACGCGGGTGATGTGCATGGGAGGGAGGAGGGAGTAAGAAGTAAGAAGTAGGGAGTAAGAAGTGGGGAGGAGAATGGCGGGGAGAAGATTAGCTCAGGGGGAAGGGAAGGGGCAAGAATTGGAGAAGTAAAGAAGGAAGCGTTTGGAGTGGCGCTTGGGATTGGCATCTGCACCTTTGTTGGTACACAATGGAGCAATGACAACTCTTCTCTATCCCCTCACTTTCACACCCGTCCTCAAAGATTATCTTTGGGGTGGGCGTACTTTGGAAACGCTGGGACGGACGTTGCCGCAGGGTGGCGTCGTGGCCGAGAGTTGGGAGATCGCCGGGCATGAGGACGGCGCCACGGCCGTGGAGGATGGCTACTTTGCCGGGCGTCTGCTCACCGAGGTGCACGCCGAGCTGGGGTTGGACCTGATCGGACGGCGCAACGCCTGGGCGCAGGAGCGAGGCAAGTTTCCGCTACTAATCAAGCTGCTGGATGCCAACCAGCCGCTTTCGGTGCAGGTGCACCCGGACGATAACTACGCTCTGGCGCACGAGGGCAACGAGCTGGGGAAGACCGAAATGTGGGTGGTGTTGCACGCCAAGCCCGGCGCCGAGCTGATCCTGGGCGTCAAGACGGGAACCACCCCCGCTGCTTTCCGCCAGGGCATTCTTGATGGCCAGCTTGAGCCGTATCTTCATCGCCTGCCTGTTCGGGTTGGCGATCATGTGTGTGTGCCGGCCGGGACGTTGCACGCCATCATGGATGGTTTGCTCATCGCCGAAATCCAGCAGAACTCGAACACGACCTATCGCGTGTATGATTGGAATCGGGTCGGGGCCGATGGCAAAGCGCGCGATCTACACATCGACAAGGCGTTGGATGTGATTGACTTCGAGCAGGTCGAGCCGCAGGTCTGCCCGGCCACACTCGTGAGCGACGAGGCCGGGGTGCAGCGCTGGGAGCTGTGCCGCAATCGCTATTTTGTCACCGATCGGGTGGAGATGGAGGGGGGGGCGACGTATCAGGGCCGCTGCGACGGCGAGACCTTGGAGATATGGGGGGCCATCTCAGGCCGAGCGACGATCGAGGGTGTGACGTTGTCTGCCGTGCGCTTTGCCCTTTTGCCAGCGGCGTTGGGCGATTTCAGGGTGACGGCTATCGAACCAACAACGTTGTTGCGGGCGTATGTGGCGTGAGGAGCGCCGAGCGCGCTTCACCTACACATCCCTCTGCGTCCACTCGCCGTCGATCAGCCGCCACATGACGCCGGTGGGATTGCGGTCTTGCAGCTCGGGGGGCAGGCGGTGGGGGCGGACGTTGTCGTAGGAATGCAGGGCGGCGAAGCGCAGCAGGCTGGCCGGGATGCCGACGGCGGTGAAGCCGGGGTGGCCGGTGGCGGGAAAAGGGCCGCCGTGGTTCATGGCGGGGACGACGGCGACCCCGGTGGGCATTTTGTCGTTCAGCAGCCGCCCCACTTTCGGGCGCAGGACTGGCTCCAGCCGGTTGTAGAGGGCGTCGTCCTCGCCCTGGCTGTGCGTGTACAGGCTGCCGGTGAGATTCCCTTCCAGCCGGCTGGCGATCTCGACCATCTGATCGGCGTCTCGGGCCGATACGATCAGCCCCATCGGCCCGAACACCTCGGCTTGCAACGCCTCTGGGTGCAGCAAGAATTGGTCGCCGGAAGCGCGCAGCACGGTGTTGGCGAAGCAGAAGCCCGGCCCTGCGACGCGCTGGCCGCCGGTGAGCAATTCCGCCCCATGCGCGACCAGCGTGGCCACGGTGGCGGCGTTTTCGTCCGGCGCGTAGTCGCTGAGCAGCACGCCGGGCGGGTTGGCGGCCATGCGTTCGGTCACGGCCCGCACGAAGGCTTTGCCCGACTCGTCGCCGATGACGACGGTCAATCCCGGTTTGGTGCAGAACTGGCCCGCGCCCAATGTGCACGACCCGAACAACTCGCCGGCGATGGCGTCCAGCCGTTCCGCCAGGGCGCCGGGTAGGATGAACACCGGGTTGACGCTCGACATTTCGAGATAGATGGGCTTGCCCGCCCGATCCGCCGCTTCTTTCAGCCGCATGCCGCCCGTGCGACTGCCAGTGAAGCCGGTGGCGCCGACCAGCGGGTGGCTGACCAGCCGCAGCCCATCCTCTGGCCGCAGACGATAAATCATCTGCACCAAAGCTTTGGGCGCGCCCGTGGACTGGATGGCGGCGAGGGCGCACTCGGCCAGCAGCCGGGTCACGCCAGGATGGCCGGGATTGGCCTTGGCGATGACGGGGTTGCCAGCGGCGATGGCGGCGGCGAAATCCCCACCGGCCACGCCGTTGAAGGCGTAGGGGAAATTGTTGGGGCCGAAAACGACGACGGGGCCATCGAGCGGGCCGAGCCGCGAACGGATGTTGACTTTCGTGTCGATGGTCGCTCGCTGCCACGAGCGTTCGCGGGCAGCGGCGGCGGCCTGACGCAATTGGCCAGTGGTGCGGGGCATCTCGACGTTGCGCAGGCGTGGCTCGCGCGGCAATCCGGTCTCGATGTGCGCCAGCTCGACCAGTTCATCGGCGCGAGACTCGATGGCGGCGGCGTAGGCGTCGAGGAAATCAGCGATGATGCCGGGCGATTGCGACCGCAACTCCGCTTTGGCCTCGTGGGCAGCGGCCAGGGCAGCGGCGATGTCAGCCCACGAGGAGATGGGATAGTGGTCGGGCAGGGTCTCGCCGGTGGAGGGGTTTTTCGATGGGAAGGCGTCAACGCCGGGTTCAGCGAAGCGCCATTCGCCGGCGATCAGGGTGGGGTGGAGGGGCATGGGCAGAGGTCAGAAGTCAGAAGTCAGAGGGCAGGGGTGACGAAAATGGACGATAGGACGAACGTGGACGAAAAACTTCGTCTCTCTTGGTCCTTTCGTCCATTTTCGTCCCTTCGTCCGAACACGGTTCAGGCTGCGCCGATGAGGGCTTTGGCGTGGCGGGCGGCGGAGCCAGCGTCGGCGGCAAAGCCATCCGCCCCGACTTTGTTGGCGAAGTCCTGTGTGATCGGCGCCCCGCCGATCATCACCTTCACCTTGTCGCGCAAACCCGCTTCCTTCAACGCTTCGAGCGTGTTGATGATCGATTTCGTCGTCGTCGTCAGCAGCGCCGACATGCCCACGATGTGCGGCTGATGCTCGCGCACCGCATCCACGAATTTGGCCGGCGAGACGTCGGTGCCCAGATCCACGATCTTGAACCCGGCCCCTTCCAGCATCATCGCCACCAGGTTCTTGCCGATGTCGTGCAGGTCGCCGGCCACGGTGCCGATCACGACTGTGCCCACTTGCTGCACCCCCGCCTGCGCCAGCAGCGGCTTGAGGATTTCGGTGGCGCCGGACATGGCCCGGGCCGAGATCAGCATCTCGGGCACGAACTTCTCGCCGATCTCGAACAGCCGGCCGACTTCGGTCATGGCCGGGATGCAGGCCTGGTTGAGGATGGCTTCGGCGCTGACGCCGGCGGCCAGGGCGTTCTGGACTTCAGCCTTGGCGGCTTTGGCATTGCCATTCAGAACTGCGGTGTAGACTGCTTCGATGGACATGGGTGGAGACTCCTGGAGATTGGGGATTAGAGATTAGAGATTGGGGATTGGCAATCTCTAATCTCCAATCTCTCCTCTACCAATCCAAAATCGCCCCATCGGGGGCGCGGACGGTGGTGGAATGCATGACTTCTTGCTGGAAGGGGTGGCGGCGGGCGGCGGCTTCATCGACTTCGACGCCGAGGCCAGGGGCGGCGGTGGTCAGCCAGTAACCGTTTTCGGTGCGCAGGCTGGACTTGACCACATCCCAGCGCCAGGGCACGTCGCTGAGCATGTCTTCCTGGATGAGGAAGTTGGGCGTGCTGAGGGCGAAATGGAGGGCGGCGGCGTTGGCGACCGGGCCAAGCGGGTTGTGCGGGGCCACGCCCATGTAGTAGGTTTCGGCCATCGCCGCTATTTTCTTCGCTTCCCACAGGCCGCCGCAATGACATAGATCAGGTTGGATGACATGGCAGGCTTGTTTCTCGAAGATTTCGCGGAAGCCGAAGCGCGTGACCAGGCGCTCGCCGGTGGCGATGGGCACGGGGCTGGCTTTGCGCACCTCGACCAGAGCATCCACGTTTTCCGGCGGCACCGGCTCTTCGATGAAAAACGGGCGGTAGGGGGCCAGCACGCGGCAGAATTCGATGGCATTGCCGGGGAAGTGGCGACCGTGGCAATCGACCATGATGTCCATTTCCTCGCCACAGGCCGCGCGCAGGGCGGCCATCATGCTTTCGGCGTAGCGGTAGGCGGCGATGGGGTTCAGGCTTTCGGTGGGGGGCGTGATCAGGACTTTGACGGCGCTGTACCCGCGGCTTTTCACTTCCAACGCCCGTTCGACGAAGACCTGCGGGTCGCTGAAGTATTGCGTCTCGTAGACGGCTTTCATGTCGCCGCCGCCCAGGTGGGTGTACATGCGCACCCGGTCGCGCACGGCCCCGCCCAATAGCTCGAACACCGGTACGCCCAACGCCTTGCCTTTGATGTCCCACAGCGCCTGCTCGATGCCGGAGATGGCCGACATGCCGATGACACCCAGCCGCCAGAACGACTGCCGGTACATTTTCTGGTACAGGAATTCGATGCGGCTGGCGTCTTCGCCGATCAGCATGGGCGCGAAGTCTTCGACGGCGCCGACGACAGCGCGCGTCTTCCACTCCAATGAGGCCTCGCCCCAGCCGAACAAGCCGGGCTGGTCAGTCTCGACCTTGACGAAGACCCAATTGCGCATTTGGGCGTTGACGACGATGGTTTTGATCGAAGTGATTTTCATGAGCGGGTAGGGATGACAAGGTGACAAGGTGAAGGGGTGACAAGGTGACAAGGAAGGCGATCACCATGTCACCTTGTCACCTTGTCACCAAGTCAGGCAAGGACAAAGGCGGCGATGCGAGGATCATCGGGTGCGGGGAGCGCGCGGGCGAGGCCGCGACGGACGAGGCGTTCGACGTGACCGTTGAGGGCGTAGACGAGTTCGAGGTCGATGGCCCCACCGTGCGGCCAGTCTCCCAGCAGCGGCCCCAGTTCCAGGCAAATCTCGCGCAGGGTGCGGGGGCGGGATTGGCCGGAGCTTGGGGAAAGGAGGATGGTGAGGTATTGGTCGGCCTGATGGACGAAGTTGCGG
The DNA here is from genome assembly GCA_041918515.1 of Chloroflexota bacterium. Taxonomy (GTDB): domain Bacteria; phylum Chloroflexota; class Anaerolineae; order J102; family J102; genus SSF26. Next base: position 17,654 of record JAYRVO010000108.1, on the reverse strand, counting down.
GATTCGGCGCAGAATGCAGCGATCTCGGCCCCGCGTTTGATCGGCCAATGACAACCCACATAAGTCGTGATGGGCAGATGCTCGATCAGGCGGATGGTGCTGAGATAGTCTTCGACGTGCAGATAGGTGGGGGGCAGCTTGGGTTGCCCGTCGAAGCCGAGGTAGACGCTGCCGTGGATGGCGTCGCCGCCGTACAAAGCCCGGTGTTTGGGGTCGAGGACGCCGAGGTGGCCGTGTGAGTGGCCGGGCAAGGCGATGATCTCGACCTCCCAATCTGGCCCCAGGCGGATGTGCTCGCCCCCCACGAAGGTCGCCTCGATGGGCTGCGGCTGGCCGCTCTGCTCCAGGATCCACTGCGTCGCGCCTTTGTCATAATAGATGCCGTGCGGGGCGCGATAGGCGTCGTAGCGCAGCCGAAACAGGCTTTGCGGGCCAGAGCAGGCTTCGCGGTCAGCGTCGCCGCAGGCCAGGATTGCTTGCGGCGCTCGCTGCTTCATCAAGCGATTGCCGCCGGTGTGGTCGAGGTCGCAATGGGTGTTGAGAATCCAGGTCAGCCGGGTCGGGTCGCCGCCCGCCTCCCGGATTTGCGGGACGATGAAGCGGTCGGGGTCAGCAGCGCAGCCGGTGTCGAGCAAGAGCGAAGCGGTCTCGCCCTGCAAATACACGAGTTGCAGCGGTCGCCCGCCGACTTCGCCTTCAAGCATGGTGACGCCGTCGAAGAGTTGTTTCATGGGTGGTGCTCCGGTGGGGGAGTAGACAAGTAGATAAGTAGACAAGGAAACAAGTAGACAAGGATTTCCGGCGAAAGTTGTGTGCTTGTGTATTTATAAATTACAGATAAGGATTATCGGTAATAATTCTGTATTTTCTAATCTATACTTGCAAAGAGGTAAATATGGTATATAAGTAGTGACGAATAAATAAATACGATTACCACTGCGCCTTGTCTACTTGTTTCCTTGTTTCCTTGTCTACTTTCTACTTCCTCAATCGTGATACAACACACTCCGCCCGCCATCGACCATGAGCGAGACGCCGTTGACAAAGCCGGCCTCGTCCGAAGCCAGGTAGACGGCGGCCCAGGCCACGTCGTCGGCTGTGCCGATGCGTTTGGGCGGGTGGATGTTGTAGGCGTAGAGGCGTTGAGCGTCGGGATCGTCGAAGGTGTTCCAATAGTCGATGGTGATCTGTGTTTCGATGTAGCCGGGGCAGATGGCGTTGACGCGGATGTTGCGGGCGGCGTATTCGATGGCTAGCGCCCGCGTCAGGCCGATGACGCCGTGTTTGGCGACGGGGTAAGGGAAGCAGCCGGGGATGATCTGGAAGGCGTGGACCGAGGCGATGTTGACGATGCTGCCCCGGCCCAGCTTGAGCATGTGCGGCAACACGGTCTGCGAGCAGTACCAAAGGCTGTCGAGGTCGATGGCGAAACAGCGTCGCCATTCTTCGTCGGTCAGCTTCATGGGGTCGCGGAAGAGATTGACGCCGGCGTTGTTGATCAGGATGTCGGGCGGGCCGAACTGGGCGACGGTGACATCGACCATGTGCTGCACATCGGCCCGATTCGAGACATCGGTGTGCGTCCACACCGCCCGATGGCCCTCGCCCACCAGTTCGCGGGCCATCGCCTCGGCGGTGCCGGGGTTGATATCGGCGATGCAGACGCTGGCGCCCTGCTCGACGAAGCGGCGGGCGATGGCAGCGCCGATGCCACGACCGGCGCCGGTGATGATGGCGGTCTTATTTTCGAGTCGTCCGGGCATGGTGCGCTCCTGGGGGATGGCCGGGATTGGGGGATTGGGGGATTCAGTCATTAAAAACATCCCCAAATCCCCTAATCCCCGCTAACAACCGGAATGCCGAGGCCGGGCGCGCCGGGCTGCGAGGCCACATACTCGGCGCCAGCGCGGGCGAGCAGTTCCATGGCGATGGCGGCGCGGCGCACACGCTCGCGACCGGTGGCGATGGCGGCGTTTTCGAGATGGATGCCACTGGGGTAGATGTTGGGGGCGTTGCGCAGGCCGAACTTGAGATAGAGCGGCGCGCCCACCCGGATGATGTCGGGCAGCTCGTAGTAGCGCGTGAACCCGCCCAAGCCGTCGGGGCCTTCGATGTAGAGGTCGATGGGGATGGGGCGGATGAACGCATCCGCCATGACCTGGCGCAGGGCGGCCAGCCGGGCCAACGAGATGTCGGAGGCAACGTTGACAGTATCCAGCCCAGCCTCGACCAGCATCCTGATCCCCACCGGGTTGGCCAGGCCCAGCAGCGCCGAAGCCTTGACGACGAGATTGGCGGGCAGGTCGCCGCGCTTGCGCGCCTGATCAACCAGCCACAGCAGGCCCTCGTCCGCCACCAAAATGCTGCGGATGCCCAAGTCCACGCCCCGGAACACATCGTCGAGGGCGTACCGAAGCTGATCCATGCCGGTGTGTCGCCAGCCGAACAGCTTGCCGTCGGGCGTGAGCGCCTGGCCTGTGCCTTCCCACGGCGCGCGAGGGCCGACAAACAGACAGACTTCGATGCCGTGCTGATTTCCCAGCCGCGCCATCGCCCGGATGTCGGCGTCGGTCAGCAGCATGATGCCGCTGCCCTGCGACACGCGCTGGATCGTGACCCCGCGCTGTCTGGCTTCGTCGAGCACCGCCACCAGCGCCGCCGGGCCTTCCACGCTGGGAATTTCGATGCGATAGTGAGCGCCGTCAGGAAAGCGCGCGGGCGAAGTGGGATGGTCGTGCCGGTCGCCAGTGGGCAGGCCGAGGGAAGCCAGAAGGTTGGAGGAGGAGGACATGATGGAGATTAGAGATTGGAGATTAGAGATTGGAGATTGAATCGGCCCCGGTTTCCCGGTCTACCGGTTTCCTTGTCTACTTGTCTACTTGTTTCCTTTTCTACTTCCTCGGAATCACCGGCAACACCACATGCGAAGGGAAGTTGCTGGTGTGGAGGATGGCCTGCAGGGCGGGGCGGAGGTCGTTGGGGCCATCCGCACCGAGGGGGCGACCGGTGTTGGGGTTCACGTCGAAGCGGGGGAAGGAACTGCTGGTGATGTCGATGCGCAGGCGGTGGCCGGGCAAAAAGACGTGGCTGGTGGGGCCGAGGTCGATGGTGTAGTGATAGACCTTGCCGGGGGTGATGGGGTTGGGCTGCTCGAAACCAGCGTGAAAGCGAGCGCGCAGGATGCCCTCGCACAGCAGCCGAGATTCGCCCTCTGGCCACACGTCGCACAGACGGGCGACGAAATCGGTGTCGGGGGCGCTGGTCGTGGCCCAAAGCTCGAACTTGACCGGGCCGGTGATTTCCAGCGGCTGCGCCAGCGGCTCGGACGTGTAGACGAGCACATCAGCGCGGGCCTCGACGGAGCGATTGTCTTTCGGCCCGGCGTTGGCGCCCAAACGCAAGCGCGGCAGGAAGGTGGCGCCGCCGGTGGTGGGGACAGGTTGGCGCGGGTCGAAGAGATAGAGATCGGCTGGCTCGCTGCCGGGGAGGAGAGCCGGGTCGAGCGTTCCGCCCGCAGCGCTGTACCCAGCGCCGTTGGCCCGGCCATCGCTATGCAAAAACCAGGGCGTGAACTGCGTCCGGGCCAGCGGCCATTCCCACTCATCCCGCCAGCGATTTTCGCCCATGACAAAGATGCGCACGGGCGGCTCCTGGTCGAGGCCGTTGTCCAGGCCCTTGAGATGGCGGTCGAAAAAGCGGAGTTTGATGCCCTGGATGTCGATGCCGTCGGTGGACGAGGGCATGCCGTAGCTCAGGTCGGGGTACTCGCCGCTGAGTTTGCCGTGCGCCCACGGCCCCAGCAGCAGGCGCTGGCCCGACCGGGCGATCTCGCTCCCGCCCTCCTGCCGCATGCGCACGAAGTTTTCGACTGTGCCAGCGATGAAGCAATCGTACCAGCCGCCGAGATTGAGGGCGGGAACCTGAATCTGCCCGTAATGGCGGTTGGGGGCGATGGTCTGCCAATAGGCGTCGTTGCTGGGGTGCGCCAGCCAGTCGAAAAAGTATCGGGCGATCTCGTTTTGGCGCAGGATGGGCAGACTGGAGAGGGGCGAATGGCGGTAGTGTGCGTCGATGTCGTCGATGGCCTCGAGCAAACGCTCGGCCACTTCCGGTCGATCCCGGCGTCTGGCTTCGTCCTGGCCGAAGGTCATCAGCACCCACAGCAGCGTGAAGCCAAGCTGGAAGGCGCCGCCTTGATACGTCCAGCCTTCGTAGTAATCCGAGCCGGTGACGAGGGGGGTGATGGCGCGCAGGTGGGGCGGTTGGGCCATGGCCGCCAGCCATTGCGTGGCCCCAAAGTAGGACGCCCCAGCCATACCCACGTTGCCATCGCACCACGGTTGCGCCGCCACCCATTCCACAGTGTCGTAGCCGTCGGGGATTTCGGGGACGAAGGGGTAGAATTCGCCGTCCGAACTCCAGCACCCGCGCGTGTCCTGATAGACCACGGCGTAACCGGCGTCGCAGGCCCGCAGCGGATGGATGGCCTCAAGCTGCATCATCCAATCGTCTTTGTTGTACGGCAGCCGGCAGAGAATGGCGGGCACAGGCGCATCGACATCCGGGCGATAGACATCGGCACGCAGGACGACGCCGTCGCGCATGGGGGTGGGGAGGTTGCGGTCGATGAGAAGACGGGACATGGTGGCAAGGCGGCAAGGTGAAGGCTGTGCGATTCGCAATTCGCAATCCGAAATCAGTACGCTCCGTACTCCTGCAGCGTCTCCCACATCGCCATGAAATTCTGCGGAGGGACGGTGGCCTGGGTGTTGTGGATGGTGGCGAAGACGAGGCCGCCGCCGGGGGCCAGGGCTTCGATGTTCTCGATCACGTCGCGGCGGACTTCGGCGGGCGTGCCGCTGTCGAACACGCGCTGCGTGTCCACGCCGCCGCCCCAAATCACGAGGTCGTTGCCGTATTCCTTTTTGATGGCCTTGAAGTCGATGCCGGCGGCGCTTTTTTGCATGGGGTTGAGGATGTCGATGCCGGATTCGATCAAGTCCCAGAGGATGGGCATGAGGGCGCCATCGCAATGATAGAAAAGTTTGGCGTTGGTGCGGGCTTTGATGAACGAGAACAGTTTCGTATGCCGGGGCTTGATGAACTGGCGATACTGCTCGCGGCTGAAGAAAAGGCGATCTTGCCCGGCCAGGTCGTCGGCTTCGACCACGACATCGACCAGATCGCCCACCTCTTGCAGCGCACGCTCCCAAAAGGCCATCTTCAGTTCGACAACCGTGTCCATGATGTACTCGGCCAGTTCGGGGTTGAGGTAGAAATCGGTGAAGTAGTGCTCGAAGCCACGCGTCCAGGCGTGCATCTCGGAGACGCCGGCGGAGATGGAGCCGATGACGACGGCCTTGCCCTGCTCGATGGTTTTCAGCGCTTTCTGGCGCAGCCCGGTGAAGCGGTTGGGGTCGGTGGGGTCGGGCCATTTGTAATGCTTTTTGATGTCATCGATGGTCTCGAACGGGGCCAGCGGCCAGGAGTACATGTCGTAGTACAGGCCGCCCTGCTTGGGGCTGCGCCAACCGATGCCCCATTCGTCGGTGTAGGCGGTGTAGTCGCCCTCGTCGCGATATTCGAGGTTGTACGCCGCCGACGAGCGCGGGGCGATGTTGTGCACGTCTATTTTCAGGCGGTCGGCGAGGTCCTGGTCGATGACGGCCAGGTTTTGGATGGCGTCTGAGATGCGGGTTTCGACTTTGGGCAGGCCGAGGTAATCGCGCAGATTTTGGTAAGCGACGTAGTGGATGCCCGACATGGGACAGCCGGCTACGTCGAAGGGGATGCGGTCGGGTTCTTTGTGGTTGAGGGCAAGTTGGACGCGTTCGCGGGAGTTCATGGCGGCTCCGTGGGAAGGGTTACTTTGGATGATTGGAATGATTTTGTGGAGGCGGATGGTTTGCAAAATGTCATTCTGAGTGACCCATGTCTCGTGGCGGCATGTCGCCCAAGCAAGAAACTCTTCATCGTGTCACCCTGAACGGGTCGATCGCTCAAAACTGTTCCAGCGATCAGCCAGTGAAGGGTCTCCAAGCCGGGAGTTTCTAAGCAGTGACCCATGCCTGGCGGCGGCATGTCGCCCGAGCAAGAAACTCTTCATCGTGTCACCCTGAACGGGTCGATCACACAACATTGTTGCAGCGATCAGCCAGTGAAGGGTCTCCAAGTCGGGAGTTTCTAAGCAGCGGGTCAATCAGTCAAATCACATTGCGGCGAACATCCAGTGAAGAATCTCCCTGCGATACGCGAGATGCTTCGCTTCGGGATGCTTCGCTTCGGGATGCTTCGCTTCGGGATGCTTCGCTTCGGGATGCTTCGCTTCGGGATGCTTCGCTTCGGGATGCTTCGCTTCGCTCAGCATGACACAGAATTTCTTCTTTGCGCTCGCCGATGAACACAAGCTGCGTCTTCCGCTCTCCCAGCTCCCACGCCCCGCCCTCTTCCAGCCGGATGCGGCCGCCGACCATTTGCAGCACGGTGCGCTGGTCGGGGGCGTCGGTCAGGTGGACGAAGCCTTTGGCGCGATAGACGGTGGGGGGCAGGCTGGCGAGGGCGTCGAGCAGGCGCTGGCGGTCGAGCGGCTGGTCGGTTTCGTAAGTCCAGGTGGCGAAGTCGAGGTCGGCCAGACCTGACAGGTTTCCAAAACCTGTCAGGTCTTTGCTGCGCCCCCTGCCCAACAACAATTCCAGTGGAACCTGAGCGTAGGTGGTGGGGAGGATGCGGGCGCTGGAGGCGATGGTGCGAATCCAGGCGGTGAGGTCGGTCAGAGCGTCGGGCGTGACGAGGTCGGTTTTGTTGATGAGGATGATGTCGGCGGTTTCGATCTGGCTTTCGATGAAGACGACGGCGCGAGCCAGCTTGCGCACGTTCTCGGCGTCCACGAGGGTGATGACGCCATCGAGGGTCAAGCGGTGGCGTAGGTCACGGGATTCCAGAGCGGGCAGGATTTGGTGGGGGGCCGAGATGCCGCTGGCTTCGATCAGGATGTGGTCGGGCGGCTGGGGCAGGGCGACCAGGCGGCGCAGGGCGTCCACCAAATTGCCGAACAAGCTGCAACAGATGCAGCCGTTGGGCAGGCTGACGATCTCGCCGGCGCGGGCGGCGTCGATCAGCCGGGCATCCACGTCGATGGCGCCAAAGTCATTGACGACGACGGCCACCCGCAAGCCGTGCTCGCTCCGCAAAATGCGATTGAGCAGGGTGGTTTTGCCGGCGCCGAGGAAACCGGCGAGGAGGGTGACGGGGATGGGGGGAGGAACAGTCAACAGTCAACACCCAACAATCAGCGGATAACGGGGCTGTCTCACGATGCGCGGCTGTGCAAATACTCGTACACTGCCCTGCGTCCCGACCGTATATCTCGCTCGACCGCGTCGTAGCGCCCACCTTTGAGCAGACCGACGGCAGGCGAGAATTGCGAGCAAATGACCATACCCCGGCGGTCGAGCGTGGCCAGCATCTCATCGAAATAGGCTTCGTATTCGACCGGGGTGAAATCGCAAACGAAAAGGGCGATGCGGTCTTGCAGTTTCTTTTGCAGCCGGGCCACCGACGGGATGTTGTACAAATTGTAAATGTTCAGCGCCTTCAGACCCTCGGTCGCCAGGAAATTGTCGGCGTGATGCGTGGCGTTGCCGCAATAGTGGATGCAGCCGCCGCCGAATGCTTGCAGTACGCGCGAATTGTAGGGCACGACGAACTCGCCATAGGTGTCGGGCGACATCAGCACGGCGTCATCATCCGAAAACCACACGCCCGCATGTTTGCCGGTGTAGACTTGCTGGTCGGAGATGCACTCGTCCAGCGGTTCACCGATGATGGCTTTCTGCGTTTTCACCCACAGGATCAGCGACTCGGTGACGATGTCCATCAACTCGTGCATCAGCTTGGGGTGGTCGAACATGAGGTAGATGAGCTTGTCGTAGCCCAAAAGCTGGTTGGCCGTGGTCAGTGGGCCTTGAAAGTCGGTGTAGCCCACGGGCAGGAAGCTGTTGGCCTTCATGTAGCGCAGGAACTCGAGCACGCGCGGCATGAGGCCATCTTTTTCGGGGTCAGGGATGCGCAGCTTCTTCACGTCTTCCGGCTTTTGCACAGGATAATAGCGGGGATTGGCAGCCGGGTCGGCTTTGGGGTAGAACTCGATCTGGCAGCCGAAGGCCGAGGCAGCGACGATGGTGCCGAACCAGGGCATGAGGTAGGGCACGAAGTCGTCGTCGATAGATTTGATCTGATCGTAATAGGTCTGCTCCTGGAAATTCACCATCACCGCCGGGTCGTCGAAATAGGCGGCGGGCAGGGTGTCCGTGTCCAGGCCGAAAACCCAATACAGGGCGCTGTTGACAGTGAACGGCGGGAAATCGACCTGCTTGAACGCAAACACATCGTCGGTCTTGGCCGCCACTTTGGCCAGGCGTTGCTCGAAGCGCCGGCGAAAGTCCGCGCGTTCGTCAGTTGTCAGGGGTTGGGTGATTTCCATGTGATTGCTCCGTGGGGGGAAGTAGACAAGGAAACAAGGAAACAAGTAGACAAGGAAGCAAGTGCGCCGGCAGCCCTTGTCTACTTGTCTACTTATCTACTTGTCTACTCATACACCCCATACTTCCTCACCGCCTCGACCAGCGCGTGGATGTTGTCGGCGGGGACGTTGGGGTCGAGGGCGCAGCCGGGGCCGAGGATGAAGCCGGAATCTGGCGCAAGGATGGCGATGGCCTCGCGGCAGGCGTCGTCCACCTCTTGCGGCGTGCCATCCAGCAGTAGCGAGGTGTCGAGCGTGCCGAGCAGACAGGTCTTGCCGCGCGCCGCGTCTTTCGCTTTCTTCTTGTCGGTTTTGTGGTCGATTTCGAGGATTTGGGCGCCGGTGGCGATGAAATCGTGAATAATGGGAATGGTGTTGCCGCAAATATGGTTGGCCAGGATGATGCCGTGCTGCTTCAGTTCGTCCACCATGCGCTTCTCGTGCGGCCAGGCGTATTGGCGATAATGCCGGGGCGACATCAAATCCGGGCCGGCGATGGGTTCGCCGATGGAGGTCGAGCGACCCCCGGCTTCGATCTGGGCGATGGCGAAGCGCGTGACCACGCGGCGGGCGTAGTCCAGCAGGCGATGGATGCCGTCGGGGTCTTCGTCGAGAGCAATCGCCAGCATCAATTCCTGGATGCCGAAAAGCTGGGCGGCCAGGTCCATCGGCCCCTGATCGGCGCGAGCCACGATCCAGGCCTGGTCGCCAATCTCTTTGGACAGGATGCGCGTGGCTTTGATCACCTCGCACATCGGGAAGGCGGTGTATGGGTCGGGCACTTCCAGCGCGTCCACATCCTCCAGCCGTTTGAGCACGGGGATGTGGGCGGCGGGGGCGGCGTCATCGCGATAGACGACTTGCACGCCGCAGGCCTGGGCGTTGCAGGCGGTGCCGTTTTCGAGCAGGATCATGTCGTGGCCGAACTGGCGCCAGGCGCGCAGCATCGATTCAGCCAGCAGTTCGCCATCCTGGAAGACCTGCGACATGGGCAGGCCCATGGCTTTCGCCGCCGGCTGAAAATTGTGGAGGTCGACGGGCACACGGTCGGGTTGGCGCAGGTCAATGGCGGCCTGGACGCGTTCGATGGAGTTCATGGGGCAGGTGGCAAGTGGCAAGTGGCAGGTTGATTTGGGAGCAAGGGGGGTGATGTTGTGGACACGGATGGGGAAACACGGATATGGTTTCTGATCTTCTATTCGTTGCGTAATTCTCCGATACCATTGAGAATTGTGCCGATTCCTGTAGCTACTGAGGCGATTGCCCCCCATGTTTGGGTTTCCGTCGATACTGGAAGATTCAGTGCACCGATAGCCAACGCAACATTCGCAATTGAGAGCGCAGATCCCTGAGCGATTTGGCCGAGACCTTTGAACCATCGCCGTGTCTTCTTAGGAACTTCGCTCGATGATTGCTGATTTTGTGCTTCCGAAAGCTTCTCGAAATCAGCGTTGGCCTCTTTCAGCCTTTCTTCAACGTACCATAACTCCTGGCGGAGGCCAGCTTCACGCTGTTGGCGGTCGCTTCTCTCCATCCATTGCTTCGCACGGTAGACGAGAATGCGGAGTTCGACGTCGGGATTGGAGCTGCCCATCTCTCGCAGCACATCCTTATCAACGTCCGGCAGATGGACGACTTTCAGACCGTCAGCAATTTCTCGCGTGTGCGATTCACAAGCTTCAAGGAAACCGGCCTCATCTGTAAGTCGGTTGTTGAATTCGACACTATAACGAGTTTGAGATACAGCGGTCTTGAGCCGCTCAAGAGTGAAGGTTCTGTAAACATCTTCATCGTTATAGCAGTAGCTTTCGATGAATCGAAAGATTTGTACCGAGCGGATGGCTTGGTCAAGATGGTAGGATAACTCGTCCTCAAAGTGATGGCGGTAACGATGACGCACTCGGGCAGTGCGCGATCTTATGTATCGTTCAAATAGGAAAGTTAGGAATTCGCGGTATTCAGTTTCAGTCATGGAATTACCTCATATTTCTGTAAGCCGACTAAACGTAACTTCAGACCGACGGTCCTCAAGCGCAACTTCACTATCAGACATTTTTCGTCGTGTCATTCTGAACGGGTCACGCAGTCAACACTGTGACCGAGAACTAGGTGAATACAGACGCACGATCCTTAGGCGAAGCCAATTCCAGTGAAGAATCTCAGCGTTCATTAGAGTCGAGACCCTTCGCTGGATGCTCACCGCATCAGAGGTTGCGTGATTGACCCGCTCAGGGTGACAAGTATGAGAGACTTTCTTGGTAAGAGAATCCGCGTTTCCCCATCCGCGTCCACAGGAAAGGGTGACGCGTCGAATTCTAAAGCGGCGTGCGGGCGCGCAGGTCGAGTTGGCCTTTGCTGCGCAGAGCCGCGCGGCGCGCCCGGATGCGCTCGACATCGATGGGATAGACGCCGTAGTCGTGCACGGTGCGGTACATGGTGCGGATATTCGCTACCGGCACGAGGTCATGGACTTCGCTCGACGAGCCGATGAAGATGCCGCCCTGCGGCCCGATTTTCTCGATGATCTCCAGCGTCTCGTCCTCGACATCGTAGGGCGTGCCGTAGGGCAGAGTGGCTGCGCAACAGACATTCCCGAACAGCAGCTTGTCGGGATACGCCGCCCGAATCTCGAAGATGTCGTTGCAGCCGTTGCGCTCGATGGGGTTCAGGCCATCCGCGCCTAGCTCGTCGAAGATGACGGGCAGAAAGCTGCCGTAGCGCCCGTCCGAATGATAGAGGAACTTCATACCGGCCTGGTGGATGGGATCGACGATCCAGCGCCAGCGCGGCAATGCTTCTTGGCGCACCCAGTCGGGCCGAAAGATGGGGCCATGCGTGCTGGAAATATCCTCGCCCATGAACAGCAGCGGCACTTTGCCCACTTCGGCGTAGGTGCGGGCGATGTGCGCCGAAAACATGCCACAGCAATCCATGACGTGGGCCACCAATTCGGGGGCGTCGTAGATGGCCGTGGCGAACAGTTCCATGTCCATGTAAGTGTAGGCGTCGGTCAGCGGGCCTTCCAGGGCGCCGATGAAGACAATGTCGTGCTCGGCCATGGCCTCCTGAATCTGCTTGATCACCGGCGCGTACCATTCCCGCACTTCCTCGTAAACCGGCATCTGCGGCAGGTGCTTTTCCAGGCCCTTGAGGTCGTGAAACGGGCGCTTCGAGATCCAGGCCGTGCCGCCGGTGGTGTCGATCTTCCAGGCGTCAGGATTCACATGGAAGAAGCGAATCCAGTTGACGATCTTGCCGCCCATCCAATGCGAAGCCGGGTCGAAAACGAAGCGGGTGACATTCAGGCCAGCATTCTTCCAGGCCAGGGCGTTGATCTCCAGAATCTCTTCCCACGAGTATTTGCGTGAATGATCGTAACCGCCCATGTGCACGAGCAATGGCTCACAATCGCAAAGATCGTAGGTGAGGATGCGGTCGATCGGCTGCCAATTGATAGCTTTCTGAAAACGCTCGGAGTTGTTCATGCGTATGAGATCCTTTGATTGTTTCTTGATTGGGCGACGAAAGACGGAAGACGAAGGACGAAAGTCTGACGCCGTAAATTCGTTCGTCCTTCGTCAAAATCCTAACGCCGCGCCACCCAGCGCTGGAGCAGCACGGCCAGGATGAGCAAGGCGCCGCGGGCGATGAATTGGTAGAACTGCGACACACCCAACAGGATCATGCCGTTGTTCAGCACGCCGATGATCAGCACGCCCAGGATCGTCCCCAGCACCGAGCCTTTGCCGCCCGACATCAGCGTCCCGCCCAACGCCGCCGCCGTGATCGACTCCAACTCCAGGTACACGCCTGAATTCGGCTGGCCGGCGTTCGACCGCGCCGTGAGGATAATGGAGGCGATGCCGGCCACTGTGCCGCTGAGCACGTAAATCGCCAGCTTGTAACGGTCGATGCTCACGCCCGACAGCCGCGCCGCCACCGCATTGCCGCCGATGGCATAGATATGGCGGCCCATGTTGGTGTAATTGAGCAGCACATAGAAAAAGATGGCCACAGCAATGAGAATCAGCACCGGGTTGGGGATCGACGCCACCGCTCCCGACCCGATGCGGTTGAACGACTTGTCCATGATCCCGATCGGCGCCCCTTTGGTGACGATAAAGGCCGCGCCCCGATACACCGCCAACGTGCCCAGCGTGGCGATCACCGGCTCGATCTTGCCCTTCGTGATCAGCACGCCGTTCAACAGCCCGGCCATCGCTCCCGCCAGCAGCCCGATCGCAATGCCCGCCACCAGCAGATTGTTGTCGCGCATGCCCAGGGCGATCAAAATCGAGACCATGCCCACGATGGACCCCACCGACAAATCCAGCCCACCCATGATGATGACCACCGTCTGCGCCAGCGCCACCAGCCCCAGCAGCGTGATCGCCTGGCCGATGTTCAAGATGTTGGCGCGCAGGAAGAACACTTCCGGCTTCTGCACACCGATGATCACGACCAGGATGGCCAGGGCCAGCAACAGCGCCAGGATCAGCGGGTCGAAGCGGCTCAGCAGGCCGGGGCTTGGAGAAATGGTGGAGCGTTTTGTATCTTCCATGTCGGTCACCTCCTCATCCTACTTGCCCAGTCGCACGCGCAGTTGCCAGCGCCTGACCTCGCCCGGCTGCAACTCGGCCAGGCGGCGATTGCGCCAGGCCAGGCTCAGGTCATCGTAATAGCCGGTGGTTGGCTCTAAAGCCACCGCCGCCACTCGATTCAGAAAACCTTCGTCGATCCACACGCCAAAATAGGCCGCCGCCATCGGCTCCCACCCCATCCGCAGCCATTCGCCCGATGGCTGGCGCAGCTCGGCCCAGGCGATGGCCTGCTCCGGCGGCAGATAGAACTTGCGCCCGCCTTTGCGCTCGACGCTGCGCACCACGTCCTGGCGCAGCACACCGTCCGGGGTTGGCAATTCCGGCCAGGGATTGTGCGTGCCGGGCGGGCCGAACTCCGGGCCGAAAGCCAGCGGCAGCACATTGACGACCTCGCTCACCTCCGGCGGCAATATGATCACCGCGCCAGGGTCGCAGGCCAACTGCGGGTGTGCGGCCCACAAATAGATGAAACGATCCCGCCCCAAATTCTCCAGGCTGTAATCGAACAGAACCTCGTCGGGCGCGGACAACGACAGGGTGCGGCGCAAACGGTAGGGCAGGGCCTGGCCCAACATCGACAGACGGATGCCATCGTCGCCGCTGCCGTCGTCATCCCAGGCCAGCGTCCACGCCTCGCCGTGGTCGGCCAGAGCCGCGCCCTCGAACGGGCCAGCCGCGGGATACGGGCAAGCGATAATGGTCGGGATCATCTCATCCCAGCCGCCGGGCTGGTTCGGGTTGTATTCCGCGCCCGGCGGGAACAGACGGAAGGGGTTGGATTGCTCCGGCGTGATCAGCCATTCCCGGCCTGACGGTTTGTGGACGAGCGACACGATCTTGGCCCCGGCCTCGGCGACGACGACCAGGCTGATCGCCTCGCTCTCCAGCCGCCAGGCGGCGAAACCATAAAAAGTAGTTCGAGATAGCATGATTCTTGCCTCCACTCAACTTTCGGTGGTTGCCGCCACAGGTTGGGGTCGGCGAGCGCGCGCTCGCAGCATCGGCCAGTTCTGGATCAGCACGGCGATGATCAACAGCAGCCCGCGCGCCACCCGCTGGTAGAACGTGGGGATGCTGAGCAGGATCATGGCGTTGTTCAGCGTGCCGATGATCAGCACGCCCAAAATGACGCCCACCACCGTGCCCCGGCCCCCGCGCGTCGATACACCGCCCAGAATGGCCGCCGTGATCGCCTGCAATTCCAGCCCCTCCGAGCCAGAAATGGGCTGGCCGGACTTGGTGCGAGCCGACAAAAGGATGGCCGCAATCGCCGCCATCAAGCCAGCGAGGGTGTAGACGAACAATTTGTAACGATCCAGGTTGACGCCGGCCAGACGGGCCGCCACCGGGTTGCCGCCAATGGCATAGATGTTGCGGCCCACCGGCGTATAGCCCAAAAGAACAATGAAAATCACAATCGCCGCCACCAGGATCAGGATCGTGAGCGGGATGCCGAGGATGTTGGCCTCGCCGATGGCATTGAAGGCGTCGTTGCGGATGTTGACGGCGTAACCATCACCTGTCGTCAACAAAGCCAGCCCGCGATAGGCTGAAAAGGTGGCCAGGGTGACGATGATCGGCTCCAGCTTGCCTTTGGTGATCAGGAAGCCGTTGAAAAACCCGCCAGCCAGCCCGATCACCACCGCGGCGGCAATCCCGGCCAGCGCCAAATCGACCCGCAGCATGGCCACCCCCGCCGCCGCCGAGCAAAACCCGACCAGCGAGCCGATGGACACATCCAGCCCGCCCATGATCAGGACGATGGCAGCAGCCAGCGCTGTCAACCCGATCAAGGTGATGCCCTCGCCGATGCTGAGCAGGTTGACGACAGTGAAAAACTGGCCGGGGATCAGGATCCCGCCCAAAACCAGAAGCGCCACGAAAGTTGCCAACAACCCGGCGATCTGCGGGTCGAGCGTGAAACGGCGCTGCGACTTGGTGGGCGGCTCAGTGACATTCGTTTGCATCGCTCATCCTCCTACACTCAAGTGATCGACCATCGCCAGCCGCAAGACCGCCTCTTCGCTAGCCTGGCTGGCTGCCAGCTCGCCGGTGATGCGGCCATTTTGCATCACCAAGACGCGGTCGCTGACACCCAGCACTTCGGGCAGCTCCGATGAAATGAAAATGATGCCGATGCCCTGCTCCGCCATCTCGTGGATCAGGCGGTAGATTTCGACCTTCGCGCCTACGTCCACCCCGCGCGTCGGCTCGTCCAGGATCAGCACGTCGGGCCTGCGCGCCAGCCAGCGCGCCAGCACCACCTTTTGCTGGTTGCCGCCGCTGAGTTTGCCCACCTCCTGCTCGACCGTGGGCGTCTTCACGCGCAGCGCATCCACCAAATTCTGCACAACCTGTTTTTCAGTCCGGCGTTTGACGAAGCGCAGCCGGCTGATCGATTGCAGCACCACCAGCGTGATGTTTTCGCGCACACTGCGCAGCATCACCAGCGCCTCTTTCTTGCGGTCTTCAGGCGTGAAGCCAATCCCGGCGGCGATAGCCCGGCCCGGATGCTGTAGCTTCACCTGCTTGCCCCTGACAAAGACCTTGCCCGCCAAAATCTCGTCGGCCCCGAACAGTGCCTTGGCCAAATCCGTCCTCCCCGCCCCCACCAGCCCGGCGAATCCCACCACCTCGCCCTTGTGTACGTCGAAGCTGACCTGGCGTACTTTGTCGGTCGTCAGCCCTTCCACATGCAATACCACTTCTGGCTGCACAAACGACTGATGGTCGAAGCGACGCTCCAGATCACGCCCCACCATCAAGCTGACCAACTCGTCCTCGCTGGTGCCCTGGCTGGCGCGCACGGCCACCAGCTTGCCGTCGCGCAGAATGGCGATGCGGTCGGCCAGCTTCAGAATCTCGGGCAGGCGGTGGGAAACATAGATGATGCCCACCCCGGCCTTGCGGAACTGATTGACGATCTCGAAAAGTTGGGCCGAGTCGCTCTCGCTGAGCGACGACGTTGGCTCGTCCAACGCCAGCACACTCAGGTCGGACTTGATGGCGCGCGCAATCTCGACCATCTGCTTTTGGGCCGCACTGAGGCTGCTGGCCTTCGCCCGCGGCGAAATGCCGCCCACGCCCAACCGAGTCAAGTGGGCCTGCGCCTTGTCGAAGAGCAAGTCCCAGTCCACCACCGCCCGCCCCCGTCGCGGCAGCTCGCCCAAATAGATGTTCTCGGCCACCGACAGGTCGGGCAAAATCTCCGGCTCTTGATAGATGACGCGGATGCCCCGCATGTGGGCGTCGCGCGGGGTGACAAACGTCACCGGCTCGCCCCGGAATTTGAGGCTGCCGCCATCGGGATGATAGTCGCCGTTCATGACGCGCAGCAGGGTGGATTTGCCGGCGCCGTTTTCACCCACCAGCGCCAGCACTTCACCCGGACGCACTTCCAGGCTCACATCCTCCAGCGCCTGCACACCAGGAAACACTTTGTCGATGGAAATGAATTCGAGAATTGGATGGGTGTTTGCCATAGCGCCTCATTTTTGTCACTCTGAATGTTCCATGCCACGCGGCGGCATGCGTCCGTGTGAGAAACTCTTGATGTGTCATGCTGAACGGGTCGATCACACAAAACTGTTGCAGCGAGACACCAGTGAAGCATCTCGCCTTTCATGCGGTCTGACTGCTCGTGCTTCGTGTCATGCTGAGTGACCTATGCCTCGTGGCGGCATGCGCCCGAGCAAGAAACTCTTGATGTGTCATGCTGAACGGGTCGATCACACAAAGTTGTTGCAGCGAGACACCAGTGAAGCATCTCCAAGCCGGGAGTTTCTAAGCAATAAAGTGAAGCATCTCGCCTTTCATGCGGTCTGACTGCTCGTGTATGTCAATCAATCGTGCCAATCGGCTGACAAATCCCTCCAGTCGGGATTTGTAGATTCGATCAAGGCGATCTTCTTGGAGCGCAACCAACCTTTGATTTGCTTCTCGCGAGCGATAGCCTCAAGAACATCGTTCGTAGCTTCGTAGTAAACGAGTTGAGTGATGTTGTACTTGCTCGTGAATCCAGGGATAAACTTTTGCTTGTGTTCGGAGATGCGTCGCACCAAGTCGTTGGTCATGCCCACGTACAACGTCCGGGAGCGATTGGTCATGATATAGACGTAGTATTCCTTCATGCGCCGACAATTCCGATAGAATCACCCGTGTTTCGACCGTTCCTGTCATTCTGAACGGGTCTAGCGGCCAACGTGGTGAGCGGAGACAAACTGCTCTTGGCGTAGGGTGCTTCAGCGCAGTCAACGCCAGTGAAGAATCTCCTGCTTATCATAGCGTGAGACCCTTCGCTGGTTGCTCGCCGCAATGAAACTTGCGTGATCGACTCGCTCAGGGTGACATTTCGACCGTTCCTGTCATTCTGAACGGGTCTAGCGGCCAACGTGGTGAGCGGAGACAAACTGCTCTCAGAGGTAAGCTGCTTCAGCGCAGTCAACGCCAGTGAAGAATCTCCTGCTTATCATAGCGTGAGACCCTTCGCTGGTTGCTCGCCGCAATGAAACTTGCGTGATCGACTCGCTCAG
>JAYRVO010000107.1:0-2479 GCA_041918515.1 Chloroflexota bacterium | reverse complement strand
CGGTCGTAGACTTGAACCGCAGCACGCAACCAGACGTTTTGCTGATCGTCGGATGCCGCCGGAGCAGCGGAAACTTGCGACGCGGAAACATAGAGTTGCCCCAAGAGCCCGAGCAGGCGGCTATCGAGTGGATTCAGTTCGATCGCGCGCTTAAACTCCGCATAGGCCAGTTGGAACGCCTGTTTGTCGCGAGAGGCTTCGAAGGCCCTCGCATAAACTGATCCCAGGCCGTGATGGTATAGCGCCTTACCTGGATCCAATGCTGCTGCGGTCTTCAATCCCTCGATCGCCGCATCCGTCTCACCTGCCATGGCCTGACGCGAAGCCCTATCAAACTTCATCCAGGCCACACCCATTCGCGTCACTTCTGCCCCGGCAACCAGCACCAGACACGCCGCCCCGATTCCCCACGCCCATCGTGAATGGATCGGTATGACGGACACGTTGTCGGTTCTCCGCTGGGCCAGCCGTGCGGCCGACACAATCAATGCGCCACAGAGCACCAGCAGGGTCGCGAGGGCCGACTCGCGCAAACTCGAGTCGAGCATGGCATGAATCAGGAGTGCGATGGCTCCACCCCCTGCACCCACTATCAGACTTCTCTGCCAACGCCGCAGTCGAGACTGAAGCACCTGCCGCAGCTCGCGGAGGAGCAAGACAATCCCGATTCCAAACACGAGGATCGCTCCCGGCCCCATCTCGACGCCCATTTGGAGATAATCGTTGTGCGGGGTCTGCGCCACTTTTCCAAACCGGGAAATTTCACCATCAACCGGAAACGCATAGAGCGGAAAGGTGTATTGATACAGCCCTAACCCGATGCCCAACGGATGGTCGACCATCTGTGCGACCGCTCCCTGCCACATCTGCCAGCGAGCATAGGAGACAGGATTCTGTTGATGCTCCGCCAACACTCGATCACGGATTGGCGTCGGAACGACCAGCCCGAGTAACACCACCACCGCCACACAGCCGCCGGCCAATTTCCAGCGATACCGGACCGTCAGCACAAAGATCGACCCGGCGAGGAATACGACCATGCCCCCCCTTGACTGGGTCAACAGAACAGCAAGGAACATACCGCCCAACGCCGTCCCCAGACCCATCCACCACAGAACGGGAGACATCCACCGCCGCGAACATGCCGGGACCTGTCGATAGCCATAGATGGCAACGCTGAACAGAATCGTCCAGGCCACCGTGAGATATCCGGCAAGAAAATTGGGATTGAAGAACGTGCCGGCGGGTCTCAAGACATTCCATGCCAAACCTTGCATGATGGCCCAACCTGCTTCGCCCACGCCCATCAGCACGATCACGACGCTCAGCCTGCGAATATGCTCCCACCGCTCGGCAAACGAGACGAGTAAATAGAACAACGCCGCGTACCCCACGATCACAATCAACCACTGACGGCTCGG
Organism: Chloroflexota bacterium; assembly: GCA_041918515.1. Lineage (GTDB taxonomy): Bacteria > Chloroflexota > Anaerolineae > J102 > J102 > SSF26. The sequence goes on along the minus strand of JAYRVO010000107.1, from coordinate 1,058 downwards.
ATGAGCGTAGGGCGAAAAGATGGTCGCCACCAGAGCCAGTCCGACAAACGCCAGCACGACGTACCTCATCGTCAGCACAGGAACGGCTAGCCGCTTCGCGCGAATGCCGGCCGCCAGCACAATTCCCAGCCACGTCACAATCAACAACCTAATGATCATTTGCGCCGGATGAGTCGTGCCGCCCTCCTGCAGAAGAGAGAAGAGCACGAGTGCGCTGATCACCAGCAGCGAAATGGAAGGCAGAATGTTCATAGGGTTGCCTTGGTCACTTGTCGAGACTGATATCCCCTGCTTTATCAGACACGAACAATTTGGCAAAGGAAAATTGAAAAATACGGCATGGCAGGCCACGAATCGCAGAAGCGAATCTTAAACCGCTGATTGAGAAGTTTTTGGATAGGTCGGCCGGAATGAAACCGGGGGAGGAACCTGGTTCCTCCCCCGCCTTGCAGATACTCTCAGTAGACTTAGCCCATGGTGACGTCATCAGGGAGCGCACGGTCCAAACCGCCCTTGATATCATTGACTGACCACCCATCGAGCAGGGTGTCATTATCAATATTGGCTACTGCCGAAGCTGTAAAAGCCACCGTTGGGGAAATTTGGGCGGCCGAGGGGATTTGCCCGTTAGCGCCCTCAGCCGTAGTTGCAGCCGTGCAAGTGGCCGGGGTTCCACACGCGATCAAATCTACACCAGCCGTTCCGCTCGAGCCAGCCGTTCCACCACTAGCCCCAGCGTTTGGGCTACGATACGAATATCGGTTTGATGTTCCGGCCAGAGCATATCCGATCTCAGAGAAGCTTCCGTAACGCGAGTTTTCGCTGAGGTAGGCCGTCTCTGCCACGAAGATCGCGCCCAGGTTAGTCTTGGCTTCAGACTGCCGGGACTTCGCCTGATACCGCAAGAAGTTCGGAATGGCGATGGCCGCCAAGATGCCGATGATCGCCACGACGATCATCAACTCGATCAACGTAAAACCTTTTTGACCCTTGATTTGCTTCAACATACTTCCTCCCTTTCCTAATGTTGCCACTTCGTCCGACACGTTCTTCTCTCT
>JAYRVO010000106.1:0-49086 GCA_041918515.1 Chloroflexota bacterium | reverse complement strand
TGGTAGTGTGTAGAGTGATTTCCATACACTACTTCTGACGCAGTTCTCATGTTTCTGTCAACTTTCGCCACCGCACTTTTGTGCTTTGTCAAAAGTCCAAATGGAAGAAACACAGATTTTTGACCAAAACTATCCGCGTTTCCCCATCCGTGTCCACAAAGCATCTTTTCTGATGGCAAGAAAAGCCATATTTGGAATTGCTGCACGGGGTTGGGCCAGTAGACACCCGCGCCAAAAAACGCTATAATGCAAAGCGAACTTTTGTTCTATCTACTGTCAGTGCGAGCCATCGATACATCTGGCTGACGCCCAATAACCAATCTCCAATCTCCAATAACCAATCTCCACCCATGCCCGCCTTCCAAATCACCGCTGACTTCCAACCCACCGGCGACCAGCCCACTGCCATCGCTAAGCTGGTGGACGGGCTGAAGCGAGACCTGAAGCATCAGACTTTGCTGGGTGTCACAGGCAGCGGGAAGACATACGTCATGGCCTCTGTCGTCGAGGCAGTTCAACGCCCGGCCCTGGTGCTGGCCCACAACAAAACCCTGGCCGCCCAACTCTACTCCGAATTCCGTGAATTCTTCCCCCAGAACGCGGTCGAATACTTCGTCAGCTACTACGACTACTACCAGCCTGAAGCCTACCTGCCCCGCACCGACACTTACATCGAAAAAGACTCGCAGATCAACGAAGAGATCGACCGCCTGCGCCTGGCCTCCACCTCCTCGCTCTTCAGCCGCCGCGATGTCATCATCGTCGCCTCGGTTTCGGCCATCTACGGGCTGGGCAGCCCGGAAGACTACGGCCGCGTGGCTATCTCGTTGACCGCGGGCGAGACCAGGCGTCGTAACAACCTCCTGCGCCACCTGGTGGACATTTATTACACCCGCAACGACACCGGCCTGGCCCCCGGCAAGTTCCGCGTGCGCGGGGACACCATCGAGATCATGCCCGCTTACGCCGAGACGGCCTATCGGCTCGAATTCTGGGGCGATGACATCGAGCGGATAACCGAGATCGAGACCTTGACAGGCGAGATCGTGGCCGAGCATCAGCGCATCGACATCTTCCCGGCCAAACACTTCATCACCCCTCAGGACAAACTGTCCGAAGCCATTGCCGACATCGAACAAGAGCTAGGCGATCAGGTCAAGACCTTTCAGTCGCAAGGCAAGCTGCTAGAAGCCCAGCGCCTGCAACAGCGCGTCAACTACGACCTGGAGATGCTGCGCGAGGTGGGCTACTGTTCTGGCATCGAGAACTACTCGCGGCCGCTGGCCCGCCGACTGCCCGGCTCCCGCCCCTGGACGCTGCTCGATTACTTCCCCGACGACTATCTCATCTTCATCGACGAATCGCACATGACCCTGCCCCAGGTGCGCGGGATGTACAACGGCGACCTGGCCCGCAAGCAGGTGCTGGTCGATCACGGCTTCCGTCTCCCCTCCGCCCTCGATAACCGCCCCCTCCGCTTCGAAGAATTCAGCGAGCTGGTGAGCCAGGTGATCTACGTCTCGGCTACGCCGGGGCCATACGAACGCCAGGTTTCCGAGCAAACAGCCGAGCAGATCATCCGTCCCACCGGCCTGCTCGACCCTGTCGTCGTCATCCGCCCCACCAAAGGCCAGGTGGACGACCTGGTGAAAGAGATCAACGAACGCACCAAGCGCGGCCAGCGCGTCCTCGTCACCACCCTCACCAAACGCATGGCCGAAGACCTGGCCGACTACCTGGCCGAACTGGGCCACAAGGTGCATTATCTGCACTCCGAGGTGCACACTATCGAGCGGGTCGAAATCCTGCGCGACCTGCGACTGGGCGTGTACGACGTGGTGGTGGGGATCAACCTGCTGCGCGAGGGCCTGGATCTGCCCGAGGTCAGCCTGGTGGCCATTCTCGACGCCGACAAGGAAGGCTTCTTGCGCTCTGAGACCTCGCTGATCCAGACCATCGGTCGCGCCGCCCGCCATCTCGACGGCTCGGTGATCATGTACGCCGACCGCGTCACCGACTCGATGCAGCGCGCCCTCGACGAAACCAACCGTCGCCGCGCCATCCAGGAAAAGCACAACCGCGAGCGGGGCATCGAGCCGCGCTCGATCATCAAAGCCGTCCACGACCTCACCCAGCGCGTGGCCACCGAGGCCAAAGTCGCTGAACCCGGCCCGGTCTACTACACCAGCGACGGTGAAACCCTGCCCCGGCTCAACGCCCTCCCACGCGACGAGCGCCTGAAGCTGATCCGGGAATTGGAGAAACAGATGCAAGAGGCCGCGCGCCAGCTCGAGTTCGAGCAAGCCGCCGTCCTCCGCGACCAGATCATGGAACTGCGCCGCAGCCTGCACGACGACGAAGACCTGCCGGCGTGGGAGCGGATTAAGATGTTGGATGCATAGCTAACCATGAACAAGACCTCGTTTGCCGATTACAAACCGGAGGGCCATAACTGGATCACCCTGTCCAGTGGTGAGTTCTACCCAGACATTCTTGTGGACGCCGTTGCGTTGTATGAACCAGTTCTTGTGCTGTTCAAACAACTCTTGCTCAGTTCGGAATCCTCAGAGCGACTGCTGTTGCAGATCGCAGAAGTTGGCCAGCCCTGGATGAGAATTCAGCTTTGTCGAGTCTTCCGCAAATACGTTAGCCCAAGCACGCCTGTGGAGATGCTCAAACAAAAATCCAAGACGCGTGGGATTGTGGAACAGTTTGGTCGCCAGTTTCGACCCATCCACCAGGTGCAGGCAGCGTTTTCGAGCAGGCCTTTGCCAGACGAAGCCTTGTGCGCCGTGCTATGGGAGTACAAGAGCCGGGGGCAGAAAGGCTATGATCTGACTGAGCGCTTCTTTGAGCTATTTCAAGCGCGATTCCCTGATTTGATCATCAAGGGGCCACCGAGGGCGGGCAAAGACATCCGGCTTGGTTCTATCCTGGTCGATTATCCAAATCCGAATCGACCTGTTGACTTCGTAATCTTCGAAGGCGATAAGGTGGTCGCGATTGGGCTGGCGCACTATGATTCCGACAGAGGCGGGGCACAGGAGGATGATCGCACCGGCGGTTACAAAAACTGCGCGGACGAGGTGTTGGCCTATGCTCGAACCGCGTCGCTGAATATCAAAGTCATCTTTGTCAACGATGGACCGGGGCTTCTACTTGGCTCGATGTGGGACGACTATGCCTCTCTGGAAGCGCGCTGGCCTGGCAAGATCATGGTCTTGACGTTACGCATGCTGACTGATCGGCTGACGATGGTCTGGCTGAAGGGATGAGGTAAGAAGATGGCTACTGGTGTTTCGCACACGAAATGGAACGGCAACACGCAGCACGATACAACTGCGTACCCTGTCGAATTAAATTACGAAGGCAAAATGCCGGAATCACAAGTGATCGAGACGTCGCCTGGGCAATACCGGGAACTCTATTCACAAAGCAACCAAAACTTGCTTTTCTACGGAGACAATCTGTTTGCTTTGGCCTATCTTGGGCGGATGGAAAATCTCTGGGGAAAAATCCGACTCATCTATATCGATCCGCCCTATGCTACCGGCATGGTTTTCAAATCACGCTCTCAAGTCGATGCCTATCAGGACAGACTCATGGGCGCGTCCTATATCGAATTTCTCCGCCAAAGGTTGATCCTCTTGCGTGAACTACTTGCTGATGATGGTTCAATTTACCTTCATCTTGATGACAACATGGCATTCTATGTGAAAATTATTATGGATGAAGTATTTGGGATAAGTAACTTCAGAAATTGGATTACAAGAAAAAAGTGTAATCCAAAGAATTATACGCGCCGTCAGTACGGCGATATATCAGATTATATCATGTTTTATACGAAATCTGATAATTATATTTGGAATCGAGTTTATGATCCCTGGACACAAGAAGCGATAGAGAAAGAATATACCTACATTGAGAAAGAAACAAGTCGAAGATATAAAAAAGTACCTATTCACGCACCAGGGATTCGCAATGGCGCTTCGGGTCAGGAGTGGCGGGGGATGAAGCCGCCGCCTGGAAAGCATTGGCAATACACACCCGCCACTCTAGATGAAATGGATGCACGGGGTGAGATCTACTGGTCGCCCAACGGCAATCCGCGACGGAAAATCTATCTCGACGAGAGCGAAGGCAAAGCAGCACAAGATATTTGGCTTGACTTCCGCGATGCACACAATCAGAACATTGAAGTTACAGGCTATCCAACCGAAAAGAATCCTGACCTGATCGCACGGATCATTCGGGCATCGTCGAATCCTGGCGACATCGTTCTCGATTGCTTTGCTGGCTCGGGAACAACCTTGGCTGTCGCCCATCAATTGCAGAGACGCTGGATCGGCATCGACAACAGTAAAGAGGCCATTGCCACCATCCTGAAGCGATTTTCCTTTGGCACAGAACCAATGGGCGATTTTGTGCAGGAGCGGCTGACTCCGGGCAAGCAAGCGGCAGATGGGATTGCGCAAGGTTTTTTTGATTTTTTGGCCGAAGAAAGCGCCGCCAGCGGCAACGGCAAAACTAAGAATCGCACCCAAATACGAGATTTCACCATCAGTGCTGAAAAAAATCTTGAACCAGAAATAGTTTCATTGGTTTCTCAATGGCTAGGATTGTGATCAAGAAATTCATTTTTCGTAAGAGTTCATGTTGCCCCCAAATTGGCTCACGCAAAGCCACTAAGACGCAAAGCTTTTATGTTTTCTTGGCGTCCTTGCGCCTTTGCGTGAGATAAAAAATACGCTGGTGAACTGTTAAATTTCTCCACTTTTAACGAAAAAATAACGACTCAAGTCGTTACTACGACGAGATATCACGTTTTACGCTTCACCCCGAAACCTATGCCTCTCCCTGACTCCTTCGGCAAAGTCCAAACCATCGACATCGACCACGAAATGCGCGGGGCGTATCTCGATTACGCCATGAGCGTGATCGTGGCGCGCGCCCTGCCCGACGTGCGCGACGGCCTCAAACCCGTCCATCGCCGCATCCTCTTCGCCATGCACGATATGGGCCTGCGCCATGACAAGCCCTACAAGAAAAGCGCGCGCATCGTCGGCGAGGTGTTGGGCAAATACCATCCGCACGGCGATGTGGCCGTGTACGATGCCATGGTGCGGCTGGCGCAGGATTTTTCGATGCGCTACCCACTCATCGACGGCCAGGGCAACTTTGGCTCGGTCGATGGCGACAACGCCGCGGCCATGCGCTACACCGAAGCCCGGCTGAGCGAGATGGCGGGGGAGATGCTGGCCGACATCGACAAAGACACGGTGGATTTCGGCCCGAACTTCGATGACACCCTCAAAGAGCCGCTCGTCCTGCCCTCGGCCCTGCCCAACCTGCTGCTCAATGGCACCAGCGGCATTGCTGTGGGCATGGCCACCAACCTGCCGTCGCACAATCTGGGTGAAGTGGTGGATGCGCTGGCCTTCATGATCGACCACTATCACGCCGTCGACGAAATCACGCTCGACCACTTGCTCTACTTCGTCAAAGGCCCGGATTTCCCCACCGGCGGCATCGTCTTCCGATATCGCGAGGGCAGAGAAGGCCGCGAGGACACCATCGCCCAGGCTTATGCCAGCGGCCGGGGCCGGTTGATCGTGCAGGCGAAGGTGCATGTCGAAGCTATGAGCCGCAGCCGCTCGCGCCTGGTCGTCACCGAACTGCCGTATCAGACCACCAACGGCCGCGTAGTCGAGCGCATCGCCGAGCTGGTGCGCGATGGTCGTATCGAGGGCATCGCCGACCTGCGGGATGAGTCCGACCGCCAGGGGATGCGGATCGTGGTCGAGTTGACCCGCAATGTCGAGGCCAAAGACATCCTGGAACAACTTTATAAACTGACGCCTCTCCAGCAGACCTTTGGCGTCAGCGCCCTGGCCCTGGTCAACGGTGAGCCACACCTGCTCTCGCTCAAGCGCATGTTGCAGCTTTTCGTCGAGCACCGGCGCGAGATTGTGCGCCGGCGCTCGGAATACGACCTGGCGCGGGCCAAAGAACGCTCGCACATCCTCGAGGGCCTGCTCATCGCCCTGGCCAACCTGGACGAAGTCATTGCCACCATCCGCCGCAGCCCCGACACCGACACCGCCCGCACGCGGCTGATGGAACGCTTCAAGCTGAGCGAGATCCAGGCCCAAGCCATCCTCGACATGATGCTCAAGCGTCTGTCTCAGTTGGAGCGGCAGAAGCTGGAGGCCGAATACAAGGATCTGAAAGAGCGCATCCGCTATCTGGAAGACCTGTTGGCCCACCCGCACAAGATTTTGGCTGTGATCAAGGAAGAGTTGCTGGCCCTGAAAGCCAAATACGGCGACGTCCGCCGCACCCAGATCGTGGATGTGCAAGGCCCGGCCCTCATCGCCAGCGATTTTCTGTCCGAGGAGGAGGTGCTCGTCCTTCTGACCAAGAGCGGCCAGCTCTTCCGCCAGTCGCTGGCCGGGCGACGCCGCGGCTCCTTGCCCCGCCGCACCGCCGACGCCCCCATCGCCCTCGCTGCCGCCCCCGCCCGCGATTCGCTCTTCCTCTTCACCGCCGCTGGGCAAGCCGTGGCCAAGAACATCCACCAACTGCCTGAAGACGAAAGCCCTCATTTCTCCGAACTGATCGAACTGCGCCCGGACGACGAGATCGTAACCATGCTGCCTCTGGCCTCGGCCGAGGACGGTGACGAGCGCAGCCTCTTCCTCTACACGCGCGAAGGCCGCTGCAAGCGTGTGGCCGTGACCGAGCTGCTGGCCACCGCCCACACCTCGCCGCTGGTGATGAATGTGCCCGCGGGTGATGCTCTGGCGGGTGTGGTGCTGTGCGACAGCGCCGACGACCTGCTTTTGGTCACGCGCTTGGGTCAAGCCATCCGTTTTGGGCAGGATGACGTGCGGGTGATGGGGCTGGCCGCCGGTGGGGTGCTGGCGATGAAACTGGAGTCGGGCGACCAGATCGCCGGGGCCGGGCTGTGCAGGCCGGGATGCCAGGTCGTCTTGCTCACCACCAAAGGCGTGGGCATGCGCACCGATGTCGGCCAATTCCCCGCTCAGAAACGTTACGGCAGCGGCGTGGCGGCCATGAAACTGATCGCAAACCAGGGCGCTATCGAGGCTGTGGCCGTGGTCGATGCCGAGCCGGAGATGTTCCCCATCCTGAGCAAAGGCCCGATGCGCGTGTTGCGTTTGGAGGATGCCCCGCTGGCGAACCGGGCCGGCCGGGGCCGCCAGGTGGCCGGGCTGACCGACGGCGACGTGCAACGACTGCTGGCCGTCGTCATCCCGCGCGTCAAAGAAGCCGAAGTCGTGCAGGAGCCTCCACCTCCACCCCCGCCTCCACCTCCTCCCGCGCCTCCTGCCAAAACCCCTCGAGCTGAGCCTCGGGACGAAGCCCAGCGAGCAAAGGCCGCAGCCGAAAAGGTGGAGCCACCCGCGCCCAAACCGGCCGCCTCGCGCAAGCCCGCCAGCGCGCCCGCGCCTGCGGCGAAGCCGACACCGGAACCACCGCCCGCGCCCAAACCGGCCGCCTCGCGCAAGCCCGCCAGCGCGCCCGCACCTGTGGCGAAGCCGACACCGAAACCGCCGCCCGCGCCCAAACCGGCCGCCTCGCGCAAGCCCGCCAGCGCGCCCGCGCCTGCGGCAAAGCCGACACCGGAACCGCCGCCCGCCAAACCGGCCGTCTCGCGCAAACCCGTCAGCGCGCCCGCGCCTGCGGCGAAGCCGACACCGGAACCGCCGCCCGCCAAACCGGCCGCCTCGCGCAAACCCGTCAGCGCGCCCGCGCCTGCGGCGCCCTCCCAGCCAGCAGCCAGCAAACCGGCCGCCACCCCGCCCGAACAACTGACCCTGCCCGAGATCACCGAGGCGCAGCCGGGGAGCCTGGAGATAATCAAAAAGCGCGTGCGCAAAACGACGCCCGACAACGCCGTGACAAGGTCGAAGCCATGACTCACCTCGATATCAGCCGTATACCGCTTTTCGTTTCGCTGCCGGAAGTCGCACAGCAAGAACTGTCCACGCTGCTGCGTATCGAAGCCGTGCCGCCTGGCCGAATCATCATCCATGAGGGGGATGTGGGCGATAGCTTCTGCATCATCCTTGAGGGCGAGGTCGAGATCGTGAAAGCGCTGGGCACCGAAGACGAGCACCTGCTGCGTGTGCAAGGACCGGGGACATGGGTGGGTGAGATGAGTCTTTTCGAGCGCAAAGGGCGACGCTCCGCGACTGTGCGAGCTAAAACAAAGGTCGGCTTGGCGACGATGACGCTGGCCGAGTTCGACAACCTCCTCCATCGCCAGCCGGCCTTGGCCTATGAGGTGGTGCGGGTGATGAGCTTGCGCTTGCGCGAGTCGGACGAGATGATTATCCGGGACCTGCATGAAAAGAACCAGCAACTGGAACAAGCCTATCGTCAGTTGCAGGCTGCCCAGGCGCAATTGGTGGACAAGGCTAAATTGGAGCACGAGTTGCAGATGGCGCGCGATATCCAGCGCAGCATCCTCCCGCAGAGCGCGCCCTCCCTCCCCAACTATAATTTCGGCGCCGTGATGACGCCAGCGCGCGCGGTCGGCGGCGATTTCTACGACTTCATCCCCGTGGGGTCGGGCAACTTGGGCATCGTTGTGGCGGATGTGTCGGACAAAGGCTTACCCGCCGCCATCTTCATGGCCCTGACGCGCAGTCTGATGCGAGCGGAAGCCCTGCGCGGCGACTCTCCCGCCGAAGTGTTGCGCTGCGTCAACCACCATTTGTTGGACATGAACGATGCCGGCATGTTTGTGACCGTGCTGTATGGAATTTTGGACGCGCGTAGTGGGGAGTTCCTCTACGCCCGCGCGGGCCACGAGTTGCCGCTGGTGATCAGCGCCGAGGGTGAGGCGCTGCCCATCCCCAGCAAAAGTGGTCAGATTCTGGGCATGCTGGACGAACCCATACTCGACGAGGAAGCGATCAGTATTCCCACCGGCGGCAAGTTGTTGCTCTACACCGATGGTCTCACCGATGCGATGGACGCCGCCGATGAACCCTTTGGTCGCGAGGGCTTGGAGAAGTCAGCGCGCCGCTATGTCGCGGGGCCGGCGCAGGAAGCCTGCGATCGCATCATGGACGACGTTGTGGCCCATCAGGGCGCCGCCCCGCAATTCGATGACTTCACCCTTATCGTCGCCTCGTCCACCAACAGAGGCTGAAGCCAGGCTGGCAGCGGTGGGTCGAGACCTGGGTGCTGGGGTTGGGTTGCTAATGCAATGCAAACGTTGCGCTTACGCGCTGCTAATGCGCGGGGTGTTGAATCAAGGTTGTGAGCGCAAGCTTCACCAACACTTTCGAACCCAGCTAATTACCCAACCACCTTCAGGAGGTTTTTCCCATGCGTGTTCTTGTTCGCCGCGAACCCTATCGCGATCTGGCCCGTGAGATGACTGCCTGGCGCAGCGCCATGGACCGTCTCTTCACCGACACCTTCGAGACTCCGTTCTGGAATCAGGCCAAGTCGTGGACGCTGCCGTTGGATGTGGCCGAGACCGCCGATGGCTTTGTCATCAAGGCCTCGCTGCCTGGCGCCAATCCTGACGATTTCGACATCACCCTCAGCGACAACGTCTTGACCCTCAAGGCCGCCATCGAGGAAGACAAGGAGTTCGAGGAGGGGCAGTATCATCTGCGCGAGCGCCGCAGCGGCTCTTTCGAGCGCAGCATCACCCTGCCCGCCCCTGCGAACGCCGACGACATCAAGGCTGACTATGCTGATGGCGTATTGACTCTAAACGTGCCCAAGTCCGAGGAAGTCAAGCCCAAGCGCATCGCCGTCAACGTCCGGGCCAACTAAGCCGGCTCGCGCAAGTTCGCCTCAGACCTGCCAGGTTGCACGCAACCTGGCAGGTCTTTTTTGGGGATCCAGGAGGTTCAGGATGGGCATGATGAAGTCGCTGGGATCCGACCTGCGTCGATAGCCGCACAGAGGGCCGAGTGATCGCGTGCGGTTTGGTCGGCATAACGCTCGGCAAAGGCGACGATTGCCCGGTCGAAGCGATCAGAGCGCCCCATGTAGGCGGCGATAGCGATGCGGTCGCCGGAACGGGCGTGGGCGCGCGCCAACGCCCATCCGCAGTATTTGGCGTAGGCGCGCAGGACTTTGGCTGTCATTTGCTCGGACACAGGCGCGGCCACCACATTGCGCAGGTGGCGTACGTAGAAATCGCGCCCCTCTTCGTCACGGAACCAGCCGAGGAAGATGTCGGCGTGTCCCTGAGTCCATCGTTGCCCGGTGACGACGCGCTCCCCCTGGTTGCGGGAAGCGGCCCCCTGAGGATCTGGCAGAGCAATGTCCAGGGCGGAGAGGTCGGCCTCTTTGATCTGCAGAAACAAGGGGTCTTCGCCAGCGCGACTCTCGCACAAAGCAATGAAAACGCGCGTGCCCACGCTGCCCACGCCCACGACCTTGCGCGCGACGTCCAACACGCGATATTGGTCGAGCAAATAGCGCCGGTCTTCCTCCAGGCTCATTTTGTAAATCTGGAGGGCCTTGTGGATGCTCTCTTTTACCTCGGCGTCGAAGACGTGATCGATGAGCGGTGGCTTGTCGGCGATGCGCCGCTGCCCATCGACGACTTCGACTAGTTTGGAATGAATTTCCAGATGATCTTGAAAGTCGGGCTTTTTCTGGCCCTTCTTGATCATCGCTCGCGCCGATTGTTTGGCTACTGCGCCCGCCAACAGATCGAGGGTAGGCCTGGTGCGCACTTGTGCGTACCAAAGACCCAGATCGTACATTTGCGCGTACTTGCGCATGTGCTTGCGGTAGGAGGCCACCGCTGCTGCTGCCGCCGCCCGGCGCTGCCCGGCGCTGAAGTTGTTGTCGCGGCCGGCCACAATGAAGCTGGCTGCCAGCCGCTTGAGGTCCCATTCCCAGGGGCCGCGCCTGGTCTCGTCGAAGTCGCTGATATCGAATAGGGCTGTGCGCTCGGGCGAGATGTAGATGCCAAAATTGGCGAGATGACTATCGCCACAAAGTTGAACATCGATACCGCTGGTGGGTGTGTGCGCCAGGTCGGAAGCCATGACGATGGCAGCTCCGCGCATGAAGGCAAACGCGGAGGTGGCCATGCGGCCATAGCGCACTGGCAGCAGATCAGGGACGCGTGTCTTGCCTTGTTCTTCCAACAGGGCGATGGGGTCAGGTCGATCGTCCGGCGGCGACCAGGCGGCATGGCTGCGGCGCGGGGTTTGTTTGCGCAAGGCTCGCCCCCGCCTTGTGCGTTGTTTGGTGGTGTCGGCAGGGGTCTGATCGCCTTCGTCTGGATGAGGGGGGGCGCCGGTGGCGGCTTCGTGTTCCTGAGTGGTCATCGTTCGTCTCCTTCGAGAGTGTGGGATGCGGGAACGATAATCACTTTTTGCAATAGCGCAAATCAAGCCGCCAGGGGCTTGCATCAGGCCGGGGTGCTGTTCATCTGCGCGCGAGCATCGTCTCTACCAGCCTCTCTTCGCGGCGGGGAAAGATGCGCGCTGCCACCGAGAGGAGGGCGAGATAGATGACGATGGCGTAGATCACGGCGAAGGCAAAGGCAGCCGGGAGATAGGCGGGAAATAGCGACCAAGCGAGAGCAAGAGGGACGAAGATGGGGGCGCCGAGGAGGGGCGATCCTAAAAGGGTGGAAAACACCGTGAAGAAGCTGGCCTTGGCCTCGTTCATGCCGGCCTGGCCGCGTTCCAAGTCCATGTAGTAGGGGAAGACGAGGCTGGTCAGGTGCGTCAGGCCGTTGAAGGCCATTTGGGCGAGGAAGGCGACGGCGACGGCGATGCCGATCACGGCGGCGTCACCCTGGCGTGCGAAGGAAGCCAAACCAGCGATTGCGGCCAGAGGGACAGTGGCGGCCAGATTGATAAGGGCATAGCTTACCAACATCAAGAGGCGGGGTGTAGGGGAGAGCGCCAGCGCGCCGACGCCGATGTGGTCGTAGGTGCAGATTTGGTTGTGAGCCATCATCGTCACCATGAAGGCGGTGAAGCCGCTGATGCCCAGGCCCACCGCCCAAACTGGCGCCTCTGGCAGGCTGAAGAAGTAGGCCAGGATGGCCAACAAGATGGGCAGGAAGAAGAGGCGGGCCGTCATCGGGCTGCGGATGAAGTTGAGCCAGTCCTTGCGCAAAAGGGCCAGGAGGTCGTTGCTGGCGGCGGCGGAGAGGAAGGGCAGGCGACGGCTGGGGCGCAGGACGGCGGTCGTTTGTCGCTGGCGCACGGCCATGCGGAAGAAATCGCCAAAGTAGAGCTGCCGCATGAGGCGGAGGTGGAGGATCAGGCCGAGGCCGACGCTGAGCAGCAAGGCCAGGTTCCAACCCAGCCAGTTGCGCCAGGCGCCCGTGCGTACATCGAGGAGGCTGTTGGCATACCAGCCCGATGGCAGCCAGCGCAGCCAGGAGAGGATGTCGATGCCGCGCAAGACTTTGAGCGGATCGTCAGGGGTGTTGCTGTTGATGAAGCGCGTCTGAAAAGCGAGTTGGCCGTAGACGATGAGGAGCACGGGTAGCAGGCTGATGAGGATGAAGATGAGGCGCAAGCGCCGGTCTTCGGCGGCCAGGTCGAGGATGTCGTCGATCAGGGCTTTGAGAACGATCAGCAAAGCCAAGAACAAGAGCGAGGAAATCCCCATCGCCAATACGTGCCCGAATGAGCGCGCGGCCCCGACCAGGGTGGCGATGAGAAAGGTTCCTGTCATCAAGGCCGCCAGGCTGACGCTGTTGAGCGCCAGGCTGCCCAGGGCCAGACTGCGGAAGCCGATGGGTAGATGGAAGAGCTTGGGTAGATCGAGCGGTTCGGTGAGTTGCTGGTTGGAGGCCGGGGTGGCCAGCCACATCAGGAAGATGAAGCTGAAAGCCACAGCCACGATCGTGCCGGTGAGGGCGAGGTCGGCGAAACGCAGGCCAATGGCCATCCCCACCGCCAGGGCGATGATGGAGGGGAGCGCCAGCACGGCCAGGGCGATGATGCCGATGAGTCGACCGGTGTCCTGCATGCTGCCGCGACGCAAGGCGTTGCGAAGCAGGCGGGTTTGCAGCCAGAGGAGGGTGCGGAGGTCGGAGGTCATGGGTGGCGGGTGAGGTGAGGTGGGAGAGGGGAGGCGGTGATGTGGGTCGTAATCCGCAATCCTACAGCCAATCCAGACTTCCCATGTCGTCTACATCGGCTTTGACCAGCTTGAGGAATACGTCTTCGAGGGTGGCGTTGCCGTCGGTGGCGGCCTGCTGCCGGAGTTCCGTCAGGTTGCCCTGGGCGATGAGTTTGCCGTGATCGATGATGGCGGCTTCGTCGCAGAGCTTCTCGACCAGTTCCATGATGTGGGTGGAGAAGAAGACGGTGGTGTTCTGCTGTTTGACCAGCGCCAGCAGCATGTCTTTGATGGCGCGTGAGGAGATGGCGTCGACGCCTTCGAAAGGCTCGTCGAGGAAGAGGATGGGTGGGTTGGGTAGAAGGGCGGCCGCCAGAGCCAATTTCTTTTTCATGCCGGTGCTGAAATCGGCGGCCATGCTGTTGGCGCGGTCGGCCAGATCGAGATGATCCAGGAGACGGGCGCGACGGTGTTCGATGGTAGTGGCCTCCAACCGGTGCAGGCGGCCCACCAGTTCCAGGTATTCGTTGGCCGTGAGGCGTTCGTACAGGCCGAGGTTTTCGGGGACGACGCCAATGTGGCGTTTGACCTCCAATGGCTGTGTGACTACATCGAAGCCAGCCACCTCAGCCGTGCCGCTGGTGGGGCGCAGTAAGCCGACCAGCATTTTCAAGGTGGTGGTTTTGCCGGCGCCGTTGGGGCCGAGGAAGCCGAAGAGCAGTCCGCTCGGCACGGTCAGATCGAGGTGATCGACAGCAGCGAGGTCGCCGAAGGTTTTGACGAGGGCTTTGATCTGAATAGCGAGCATAGGGCGGAGGGCGGAGATCAGAGGGCGGAGATCGGAGGGCGGAGATCGGAGGGTCCCTGTGTCTTTGCGTCTCTTTGACACCGTGACACCGTGTCACCGTGTCACCGTGACACCGTGTCACCGTGTCACGGTGCGGGTGTGGGTGTGGCGACGAAATCAGCGGCGGCTTTGTTTACGAAGTCGTCGAGGCTGAAGGAGGCAACCTGGACGTAGTAGGGTGAGGTGGAGGCTTTGACGTAGTAGTTGTTCGTCGTTTCGTCTTTGGCGCCGATCTGGAGGGTGTAGGTTTTGCCTTCGCCCTGCGCGGGTTTGGTGACGGCGGTGATGACAGCGCCAGGTTTGTCCAGGCCCCAGGCGGGATCGGCTGTTTTGCTCAGCGGGCGGGTCAGGTTGACGGAGGCGATGCGGTTCAGGAAGGTTTGCACTTGCCCGGCGTCAAGGGGTTGGTCGGATTTGAGTCCGGCCAGCATCCAGACGCCGGCGGCGGTCTTGCTGAACTCCAGCGTGCCTTTGGTGTTGACGATAATCAATTTTATCACATCGGCGGCGGGGAAGCTGAGGTAGTTGGCGTCGATGTAGCCCACTGGTTCGATGGTGGCGTCGGTGGAAGAAAGATTGCCGGCCTGGTAGACGTTATCCTGCCCGGCCAGGCGGAAATGGGTGGCGCCAGCGCGAGGAGCAGAACCCAGGTAGAGTGTGTATTTGGCGCCCTGTGTTGTCTGCAGGTCGAGGCGGCGGACAAAGTTGTCGTCGGCGACTTGCAAGCGAGCGTGGCTGGCGGGCGTTTGTGTGATCAGGCGGTTGGTCTTGAGGCCGACCACTTTGTCCAAAAGCGGCGTGATCTTGCTTGCCTGGGCAGGGAAATCGCCTGCATCGGGCAGGATCCAGTTCCCGGCCTGCTGCGTCAGGGCGATACTTTTGCCATCCTTGTCGCTGATGGTGAGCCGGGCAATATCGGCAGTTTTCAGATCGGGGAAGATAGGCGCGCTGGTGGCCTGTGTGGGGCGGGGCCAGTAAACGACGGCCAGGAGGATGATTTGGACAACGAACAACCCGGCCAGAATTTGGATGCGACGATCTTTCAGCATGATCAGGCCTCCTGCGCGGCGCTGGGAACAAGAGTCATCGGTTTCTCGTTGCGCCGTCGCGCCGCCCACACCAGGCCGATGGCGGTCAGGATGAGCAAGGCGACAGCATAGTTCAGCACTTCCCAAAAGCGTTGATCGCTGGGCGAAAGCGGCTTCAGCACCCGCGCTTGGGTGCCGCGCGCCCGTATGCCCAGCAAATCCAGGTCTTGCACCGACCAATCGACAGCGTTTTGTAAGAATTGTAAACTGTGGCTGGGGCTTTCGGGGGCCAGGCTGGAGGAGATACGGAAAACGTTGTCGTTCAGGAACTCGTTGCTGGCGATGAGGAGCAGGCGAGCCGTGTCAGGTGATTGGTCGATGCGAGCGGCTTGCAGGGCGGTCACATCGGGGGTGTTGGGGTTCGGGGTCTGCCCTGGGCCTGTCGAAGAGGCTTGGGCTGGCTGCTGCAGGGCTTTGCCTGTGAAGGCGCTGACAAAAGGTCCTTGCACGGCTACTGCCAGGGTGTGGGAGCCAAGCTCGCCGTCCACCGGGAAACCTAATTGGGGATAGGTCTGCGGGTCGGGTTGAGCGGCGGCGTTGGCGGTCGCCCACGACTGCGCGCTCGATTGCAACAAGGGCGTGATCTTGCGGCCTGCTTTGGCGGCTTCCGAGGTCGTGATAGGATTGGCCCAGTTCATGGTGACGGCGGGCAGGTTCGAGGTGACGGCGCTTTCTTTGCTCATGCCGCTCTGGCGGACGTCGACGAAGGGAGGGTAGGCGACGGCCTGAATTTCTTGAATCTGTGTGTTTCCCACCTGGCGGATGACGGGCACGGGAAACGGCTCGTTCTGGGGGTCCATGACCAGCTTGTTCTCGACCGTGATGCCGTAGCTGGCCAGGAGCGGTTCGATGCCATTGGTCAGCGGTTGCAGCCCCAGCGTGCCGGCGAAGGGATCTTGCGTCAGGGTGTAACGTCCCGCCGACGCTACGATCGTCCCGCCGCGCATGAGAAATTGGTCAATGGCGAAACGCTGTACGTCGTCCAGGTTTTGCGGGGCCACCAACACCAGCGTGTCGATGTCGGCGCCCACCTGGCCCGTGCTGAGATCCACATCCCGAACTTCGTACTCCTGACCCAGTTGCTGCCGGATGCTGCGATAGGTGGAGAGCGGCGGCTGTTGTTGCCCGAATGGGTCCTGGGTGGGAGTCTCTGGCGGCGCCCAGAACCCCACCACCTTGAGGAAGCCGGTGGCGCTGCGTTTCAGCCCCGATTCGATAGCGGTGCGCACTTCTGATTCGCTGGCATTGGCGCCGGGGTAGACGGTCTGTGTCTTGTCGCCTGCTTGCAACACCAGGTGCAGAAAATAGGTGTCGGACGAAAAAAGCGAGGCGGCAAAAGGTTGGATGCCGTAGGTTTCGTATAGTGATTGGGCCGTTATTCCGCTGCCGGCTGCCGTTGGATCGACTTGCTGGAAAATGAGCTTGCCGCTGGATTTCGTCGCTAGTTCGCCGGCCACCTTCTGGATCGTGGTGGGGGCGGCTTGCAGCTCGGCGGGCAGAGTGGCGGGGGTGACGAAAAGGGTGAGGTGGGCGGGTTGGGTCAGGCTGGCGAGCACGGCGTCGGTGCTTTGGAAACCCTGGACGACTTTTTTGAGCGAGCGGGTGAGGTCGTATTCCAGATTACGCAGGCGTACATCGAGCCCGCCATCTCCGCGCGGTTCGACCTCGATCAAATCCTGGAAATTGATGACCTCGCTCTGGTCGCCATAACGGATGAGGAGGTCGAAATAGGAGTTGATGATGGTGTCTTCATAACGGCCGGCCACGCGGAAGGGCGTGGGGCGGATGCCGTAGGTCTGGTTGGCTTCTTCTTCCAGATCGGGATTCTTGGTGGGGTCCACGACCTCGGCCTTGACCTTGCCCCGGCCGGCGATCTCGTACTCGCGCAACATGTCGGTGACGGTGGGGATCAGTGGGGCCAGCAGGGGATGCGTCTTTTCGCTGACGTAGGCGCGGATCAGCAGCGGCTCGTCCAGGGTGGCCAGCAGGTCTTTCGTCGGCTGCGAGAGGCTGTATTCTCGACCCTGTGTGAGATCAGCGCGCAAGCTGCTGAGCGGGTTCAGCCAGAGATTGAGCGCCAGCAGGTTCAGCCCGACCAGCAGCACGATCACACCCGCCCGACGCCGGTAGACCAGCGTGTTCTCGCCCTGGCTCCAGCGTTTGCTGTCCAGTGAGATAGCGTTGAGGAGCAGGAAAAAGACAGTGAGAGAGAGGTAGTAAACCAGGTCGCGCAGATCGATGACCCCGCGCAGGATGCTGTCGAAGCGGCTGCCGGCGCCCAATCCGCGCAACGTGCTGCTGAAGGCAGGGGGAGCGGCATCGACGATGGCATTTGTTCCCACCAGGTAGGCCAGGCCGCAGACCAGGAGGCTGAGGATGAGGGCGACGAGTGAGTTATCGGTGCGCGAGGAGATGAAAAGGCCGATAGCGGCGTAGGCGGCGGCCAGTAAGATCGCGGCCAGGTAGCCGCCGATGACCGGCCCCCAGTCGAGATTGCCCAGGAGTGAGACTGTGAGGGGGATGAAGAGGGTGAGGCCCAGGGCCACGGCGACCATGATCATGACGGCCAAGAATTTGCCAATGACCAGTTGCCAGGGATTGACTGGCAAGGTTAGGAGCACTTCCAGGGCGCCGGTTTCTTCTTCGTCGCTCCACTGGCGCATGGTCAGGGCGGCCACCAGGAAGACGAGGAGGACGGGGAGGCTGCGGAAGAGCGGGCGCACGTCGGCGATGCCGCGGGCGAAGAAGGCATCGACCCAGAAGAGTGAGAAGAGGGCCAACGCCAGGAATACGCCGACGAAGATCAGCGCCATGGGCGAACCGAAATAGCTGGAAAGCTCTTTGCGGGTGATAGAAAATATCTGTTTCATTGCAAATTGGATCGGTAATTGGTAATTGGTAATTAGTAATTAGTTATCGGTTATTGGTTATTGGTTACTAACTAATTACCAATAACCAATAACCATCACGCTCCGGCTAAATCGTTGAAAACTGCTTCCAATGTGCGAGTCTCGCGACGGAGTTCGCGCAGTGGCCAGTCGTGGGCGCGGGCGAGGTCGTAGAGGGCGGGGGTGAGGTCGGCGGCGCTATCGCCCGTGCGGGCGCTGACGCGATAGGCGGGGAAGCCGTCGGGCGAGCGTTCAGCGCGGATGTCGCCAACGCCAGGGAGGGAGCGAAGAGTTTTGTCGATGCCGGCAGGGGCTTGCTGGAGGACGAGGACGGCGCTGGAGGCAGCGGAAAGCTCGGACAGGCGGGCGTCGGCCTTGACTTCGCCATTCATGAGGATGATGACGCGGTCGCAGATTTGCTCGACTTCGGGGAGGATGTGGGTGGAGAGAAGGATGGTGCTGGTCTGGGCCAGGCGGCGGATGAGGTGGCGGATTTCGACGATTTGGGTGGGGTCGAGGCCAACGGTGGGTTCGTCGAGGATGAGGAGTTGGGGACGGTGGAGGATGGCCTGGGCCAGGCCGACGCGCTGGCGGAAGCCTTTGCTGAGGGTGCCAATGAGTTGAGTCAGGCGTTCTTCCAGTCCGGTCGCGCGTATGGCTGCAGAGATGCGGGCGGGCTGGTTGGCGGCGGGGATTTCGCGCAGGTCGGCCATCATTTTCAGGTAGCTCTGGACCGAAAGCTCGTGGTAGAGGGGGGCGTTTTCGGGCAGGTAGCCGATGAGGGCCTGCACCTGGCGACGCTGGGTGAGCACATCCAGGCCATCGATGTGGGCATCGCCGCTGTCGGCTTGCAGGTAGCCGGTGAGGATTTTCATCAGGGTGGTTTTGCCGGCGCCGTTAGGGCCGAGCAAGCCCACGATCTCGCCCTGGCGGATGGAAAAGGAGACGCCGTCGAGGGCCTGGATGGGGCCGTAGGTTTTGGATAGGTTGGAGACTTCGATCATGCGTTCTGCTCCAAAAGTCAGCCCCGCCGTATCGCCTGAAGCGTCGCGCTAAAGGAAAAGGGCAGGGCCGTCGGGTGGGGTTGGGCGTGGAATCAGCGTATTTTACGCAAGGTGTTGATGGGAGACAATTTTGAATCCCAGGCGGCGTTGTTTGGGTCTGGCCGTTCGCTATGAGACAATGAGGCATCTTGTTCTCGGTGCATGCCCTCAACCATGACGAAGCGGTTCGATAACTTTTTCTTGTTGACGGTTATTCTCGGCCTGGTGTTTGGGGCGATGGGGATGAGCATCCCTTTGGCGACGTTATTCCTGGAGGGTCTGGGGGCTGGGTTTGGGCGCATCTCGCTGATTCTGGCCAGCAGCGCGGCGGTGGGGCTGGTGGGGAGCTATGTCTGGGGGCGGCTATCCGATCGCTTGGGTCGGCGCAAGTTGCTGATTGTGGCCGGGCTGGCGGGGATGGCGATGGCCTATGCGCTGCTCAGCCGGGCATTGTCGCCAGCGCAGGCGTGGGGGGCGCGGCTGTGGGAGGGGGTGGTGCAAGGGGCGTATTTCACGATCAGCCTGGCGATGATGGGCGATGTGTTGGCGCAGCGCGGGGATGGCGGCCGCGGCAAAGGGATGGGCGGCTATCGCGGGGTTGGCTCGGTGACGTTTGCCATCGGCGCCCTGATTGGCGGCCGTCTGGCCGATCGTTTCTCGCTGAATCTGGTGTTTGGACTTACCGGGGCGGTGTATGTGGTGGCGGCTCTGATCGCGCTGGCTTTGCACGAGTCCCCTATTGCGCTGGCGACCCCAGCCGCCGATGTCTCGTCCATCCCGGAGAAGGCTTCACACCGATCTTCGAGCTTGCCGCTGGCTTTTCTTGGCGGCGTCTTCGTTTGGACGACCGCGCTCTCGGCCTTCAGCTCGGTTTCGAGCAATTATCTGGCCCGACTGGGCTATAGTAAGAGCGCGATTACGTCGTTGTGGGCGTTGGCGGCGCTGGTCGAGGCGCCTGTGATGCGTTGGGTGGGCCAGCTTTCGGACGTGGTGGGCCGGGCGCCGGTGTTGGCGTTTGGCAGCCTGGTGATGGCGCTGACGATGATTGGGTTCCTGACCCTGGCCGCGAGCCTGGCCGCCCTGGTTGGCATTCAGATGGTGCGAGGTGTGTCCTACGGCAGTCTGATGGCGACGTCGATGGTCTACGCGGCCGAAGCCGGGGACAGGCGGACGCGCGGCCACAATAGCGGCTTATACACGGCCGCCACCGCCGGCGGACAGTTGATGGGGCTGCTGTTGGGCGGGACGCTGGTGCAGGCGCGCGGGTTCGAGTTTTTGTTCTGGGTCTGCGCGGCGGGAGCGGTGGCGAGTGGGGTGTGTTTTTGGCTGTTGCCGCGGAGGGAAGCGGAGTAGTGATATTGCCGGCATGTAACTGAGAATGCGGTCTGGGGCGCGTTTTGTGGTTGTGGACATAGGTGTAAGTTTTGGTATAATCAATTCAAATTGGTAAAGTCAAAGCAACAACGCTGCTGCCTTTTCTCGTTCCCCGGAGATTTGTGATGGCCAGCCTGTTTGGATTCAGGATCGTTATCACTCGTTTGGAACATGGCTTCGACGTTATTGTCGAGGTCGAGTTTTCCAAACGTATGGGGTCGGAGGTATTGGATGGGAACGCGTTGCAAGGCTCCGGTTTGGGTGCGCTGTATGCATAAAAGAGAGCCCTTATGTCATATCAGATGTTGAAGAGCGAACGTGAAGGAAAAATAAAAGAGCTGAATACGATCGGGCAGTTGATCGCGAAGTTGCGCAATAAGAGTATTACGGCGGGTCCGATCGAAGCTGCGAAGATCGAGATTGAGATCGAGAACCTCGATGATGAGAAGCGAACGCTGCAAGCAGAATTAGATAAGCTTGGCGAACGATTAGCTCATTTGAAGTCGGAGACTGACATTCCCGACATCGAGCCTGACGCGCCGCCCGAACCCGAACTTCCGCCCGATGTCACCGGCTTTGTTGGACGTGCGACCGAGCTTGCTTTTTTCAGCGGCGTGCTGGCCAGGGCGCACTTCGCCGTGATTACGGGGATGCCGGGGGTGGGCAAGTCGATGTTGGCGGCCAAATTGGCGCAGCAGACGGTTGGCGATCCCGCGCGGGTGTTCTGGCATCGCTTTCATGAGGGCGAGGGGGTGGAGGCTGTGATCTGGAAATTGGCGGGGATGCTGGCCCGCAATGGTCAGGATGGTTTGTGGGTGTTGCTCAATCGTTCCCCTGGGCCGGGGGGCCGCACGCCGCCGGTGGAGGTGTTGCTCGACTATCTCTTTCAGCTTGTGCGCGATCAAGGCTACGTCATCTGTCTGGATGATTTTCAGCATGTCGACGCCGATCCGTTGGTGGGAAAATTGATAGACCGACTGGCGGAACTGGTGCATGGGGGCGCTGCAACTTTGATCATCACGTCGCGACGGATGCCTGACTTCGTCAAGACGGAGAAGTTTCCGCCTCTGCTTGGCTTCAGTCGCGCGGATGCCGCTGCCCTGCTGTTTGCCCGCAAGGTGCAGGTGGCTGATGCGCTCTTCGGCAGGCTCTACGAGCAAACGGCGGGCAATGCTGAATTGCTGAATTTGGCTATCGTTGCCTTGCAGCATACGGCATCTCCTGAACGACTTGTGGCGCAGTTGGTCGCCGCAGAGGACGTCGAGAACTATCTACTGCATGAGGTGGATGATAAATTGACAGAGGCGGAAAGGGCGGTGATGAGCGCGGTGGCCGTACTGTTGGGGCAAGGAGGCACGCGCGGGGCTATCGAGACTGTGTTGGGCGGCGACAGCGTCCAACGCACCCTACGCCAACTTTGCAATCGCTATTTGCTAAATGAGGAAGAAGACGCAGCGGGAAAGGTGTATAGTCAGCACACAATGGTGCGAAGCTTCTACTACGAGCTTTTGGGTCAGCGCGAGCGGCGACAGATGCATGCCCGCGCCGCGGCCTATTACGAAACCGAAGAACCGGATAGATTGCGAGCAGCCCGGCACTACCGCCCGGCAGGCGAGTATGAGCGCAGCGCCAGCCTGGCGACGGAGGATGTGAATGGCGCTATCAATCATGGACAAATGGGCCTGCTTCGCCTCTTGTTGGGACAGTATCAACAGGTGCAACTCCAGCCACAGACCTGGGCGCAGGTGTTGCTGGCTCGCGGGATCGTGGCCTATGCCTACGGCGAGAACAGCGAGGCGCAGCGCTGCTATCAGGCCGCGGCGGACGCCCTGGCGTCCTTGCCGGCAGGCGTAGAGACGCGCATCCTGCAAGCCCGCGTCCATCGGCGCATGGCCCAGGCGCTGGTCGAACAGGAGCCAAACGAGGCGCTGACCTGGTTGCGTCGGGGCCTGGAGCACCTGGCCGATATGCAGGTCCCTGAACAAGCCGACCTACGCATTGCTTGTGGCGCCGCCCTCATCCATTTGGGTCAGTTCGAGACTGCGGAGGAGGAGATCAGGGCGGGGTTGGCGCTGTTGCCCGCGGACGCGACCGGGATTCGGGTCGATGCCTTGCTGAACCTGAGCCTCATCCACAGCAACCGCGGCGACCTGGCCCAGAGCATCGCCTGCACGACCGAGGCCCTGCCTCTGGCCGAACGTCTGGGTGACAGCTTCCGTCTGATCAAGATCTACAACAGCCGCGCTGTCGACCACATTTTCGATGGCGATTGGGTTGCTGCCAGGAATGACTTCCAGGAGGCGCTGCGGCTGGGCGAGCAGGTGGGCGACAAGAGCGACAGGGTGAAGGTCGAACTCAATCTCGGCTCGCTGCACAGCAAGATGGGCGACGAGCAGGCCGCCGTGGCGCATTGGGGTCGGAGTCTGGAATTGGCGCGCAAGAATGAACTGAACGAGATGGTCTGCGCGGTGCAAGCCAGCGCGGCCGAGGTCTATTTGTGGCAGGGCGAGCTGGCTGCGGCAGCCGTGGCGCTGGACGAGGCCGAGAGTTTGGCCGAGCGTCATGGCTTCCAAGACCTACTGCCGGAAATCTGGCGCAAACGCGGGCAGCTTTATCTGGCGCAGGGCTGGCCAGAGCAGGCACGGGCCGAGGTCGAACGTTCGCTGGTGAAGGCCGAGGCACTTTCGCTCGACGCGGAGGCCGGGATGTCGTTGCGGGTGCTGGCCGAGGCGTTGTTGGCGCTGGACGCTGGCGTAACCGAGGCCAGCGAGCATCTACAACGCAGTCTGACTTTGCTGACGGAGATCGAGCCGCACGAAGCCGGCCGCACGCGGCTCACGCTGGGGCAGGTTCTGCTTGCTCAGGGCGATGTCGAGGCGACGCGCAGGCAGTGGACGGAAGCCAGCGAGGTGTTCGGGCGCTTGGGCGCACAGCGCGACCTGGACATCGCCACCGCTTTGCTGGTGACTTTGCCCGCACCCACCAATTCGATCACGATGTTTGGAGGTGCATGATGAAGGCTTACGAAGCAGAGGCAAACGACCGGGTCCACCGATTCCGCTTGTTATTCCTGGCGCTGGGCGTGGCGATGGCTTGTCTGCTGGGTCTATGGCTGCCGCTCACCCGCGCCCGCGCCGACGACCCCACCTTTCCCGGTCGGGTTTCCTTTGGCCAGAAGGAAGATCGGACGCTTGCCATTGCCACCGGCGACCTGGATGGCGATGGCGACCTGGATGTGGTCGCTGGCGGCGGGCGCAGCGCGGTGTATTTCAACGACAGCCTGGGCAATCTGCGCGAAGCGACGCAGTTGGGATCGGGTATCCGCGACCTGGCCGTGGGCGATCTGGATGGCGATGGCGACCTGGACATTGCCACGACCGGTGCGAGCGGCGCCGTGATCTATCGCAATCTGGGCAATGAAAAATTTGAAGCGATGCAAGTGAGCGCCACTGCGGCGTTGACGCCGAGTTTGGCCCTGGGCGACATGAATGGCGATGGTTCTTTCGACCTCATCGTGGGCAGCGGCGATGGCCCGACGCTCATTTACACGAATACAGGATCAGCGAATTTCGGCCAGGATGCCATCAAGATTGGGACTGAGATCAGCCAGACCTACAATCTGGCGGTGGGGCATCTGGACGACGATGGTTGTTTGGATGTGGTGGCGGGGCATGGCGGCGGCGCGAGCGTGGTCTATCTCAACCAGAGGGCAGTGGACGGCTGCGCGCTGCAATTCACGGCGGCGCCTGTTGGCGTGGCTGTCACCGATACGCGCAAGGTGGTCTTGGGCGATTTCGATGGCGATGAAGCTCTCGATATTTTGGAAGTCAGGGGCATCCCCTACGAGAGCGGTCGTAGGCCCTTCCGCCTCTTTCGCAACGACGGCCAGGGGCGTTTCCAGAAGGAAATGGCGTTCTCGTTTGGCCGGGGCGAAGGCGAGGATTGGGGCGCGGCGGCGGGCGATCTGAACGGCGATGGCAGGTTGGATCTGGTGGCCGGTTTGGGCACGAAGCCGCCCACAGGAAGCGCAACCTGGCTCAATCAAATCTACTTGAACGATGCGAGCGACACTCTGACACCGACTTTGCGCCTGGCGAGCAATTTTGGCCCGGGATCGGATGAAACGCGCGCTGTCGCGCTGGCCGACATGAATGGTGACGGGGCGCTAGACATCGTGGCGGGCAATTTCAGAGCACGCAATGCTATCTATTTCGGCAAAGGCGAGCTGCAGCCGGCCGCGCGCCTCGTGCAGACCGGTAAGGCGGAGATCGTAGCGGTCGAGGTCGGGGATGTCACTGGCGACGCCGCGCCAGACATTGTGGCCGCGGCTATGACTGGGACGATGGTGTTCACCAATGATCATGGGATCTTTACAGGATCGCCGTTCGATCCGGCCGAAATGGCAGGGGACAATTATCGGGTTTTGGTTCTGGCTGATCTGATCGGCGACGCTCGTCCTGAAATCATCGTCGGATACGGGGCGACCCACACAATGGTGTACAGTCGCTCTGCCACTGAGGGGTGGGTTCGGCGATCCTTTGGCCCTGCCCGCGCCAATGCGATCAGCATTGTTGCAGGCGATCTCGACGGTGATGGCCGCCCGGATGTTGTTCTGGGCCGGTCGCTCGCTCCCAACCTGGTATGTCGCAACCGCGGTGACGACCCCAGCCAATGGCCCTGCGAGGAGTTGCCGCCTCTGAACACACAGCAGCAAGTCGACACCCGCAGCGTGGCCATCGCCGACCTCAACGGCGACGACGCGCTCGACATCGTAACCGCGGTGCGGGGCGATGCCAATCTCGTCTATCTGAACGATGGACAGGGTGGTTTTACGCAGGGTAATCTGCGCACCTTTGGTCCCGGCGATGACATCAGCCATGCCGTTGCCGTCGGTGATCTCAATGGCGACAACGCCCCCGACATCGTCATCGGCAAC
This sequence comes from Chloroflexota bacterium, assembly GCA_041918515.1. Taxonomy (GTDB): domain Bacteria; phylum Chloroflexota; class Anaerolineae; order J102; family J102; genus SSF26. Next base: position 23,812 of record JAYRVO010000106.1, on the reverse strand, counting down.
TTCTTCGAGCAGCGCGCGGTTTATTTCAATGACGGCAAGGGCGAGTTCGAGGCGACGCCTTCACGTTTGCTGGGCAGCGTCGACGACCGCATTTATGATCTGGCCTTGGTCGATGTCGATAACGATGGTGATCTCGATATCGCCGCCGCCAACTGGGGTGGCAGCGCAACGGATGTGGACAAAGGCGATCCTTTTGCCAATGCCCTTTACGTCAACGATGGCAAAGGCAATTTCGTGGCCAATCGCCTGGACACGGACAGAAGCCTGGGATGGACACAAAGCCTGGCTGTTGGCGATTTGGACGGCGATGGCGTCGCCGAGATCGTGGCAGGGAATCGCTATCGCGATAAGCAGCCTTTCTCGGACCGCAAACTTATCATCTACAGTCTCTTCCCCCAGCGTCCGCCGCGGCTACCCAACAGCGCGCCCTACCTCATCATTGACCCCCCTCCCGCGCCTGACCAGGATAAACATATTCCGGTGCATTATCGCTTGTTCGACCCCGATGGCGAGGCCCTGGCGCGGGTGGAGGCATTTGTGCGCGCCCCTGGCGACGATATTTGGCGGCCTGCAGCTTCGACCGATTTGACGCCGACGATCGTTCTATTGGCTACAAAATTGGGAAGTTCGTATGTCTTCACCGTGGATTTGGCAGCTTCTCACCTGACCACACAAACGCAAGACGCGGCCATTCGCTTAATGGTCTCGCCGCAACTACCCTTCTCGCCCGCAGCCGATAATGTCTACAGTACTTCGACGCCGGGACCTTTCCAGTATCCCGCGTTTGTCGCCAGCGCCCTCCTGCCACTCCGACCGCGCAGCACCGAAATTGCAATTCGCGACAACCGCTCCGGCGCTCGGATTTACCGCAGCGCCGCCTCTCAGAAATCTTTGCAGCCGCTGCGTGAACCCAGCGGCGCGCCCATGCAGACGCTTGAGAATGGCCAACTACCGCGCCGGGTGCGCCTGGCTGCGGGTGATCAAGTCGCTGCCGTCTGGCCCAGTACGGAGGTCCACCCCCACTCGCCTATTTCTTCGAGGCGGGGCAGCATGTTGGTCAATACGACGCGGCAGTATGATTGCCAGCCACAACAATTCCAGGAGATAAGTCAGGGCCTGTTTCGTCGGACCGTAAGGATACCGATCACTTTTCCATTTCCACCGCGTGCGCGTGCTTTTGCTCGCTCAACAATCAGGCTCGGCGACGAACGCAATCTCAGTGATCTCAAGATACAAGTACGCAAGGAATTTAGCGGGGCCAGAACGAACATCATCGGTTTGGACCTGGAACTACAAGTGCCCACATCGCCAACATCTTATGTGGTCTTCCCAATACCGACCGGCCAAGATGTCATCGATCTGCGCGATCTGGGGCTTGATCCTCGTCGTGTTTGGCTCGGAGGCGACTGGGGTCTCAGCGCCAACCTTCAAGGTTGCGGCAGGGTGAGAATCGACTGGCAGCTTGACGCAACGATCAGCCCACTTTACTACACCAGCGCCAGACCACTGACAAATGGACTCGATCTGGTAGAGGTGAAGACGCCAGGCGATCCATTGACCCTTACCGTATCTCAGCCGCTCCTGGTCTTCGATCTCGATATCGCATTGGAATGGGATGCGCATAAGGACAACGCTTACCGCCAGCAGCTGCAGAGGGACCTCCTGCGCGCCTCCCAAATTCTCTACGATTGGACCAACGGCCAGGCCGTTTTAGGCCGCGTGAATGTGTACCTCGACGCCCGGCGACACCCCGAAACGCAGGGATTCCAGCCCTGGCTCGATAGCGATGTGCGCATCTTCGCCAGCAACCGCATCCGGCCTAGCGCCAGCCAGGGCGGCATCGTCAGTGACACATACACCAAAACGCTGCAGATGCCAGGAGCACCCAAGAACAAAGTGTACTATCCTGGCCAGGTGCATATGGGCGTCACCTGGAACCGTTACGGCGAGCAGAATACCTTGGGCGACGATTGGCCGCGCGCCCTGGCGCACGAGCTGGGTCATTATCTGTTTTTCCTCGAAGACAACTACGTTGGCTACGACGCAGGGGCGCTGGTTTCGGTCAGCGGCTGCCCCGGCGCCATGGCCGATCCTTACCGCGATGACTCGAACAAGGGCTACGACGAGTTCACCGCCGACATGACGTGGGAAAATCCTGATCTGGAGTGCGGGCGCACCCTTTCGGACCAGGAAACGGGGCGCTCTGATTGGGGGACGATCAAGGCATTCTATCCGTGGCTCAACACGCCTGACGAAGTTTTGAAGCAGAAGTCGGGCCGCAGCACGACCTCTGGGAGAGGCAACGCCCAAGAGGCCGAGAAGTGCGACGCTCAAGGAGGAAAAGGCTGCCTGGTGTGGGAAGGCCCCACGCAGATGGTTCTCGATCTGACACAGATCAACTTTGTAACGCCGCCTTCCACCGCTAACATCCTCGACACTCCGATTCTCACGACGGTCGACGACGCCGGGAGATCATTGCCCGCCGACGCTAACGCCCGCGTCTACCTGTTCAAAGGCGGCTTTCATCAGGATGCGGATGCTCAACTTATCGATTTGGGTCGCCCCAGGGGAGATCAGGTGTTCGCATTGGGAGCCGCCAAAGGCGACCAGGTCTGCGTTCTGAGCGGCGACCAGCAGGGCTGTGCAACAGCCGAAGAGCGTGAGATTACGCTCAAACCCAGTCCGACTTGGTGGTCGCCTGAGATAGCGCTTACGCCCGCAGACGCCGAACACCTGGCGATAACAGTCACCCTGCCATCCGAAATTCCGTCTGGCATTGCGGTGTGCGGGCGCTTGTACCCACTTGACGGTGATATCTATGAAACCGTTCGTCTTGGCGCTTCTGCCGCTTCGGCCGCCGTTTATACTGCCACCTACGTGTTGCCATCCAACGCTCCCATCGTACAGGGTTATCTTCATATCTGGTCGAGTGACGAAAGCGACCAGGCGCGCAATAGCGATATGGGCACCGTTGATCATTGCCGCGCCACCGGAGCCGAATCGTATCACGCCGTTACTGACTTCATGATTGGCTCCAGCGCTGCTTTTCGCAAAGGCACCGGCGCTTTCCGCAAAGGCACCGGCGCCCCCTTCCGTTCAAGCCATGCGCCGGTCATGTCGGGCGATGGCCAGCTCATCTTGTATTGGGACAAAGACTTCAACACAGGCGAATTTCTCACGATCCAGACGGCCTCCTCGCTGCCCGATCTGCCGTCCGGCGCCCAGGTGGTGGGCCAGGCCTACCGCCTCCTTCCTGTCCCTGCTAGCCTGGACTTGCGCGACGCCTTTATCAACTTCAATTACCTGGGTAAAGATGTGCCGCCGGGTCAGGAAAACGCCCTCGGCATCTACCATCGTGATGAAGCTAGCGGCGAATGGCTGCCTTTGCCAACGCGCGTCGATCCCGTTCAGAACCAGGCTTCGGCGCGGGCGCGCGGCGGCGGCCTCTACGCTCTGCTCGCCCGTCTCGAAATCCCGCTGCACGCCGGTTGGAATCTGGTCGGCTATCCGCTGCCCACCCACGACGTCGCCTCCCGCCCCTCGATTTCCGAGAGCTTGCAAACCCTCGGCGGCCAGTACAGCGTCGTTTATGCTTTCGACGCCTCGCAGCCATCTGCCCCCTGGCAGGTGTACGACCCGGACGCCGCCCCGTGGGCGAACAGCTTAGGCGCGTTGGAATTTGGTCAGGGCTACCTCATCCATGTCAGCGCGCCCGTCACGCTCAGCCTCGCCGGTGGCTTCGAATCGGTGGTTCCCTACACAACGACACTTGCTTCCGCCGATGCTTTTAATGCTCTCAAAACTTCAGCGCCGGATTTTGGACTACCGCCCGCCTTCTACTTCACCTCGATCACGCGCACTGCCGAACTAACTTTTGCGGACGATGCGGCTCTCATCGCCAAAGTGGATGGCAAGGTGTGCGGAGAAAGCCCGCTACACCGCATCGCCGCCACGGATGCTTTCACCACCACCATCGCCGTTCCCGACGCCAACGCCGTGGACCCCACCGGCTGCCGGGGCAAAGGCAAAAAGGTCGAATTCAGGCTGGCGGGCGTGTTGATCGGCGCGGAGAATTGGGCTAACACCCAAGTGCAAGAAATCAAAGTGGCCGCGCCTTCATCAACCTGCCACAACCTCATCCGCAACGGCAACTTCGAAGACCAGGGCGGCTGGTCCCTCCCGTCCACCCGCATCCCCGCCCGCATCGTGACCGACCCGGATGACACCGACAATCATTTCCTGCAACTGGGCGCGCCACCTGACAAACCTGCGCCTTGTCGCAGCGGACGCTCTATCGCCCAGCAATCCTTCTCCGTACCTGCCCAGGCCGCCGGCATGACGCTCGATCTCTCCTATCGTTCTGGATCGACAGCCACGGCGAACGATGCCCCGCGCACCCTCTTGCTCGACCGACGCAACCTGCGACAATTGGCCGCGCTCTCCTTGCCAGCGACAACGGCTGGCGGCTGGGAAACCACCAGCATTGACCTCAGCGCTTTTGCAGGTCGTAAGGTGCTGCTCTCATTCGAGCTGACCTACAACCTTTGCCCCAACGACGCCAGGGTCTGGCTGGAGATTGATGACGTGCGGGCTTGCACTTCGCCGTAGCCAACCAGTTTACAGATTGCTTGCAAAAGTTGCCCGCTCCGGCATTGGCGGCGTAGAATCCAGGCTATGCAATGGCGCGGCCAGGGCCCCATGATGGGCAAATCTCGCATTCTGATTGCCTGGGTGCGTTCGCCCGACGCTTCGCCGCGTCCTGCCTTCACCTCTACGGAGAACTTCACCCGATTATGACCCACCTCACTCGCGTCACCATCATCGGCTGCGGCGGCATGGCCCGCTACCACATCCGCCAGATGCTGCAACAGCAGGAAACCACCGCCATCACCGTTGTCTGCGAGCCGTCCCCCGCGGCCTATGCCGAAGCCGCCAAAATCTTTGAGGAGCACGGCCTCACCCCGCCGCCCAACCAGCCCGACCTGGCCCGTCTGCTGGCCGACCACCCCCTCGACGCCGCCTTCATCATCACCCCCCATGCCTTTCATCACGACCAGACTGTCGCTTGTCTTCAGGCCGGGCTGGACGTGCTGCTGGAGAAACCGATGGTTATGAACGCGGTTGAGGCCGAAAGCCTGATCGACGTTCAGCGCCGCACCGGACGCCTCCTCGTCGTCGCCTTCCCCGGCAGCCTCTCGCCGCAGATTCGCACCGCCGTGCGCCTGTTGCGGTCGGGCGAACTGGGCCGCATCTTGAGCATCAGCGCCGTCGCCTGGCAGAACTGGGGGGCCGGCACGACCGGCACCTGGCGTCAGGTTCCTGAGCTTTCCGGCGGCGGCTTCCTCTTCGACACCGGCGCTCACCTGCTCAACACCGTCGTCGATCTGGCGGGCGAGGAGTTCGTCGAAGTCGCGGCCTGGCTGGACAACAACGGCCGGCCGGTCGAGACCATGGGCACGGTCATGGGCCGTCTGCAATCAGGCGCCTGGGTGACGATGCACGCCTGCGGCGAAGCCATGCCCAGCTTTGGCTCCGACATTCGCGTCTTCTGCTCCCGCGGCAACCTGCGCACCGGCTTTCACGGCGAGCGACTGGAACTTCAACGCCCTGGCCGCCAACAGCTGCGCCGTGTGCCCGTCCCCGCCTCGAAGGGCGTGTGGGAGCAATTCCTGGCCGTGCGCCGCGGTGAAATCCCCAACCCCTGCCCGCCCGAAGTGGGCCTGCGCATGGCTCGTCTCTACGATGCCATCGTCGCCTCGGCGCGGGGGAGGGAGTAAGAAGTAGGAAGTAGGGAGTAAGGAGTAGGAAGTAAGCAGTAAGGAGTAAGGAGTAAGCAGTAAACAATCAACAATCAACAATCAACAATCAACAATCAACAATCAACAATCAACAATCAACAATCAACGTCCAATTCGCAATTCGCAATTCGCAATTCGCAATTCAAAATGTCCCCCAAAATCCTCATTTGGAATGAATTCCGGCACGAAAAGGCCGATCCCACCGTCCAGGCCGTCTATCCGCATGGCATCCATAGCGCCCTGGCGGATGGGCTGAGCGCGGCCGGCTTCTCCATCCGCACGGCCACGCTTGACGAGCCGGAGCACGGCCTCAGCGACGCCGCCCTGGCCGAGACCGATGTCCTGCTTTGGTGGGGGCACATGGCCCACGACGAAGTCCGGGATGACATCGTCGCCCGCGTGCAGCAGCGCGTGCTCGATGGCATGGGCCTCATCGTCCTCCACTCCGGCCACTTCTCCAAGATTTTCAAGCGGCTGATGGGGACGAGCTGCGACCTGAAATGGCGCGAGGCCAACGAAAAAGAGCGGGTGTGGGTCATCGCGCCCGGCCATCCCATCGCCGCCGGGCTGGGCGAATACTTCGAGATCGAGCATGAGGAGATGTACGGCGAGTTTTTCGACATCCCCGCGCCCGACGAACTCGTCTTCGTTTCCTGGTTCCAGGGCGGCGAAATTTTCCGCAGCGGCTGCTGCTACCACCGTGGTCGCGGCAAAATCTTCTACTTCCGCCCCGGCCACGAAACCCACCCCACCTACTATCACCCCGACGTCCTGCGCGTCATCGCCAACGCCTGCCATTGGGCCGCACCCACCCCCGGCCCCCGCCCCGGCTTCGGCCATCGCCCGCAGCCCCTCGAACCCCTCCCATCCCATCAACCATGACCCCCAACATCGCCCTCCAACTCTACACCGTGCGCGAGGCCCTGGCTCAGGACTTCGAAGCAACCATCCGCCAGGTGGCCAGCCTCGGCTATCCGGCGGTCGAGACCGCCGGCTTCCCCGGAACCACACCCCGCGACGCCGCCCGCCTCTTCCGTAGCCTGGGCCTGACCGTCAGCAGCGTCCACGTCCCCCTGCCTCTGGGCGAGAAACTGACCGAGGCCCTCGATTTGATCGAGACCCTCGAAGTTCCCCGCGCGGTTTGCGCCTGGTTCCCGCCCGAACGTTTCGCCAGCGTAGAGGCCATCCGCGCCGCCGCCGCCGATCTGAACCAGGCCGCCGAGGTCTTTGCCCGCCATGATGTCGCCTTCCACTATCACAATCACTGGTTCGAGCTATGGCCGGTGGAGGGACGGCCCGGTCTCCTGCACCTGCTGGATCATCTGGACCCGACCGTGCTGTTGGAGATCGACATCTACTGGGTCCAGACCGGCGGCGGCGACCCGGCCAGCCTGCTCGCCTCGCTTGGCCCCCGCGCCCCGCTCTTGCACGTCAAGGATGGCCCGGCCGTGGTCGAGGCCCCGATGACGGCGCTGGGCGAGGGCGTGATCGACATCCCCGCCGCGCTGGCTGCCAGCTCCGCCGATTGGCTCATCGTCGAACTCGACCGTTGCGCCACCGACATGTTCGAGGCCGTGAGTAAAAGCTATCGTTATCTGAGCGGACTTGCACATCTTTCCGAGGGTAAGCGACTATGAAACATCGCACATTCGGACGACTGAACTGGGAAGTCAGTGAAATCGGCTATGGCATGTGGGGAATGGGCGGCTGGACAGGCTCGGACGACGCCGAATCTATGCAGGCGCTGGAACGGTCGGTCGAGCTAGGCTGCAATTTCTTCGACACCGCCTGGGGGTATGGCGCCGGCCACAGCGAGGGCTTGCTGGGGCGCCTGGTGCGCGCTCATCCCGACAAAAAGCTCTACACCGCCACCAAAATCCCACCCAAGAATTTCAAATGGCCCAGCCGCCGGGAGTTCACCCTGGATGACTGTTTTCCGCCCGACCACATCGAAAGCTTCGTCCACAAAAGCCTGCGCAACGCCGGGCTGGAGAGCTTCGATCTCTTCCAGTTCCACACCTGGGAGGATAGCTGGATCGAGGACGAACGCCTGGCGCGCACGATGGAGGATCTCAAACAGCAGGGGCTTTTGCGGGCGGTCGGCATCAGCATCAACCGTTGGGAGCCATGGAATGGTGTGCGCGCGGTGCGCAGCGGCCTGATCGACGCCGTGCAGGTGATCTATAACATCTTCGATCAGAACCCGGAGGATGAGCTATTCCCGGCCTGTGAAGCCATGAACGTGGCTGTGATCGCCCGCGTGCCCTTCGACGAAGGCTCCCTGACCGGGACGCTGACGAAGGACTCGAGATGGCCCCAGGGCGATTGGCGCAACAGCTATTTCGTGCCCGAAAATCTGATCCCCAGCGTCGAACGCGCCGATGTGCTCAAACCCATTGCCGCCGCCGCCGGCCTGACGCTGCCCGATATGGCCTTACGCTTCATCCTCAACCATCCGGCGGTCAGCACCATCATCCCCGGCATGCGCAAGCTGCGCCATGTCGAGACCAATATGGCCGCCAGCGACGCCGGCCCCTTGTCCCCCGATCTGCTGGCTCAGCTACGCCCGCACCGCTGGGATCGCCAACCGACGACTTGGTCGCAATGATGTGTCGAACCCTCGAATACCCCTTATTTTCGAGGGTTCGACTTTTCAATCGCGACGCAGGATCGCTCTCACCGGGCTGCCGTCGCCGCCCTTGATCAGGAGGGGAAAAGCAACGAGTTCGTATAGTCCTTCGGGCGCCTGGCTCAAATCCAGTCCCTCCAGGATGGCAATGTTGTTCCGCTGCATAGCGTGATGGCCAGGGATAGTCTTGCTCTCCGGGTGGTCCATCGAGGGCGCGTCGGCGCCATAGAGCACGATGCCGAGGCTGCCGAGATAGTCGGCCAATTCCGGGCTGGGGTAGACATAATCAGGATGGAAGACGCGCTGATCGGTGACGCTGGCGGTGGAGCGGACGAGCAGGCGAGGTGCGCGGCCCAGGTCGGCGTGGGCGAAGTCGGCAGGGGTGAGAGGGCCGGAGGTTTTGGCGACGGCGACGACCTGAGCCAGGCCCCAGTAGCGTGTGAGATCGACCTGCTCGAGGGTGATGCCGGCGTCATCGAAGTGGTAAGGTGCGTCGACATGGGTGCCAGTGTGGGCGCTCATGGTCAACGTGCCCAGGTTGACAGCCGCGCCCCCGGCGATGGTGAGGATGTGATGCAAATGGAAAGGTGTATCGCCAGGCCAGACGGCGATGGCGGGGCTAAGAGGACGGGTGATGTCGATCAGTTGCATGGTCGGTCGTGCTCTTGAGGGGTCATGAAAGCGTTATGATACTTTGTGTGCGGGCGGCTTCGTATAGCGAAAGGACGGTGCGAACGTGGTTGCGGGTTTCAGCCAGGGTGAGATAGGGGGGCGCACCGTCGAGAATGGCGGCATGCATGTCTTCGACCTCGCCGATATAGAGTTCGCGGTCGGGTACGGGGATGGGCTGGGGGGCGCCATCGGGCGGGTGGAAGAGCAATTGGCGGGGCGCGCCGTCGTTGCCGAAGATGAAGGGGCGGTTGAGGGTGAGATGTCCTTGTGTGCCGACGATTTCGACAGAGGTATGGAAGGGTGTGCGGAACGAGCAGGCAATTTGGGCGATGGCGCTGTTGGGGTAAAACATTTGGCCGCTGAAGACTTCATCGACTCCGGTTTCGCCCACCCATTGTTCACCTGCCACCCGCGTCGGCAGCCCGCCCATGATGTACTGGGCAAAGCTGACGGGGTAGACGCCGATGTCCCAGAGGGCGCCGCCGCCGGTTTCAGGCATCAGGCGGATGTTGGGGCGGTCGGTCAGGTCGAAGTTGAACATGCCGCGCACCAAAGCCACCTCGCCGATGCGCCCACTGCGCACCCATTCGCCCATGATCTTCATCTGCGGGTGATGGCGGTACATGAAGGCTTCGGCCAGGACGCGGCCCGTGCGCCTGGAGGCATCGATCATGCGGTCTACTTCCACCAGCGTGAGGGCAAAGGGTTTTTCGCATAGTACATGGACGCCGTGCTCCAGCGCCCTAATCGTCCATTCGGCGTGCAAATGGTTGGGCAGACTGATGTAAACGGCGTCGATCTGGTCGGAGGTGAGCATGGCTTCGTAGCTGCCGAAACGGAGGGGGATATTCCATTTGTCAGCGTAGGCGTCGGCAGTGGCCTGCTCACGGCTGGCGACGGCCACCAGTTCGCCTCGCTTCGAGGCGCGTATGGCCGGGATAAGACGACGGTTGATGTGGGCGGTGGAGAGCAAGCCCCAACGAATGATTGACATAAGTTATTTCTCTGAGGGTGTGACGGTTCGCTAGTATAAGAAGTACGAGTGTAGCACGAAAGCTGCTTTCGCCCAATGTCGGCATGGGGCGCTTGCCCTGATTGGCAAATTCGGATTTTGCCATTATCATACCGCCCATTGGCTGCCCACTGGACAGGTGCATCGCTCGATCTCCGTCCGGCAGGCGCCGACGATCTGTGACGAAGGAGCAACGATGCAGCAGAGTCTTACTGTCCGATTCTGGGGGGTGCGGGGAACGATTCCTGTTCCTGGCCCCACCACTGTGCGCTATGGTGGCAACACAGCTTGCGTCAGCGTCCATCTGGGCGACGAGGCGACGCTCATTCTGGATGCTGGCACGGGTATTCGCGATTTGGGGAAGACGCTGGCAAGCTCCAATTCCAGCATCTACATCCTGGTCACGCACAACCATTGGGATCACATCCAGGGATTTCCGGCCTTCCAACCCATCTATCAACCACGTCGCGTCAACTGTCTCTTGCCTACGTTGGGTGAGGGGATGACCCGCGCCCTTGTCGAACAAATGGATGGCGCCCGTTTTCCAGTTCGCATCGACGATTTGTTGTCCGAACGCCGCATCATTTTCGACGATCCTCGCCCCATGCTTGGCAGCGCCGGCTTCAACACCGACCGGATATTGCTCAACCACCCCGGCGGAGGCTACGGATACCGCATCGAGAACGAGGGCCGGGTCATCGTCTATCTCACCGACAACGAACTGGACCCGCCCCGTCGTCGCACCACCGAGTTAGAGCAATTCATTCGTTTCTGTGCTGGCGCCGACATTCTCATCCACGACGCCCAATACCTGCCCGAAGACATGCCTGCTAAGTGGGGCTGGGGGCACAGCACCGCGCTACAAGCATTGGCGCTGGCGGCGGCGGCAGGAGTCAAGCATGTGGTGCTTTTTCACCATGACCCCGATCGCAGCGACGAAGCTGTGGATCAGATTCAGGCGGACGCGTACGCTTGGCTGCGGGCCAACGCCCCCGCTGTGCGTTGCACAGCCGCGTTCGAAGGATTGACGCTCTGCCTATGACGTCACAGTCAAGCCGCCGCCCCATTGCCATCGAACTCGCCGGCGAACTCATTCGGCGGCTCAGATATCCGGCGTTAGCCGTCATCGGTGTGGTCTTGGTTGGCACGCTAGGCTACTTTGTCATGGGCCGGGGTCAGCGGTCGTTGCTCGACTCAGCTTACATGACGAGCATCACCCTGACCACCATCGGTTTTGGCGAAATTTTCGAGCTGGGAGCGGCTGGTCGCTTCTTCACTTTGCTACTCATATGGTCAGGATGGGGCGTCATGCTTTACGCCGCCGCTACTGTCACTGCCTTCTTTGTCGAAAAGAACCCCGCGCGTATGATTCGGGAGCGATGGATGGAGCAACGTATCGAAGACCTGAAAGATCATTTCATCATCTGCGGCGCTGGTGAAACCGGCAGCCACATTATCCGCGAGCTATACACCACCAAACGCCCGTGTGTGGCCGTCGAAACGGATGCCGAGCGCATCGCCTGGTTGCAAGAGCACTTCCCCGATCTCCTCATCTTGCACGGCGACGCCACCGATGAGGCTGTATTATTGCGGACGGGGCTGATGCGCGCAGTCGGCATCTTCGCCGCCCTCGGCGATGATGGCCGCAACATGCTGGTCACAGTCCTGGCTAGTTTCAACAACAGCCAGCTGAAAATTGTCTCCGAGTGTCGTGATAACAGCCTTTCCACCAAATTCTATCGCGCAGGCGCCGACTATGTGGTCAACCCCATGTTCATCGGCGGCATGCGCATGGTCAGCGAAATGGTGCGACCCCAGGTCGTCACCTTCCTCGACCGCATGCTGCGCGACCAATCCGCCACGCGCGTCGAGCAGGTGAACATTGCCGCCGGTTCTCGTCTCGCCGGCAAGACGCTGGGCGCCGCCTCTATCTACGAGATCAGCGGCCTGGTCCCTATCGCGCTCGAACGAGCCGATGGCGATGTGGTGTTCAATCCTGGTCCAGATGAAGTACTCGTCCCTGGCATGGCCATCATTTTGATCGGCGATCCCGAACAGGTGGGGAAATTGCGCGCCTACTGCGCCTGATTCCCCGAAACAAGACGAACGCCAGGATCATGCCCTGGCGCTCGTCGTCGTTCCTGGCTTTACCCAGCAGCCTTACTTCTTCGCCGCCCCGCCATTCCCGCCCCCCGCCGCCTGGCGCCGCGCGTCGATGTCGTCAGGATACATCAGCGCCTCGCGGCCGCGCTCGCCCGTGCGGATGCGGATGACATCATCGACCGGGTAGACGAAAATAATGCCATCGCCGGTGCGGCCGGTGCGGGCAGCCTGACAAATGGCCTCCACCGCCTTATCGACATTATGGTCGCTGAGGACGATGTTGACCTGCATCTTGGGGATCAGGTCCATGTGATACGACGTGCCCCGCCAGGAAAGCTCGATCCCACCCTGGCGACCGTGCCCGCGCACCTCGATCACATTCATGCCAACGATGCCGATGGCGTGCAGCGCATCCTTCACTGCGTCCAACGCCTCTTCACGGATGATAGCTTCGATTTTCTTAGTCATTTCAGATCTCCTTGTCACTTAGTTCGTGCTGCGTGTTCCGCCTTCACGTTTCACGCCTTCGCGTTTCACGCCTTCGCGTTTCACGCCTTCGCGTTTCACGCCTTCGCGTTTCACGCCTTCGCGTTTCACGCCTTCGCGTTTCACGCCTTCGCGTTTCACGCCTTCGCGTTTCACGCCTTCACGTTTCACGCCTTCACGTTTCACGCCTTCACGGCAAGATCGCCGAAGCGCCGACGGATGCCCGCGCCTTCCCCGGCATCTGCGGGACCAGGCGACCGCCATGCATGAGCACATCCACCGAGGTGTAGCCCGGCGCGCCCATCTCGGGGATGTCCAGACCCGTCAATTCGTCGGCCGGGGCTGAGCGCAGCAGCTTGAGCGCGTTCACCACCCGGAAGAAGGCGTAGCTCAGGCCGCCGACGGTGACGAAAATGGCGACGATCTCAAAAATTTGGGCCGCGAACTGGCCGCCGCCACCGTGAAGCAAACCCGTCACCGGCGCGCTGACGCCGTTCCACCCTGCTGTCGCCGGATTGCCGTTGGCGAAGATGCCCACAGCCAGCAGCCCCCATGCGCCATTGACCAGATGCACCGGCGTCGCGCCCACCGGGTCGTCGATCCGCAGCTTCTCCAGCCCGAAGGTGGCGAAACAGGCCAGCACCCCCGCAACCAGGCCGATGACCACCGCCGACAGCGGCGAAACGAAGGCGCAGGGAGCGGTGATCGCTACCAGACCGGCCAGCAGGCCGTTGACCGAAAGGCCCGGGTCGGGCCGTTTGGTGGGGCCGAACACCCACATGTAGGTCATAGCCGAAACACCGCCCGCCGCGCCTGCCAACAGGCTGTTGACCGCGGCCAGCACGGCCAGATCGCGAGCGCTGCCGACGAAACCCAGCGAGGAGCCGGGGTTGAAGCCGAACCAGCCGAAGAAAAGGATGATCGTGCCCAGGATGCCCATGGGGATGTTGTGGCCGGGCATGGCATTGGCCGTGCCATCCTTGTTGAAGCGCCCGATGCGCGGTCCAATGACGATGGCGCCCATCAGGGCCAGCGAGCCGCCGATCATGTGCACCACACCCGAACCGGCGAAATCGACGGCGCCGTTGCCCAGGCCCAGGCTGCGGCCCAGGTTCTGCAGCCAGCCGCCGCCCCACACCCAGTTCCCCGCCAGTGGATACATGAACATGCTGACCCACAGGGCCATGAGGATGAAGCCGGGCCACTTCAGGCGCTCGGCCATCGAGCCGGTGGGGATGGTGGCGGCGGTGTCCATGAACACTATCTGGAAGAGGAAGAACGCCAGGATGCCGCTGGCGGTCAGCCCGCTGAGTGCAAAGCCGCTGCCGCCGAGGATGCCGAATTGCCCGAAACGGAGCAACGGCGTGGCCAGCAGGCCCGACCAATCGCCCAGAGTCACGGGCGAATGCGCCCACTCACCCACCGCTCCGACCGCTGGATAAGTGAAGTTGACGGCGCCGAACTGGAAGGCGAAGCCGACCAGCCAGTAGCCGATGGCGCCGATGCAGAACACCATCATATTCATCATCATCGTGTGGGCCACATTCTTGGCGCGGGTGAAACCGGTCTCGACCAGGGCGAAGCCCGCCTGCATGAAGAAGACCAGGAAACCGGCGATCAACATCCACATGATGTTGATCGCTGTCGCCAGCTCGTCATTGCCGGGCGGCTCAGCCGTCGTTTGGGCCGAAGCGACGCCGCCAAAGGCGATCATTACCACGGTGAGCACGATGAACGGGAACAGCACCCGCCGCCATTGTCGTTTGAACATGAGAAGACCTCCGAACGTGGGGGCGATTCACGAATCGCCCTGAAAGGTAACTGTTGCCTTTTTTTATCTCACGCAAAGGCGCAAAGACGCCAAGGGAACATAAAAACTTTGCGTCTTAGCGGCTTTGCGTGAGCCGATTTTGGGGCAACGTGAACTTCTACCCTGAAAAAAAGAGAAAGAGTACAATCGAATCAATCCAGAGCCGGGGTCAGCGCCTCGCGCTGGGCGAGGCCGATCTCCCCCATGGCCATAGACGAAGTCGCGGGGAGAATGAACTTGAGAATGAACGGCGTCAAAAGCGTCGTCGCCAGGGTCATGAGGATGACGACGCCGAAGGTCGTCTGATCGAGCAGGCCGCTGCTGAGACCGAGCGTGGCCATTACCAGCGCCACCTCGCCGCGGGCGACCATCCCCGCCCCCACCGCCTTCGCCTCTGGCCAGGTGCAGCCGCCCAGCCGCGCGCCGATCCCAGACCCGAACATCTTCGTCACGACCGCAACGACGATGATCACCAGGCTGAGCCACGGCGCCGCCATGACGCTGCGTACATCCGTCGCCAGACCCACACTGACGAAGAAAACCGGCACGAACAGCCCATACCCGACTTTGCTGGCGCCTTCCGTCACCCACGCACGCGCTTCGGGCAGACGGGCCACCAGGATGCCCGCCACATAGGCTCCGGTGATGGCCGCCAGCCCGCCCCATTCCTCAGCCGCCCAGGCGTAGACCAGCACCAGGGCGACGATGAGAGCGAAGCCAGCCTCTTTGGCGTGATGGCGGTCGATCCACCGCACCAGCGGTCCCACGATCAGCCGCCCACCCAACAAAGCAATGGGGAAGAAGAGGGCGATGCGCAGCAAAGCCAGCAGTGGATTGCCGCCCTGCCCCACCATCGCCAGGATGACGCTGAGCACCAGGATGCCCAGCACATCGTCGATGATGGCCGCGCCCAATGTAACCATACCTTCTTTCGATTTCAGCCGTCCCAACTCCTGCAACGTCTGCACCGAGACGCTGACGCTGGTGGCAGTGAGCGCCGCGCCCAGGAAGAGGCTGGTTGTCCAGGCCAGGCCGAACGCCTGCCCGGCGATGACGCCACCCGCCAGCGGCAGGATCACGCCCGCCGCCGCCGCCCAACCAGATGCCTTGCCCAGGCGTCGCATTTGCAGCAGGTCGGTTTCCAACCCGGCGATGAACATCAGCAGCAGCACGCCAATGTCAGCCACGGCGCTGATAACTTCGTTGGGACGGATCAGCCCCAGCAACGAAGGCCCCAAGATCACGCCCGCCAGCAGCTCGCCCAAAACGCCGGGCAGTCCCAACCGCTGGCTTAGCCGGCCGATGAGCCGGGCGCCGATAAGGATGAGGGCAAGGGGGAGAAGAAGTTGGATGCTAGCCATGTGGCACTCCAGGAGCGGCAAAGGTGTAACCGCAACACTGACGAGCGCCATGCTAACAAGTCGTCATCCGTCCGACCAGTACCCAAACGGATCATCTTCTCTGGCCAGCGTTGCCAGCGCCAGGGCAAACAACAGCCCTGCCCGCCAACTGATCGTCAACCACCATGGCCCAAACAAACCCAGGATCACGGTGACGATCCACAGCGCCAACAGCCACGGCGACCGGCGATATCCTGTCCACAACCCCGCCAGCGTCAGCCACAACCACAGCGCCGCCCCGATCATGCCTGTCTCGGCAGCCACCAGCAGGGGCACGTTGTGCACTACCAACGCTTGTGGGTCGAGCGTTTTGACCATTTGCTCCACCCGCCCTACCCCCACCCCCACCAACGGTTGCTCACGAATAAGCCGCAACGCCAGATTAGCATCGCGCGCGCGTTCGTGCAACGAGCGCGCTTCCAGGGGCGCATCCAACTGCACGAAGCGACTGTTAAGGGCGGCGGTATGGGCCAAGAGAAACAGGCCGCCGAGCGCCAGGGGTATCGCCATCGCTGCCACTGTCCTGCGCTCCACCACGAACCCCCGCCCGCGGCCATGTCGGCGCCATTGCCATCCCGCCGCGGCTGCTGCGATGGCCAGGCCGGCCCCTAATGCCAGCCAGGACGAGCGTGAGAACGAAGCCAGCCAGCCCAAAACACCCAGACTGAGCACAGCACAATAGGCCCACAGACGCCACCCGCGTACGCGCCACGCCGCCGGCAACAAAAAGGCGATGAGCACAGCCAGACTCGCGCCCAGCGTATTCGGCCCACCGGTGAGGCCATAGCCGCGCAGCCAGCGCTGGCCATCGGCCACCAACACGATGACGCCGCCCTGCCGGGGATCCAAATGTAGCTCGCCCAGCCACGCCAACCCCAGATCGGACTGGCGATACACCTGCGCCACGGCAACCGCTCCTTGCAGCGCGACGACGAAGGCAAGCGCCGTCGCCACAGGCGGCCGTTCAGCGATAAGATAGAAATAGGTCAGCCAAAATAAACCCAGAGAGACAAGCGCTTTCAGGTCGGCATGGCGGAAATCGTTTGCCAGACGGAGAAACATCCAAACAGAGAGCGCAGCCAGCGGCAAAGTCACGCTCGCTCGGCCCCAGTCCCATCGTCGCTGTAAACAGAGCACGTTCTTGCGCCCCAGCAGCAGCGCCAGGCCCCAGCCAGCCACCCAACCCACTGGCAGCAACGCCAGAACGCCCACGGCGGCGCTCTGCCCGCTCTTTGGCGTCAAGCGCAGCAATGGCAGCCAGGTAAAAGGCCCCGTCTGCAGCGAATCGGAATGCGCACCCAACGCCAACACCAGGAAGCAGACGAAACACCAGCCTGACGCCCGTCGCGCGACATGAGCGAGCCGCTCCGCGTTCATAGTTTTCGACGTTCTCCAGCTACCAGGCATGCAGCATCACCGGCTTGCCCGTTGCTGTGATCCCCTTGACGCGAAAGCGATACGCTGGTTGGACGCTCCGCAAAAAGGCCATCATCTCGCGGTAATCGTTGGCTTCGTGATAGACTGTCACCGCCACCTTGGGGCGCTGCCGGCGCAACAATTCCGCGGCGCCGCGCAGGAGCGACAATTCGAAGCCCTCGACGTCAGCCTTCAGATACGAAACCGGCGGGTCGTTGTCCAGGAAAAGACCATCCAGCGTCTCGATAGCAACCCGATAGCCGCCCGTCGCCCCAAAACGCGTACGCTCGCCATCCAACGTTAGAAAGGCGTCGCCTGCGCGTTCACCCAAAGCCAGCGGCACGATCTCGGCATTGGCGAAGGGCGCGAGAGTGCGGCGCATGGCCGCCACGAACAAAGGATGCGGCTCGACCGCAAACACCCGCCGACAGCGCGGCGCCACGCGCAACGAAAACAAGCCCTCACAGGCGCCACAATCTACCACCACATCATCGGCCTGCACGGTTGTCTCCGGGATTTCGTAATGATGCCAATCATGCTCATCGAACTGCTCATTGATCAACATCCACAGCGACCAGGCGTCTTCGCTGCGCGGCCAGAACAACGGTTGGGGGAAATCGCCAAAAGTGATTTTCAGAAAATCGCCCTCCTCCACCATGTTCTGAATCCAGCGCCGGGCGCGGGTGTTGCGCGGCGGCTGGCGCAAGAAAGCGATCAGCTCGCGCAGGGGAACGTTGGCGTCGCCATGCAACGAAGCTCGCAACCAGGGTAGAACGACGTGAAAACGCTGGG
This sequence comes from Chloroflexota bacterium, assembly GCA_041918515.1. Classification (GTDB taxonomy): domain Bacteria; phylum Chloroflexota; class Anaerolineae; order J102; family J102; genus SSF26. Next base: position 5,694 of record JAYRVO010000106.1, on the reverse strand, counting down.
GTATGTACAAGCCCTGCTCCTTTACATGATCGAGATGGGCGGCATGATAACCCAGGATGGCCCATGAAGCCAGAAACGCCGGGCTACGAAGGTGAACCCATCATCTAACTTTGCCGCAGCTCATCATCCCTTTGCGCTCTTACTGAACTGCCTGTAGAATGGTTCAAAGTATCGACAAACCAGGAAAACCAGAGGAAATATGTCTCAAGCCACCACCAAAGCAGCGAAAACCGGCATAGTCGTCGATTTAGACGATCCCTCCCTCTATCTAAACCGGGAGCTTACCTGGCTGCAATTCAATGGGCGCGTGCTCGAAGAAGCGCTGGATGAAACGCACCCTTTGCTCGAACGCGTCAAATTCCTTGCCATCTTCAGCAACAACCTGGACGAGTTCTTCATGATTCGCGTCTCGGGCCTGCGCGAGCAGCTGGTAAGCGGCATTTATGAAGCGCCCCCGGATGGCATGACCCCTGGTGAACAGATCATCGCTATCCGCCGCGAGCTGGAGCCGATGCTGGCGCGGCAAATGCAGTGTTGGCGCCATGACGCACTACCCAAGCTGCGCACTCACGGCATCCATGTCCTCCATTACGCCGAACTCAAAGCCAAACAGCGCCATCTTTTGCGCAGCTATTTTGCCAAAGAGATGTTCCCGGCGCTCACACCATTGGCTTTCGATCCTGGCCATCCCTTCCCCCATATCTCCAACCTCAGCATGAACCTGGCGGTTGTCGTCAACGATCCCGTCAAAGGCGAGCGCTTCGCACGCTTGAAAGTGCCTTTAGGCCCCTTCCCGCGCTTGCTCCGCATCCCCAGCGAAGAACGAGCCGCCAGCTTCGAAGAACTGGGCTTGGCCGAGGTGAAAGCCAACAACTTCGTCTGGATCGAGGAGGTCGTCGTCGCCAACCTCGACCTTCTTTTCCCTGGCCTCGAGGTCAAGGCCGCCTACCCCTTCCGCGTCACCCGCGACGCCGACATCGAAATCGAAGAAGACGAAGCCTCGGATTTGCTCGACGCCATCGAAACCGGGGTGGAACGGCGCTTCTTCGGTAAAGCCGTGCGCCTGGAAGTGGACGCCGCCATGCCCGACCGCATCCGCGACATTTTGCTCCAAAACCTGGAGATGCAACCCTACCAGGTTCACACAGTCGATGGCCCCTTGGGCCTCGCCGATCTCATGGAATTGATGAAGATCGACCGCCCCGACCTCAAAGACATCCCTTTCACACCCTCAGTGCCCCTGCCATTGACCACTCCCGAAGACATCTTTTCGGTCCTGCGCCGGCGCAACCTCATGCTCTACCATCCTTACGACAGCTTCAACCCGGTCGTAGACTTGATTCGCGCGGCGGCGCGGGACCCCAACGTCCTCGCCATCAAACAGACGCTCTATCGCGTGGGCAAGAACGCGCCGGTGGTGCAAGCTTTGATGGAGGCGCGCGAGAATGGCAAACAGGTCGCCGTGCTGGTCGAACTCAAAGCTCGTTTCGATGAAGAAAACAACATCGTCTGGGCGAGGGCATTGGAGCGCGCGGGCGTTCATGTCGTCTACGGCCTGGTAGGCTTGAAAACGCACAGCAAAATCCTCATGATCGTGCGTCGCGAGGCTCAAGGCATCATCCGCTACGTCCACATGGGCACCGGCAACTACAACGCCGTCACCGCCCGCATCTACACCGACATCAGCTATTTCACCTCCGACCTCGATATCGGCGCCGACGTCTCCGACCTCTTCAACGCCCTCACCGGCTATTCGCTCAAACAAGACTATCGCAAACTTCTCATCGCCCCCGGCGCTATGCGAAGGGAGATTCTCAAGCGCATCCAGCGCGAGATCGAACACCACAAGCAGCATGGCAACGGCTACATCGCCTTCAAGATGAACCAACTGGTGGACAAAGATAGCATCCGCGCCATGTACGAAGCTTCGCAAGCGGGTGTCAAAGTCGATGTCCAGGTGCGCGGCATGTGCAGCCTGCGCCCCGGCATCCCCGGCGTCAGCGATAACATCACCGTCACCTCGATCGTAGGCCGCTTCCTGGAACACCCCCGCATCTACTACTTCCGCAACAACGGCGACGAGGAAATCTTCGTCGGCAGCGCCGATCTGATGCCGCGCAACCTCGACCGTCGCGTCGAGCAACTCTTCCCCATCGAAGACCCTGCCTACAAAGAAGCCATGCGGCAAATTCTCGACATCCACCTGCGCGACAACGTCAAATCCAGACGGATGCTGCCGGATGGTTGCTATGAACGTGTGACGCCCAAACCGGGCGAAGAGATCGTCAACTCGCAGCAATGGTTGATCGACCACCGGGGTTTTTGGAACCGCGACGATTGAGAGAGGCCAGGTCATGACTCCCAAACAGCGCATGTCGGCGGCGATCACCCTACAGCCGGTGGATCGTTTGCCCACCCAGATCAATTACACCCCCGGCATGGGCCAAATCCTCGCCGACCACTTCGGCGTCGCCCCTGTCGATTTGCCCGCTCACCTGGGCAATCACTTCCTCCGGCTCGACATCACACACCAGCGGCCGCTGACAGACGACGGCAAGGCCGCGTTCGACTGGTGGGGGGTGGGGTGGAGCACCGAGACCGAGGGCTATTGGCCTGCCATTTCACCACTGACGGATGCGCCCGACCTGGATGCCTATCCCTGGCCGGATGCAGACGCCCCCGATCTCCTCGCCGACGCCGCCCGTCTCCTGGTCGCCGACGCCGGGCAGCATTTCGTCGCCCCCAACTTCGGCTTTGCCCTGTTCGAGCGCGCCTGGTCGCTGCGTGGCTTCGAGAACTTCAGCATGGACCTGCTGAAAAACCAGGGCTACGCCGCCGAGCTTCTCGACCGCATCACCGACATCCAGGCGGCCCTGGCGCGGCGCTTTTTGGCTCTGGGCGTGGATGGCGGCTATTTCGGCGACGACTACGGCGCCCAAAAGAATATGCTCTTTGCCCCGCGCATCTGGCGGGCGCTGATCAAACCACGCCTGGCGCGTCTCTTCGCCGTCTTCCGTGAGGCCGGCTTGCCCGTCATCCTTCATTCCGATGGCGACATCGCACCCATCCTCCCCGACCTGATCGAGATCGGCTTGAACTGCCTCAATCCGATCCAGCCGGAGGTGCACGATCTGGCGGGACTGAAACGAGATTTTGGCGACCGGCTGGCCTTCTACGGCGGTGTCTCGACCCAAAGCGTTTTGCCCTTCGGCGCCCCGGACGAGGTGCGCGCGGCCGCGCGCACGGCCATCGACCTCCTGTCTTCGGATGGCACGGGCCTCATCTTGGCCCCCTCGCACCGCCTGACCAGCGAGATCCCGATGGCGAATGTGGAAGCGTTGTTGGAAGTCTTTTCGGAACTCTAATCCCAACATGAACAGCGAACGCCGCACTCTGATCGAGCGGGAATTCCAGCAATGTTTCGGCCATGAGCCGACCGTCTGGGCCAGCGCGCCCGGTCGCGTCGATTTGATGGGAAGCCACACCGACTACAACCACGGTTTCGTGTTGACCATGGCCATCGACCGCGACACAGTGATAGCCGCGCGGCCTCGCAACGACGCTCGCGTCGCGGTGCGCTCGCTCGACTTGCCCGGCGCCGCCCACTTCGATCTGGAAACCATCGCCTATGACGCGCTGGCGCCGTGGAGCAACTACGTTCGCGGCGTGGTCAAAGTCTTGCAGGACGAGGGCTATGCTTTGCGCGGCTTCGACGGTCTGATCCACAGCAGCGTCCCTCTCAGCAGCGGCCTCAGCTCGTCGGCAGCATTGGAGGTGGCCGCGGCCCGGCTTTGCGACCAGCTGAGCGGCTTGGGCCTCGATCCTGTGACATTGGCCGTGCTGTGCCAGCGAGCCGAGAACCAGTTCGTAGGCATGAACTGCGGCATCCTCGATCAATACACCTCCTCGGTGTGCCCGACCGGCAGCGCCCTCTTGCTCGATTGCCGCCATCTCACCAGCGACATCGTGTCGCTTCCCCCCGACATCCGCGTGGTGATCTGCGACACCCGCGCCAAACGCGAGCTGACCGGCTCCGAATATCCCGAGCGCCGCGCGGCCTGCGAGCAAGGCGCCGCCCTGCTCGCGGCCAGGTTGCCCGGCGTCACCCACCTGCGCGATGTGACGCTGAGCCAATTCGAGACGTACGAAGGGACGTTGCCGGCGGTCGTGGCGAAACGTTGTCGCTTCATCCTCGAAGAGAACGCCCGCGTCCTCGCCCTCAGCCAGGCCCTGGCCCGCGGCGACCGCGCCGCCATCCGCGGCTTGAGCCAATCCTCTTTCGCTGGCGCTGGCAGGCTCTACGAGATCGTGACGCCGGAGATGGCGGCGATGATGGCGGCGATGCTAGGCGCGCCCGGCGCCATCGGCGCCCGGCAGGCGGGCGCCGGCTTTGGCGGCTGTATGGTGGCTTTCGTCGAAGCCGGGCAGGTCGGCGCTTTCGACGACGCTGTGCGCCAGGCGTACAGCGCGGCGACGGGGATCGAGGCCAGGGTGTTTGCTGTGTAGTGAAAAAGGGCCTATAACGATGTTCCGGCCATCAGTTCATCGATCTGGGTCTCCAGCTCATGCAGCTTCCGCTTGTGGAAGTCGATCTCGTTCTGCAGCTTGAGCGGCGGAAACTGACCGTAACTCAGCGCCTCGCGCTCCAGGCGCAATAGATTGATCTGGCACTGCTGGCGCTGCCGCTCCAGTTCGGCGTGCAGACTCTCCTGGAAGCTGGTGGCGGCGGGGGCCGCTGTGTCCTGATGCAGGATGCCCTCCCGGTCGAGGTAGAATGGGGCGTAGTATGTCTGGCTGCCCACGCGCCTTACTTCCGCCCATTCCAGCCGCACCCACACGGCGCCATCGGGCGCAGGCGTAAGGCCGGGGCTGTGCTGCCAGGTCTTGGCCTGGAAGATGGCGTAGGCGCCCGGCGTTAGGGAGAGGGGCGAGGCGAGGCGGAGGTCGGGCCCGAAGACAAGAGAGCGGTCGTTCACGCTGGCCTGCCGGCCGCCAGCGGCTTCCCAGGCCCCGGGTTGCGGGTAGTCGAAATCGAGGTTGAGCAGGGTGCAGGGCCGCGAGACATGCAGGCTGTAACTGATCTGCACGCGAAAGGCGCCTTCGGCCTCATTCCCGATGAAGGCATTGCGGCCGCGGCCTGTCTGGGGTGCGATGGCAAAGGGCGGCGCAGCCGGAGATGCGGGCGGGATGCTATCCGGCGCGCCAGGCAGCGAGATGTGAGCGCCGCGCATGTCGACGGTCATGTCGCCGATCGCGACATTGACGGCATGGACCTGGCCGATGGCAATGCCGCCGGATGATGTCACAGCCAGGATTGGGCCGCGAGTGGTCGCTGATGAGGGATCACCGGGCGGGAGGTCTGGCTGGTCGGGCTGGGCTTTGTCAGCCATGGGTGTGCAATCTGAGGCAAGATCGGGGATCGATAGTAGACGATTTTCTGTAAAGGAAGGTGTGAGGCCAGCCTACTCAGGGTGCTGGATGAGGCGGTTGAGCTCACGACGCACCCTTCGATACGGCTGGAAGCAGGTTGTGTTCTGTCGAGCCAATATCGCTGCCAGCCTACTCAGGGTGCTGAATGGGCGGCTGATCTCACGACGCACCCTTCGATACGGCTGGAAGCAGGTTGTGTTCTGTCGAGCCAATATCGCTGCCAGCCTACTCAGGGTGCTGAATGGGCGGCTGATCTCACGACGC
>JAYRVO010000105.1:0-35100 GCA_041918515.1 Chloroflexota bacterium | reverse complement strand
GCGAAGCAGGGGCGGCTGGACGGGATCCTGGCGCATATCCGGCCCCAGTTCCAGGCGTTGTTCACGTGGATGAGCGCGACCTGGCCGTTGATCAAGAACCAGGCGGAGGATGCGAAGGCGGCGGCGGAAGGGATTGGGACGGTGCTGGCTCCGTTCAAGGCGATCATCGAGACGTTGAGCGCGCTGTACGGAGCGAAGCAGGGGCGGCTGGACGGGATCCTGGCGCATATCCGGCCCCAGTTCCAGGCGTTGTTCACGTGGATGAGCGCGACCTGGCCGTTGATCGAGGATCAGGCAGACGATGCGAAAGCGGCGGCGGAAGGGATCGGGACGGTGCTGGCTCCGTTCAAGGCGATCATCGAGGCGCTGGAAGCGCTGTACGGCTTCAAGCTGAGGGCGCTGGGGACGGTGTTGGATGACGTCCGGCCACAATTCCGGGCGTTGTTCACGTGGATGAGCGCGACCTGGCCGTTGATCAAGGATCAGGCAGAGGATGCGAAGGCGGCGGCGGAAGGGATTGGGACGGTGCTGTCGCCGTTCAAGGCGATCATCGAGACGCTGGAAGCGCTGTACGGCTTCAAGCTGAGGGCGCTGGGGACGGTGTTGGATGACATCCGACCACAGGTGACGGCGGTATTTGGCTGGATGGCGGGGATGTGGACGGACGTGAAGGACGTGGCGGAGGCGGCGGTGGAGGGAGCCAAGGCGAGCGGAACACTGGCAGACAATCTGAGCAAGATGTTGGCCTTCCTGACCAATCTCCGGGCCTGGCGTAGTCTCCCCGATTTGGAGGCGCGTTTCGATCAATTCCAGGCGGCCTGGGATTACATCGTGGAGAAGATGACGAAGGCCAAGAACTTGGCCGACGAGGCGGCCTACGAGCAAGCGAAAAAATGGGCGGAGTATGTTGGGGTCCTGGCGGAAAAGTTGAAAGGGGGGATCGAGTTTCTTGACGCTGTGCGCGACTACGGGAAGGTTGGGATCGAGGCCATCGATTTCTTCATCGAAGACTGGGAGACACTGCTCGATAAACTGCTCGATATTTTCGACGCCACGACGACGGGGCGGCTGGTCGATGAAATGCTCAAGGCGGCGGCGGAGAATGTGGCGCAGATCATTACGGGGCTGCGGGCGGCGCTGGAATTGTTGCAGGCCATCCGCACGTATGTGCGCGTGCCAGAGGACGTCTTCAGTTGGTTCGAGGCGGATTATCAGCGGCTGCTGCTGGGGTTTGCCGACTGGATACGGGAGGGCGAGGGCTGGAAATTGGCCGACGATGTGGTGAAGGCGGCGGCGGAGAATGCGGCGACGATTGCGGCGGGGTTGCTGGACGCGATGACGGTGTTGGCGCAGGTGCGCGATTACGTGCGGGTGGGCGATGTGGCTATCGGTCTGTTCGAGGCGGATTACCAGAAATTGTTGTTGGATTTTGCGCAGTGGGCGCTGGGTGAAGGACGCATTGTCGGGGATGAGGTGGTCAAGGCGGTGGCGGAGAATGCGGCGACGATCGTGAGCGCGCTGCAAGAGGCGCTGGGCTTGCTCGCCAAGGTGATCGGGTACGAGGCGGTGGGGGCGGCGCTGGGACGATTCGAGACTGATTACCAGAAGTTGCTGCTGGATTTTGCGCAGTGGGCGCGCACGGACGGCGCCACCATCGCTGATGAGGTGGTCGGCGCGGTGGCAGAGAACGCACAGAAGATGGCCTTGGCGCTCACAGGCGCACTAGACGTGCTGAAAGCGGTTGTTGACTATAGCGGGGTGGGGGTGGCGCTGGGGCGTTTCGAGGCGGACTACCAAGCGCTCTTTGCTAACTTTGCGGCATGGGCGTCAACCGGCGCCGGCAAGCAATTGGCTGATGAGGTGGTCGGCGCGGTGGCAGAGAACGCACAGAAGATTGCAGGGGCGCTGGCCGACAGCGCCAATACGTTGCGCGGGATCGTGGGCTATAGCGGGGTGGGGGCGGCGCTGGGACGTTTCGAGGCGGACTACCAGGCGCTGCTGGTGAATTTTGGAGCCTGGGCGACGGGCGCGGGAGCGGCTCTGGCGGAGGAAACGGTGGGGAAGGTGGCGGAGAATGCGCAAAAGACGGCGGGTGGGCTGCGTGATAGTCTGGAAGTACTGACCAAGCTCAATGAATACGTCAAACCGAGCTTGCAAAGCATCGATGATTTCGTAGGGGATGTGGCAGTGATCATGCGAGAGTTCCAAGCTCGCATCGTGAGCGTGTTCCAACCGGCGGCGGCGGAGGCGACGGGGGCCTGGGGGAATGCCACGGGTTCGGTGGCAAACGGATTGAAAGCGGGACTGGAGTTGCTGGCGGGCTTGCATTTCTACGTCAATGTGGCGAATGACCGGATCGACGCTTTCATTGCCGATGTGCAATACCTAATGAGCAAGGTCGTGGTCATGGCTACGAGCATTGATAGCCAGACGGTGGCGGCGGTGGCGGCGTTTGGACAGGCTATCAGCGGCCTGGTCAGTGGATTGTCGGCGGTGTTGGGGTTGTTCAATGACCTGGCGGGCCTCAGCGACGCTCAGGTCAATTTCCTGAGCGGGGTCTACACGCCGGGCGCGTCGCCGACGAGCAAGGCGGCGCAACGGCTGGGGATTTTGTACAACGCTATCAACAATACGATAGCGACTTTCAAGACAAACGTTTTGGCGGCCAGCGGCACGGACTGGATCCCGGCAGCGAATTTGTTCCTGACGGCCATCAATCGTGTGATCGACACGTTGAAAAGCGCGCTGGGGTTGTTTGTGGATTTGGAAGCACACGGCGTTCCCGATCTGGCGAAGGTGCAGGGCCTGGTCAATGCGGTCATCGCTCTATTCCGTGTTTTTCAAAACGAGCTTAACCAGGCGGGCGCGGGCGTGGGGACGGCGGCCAGTGCGGTCGGCGGCGCCTTTGCGGGATTGCTCACCGGGCTGCCCACGTCGGACACGGCCAGAAACCGGGCAGCGGCCGTGCCGGCCGGGATCACGGCGGGGTTGGGGTCGGGTCTGGCTGGTGTACAAACACAAGCACAGCAACTGGCGGTGCTGGCGAATTTGAGCTTGAGCGGGATACAGACGCAGGCGCAGGCGGCTACCAGAGCGAGCGATGTGCCGGTCGGGATCACGGCGGGGTTGGGGGCGGGTCTGGCGGGGGTGCAGACGCAGGCACAGCAACTGGCGACGCTGGCGAATTTGAGCTTGAGCGGGATACAGACGCAGGCGCAGGCGGTCACCAGAGCGAGCGACGTGACGACAGGTCTTATCGCTGGCTTGAGCGCGGCCGCTGCCGGAACTATCGGGACGCGCACGGTAGAGGGGCAAGCGCGATGGGTGGCTGATCGGGTGTACACCGTCATCAATTCAAATGTAACGAGCAAGGCGCAGGCAACCTTGCTCGGAGATAACGTCGATCAGGGGCTGATCGACGGCTTGACAGGAAAGGCGACGGCGGTAAGCACGGCTGCCGGTGCGGTGGCTACTAGCCTGTTGGCGACGATGAAGGCTAAGCTTGGCATCAAATCGCCGTCAAGCGAAGCTATCGGCGTGATGGATATGTTCGGTAGGGGTTTGGTCGTGGGGCTGGATAGCGCCAAAGCGGATGTTTTGACATCAGCGGCTCGACTGGCAAATCAAGTGATGACGCCGTTTGCGCCCCTGGCGACGGAATTGGCGGCGGTGAATGCGCAGGCGCAGGTGACGACGCGGCGCGAGATGGCGATCACACTGGAAGTGGTCGACCGCTATGGGACGCTCAACCCGTCAATGTTGGCAGAAGTGAAAGATTATCTGCGCCGGGAAGTGGCATGGGGACGGTAGAGGAAGCCACATGAACTACCCCGATAGCGCCAAGACGTGGCAATTGCTGATCAACGGAGTCGATTGTATCGACCTGTTGCAGCGGGATTCGTTGCGCGGGCAAGACTCGGAGGGGTCGGCAGTGGATAGCTTGAGCTTCACGCTGGTCGACCAGGCGGGGACGCTGGCGCTGACACCGATGCAAACGGTGAAGTTGGTGGCCAGTGGCAGCACGATTTTCGGCGGTTTCATCCAGGAGGTCGGCGTAGAACCGAATTCGGCCTGGGTGTATCCGGTTTACAAGGTGACAGCGGTGAGCTGGCATGAGTTGCTGCGCAAGGCGGAGACAGCGGTCAAAAGCTATGCAGGGGTCACGGCCAAAGCCATCCTGGGTGACATTTTCACGCAGGCAGGGTTGAGCGGGTATGACACGACGACCTACGTGCAGACGGGGCCAACATTGACCACGTTCACGGTCTCGCTGACCAATGTAGCGGATGCTATTGATTTGCTGGCGTTGGCGGCGGGCGGGGCGGAGGGAGGCGAGGGCTATGTGTGGCGAGTGACGGGGGATGCGGAAATTGTGTTCCAGGCCGCAGGCGACGAGGAGGCCGATTTCGATGTAGCTGATTTCGGCAGCAGCACGTATCTGGCGGGCGGAGATATTTACCCGTTGGAGCGAGAAGGGTTGCGGATGGGGATCAGCCAAACGGATTTCTTCAACCGGGTGGTGATGGATTTGGGGAAGCAAGCCGGGGAGGAGATAACGGATCTCTTCAACGGCGATGGCGTCACCTATATTTTCCCGCTGAGCAAGGCGCCGGTTGAGGATGTCATTGGAGTGTGGGTGAACGGGACGGCGAAGCGAGACGGGAGCGTGACCTACGACACCATTGGGCTGAATGGCGTGGAGTGCGTGATCGATTATGGCGGCGGGGCGCTTTGGTTTGCGCCGGGCGCGGCGCCCGGCGCGGGGGTGGAGAATGTCAAGATCACGTTCCGCCAGCTCAAGAACATTGCTTACGTCTACACGTCAGCGGCAGGTTATGCGCTGGCGGGGAATCGTTGGATCACAAAGCGAGTGCGGCACAGCGGACTCACGACCGAGGAGCAGGCCGAGCAGACGGCGACGGCGTTGTTGGAGATGTACGCGACGGCATTTCCGAAGACGATCAGTTTCAAGGTGAGGCGCTTGGGATTGCTGGCCGGGCAAGAAGTAGCGGTGAGTGCGCCGGCGGCACTAAAAATGAGCGGGCGGTACGTCATCCGTGCGGTGGATTACGTCTTCGACAAAGCGCAACAATCGATTGTTGCGAGTGTGCAGGCGGGGACGAGGAGCGTGCGGTTTTCGGATTTTCTGGATCGGGCTTCGCCAGCCAAGCAGGCGGCGTTGGAGCAGCCAACGACACCGCAAACGGATAACAGCGTGGGGGTGCAGCGTTTGCAACAGCGCTTCGAGGCGCTGCAAACCGGCACAGTCCTCGATCTTACGGCGATGGCGTTGCTGGAGGAGCTGATCGCATGAACGGAACGTTCGGAACGGCGACGGGGTGGACGATCATCAAAACGGACAGCGGGGCCGTGGCTATCGTTGGTTTCAACGAGGGCGAGGTGGAGGCGTTCCTGAATACGCTGGGGAAGGTGGCAGCCGGGGGTGGGCATGTGCGGATGGAGCGGGAGGGTTTCATCGTGGAGTACGATGAGACGACGGACCGGTTTGTGTTCGGCGGGTCGCCACGGGTGCCGTTCGGCGGGTCGCCACGGGCGCCGTTCGGCGGGATCGTGGTGCCGGTTTTCAAATTTCGGCGGCGGGCGTCGAATGAGACGTATGCGTTTTACCAGACAGCCGAGGCGCTCAATTTGGCGTTTTCGGCGAATGACGGCAGCGATGGGTATCCCGTCCGCTGGCGATTTAATAACGACGGCAGCATGATGTTGCCATTGCTGACGGCGGCTCCGGCCAGCCCGGCGGCAGGGATGGTCGTGCGCGCGGACGGCGCTGGCTGGGACCCGGGCGCAGGCGCGGGCCTGTACGAATACCGAGGAGGATGGCAAAAACTATGACAACGAGTTATACGACGAACTACGGGTTCCCGAAGGCCGAGCCAGATGTGGACACGGACTGGCCGGAGCAAATCAATGCGGCGATGGATGCTATTGATCTGCAAATTGCCGGGGTCGGCGAGGAGGCAGCGAGTGCAAATGTAACGCCGGACGACCCGCTGCCCGTGCCGACGGTGGCGCGATTGGTGGCGGGACGGGCGTCGGCGGCAGCGCCGACGGACGTTTCGGCGGATGGGGATGCGGTGGCGGCCTGGCGGCTGCGGAATGGGGCGGAGGCGGTCGTAATCACGGCGGCTGGCGCGCTGGTGGGCGGGGACGTAGGGAACGGGTTGGATGTGGACGTGACGCGCGTCGGAGGCAATGTGACCGTCGTCGATGGCGGCGGGTCGCTCACCGTCGATGGCACCGTGGCGATCTCAGGCACGGTGGCCGTGACGGACAATTCGTCTACGTTGTCGGTCGATGATGGTGGTGGGTCGATCACGGTAGACGGTTCGGTGACGGCAAGCCTGGCTGCCGGAGCGAATAACATCGGGGACGTTGACGTACTCACCGTCCCGGTTCCACTCTCGACAAGCGGCGGCGGGACGGAGGCAACAGCACTGCGTGTTACCGTAGCCACCGACTCGACTGGTGTTTTGTCGGTGGATGACAATGGCGGCAACCTATCCGTCGATGACGGCGGCGGGTCGCTGACGGTAGATGGCACCGTGGCGATCTCTGGCACGGTGGCCGTGACGGACAATTCGTCTACGTTGTCGGTCGATGACGGTGGCGGGTCGATCACGGTAGACGGTTCGGTGACGGCAAGCCTGGCTGCCGGAGCGAACAACATCGGGGACGTAGATGTGCTGACCGTTCCGGCCCCGCTTTCAACGACCGGTGGCGGGACAGAGGCAACAGCGCTGCGTGTTACCGTAGCCACCGACTCGACTGGTGTTTTGTCGGTCGATGACAACGGCGGCAACCTATCCGTCGATGACGGCGGCGGGTCGCTGACGGTAGATGGCACCGTGGCGATCTCAGGCACGGTGGCCGTAACCGACAATTCGTCTACGTTGTCAGTCGATGACGGTGGCGGGTCGATCACGGTCGATGGTTCGGTGACGGCGAACCCAACCCAGCGAACGCTGACCTGGGTGACGGGGACCTGCGCCAGCAGCGGAGACAATAGCATCGTGGCAGCGCCGGGGGTGGGGGTGAAAATCGTGGTCAAACATCTGATCATGCAGAACGAGACCACGACCGCCACGACCATCATCGCCAGAGATGGCACGACCTCGAAGATCAGGGTTTACGCCAAAAACCAGGGAGACGGGTTGACGATGCAATTCGAGAATGGCAGCGAGTGGAGGCTAACGAACAACACGGCGCTGCAAATCAATCTCTCTGGCGCGAACACGTGTGGGTACACGTTCGCCTATTGGACGGAGTGAGAAAATGACACCAACGCAACTAGAAATCCTACGAAGCGAGATCAAAGACGACCCGGCCAAGCTTGGATATGCTGAGCTTGGCGATGACTATCCCGCCATCGCCGCCCTGCTCAACCAGCGAGACGAGATCGAGAACCCTACGCCCCAGGGCCAAACCCCCAAGCGCCTCAGCGTCCTGGCCGATATGTTCACAGCCATTCTGCCAGCCGAGGCGTTCGGGTTGCTGAGCGTGCCCGGCCTGCTCGACCGTATCGAGCGGGCAGTAGAGCAGAACAATCGCCCGGCGATGACGGCATTGTTCACGATTATCTCGTTTCAGCTTACGCAGGGCAGTCGGAATGCCATCACCTCGAAGCTCGCTGAGACGGAACCCGATCCGGCCTGGTCGCCAACGGTGACGCAGCCGAGCCGGGCGGAGGCGCTCGGCCTGCCAGTCGTCAGCGAGCACGACGTGCAGGCGGTGCTGGCGTGAGTCCGATGCTGCGCAGCAATCGTCTCATCCGTAGCGCACTGCCGTTCGGAGATCACGGTACGCTGAGCGATAAGCTCGTCGCGCACTGGAAATTGAACGAGACGACCGGCACGCGCGCCGATTCGCACACGGGCGGCTACAACATGGCCGTTTACACGAGCGACGGCTATGACACAGGCGTGCTCGGAAATGCGGCGATAATCTCGAACACCGGGCCGAAAGCGTACCGGGCCAATGACGCGGCGGCGCTGTCGTTCGGCGATGCGGCATTTGCGATCACGGCCTGGCATTACTACCAGGCGCAGTCGTGGAATGAGAGCGCCGTGATCGGGAAGGTGAGCACGGCGGGCACGGGGGCGGGATATGTCGAATATGAGCTTTACTTCGATAAGGTCGCCTTGCGCTATAAATGGAGAGTGTCGAATGGAACGACGATGAACGCGGCGACGGCGAGCACGTTCGGCGCGCCATCGGCGAACACGTGGTATTTTTTGTATGCGTACCACGATCCCGTCGCCAACACGCTGGGGATCAGCGTGAACGGCGGAACTATCGACACGGTGGCGCATTCGGCAGGGTGCGTCGATGGCTCGAACTATCTCTGGCTGGGCATGGGGAGCGGTGGCTACCCATGCAACGGGCGGGTGGATAGCGCGTCGCTGTTCAATGCCGTGTTGACCAGCGGAGAGATAAGCGCGCTGTACAATTCTGGTACTGGGCTGGACTACTAAAAATGACAGTTACCTATCTCAACTTCCTTGTTTACCTCAATTTCATCATCGTCTCCTTCGCCGTGGTCATCCGCTGGTTGACAATGCGAAGTGAAACTACGTCTCGTAACGCTGGACAGATAGCCATGTTAATATGGCTGTGTCACACCTGGGTATTTTTTGCTGTTGGCGTGATGCTTCGTCTCTTGGGCCTATACACGCATCCCACGTTACTCATGTCTGCCTGGGGTTCGGCTGTCTACATTCACGCGACAGGCGCGTTGGCGATGGACGGATACTATCATCTAAAACGTTCACGCTATTGCAAGCGGCGTGTTCCTCCACCAGCTATTGAGTCCCCCACCTCATGAACTTCCTTGACGTTATTACTGCCGTTTCTCCCATTATCTTGGCAGCGTTGCTGGTGCTATCGAATCGCGGTCGCTATCGTAGCGAAGTGAGTGAGCATGACAGCATCGTAAACGAACGCAACGAGGCGATTATCGGTTGGCACCAATGCCGAAAGCGCGTCGATGAGCTGACAAAGGAAGTGACTGGCTTGCGCTGGCTGATTTCAACTTACGGGATTACGCCACCGGGCAATCTGTCAGCCCTTACGCCCGACAAGCCCATGCCGCCACCCATCCCGATCACCGTTGACGCCAACCCCACACGCGCTCACCTGAAGAATGCTTGGCGACAAGAGAACGAAAACCTTGCGTTCCTCAAAAGTCAGGTGGCGAGATACGGCGACGCCGACCTGGCGCGCCACAACCAGATCGAAGCGGTCGAGACGCGCATTCTGGAACTGGAACGAATTCTGGACGGGATGGAATGAAAATCCTCGCTAACATTTCGGACACATCGAACATTGATTATCTCGCTTCCTCCACTACCGTTACGGTCAACAGGGGAGCCTGCCAGGAGTGTAAGTCGGGTGGCGTCGCCCACAACATTACCCCTGCCGACGTGAAGCTACTTCGCGACGTAGCTCATCGTTGACATTTTCCGAGCGTAGCCGGACAGGAGCAAATCCTTGATCTGGCAGAACGACTCTCAAAGTTCTTGGAGAAAGAGTGATGGACCTTTCAGACCTTTCGGACCTTTTTGTCAATCCCCTGACGGCGACGACGGTGGCGGCGTTGTTGGCGTACCTGCTGGCGACGGGGCTGCGGCAGTGGGTGGATGTGCAGCCGGTTCCTATCGCGCTTGTGATCGCCGTGCTATTCTTTCTGGCGCGGCGGTTTTTGAGCGCGTCCGATCAGGCTTTCATCATCGACTTGCTCAGCGCGCTTCTGGCGACGTTGGCGGCGATGGGGGTGTCGCTGGGAGTAGAGAAGCTGGGCATTTGGCGCGTCAGGACGGCGAAGGCGAAGAACTACAAAGATGCGGGCCTGCCGGCCTGGCGAAGCTGGTAGACAATCCTGAATTTTTCAGCACAAAGGCACGAAGAGCACGAAGGAGAAAAAAAGACCGCCCGCTTTTTCTGACATTTGTGCGGGCGGCCTACTGCGTTAGCCAGGCATGGGCATCGTCTCCGGCAGACGATGCCCGGCCTGGGGGCCGGACTTGGGGGTGTAGATGGTCTTTCATGGCGCGACGTGAAAAAAAGGGGGTTAATCGCCCAAAGGGGCGCGACTGGGAGAAACGATGCGGAGGCGGCGCTTCAACCAACTGAGAAGGAACGATAGAAGTTGTTTCATGTGTGTAGCATAGTAGGGATTTTGGTTTATGTCAAGGTGATGGGGCGGGAGGGGGAGGGAGGAATTTGGGGGTGGGGGGCGAGTGGGGCTAGAATGGTGGTAGTCATCACAGAGGAGGAGATAACAATGAGGTTACGAATTCTGCTGCTATGGGTGGTCCTCACGGCGTTGACGGGCGCGGTGGGAGGATCGGTTTGGGCGCAGGGCGGGACGCCGCCAAGCCGGGTGGAGGTGTTGCAGAATGCGCGGCTGCGGGCGGGGCCGAGTACGAGCGCGGCGATTGCGGGGAGTGCTCAGGCCGGGCAGGTGTTGGGGGTGAAGGGGTGCAATGCGGCGTGTGACTGGTATCAATTGGAGGGCGGGGCGTGGATTGCGGCGTTTCTGGTCAAGGCGGCGGAGGGAGCGGGCAACGGGGGGTTGCAGCGACCGGTGTTGACGGCGCTGACGGCGGTGGTGGTGGTGAAGGTGGTGGATGGGGATACGATCGACGTGCAGATCGGCAGTGAGACGAAGACGGTGCGGTATATCGGGATGGATTCGCCGGAGCGGGGAGCGATGTTTGGGCGCGAGGCGACGGCGGCGAATGAGGCGTTGGTGAAGGGCGGGGTGGTGTTGCTGGAGAAGGATGTGTCGGAGACGGATCGGTTCGGGCGGTTGCTGCGGCATGTGTGGTTGCCGGGGGTGGATGGCCGGTCGGTGAATGCGGAGATGGTGCGGCAGGGGTGGGCGCGGTCGGTGGCGTATTCGCCGGATACGAAGTATCAGGGGGTTTACGACGCGGCGCAGGTGGAGGCGGTGGGGGCTGGGGTGGGGATGTGGGCGACGCAGAGTACTGCGCGGGCGACGCCAACGGCGCGGCCAGCGGGGGTGACGGCGAACCGGGGGGCGAATTTGCGCGGGGGGCCGGGGACGAATTATGCGCAGACGGGGGCGGTGACGCCGGGGCAGGTGCTGAGTATCGTGGGGCGGAATGCGGGCGGGGATTGGCTGAAGTTGGCGAACGGGGCCTGGATCGCCGAGTTCCTGGTGAATGGAGCACCGGCGGGGTTGCCTATCGTGGAGGCGCCGCCGGCGCCAGCACCGCCCGTGCGGGCAGTGGCGCCGGCGCGGGGGAACTGCGATCCATCTTATCCGACGGTGTGTATTCCGCCGCCGCCGCCGGACCTGGATTGTGGAGATATTGGGTATCGACGGTTTCGAGTGCTGGCGCCGGACCCGCACCGGTTCGATGGGGATTTCGATGGGGTGGGGTGTGAGGGGGGGTAAGAGGATGGTATTGCTATCATTGTTTTCAGTGAGGTCAAATGGAGGTCAAGATGAAATGTTCTATTCGTAATCTTTGCGTTTTGATGGGCTGGCTGGTCGTGAGTGGGCTGCTGGCAGGGTGCGGCGGCGGACGTGAAAGCCAGTTGGAAGCGACAGTGGCTGCGTTGCAGACGCAAGTGATAGAGGCGGCAACGGCAGAGCCACCGACAGATACGCCAACGGCCGCAGCACCTACGGCGACGGTAAGACCAACCAACACGCCCCAACCTACGGCGACGTCGAAACCGCCTACAGCGACAGCAACTGCCAATACGATGGTGGAGATGAAGGTCTACCGTAACGAGAAGGCGGGGTTTGCGGTGTCTTATCCGGCAGAAGCGAAGGTCGAGGAGTTGAAGAGTGGTGGCATAAAAGCCGCATGGGATGACGGATGGTTGGTCGTGATGGCGCCTGATTTCACGCAGGACGAGTTAAGCAAGTTGGCCGACAATGCCGATGCAGAACGTCTTTTCGCCGGTTCTGTGTTGGTGGCGTCTGAATGCACGGACCCTATACTGCAAGTTGACACCGAGAAGGAGGTGCTCGGTGGAAAGGGATGGTTGTTGCAGGGTGTTTGTGGCACACCAGCAGGCGCTGTTTTCAAGAGTATGGCGGTGCTTGAGGGCGCCAAGAGTTTTTGGCTGACGGTGAGATTCCCGAAAGACGAGGAAAAGACCGCTCAGGCGCTCGTGGATTCGTTCGAGCGGATCGAGCCGCCGCTGCCGAGGACGTATGTGCGGGTGTCGTCGGCGTCGGCGAATTTGCGCGGGGGGCCGGGGACGAATTACCCGACGGTGGGGAGCGCCAAGCAGGGGGCGGTGTTGGAGGTGGTGGGGAAGAATGAGAAGGGGGATTGGTGGCAGGTGAAGCGGGGAGACGGGGTGGCCTGGATTGCGGGGAGTGTGGCGACGCCTGGCGGCGATGTGGGGGCGGTGGCCGTGGCGAAGAATATCCCGACGCCGCCACCGCCGCCGCCCACGGCAACGGCAGCGCCGGCCAGGGCGGCGTCAACGACAGCGCCGACACAAGGGCTGACCATTGGCAGCCAGGTGGAGGCCAATGGCTGGACGTTCAAAGTGTACGATGTGAAACGGCGGAAGGTGGTATATTTCTACGATGACTCGTATGTGGCGCAGGGGAATTTCGTGTTGGTGTTCGTGGAGGCGACGAATCATCTGTCGGGGACGAGTTATTTCGCCAAGGATTTGAAGCCGTGGCTGACGGATAAGCGCGGAGGCAGGAATCTCGGCAGTTCGACGGGGTCGAGCTACGCGCAGTGGCAGTTGGGCGGGATGGACAGTTTCTATACGGATGTGAATCCGGGGCAGACGGTGCGGATGTTGGAGGCGTATGACGTGCCAGAGGGGGTGGGGGAGGTGTTGCTGAGTTTGGCGCCCCCGGCGTGGATTGCGTTGGGGAATGCGGATGTGATTCCGGTGGAGCCGTGAGGGGAGAAGAATGTAAAAGCCGCCGGGGATGGGCCGGCGGCTTTTTTTGTTTTTTTGGGGGGGGGAGGGGTTTAGGGGGACGGGTGGGACGGGTCGATCTGGAAAAAATTTGCTGCCCAGATAAAGCGACAGCCGGCGGAGAGGGCGGCTTGCTCGTCAGCGAGCGAGTCGCCGACCATGAGTGTTTGAACCGGGCTTTCCTTCGCCGCCCGCATAATTTCCTGAAGCATTCCGGGAGCGGGTTTGCGGCGGCGTGAAGGGCGGGCAAAGGGATTGCCCGGATTTTTGAAGGCTGCGCGCTCGTCGTAGCAGCAGCAGCGCCAGAAGTGGACGCCGCCTACCTTCTGCGCGGCATCTTTGACGAGGGCTTGGGCCTGGGCTTCGGAGAGGATGCCCCAGGCTACGCCGCCTTGGTTGCTGGCGATGGCCAAGGTGTGCCCGGCGCGTCGCAAAGCGGCAAGCTTTGCGACGACGCCAGGCAGGAGGATTTGCTCGTCTGGAGTGTTGGCGGGGCGATTGCCGTGGGAGGCAATCAGCGTTCCGTCTTTGTCGAAAATGATCAGCATCTATCCCTCTTGCAGATGGTGCTCCGGACACCAGGTGCGGGTGTCTGTGGCGAGGATGCGGGTGTCTGTGACGGCCCAGCCGCCACAGACGGGGCAGGCGCTGATCCATTCGCCTGAGTCGATGAGGAATTTGACTCCCTCGTGTCCGATGTTGAGGGAGGTGTTGGGTGGGAGAATGCCAAGGGCGATCAGCCCTCGGCGGATGGATAGCCAACTTCGCCATAAGGAAAGATCGCTTTTATCGTAGAGGCGCGTGCGCGCTACGCCCTCGCTGGGAATGGCGAGGGCGAGGCCGGATTGCCAAAAATTCTGGCGGCTCATACCGAGACTTTTCGCCGCCTGGGTGGTGGTCAAATAATTCATTTACCGAACATGAGGGCCAAGAGGCCCTCGGAATCAGAATGGGCGTCGATGGGTTGGAAGGCTTTGGGGAGGTGGCGGCCCCAGGGGGTATCTAGTCGGTCATTGAAATTTTCGGGGCCGGCTATGACCCAGACGTAGCCCTTGCCCGATTCTAACCACCGCATCAGGGCTTGTAGGGCTTCTGGCGTGTGGAGGGCGCCGTCTTCCCGTCGCCAGGGGACGATGGTGTAATTCGGTTCTGAGGCGGGGCCGATGATGCGCCCGCCCAAGAAGCCGCCAATTTCTCTGCTGATAAAGCGGGCTTGTAGACGCTTCGTCAGCAGGTAGGGGATAGCTCCGTATATTTTCAAGCCCTGGGCATAAACGACAGCCAATTTGGGCTTGTAGGGGCTGGGGATGTCGTCCGCCTCGGCGTAAGAGATCATCGATAGCTCCTGCCGCCTATTTTGATATAGCGAACGGTGGCGGCGATTCCTCTTACCTGAATTTCCGCCAACTGCTCAATTGGCAGGGCGGCATTGGCGAGGGCGTGGGCGAGGAGGGCACGATCTGAGGCATAGGCGGCCTTGATACTTGATCTTGATACGCTTCGGAAGCTATAGCGGCTGATAATGCTGTCTAGCTCCTCGATCTTTTCTTCAATCCAGGCGGCGGCGGCCAGGATTGCCGCCTGATTGTTCTTGATCTCGACTATCTCGGCCTCGATCTTGGCGTTCTCGACGTCGGCATCGCTCATGATGCGTCGGTCGAGGATCGAGTAGAAGCGGGCTACAACGGCGACGGCGGCCTCGGCCTCAGCTTCCTCGATTACCCAAATTTTTTTGATGCCGTCCCACGATCGGCTGTTGAGCGGTATCTCGGCCTTGAGGGCAGAGATAAACGCTGCTTTGTAGGGGGTGCTGATGGCGATCTTGCCATCAGCCAGAGGGATGATTTCGGCATTCATTCTACCACTCCACAGCTACAAATTCTGCCATAAAATTCATAAAGCCTTCACGGGCGGCAGGGGAGGAAAAAAATCGTTGGGGGATTTCCTGCCAATCTCCCGTTTCTTCTCGCTTCCCCAATTCGAGCAAGCGGGAAGCGGGGGCGCCCAGCACTTTGCCCCATTTCTCGGCAATTTGCTGGCGCTTTTCATCGTAGGCGGCGGCGCGAGCATCGTCTTCGGCCCGCTCTGCTGCTTCCTCCTGAACAAAGCGAAGCGCCTCATCGTAACCGATCCCAGGATCGGCGATGACGAGGGCGCGGGCGGCCAGGTGGAGGTCGGTGGCGCTGGTCTCGCCCAAAGCGTCCTCGAAGACTTTTCGCCAAGCAGGAGACTTAAGATTGTTGGCGCCCCAAGAGAGATAGGATCGTCCTTCAACTCCTGCTCTCGCCAAGTCGGAGGGCGTCCATCCGTTGAATTTCCCGAAGGTGATGGGTGAGTTCGTATTCATGCCCTTATTATATCATAGATTGACGCCATGTAAATAGCTATTTCATTAGAATTTGAGCAATTTTCATTAGAATTTTGGCCCTTGTGTTCTAATTTTTGTTCTAAACGAAAAAGCCAGCCCTTACGGGCTGGCTTTCGGCGTCGGCGACGCATGATAGTATTTCTTTTCAATCCCTCAGTCGGGATTCAATGGACGGGCAGGAAGCCCTCAATCGGGATTCCGCCGGTGAACCGACGCCTGCCTTGCCGGCGTCGCGACGCAAGAGCAGGATAGATCGAAAAAGGCGTCTTTGTCAAGAGAGAATTTCCCAGGCTTCGGAGAAAGAGCGCTCGGCAAACATCTCGGCCAAGCCAGTAATCTGTTTGAGCCTCAGCACCTCATCGGCGTCCATGCCGAGGTCGTTGGCTATTTTGTCATCGCTCCAATTCCGGCGAGAGAGCTCGAGGACGATCTCGCTCATCGCCTGCACTTGGTGCTTGCCACGGGCACGGTTGTGGCGGATGGTGCTGGCGATGCGGTCGGCTCGCCCCTCCCGGTCGGGCCGGATGACGGTGATGGGCAGTCGGCCTTTGCAGCGCCGCCTGATGTCGGTGTACTCGACACCGACGCGGTAACGGTGGAAGCCATCTACCACGGTGTAAGCCGTGCCTTCGGGAAAGGCGACGATGGGCTGGGTGTAGCCGTCCTCCTTCACGCTGAGATGAAGGAGCTTCATCTCAGGCGGCGCCACCTTGTTGGGGTTGTAGTTGTTGGCGGCCACCGCCTCATTGCTTACCCATAAGACGCAATCAATAGGCTCCTCTCGCATGGGCGAGATGGCATGCAGGATCAACTTGACCTCATTAAGGGCGTCGATGGCGTCCTGCTCTGAAAGCAGGGCGATTGACTGAGCGAGGTCGCGGGCGGCGGCGAGGATGCCATCGAGCATCAAATGATTCCCCATTGCGCCCTCCTTTTTTCCATGATCTTTTGATAGCGTTCGTAGGCTTGGGATTTGTGCTGGCTGAAGGAGAGGCCCTTGCACCAGTAATCGTTACGGAGCAGAGCCTTGCAAACTCTGCGCCACGAGGGAGCCTTTTTAGAGGCTTCGTCCCTGGGATCGGCTTCGTCGGGGATGCCGTTGGGATAGCCTCGCTGCTGCCACCAATGCACGAAGACGGCGATCTTGTTCTCGAAGTGGTCTTTCGTGCGCGGCGGCAAGCTTTCTAAAAGTAGAAGAGCGAAAGATTGCCAGGTGTGCCCTTCGGGTTTTGTGATGGTCCGATAGCCGGTCATGTTGCCGGCTTCCTGGACGTAGAGGGCGCCACTGTTGGCGCCATTGACGCGGGCGACGACTCGCGCCCAGGTTTCTGGCTCGATGAGGTGAAAAAGCCAGAGGCCACGACGCTGGTCGTCGCCATAGGGTTGGCAGATACGGGCTTGATGGATACTAAGCCCGGCTTTATGCATCAAGTCGTAAAGGCGATTGTAGGGACGGCCAAAGCGGCCGTGATAGGTCCAGATGTCCTCCGTCCGCCAATCGTAGATCGGATAGGCGTTCCAGAGGGTCTGGCCCAAATACTGGCACCAAGGGCGGTCTTCCCACTTGGTGCCGTGGCCGGCGATGGTGCGCCAGCGGTTTAGGCTTTCATCGCTGCGAATGCCTACCAAGCAGGCGGCGAGTTGGTCTTGGGCGTACCAATGCCCGAAGGCTGGTACGAACTCCTCGAACTCCATGTCGTAGCGGTAGAAAGGAAAAAAGTTCTGATCCGAGATAGCCTGCCCCGGCAAGGGGCGAATCCAGTCGGCTGAGCGGTCAGGTTGCCAGCAGGTCCATTTTGGCTCGTACTGGCTCACCGCGTTACGCAGGGCGATGGGCAGCGCGATCCAATAAAGATCAATGTGGGGGGCGTAGAGGTCGTAGCACGCCTGAATATGGTCGATCGTGAGTTTGTATTGCCCCTCAAGATCGACAAAAAGGACGCCAACTTTGCGTTGGCGAGAGATAGCTTCGTCCATGGCCATATGAAGCATGACCGTGGAGTCCTTGCCCCCGCTGAAGCTGACATAGACGCGGGGAAAGGTGTCAAACGTCCAGGCAATGCGCTGGCGCGCAGCCTGGTAGACATCCACCCCTAGCCCTTGCTTGCGAGACACGCGACAGCCTCACTTCGAGAAATTTCTTCAATCTTCCCGCTGGCGACGCGGACGAAATAGCGGCGCGTCTTTGTCCACGAGGTGCGCTCATGGACTTCATACACACCATCGTCCAGCGGGTAGTATTCGTAGACGCCACGGCTTCCCACGCCGTTGGCGCCGGCATAGTCGCGCTGACCTTTCATAAATCGGCGTTGAAAGCCGTATTTTGGATCCAGTCCTTCCAGCGCGGCCACCCATGGTCGCTTTTGGTCGCGACCGAGCAGGCGCTCGTAGTGCGCCAACTGGCGGGCGGCGAGCGCCGGAACTACTTCGCCCTTCGCTTGTGCGGATTGAAGGGCGAAGTAGTTGTCGGCGATAATTTCCAGGGCGAGAACTGCCTTCATCGGGGTGAGGGGAGGGCGGCGAGGATGGAGCGCATGGCCGGAAGCGCCTGCGCCGGGGCGAGGGATACCGGCTGATACTGGCCGCCGGTGAGGGCGGCAAGGCGACGGAGAAAATCTTCTCCGGCTCCACCCTCTGGGCCGCAGTAGAAAACGTTCACTGCGACCGGAAAGCGGCGGGCGGCGGCGAAAGCGGCTTGTTCGTCATCCGGCTCGCCGTCGCTGATGAGGGCGACGGAGGAGCCGGTGGCAAAGGAGGCAGAGAAGTCGAGGGCCAGGTGGAGGGCGGTGTTTCCGTGGGGGGCGGGCAGTGGGAGAGCGACGAGGCGGGGGGCGTCGGAGAAGGCAATGATGCGTAGGGTGGGATTCTCGGCGCGCAGAAGCCATAGAATCCCATTCAGCGCATCGCTGCGCCGCTTGCCGCCGGGGGCATCAGTCTCGCTCATCGAGGCCGAAATGTCGCAAATCACCAGGGCCGGGCGATGGGCGGGCGGGGTCAGGATGGGCCGGGCGGCTTCGGCAAGGGTGGCAGGACGGGCGGCGGTGGGGGCGGAGGCGAGACGGGAGTGGGTCTTTTGGATGGCAGTCATGGCGTATTATCCTCCCCAGCCGGGGGCTGGCTGGTTGGCGGCGGCGGCTTGCATCTCCGCCTCAATGCTGCTCAGCCAGGAATCAAAATGCCCCCGTGGGTAGCCGGCCAACCGGGAAAGGGCGAACGTGGCATGGCGGATGGCGTTCATTGCCTCCGTCCAGAGCGTTGTGGGACGCTCTGCCATGTCGCGCATTACCCGGATGCGGCCCCACTGGGCCTCGGAATCCTGGGAGACCTTGATTTCACCTGTTGCGACGCGAGCGAGCACCAGCGCCTCCAACGCGTCCAGCAGCGCGCCGGGGGTAGGACTGGTGGCGAGCAATTCGTCCACAGCTTCACGGGCGGCGGCTGGCTCTTGGCCGCCAGGCGACCAAACAGCAGCAGAGAGAAAAATAGCGAAAACGACAGCTGACTGCATTCGCTGCGACCCGCTTGCCGAGGTCGAGTGCCATATCCACTCGATTACCTCGCCATCGTCGGGGCGGAGATCGAAGCCGCCGAGAGCGACGCGGCCCTCGCAGTCGCCGGTCGGCGGGTACAGGTTGACGTGAAACCACTGCCGCGGGGCTAGGCGGCCAAAGGCCATGCCACCCCGGAGCGAAATCCCAATGCCGCCCGCCAGTTTTTCAGTGACCACCACATCGGCGGTCGGCGTTGCTTCTCGCCGGTGGTCATAGACCATCAACCTGCCAGACGCCTTCCCCACGCTGGCGTCCTGGATAGCCGCTTGCCGGATGACGCCAGCGGCCTTACCCGGTTGCCAGTCGAGATTAGCCAGGCTCTCGACGTTGCATTGTACGGCGATTCTGATTGAAGAATCTGCGACGGGAGGCGGGTAGGGCGCATAGGTAAAGGCGAAATATCCAGCCTCGCTCTTACCTACGGCGAGGTCAGAGAACTCCTCGGCGCCGTCGAAGTGGCGGCCCTTCACAAATTGCTGGTTGGATTCGTGAAGGAAAACGTACTTGGCGGCGCTGGCGGCGGGGACAGCTACCAGATAGAGCGAGAGATGATGGACTTCGCCAACGCGAGTCTCTATCTCTTTCAACCAGAACGCCCCGTCGAGGGCGGCATGGCGGGGCGAAACGTAGATCGTGAGCGGGACGAGTCCGAAACTGCCTGGCTGGACTTGCCAGCGAGACCAGACATTGGAAGTCTGCTCGGCCTGGACAAGCCGAGCTACCAGGGCCGGGTCGAAGCGGATGATTTTGGCGTCGGTATGGGCGGTGCAGTCGGGGCGAGCGCAAACGGGACAAGTAGATTGAGACATGGTGAATTCTCCTTTGCGGCCCCTGCCACCGCCTTGCAGGGCCAAGCGGTTGTCTTGAGAGTAAGAAAAAGAAGGTTTCAATAAGCGCCGCGCCCCGGAGGACGACCCCGGCTTTCACGGGGTTGGGCCTTGTTGCCATCGTTCAAAAATCCCCTGCCAGTCGGCGGGCTTCAGCCCTGGCCGCTCCTGGCGCATGTACTCCGCCTCGACCTCAGAATGACAATCAAGACAGAGGGGGACAAGATTAGCTGAATCGTCTGGCCCGGCGGCGCGCCGGGGGACAATGTGATGGAGTGAGTGGGCGGCAACCCCGCACCGGACGCAAGTCTGTCCAGCGGCCCGAAGGGGCTGGTCGGGCAGGTCGATGCCGCCAGTCGCCTGAATGCGACGCAGGCGGGCCTTTACCTGTCTTCGCCACGTGGGGATCGAACCCGGTGAGGCTCCGAGTTCTAGCGCTATCCCGTCGTCGCTGAAGCCCTCGATTGTGAGCTTCAGCAGATTGACCTCGCGCTTGGCGGCGGCATGACCGCGTGCGCCACGCTTTGCTCGTTGAAGGTAGAATTCTTCTTCGAGTAGATCGGCGATATCTCGTCGTAATGACCGGAAGGAATGTGGCATCATCTGCACACATTCCTTCAGCCTCTGGGGTCAACTCCACGGCCCGAACGTCATGCATGAAGCGCCGCTTGACGTAGTTCCAAGCGGCGAACTCACCGCACCGCTGGACGAACATCCAGGCGGCACGACGGAAGCGACCAACAAACTCCTCGTCGGTCGCGCACCCTCCCCGTACATCCTCCGCCAGCCGGACAAGCTCCCCACGCTGGCGGGCGGCCAGAAAGCCAATCCACGCTTCCTGTTGTACGTCCTCGATTTCTTGCCAGGCGGCAATTTCATCGAGGACGCGAAGCTGCCGCCTTACCCCGATTCCGAGCACGAAGTCTATGTGCTCAACGGAATCAAGGGAGAAGGCGGCTACAGGGAAAGGAAACGAAGATTGAGACATGGTGAAGGCGACGTATCGGGGGATTCCGAGGAAGATAATTGTGTTGCAATCCCCTACTTATCGGGGGTTACGGTGCGGCATCCCTGCATACTGAATCGAGGCTCCGAACCGCTCCTGACTACCCGTTTTTGAGTCAGGCCCTCCAACGCGTGCCGCGCGCTGGCCGGAGCTATCCGAGGGGTGAAACCACCGAACGACTTGCAGTGAATCGTTCGGATTTAGGTTGCCAACTCGGAGCGGGTCTTCCGAGTTTTCCTGCAAAGTCGGGGGCCGCTATCCCCTCCGACTCGGCAACTTTGGTTGGCTCTGCGTTTCTCATCCGGGGCTTGCCACCCGGCAATGGTCGCATTGATGTCCTTATCATATCATACTATTGACGCCGTGTCAATAGCCTTTTTATTAAAATTAGGGCAATTTTCATTAGAATTAAAGGGGGTTTGTTCTGATTTCTGTTCTAATTAGAGAACGGGCAGGGGCAGGAGAGGATTCAGGGGGTGGGGGCGGCGTAGATATAAAGATGATTGGGGTTGGCAAGGAGCCGCTGGCGCTCGGCGTCCTCGGCGTCTAGCGCCTGGGCGCGGGCGGCTTCGATGGCAGGGTCGGTGAGGCCGGCGTAGTAGTCGGGTTTGGCGGCCAGCTCGTCGGCTATGAGTTGGTCGGCCAGCAGGGGCGCCTGGCGTTCCATGCGGCGTCTCAGGCGCTTCTGACGCGTGTTGGCGAGTGCGTCCTGGGAGAGGGTGCGGGTAGGCGGCATGATCATGATGGCGCGACTATAGACACTGTAGCCGGAGCCAATGCTATGCATGGCCAGCAGGCCGGCAGGTTTTTTGATGCTGCCCTGGCCGGGATAGTCGCAGGGGACGTAGATCTCGGCCAGCAGGCGAGGTTGGCCGGGAGGTGGGTCGGTGTAGGGGTTGGACCAGGCGATCTGCCAGAGGAAGCCGAGGGGGTTCATTGTTAGCGACGTGCGGGACAAGCGGGAGAACAGTAGCGGTGGCGGGGGGTGCGTTTGACGAAGCGCTGGCCGCAAGAGCAGACGGCGATCTCAGCGCGGCAGAGGACGGAAGCGGGTACAGCGGTGTTCGGGTCGAGGAGGAGGTTGGGCGGGAGTTGGCCGAGGAGGAGAAGGGAGCGAACAGGAGAATCGCCGAGCTGAATGACGAATGGCGCTTCGCTCAGCAGGTCTTCAAGATGATTGTAGCGAGTCTGCAGATCAGAACGGTGGAGTCGTGCGGCTGTGCGCCAGGACAGAAACGCTTCCTCGAAGTCGGGGCCTTGTCGCTCAGGATGCGCCAGGTAGAGAGCTATCGTTTGTTTGCGGTAGGGTTCGCCGGCGTGTCCGTTGCGGCGATGACCAGCGAGTCGGCGCCCTAGCTCGGATAGGCTGAGCCGTTTACCGGGCGGATCGTCGCCAGCAAGGGCTTTTTGGAGGTCGTCTGAGGAAATCATTGGCTGGCGTGGCTGGCGTGGCTATCTGACGGCTTTCTGACGGGTTGGCGGGGGGCGTGGAGACGGAGGCGAGGGAGCGAGTAGGATAGGCGGAAGGGTAGGTATGATGGCGGGTGCGCTGGCGTTCGGGCTTCCTTCCTTCCGCTTCCGTGTCTCGTGCACGCAGGAAAAACGCTGGAGGCGGGCAAGGTAGGAGGAAGGAAGGAAGTATAGTTATGTCGAGTCCGCTAACTCCACCACTGCACGCTATCATCAGAGGGAACGATGGCGTGGGCGGGGGCCGGAAGGGAAGGGCGTTGTGATGGGGCGGAGAGGACGTAGGGTTCGTACACCGAAGAGACGGCGGGCAGCGATGGCGGTGATGGTGGTGGTGGTGGCAGATACCAGCGCGCTTGCGCCTCGGCGCGGCGGACAGACACCCAAGCCGTGGCGCCGATGAACACGCTGAGGACGACGACCAGGCCGATTACGAGCACAGCGGCCAGGCCGCCGACGAGCATGGCGTCGGTGCGCTGGGAGTCTACCTCTGCTCTCACCTGAGCGACCTGGACGTCGGCTTTTCCCTTTTCGGCGGCGGCGGCAGCCAGGCCGAACGGATCGCCGCTGCAAGAGGCGGCGCCGCCAGCAACAAAGACGAAGACGACGGCCAGGAGAAGGAGGATAATCACGAAGTCTTTCATGGTCGGTGTCCGTTGGATGAGGCGGGCGGCGACGCCCAGATGTCGGCGGGAGCGGGAGCCGTGGTGGGATCGCCAAACGAAAGCTCGTAGGCGTCCCAGGGGGAATTGGCGATCTGCTTTCTTCCGTTCTCGATCCCGGACATGAAGGCGCGGGTCATCATGTCGGTCTGAGCCGTGGTTGGTTGCTGTTGGCGGATGAAAGACAACAACAACGCCATAGCCGGATCGAGGACGGGGCCGCCGCTGCCGCTGCCGCTGCTGGCTTTTGTCTCGGCCATGCGAGCGGCATTTTGTCGGGTGTTGCGCGTGTGGTTTATGTCGAACCCGCGCACGACCTGGCCGACGAGCAGGCCAGCGGAAAAGGCGAGGACGCCCAGAACGGCCGAATCGCCGTATTCCTGCTGCACCCAGAGCAGGAAGGCAAGGCCAGCGGCCACGGCGAGCATGGCGCTGACGATGATCAGGGTGGTGCGCCAGTTATTGGTGTTTTCGGCGTCTTTCATAGTTTCTCCAAATACTGCTGATGGAGCGTGGCCAACTGCGCCCGGGCGGCCTGG
The DNA here is from genome assembly GCA_041918515.1 of Chloroflexota bacterium. Lineage (GTDB taxonomy): Bacteria > Chloroflexota > Anaerolineae > J102 > J102 > SSF26. Next base: position 11,735 of record JAYRVO010000105.1, on the reverse strand, counting down.
TACTGCCTGCCGCCTGGGAGGGGTTGGCCTTCGGGGATACGGAGTAAGGAGCGCAGCCCGGCGGTGATTCCACCTTCACGCAGGCCACCGGTGTCGGGGTCGGTGAAGCGCGCAAAGGTGTTTGCAAGCGCCTGACTGTCCACTGCCCGGACGGATTCCGGCAGCGGCGGTAAAGCGGGCAGGGTCGGGGGAACGACGGCGCACCAGCGTTCGAGGGTGGCCTGGCGGTGCGCCAGCATGTCGTTGGCGGTGATGGCCGGGACCTGGAAACGGGTCACGGCGCTGCCTTCGACGGCGTAGAACAGGCCCTTTGAACGGGGGAGCAATTCGGCTCCCAGTTCGGCGCGGCCCGAAGCGATTTTGCTCTCTTCTTTCGTCGAGACCGCACCAACCAGGCGCAAGCCCATTTGCGCCCGGATGAGGGTGCTGATGGCTTCAGCGGTCGGACGCTGGGTGGCGAGCACCAGATGTACGCCACGATTACGCCCGGTGGTGGCCAGGCGCTGAAGCTCGACGATAATGCGGTCTTGGCGCTGAAGGGCAATGAGTTGCACTTCATCCACGACCAGCAGCAAACGCTCGGGACGGGCAGGAGGATCGATGGCGGCCAGGTGAGCGACATGGGCCACGACTTCGGTCGCGTTTGCCATGCCCTGGCTGTAGGCGCCGGGGTGGAGGTGGGGGAAAGCGCGGAACTGCATGAGGTTGGCTCCGCCCACGCCGTCGATCACGAATAGGGCGAGAGCGGCGGGCGAGGTGCCCCAGAGGAGAGAGAGCAGTGCGGAGCGCAGGAGGAAGGTTTTGCCGGCGCCAGTGATTCCGGCGACAAGGACGTGGGGAGTGGCGGGATCGCTCAATTCCCATTCCAGTCGTTCGGCCTTGCCAGTGGCGTCATAAGTGACGCCAAGCAAGGCGCGATGCGGTTCCATATGTAGAGCCGGGCCGGGCCAGGGGATGGCGGGGATGACGGGGCGCAGGACCTCGAGCGAGAGGGGTTGCTCTCGCAAGGAGATGACGATCTCGGTGGAGGCGGCGCCGGCGCGGCGCATGGCCTGGTTGACTTCGACGCGCAGGGTGGGGAGCAAGGCGGCGACGCGCTCCACGCGCTCGCCCCGGCCGAGTTGGAGGGGGATGATGTCCCAGGCCGGGGTTGGCACAGCGCGATGGGCGTAGGCTTGGACGCTGTGAGCGCGGAAAACGGAGTTGACGAAGCGATCAATCATGGGAAGGCGAATGGCAGAAATCAGGTACGCTGCTGGCGCTTAGCGTAATCGGTTGGCTTCTCTTTTCGTGATTTCGAGAGGACACCATGAGCAACAAGTCCACTTCGGCAGCTTTGGCGGCTTCAGCGATGTCGAGGAGAAGGCCAACGCGTCGCCCGGTCTCGCTTTCGCTGTGCAAGTTAGTGATTTCGCTAAGCTCCAGCCACCAGAATTTTTCATCCCCATCGGCTGTCAGCTCGTAGTGGTTGGTGCCGTCCCAGTCGGCCCGAAGGCCAGCCGGGAGAAGGGCGATAAGGCGAAGCAAGCGGTCGATTTTCTCCGATCTCTGATTTCGGGGTGGCCGTCTGGTGGCCGCAGATGGCGGAATGTCCTCCGCCGCTGGCGGCAACCAGCATGGGCACTGATTGCAAAGGCCGACGTGAGCGGCGTGCAGGCAGTAGGGGCACATGGCGGGGGCATCAGCCCACCAGGTGGGCTTGGGTTCACTCATGGCTTTTCCTCTTTTGCATCTCCCCGGCCACCACCGGGATAACGACGCAGGCGGCCATCACGATTCCATAGACGGCGACCGTAAACCAGTCCCCGCTTCCGATCCCCCATAAGACGACGACCGGAAAAAAATGGAAGCATGATGACGCCAAACAACAGAACGATCATCTCATTCATCATTCCTCCATGCTCGCCCAGACGCGTGGGCGGAACGGGGACGCCTGCCGGTGCGGGCGGAAGCGCACACAGCCAGGTGTCCGGGCGTCTGGGGCCGTGGGGCCGTGGTACCGACACTCGAAAAACTTCTGAGTGTCGGTATCGGGCGGCCCGGCGTGGGCGTCGGCTGGCAGCACGGCCAGCGCGCAGACGGAAAAAGCGATAGCAGCCAGGGCGAGAAGAACGATCAAGCGGGTAATTCTCATAGCCTCATCTCCTCCAGCGCATCAAGGATGAGCTGATCGTCGTCGGCATTCTCGTAGCCAAGCGCCTCTCCCCTGGCGACGATAACATTCAGCCAGGAGATCAGGCAATCTCGCAGATACTCTGCATCGCCGAATGTCGTGGTGGCGCTGGCGATGCGACCGATGAGGGCGGCAAGGAACTCGGCATCGTCCTGCATTTCAATCCTCCGGGTGAAACCACATGTCCTCGGCTCGGAATGCCAGCCCGTGTAGCAGGCGACGTTCGATGGCGGCGAGGAAGCGGCGAAGGATGGTAATCACTTTGACCAGTAGGCCGCTACGACAGCGGCCAGGGCGAGGGCGGAGGCGGCCAGGATGACTGCCTGCCAGAGGGGACGGCGAGGGGCGGGGCCGGAGAGGTGGTAGAAGGTACAGGGAGTGTTTTTCATGAGGAGGGGGGTGGGGAGAGTTGCAGGAGGGCGGCGGCGAGAAGGGCGCGGAAGCGCTGCGGTTCAGCAACGGCGTAGGGGGCGTAGCGAAGGAGGACGACGAGGGCGGCGGTAAGATCGTCTTCGGCGATGACCCCGCTGGCCGTAAGGGGCAGGAGCATGGTCAGGCGGTCGAGGGGACGAGCACGACCACGGGAAAGGCGGCCGCAGGGGACGGTAACGTCAGACATAGCTCAAGAAGGATAGGATGATGAGTAAAGAGGCCAGGCCAAAAATACAGGCGCCGAGAACGGTCAGATCGGTTCGATTGTCGTCTCGCCCCACAGCGTCTGGAGCACCCAGACGATTTCGATCCCCGCTTGCTGGCTCAGTTGGCGCACCTGGTTGCGGTACGCCTGGATGTTCTGAGCGTGGCGGCGGCGGCGGGTTGCGAGGTCGCCGGACAGGTTGGGCGGGGGATAGGTCGGCGTCCAGATGAGGGGCTGGCCGGGGCGCTCCGGGTCGCTGAGGAGGGTCTGCAAAGCGGCGGTGGCGCGTGCGTTCGGCGGGGTTGCGTCTGGCATGGGGGGACATGGGGAAGGGGGTCGGAGGGTGGAGGTCTGGGGTCAGAGATCGGACGTGTTGCTGGGGAGGATGTAGTGGATGGCGAGGGGGCGGCCGGCAAGTCGTTGGACGCGTTGGGCCAGGGCGCCGTTCATGCGCAGGGTGAGCCATTCCTGCGCGGCGGGGGTGGGGACGATGATGGTAAGGTTGGCGTCGTCAAGGGCGACGGGGGTGGTGTTGCGCAGCCAGGCGTCGTAGGTCGCGCGCGGGAGGGAGAGTTGCATTTCGGCGAGGACTTGCGCCCAGAGCGCGGTTGCTGCGGGAGAGGGGGTGGGCGGATGGGGAGGATGGACGGAGGGGGCGACGGGGGGAGGGGGAGAGGGAACGACGGTAGGTTCGGCGTCTCGGGACTGGCGGGCGGTGATCCAGGCTATGGCGTCGCGGGTGGACAGGCGCTGGAAGACCTGGATAGGGTGGGGCAGGTCGTCGGCGCTGTTGCCGATGGGTTTGGTATGCTGCCACCAGTCGCGGAAGAGGCGGATGTGATCGGCGGTGATGGGGCCGGCCTGGGCGGGGTGGTCGCACCAATCGGACGGAAGGGCGAGGGTGGCGAATTGTTGGGCGTAGCCGAGGATCTCGGTCCACTTGGCCTTTCCCTTGCCGGTCATGGCGGCGAGGGCGACGGGGCTGAGACCGCAGGTTTCGGCGATGGCTTGAGCAAGGGCAAGGATGTTTTGTTCTGAGTCAAAATCAGAAGGAGGGGAGGGAGGGGATGATAGCTGCGGCTGCGCAGCGGGTTGCCCCTCCTCTCCCTTAGTCGTCGTAGTCTTTGAAGTAGTTGCTGGTGTATTCTCTGTATATGTCTGGCGCTGTGGCGCCACAGGTATGGCGCTGGACGGTGATAGCTCTGGCGCTGTGGCGCCACAGCTCTGGCGTTGCAGCGCCAGAGCCTCTGGCGTTGTAGCGCCATAGGTATGGCGCTGTAGCGCCAGAGGGTCCAAATGGATGTAAAGGACGTTGCCGATTTTGCTGCCGCCTGTCTCAATGGTGCGCAGATCGCGGCGGATGAGGCCTATTTCTTCCAGGCGGATGATGGCCTCGCGCACTTGGCGTTTGCCCAGGCCGAATTGCTGAGCAAAGGATTCGTAGTCTCGCTGCAGGGTATCGGCCTTGAATCGTTTTTCCACAGAGAGGATTTCGCCGGTGGTTTCGTCGCGCAGGATGCGCGGCCGATACCAGTAGACGATCTCGGCCAGGATGTTGATGGCGATGAGGTCGGCTTTGCCGTCGGGCAGGGTGATGGATTTATACCAGCGGTGGTCGATGACGTTGCCGGTAAAGTGCATTTGGCCGATGGCGTCTACCGTGGGGGGAATTTTGGAATCCATGAGCAGGCCTGGAATGGATGTTCTATTGACAGGGGGAGGATAATGGGGGCGATGCGGGGATGACATCGCCCCCAGCATGGGAACCGGGGTCGCCCAGTGGTTGGAGGCCGGGGGGCGGCGCCGGTGGGGGAGCTATGGCCGAGTGACGAGAGTTTGGCGGCGGCAGGGAGATGGCGTAGGATGGCGCCTCTCTCGCCACGTCGAAGGGGACGTTGTTGCCGACTCTCGCCACGCTGTCGTCATTTCAAAAGAGGAGAAGGTAAAATGCTGCTGGAGACTGCTGTGTATGAATTCCTGGACGCGAAGCGCCAGGAGGGTTTTAGTGTTGCCACTGTGGAAAAGTACGGGTGGCATTTATTGCGTTTGGTGGGGTGGCTACAGGAGCAAGGCGTGACGACGGTGGAGGGGATCGAGCGTGGTTTGTTGCGGCGCTGGGGGGCGGGGATTCGGGAGGGCTGGGCGCCAGCGACGTGCCATCAGGCGGTGACGGCGGCGCGCAGTTGGTTGCGTTGGTGCCAGGGGGAGGGTTTTGTGTCGATCGATTGTGCAGGGGCGCTAAAGCCGCCAAAGGTGCCGCTGGCGATGCAGCGGACGTTGACGGGGGAGGAGTTGAGGCGGCTGCTGGTGAGTTGCGATGGGTCGGCGAAGGGGATCCGGGATGCGGCGTTGCTGTCGCTGTTGGGGGATTCGGCGTTACGGCGAGCCGAGTTTTTGTCGCTGACGCCGGGGCACCTTGATTTCGAGCGGGGGATCGTGTGCGGTGTGGTGCGGAAGGGGGGGCAGGTGGGGTGGGCGCCGTTTGGGGCGGCGACGGCGGGACGGTTGCGGCGCTGGTTGGCGGTGCGGGCGCCGGCGGAGGGGGTGGAGGCGTTGTGGTTGTCGTTGCGGGGGGATGAGACGCAAGGACGACCGTTGACGGGGGAGGGGTTGCGAACGATTGTGCGGAAGCGTGGGGAGGCGATTGGAATTGCCGGGGTGACGCCGCATGCGTTCAGACGGGGGTGGGCGTGTGCGATGAGTGAAGCGTGTGCGCCGCTGAAGGTGATCGTGGAGGCGGGGGGCTGGCGGCATGAGCAGCAGTTGCTGCGGTATACGCAAGCGTTGGAGTCGCAACGGTTGGCGCCGTTGTTGTCGCCAGTGGATCGGTTGCCGCGTGAGGAGCGGCAGTTGGGGTTGTGGGAGGTTTGACTACGCTCGTTTTGTCCCTGGTCTCCCCTGTACTTCTCCCACCCTCTCCCTTTTGGCTCTCCGCTCTTTGCAGGATACACTAAAGAGTATCCGCTGGGGCGGCGGCGCTTGACGGGTACGGACTCGAACGTGAAACGGTTGGTTCCACGTTCGAGTCGTGGCCGAGGAGCCTCAAACAAGCCGCCTCAGGGCGGCTTTCTTTGTCTTGCGACCATGTTTGCGCCTTGATCACCGTCCGGCCTGCCCAGTCTGTAGACATCGAGCCTATCCAACAACTCCAGCGCCGAGCGCGGCACACCTGCATGCGTTTTGGCGGCGAAGATTGGAGAGGGATGATCGATCGCGACTACTGCTTTGTGGCCGAGACCGAAGCGGTGGCGCTGTGGGGCTATGTGTGCGCCAGCGTGCGCCAGCCGGGGTTGGCGCAGATCCGGGGCTTGGGGCTGGTCAATGACTGGTCATTGGCCGCCGGTGTTCAGCAACTCCTCGACCCCCTGGAAGCGGCGCTGCGAAACGACGATGTGCAACATGTCCTCCACCTGGGCATCGAGAAATGGACAGTGTCGCCGCTGGAGCAACAACGTTTCAGCATACCCGATTACATCGTCAATTACGAGCGCCCCGCCCCCAAACACCCTCTGCTGCCCGACCATCAGAACCCGCTGGTCGAGCTGCGCCCCCTCTTTGCCAGCGAAATCGAGGCGCTGGCGTTGCTGGACTGGCGGACTTTTCCCTGGCCCTGGCAACTCACCACCAACGAATTGGTGCACCTGATGATGAGCGCCAGCCAACTGATGGTGCTCGATTACCAGGGCATCCTCGTCGGCTATGCCTGCACCGATCTGCTGGGCGCGCAAGCGCAGATCGTGCGCATCGCCGTCGACCCGGTGTATCAAGGGCTGGGCTTCGGCCGCTACCTGTTGGCCGACGCCCTCGATTTTGCCGCCGAGGCCGGGGCGCAGATCATCACCTTGAATACACAGTCGCGCAACCAGGCATCGCAGCGGCTTTATCACGGATTCGACTTTCGCCTGGTGGGGCGTCGCATCCCGGTGATGATCAAACAGTTGCCGTGAGCCAGGCCGTCATATTCGATTTTGACGGCGCGCTGGCAACATCGACTATCCCAAATAATCGCGCAATTTGCGGCTGCGGATGGGGTGACGCAACTTGCGCAGGGCCTTCGCCTCGATCTGGCGGATGCGCTCGCGCGTCACGCCGAACTCCTGGCCCACTTCCTCCAGCGTATGGCTATTGCCATCGTTCAGCCCAAAGCGCATCTCCAACACCCTGCGCTCGCGCTCGCTCAACTGCTCCAGAATCTCCTGCATCTGCTCTTTGAGGAGTTGGTTCGAGGCGGCGTCAGCAGGAGCAAGCAAGCTATCGTCCTCGATGAAGTCGCCCAACGAGCTGCTATCCTCGTTGCCCACCGGCATCTCTAACGACATCGGCTCCTGCGCCACGCGCGTGATGCGCCGCACCTTGGCCGCAGCGCGCTTGAGCGCGCGTTTCTGGGCTGGATCCAGCGGCCGACCTTCCTTCATCGCCTGGCGGATCGACTCGCGCTCTTCTTCCTCCTCGACGAAATCCATCTCCACCGCGATTTCTTCCGACGTTGGCTCGCGGCCGAGTTCTTGAGTCAGACGGCGTTGGGTGCGCAGCAGCCGGTTGATGTTCTCCACCATGTGTACGGGGATGCGGATGGTGCGAGCCTGATCGGCGATGGCGCGGCTGATGGATTGCCGAATCCACCAGGTGGCGTAGGTGCTGAATTTGAAGCCAAGTTCGTAATCGAACTTTTCGACCGCTCGCAGCAAACCCAGATTGCCCTCCTGGATCAGATCCAGGAAACTCATCCCGCGCCCGATGTAGCGTTTGGCCACGCTCACGACCAGGCGCAGATTGCTGCGACTCAATTCTTGTTGAGCGCGTTCACCGTCTGCCAGTGTGGCCTTGATCTGTAAACATTCTTCCTCGGGCATCCCCGCCAACACCGCTGGAAGGGTTTGCCCACTGGCGGCGATGATCTCGCGCAGCCTGGCCATCGTCTCTTGCCCGGCGCGGATGCGCTTGGCGATGGCGACTTCCTGTTCACCCGTCAGGAGAGGATGTCGGCCGATCTCGCGCAAATACTGCCGCACTGGATCATTGACGCTGACATCATCGACAATCCGCTCGACCGGCAGAACCACCTCGGCCTCGACTTCCGCCTCCAGATCCTCGTCGCGATCGAGGTACGGGAGCAACTCTACTTCGTCCTCGTCCGCCAATTCTAACAAGGGGACGTCAGCGAGTTCGTCTTCCTCCCCTTCGAGTCCGATCAGCTCGTTGTCCTCCTCGTCCTCTTCGCCTCTCTCATCCTCTGTAAATATCTCTTCATCTAGTAGTTCGTCGTCTTCGTAGGAGGGGTACTCGAAGTCATCGTATTCACTTGGCCTGCCGTGCTCGTAGCGGGAAAGGGTCATTGTAGGGAGAGCCAACCGAATCTTCAAAACTTTCGTTCTCGTCCTGACGTTGGTTTAGCGTGAGTTGCCGTTGGTCCAACGACTGGTGTGAGAACGGGCGTGGAGTGCTTTGGCGACGGCCTTTTGTTGGCGGGTGGCCTGGACGAGTTGCGCGCCTAGTTCGGCGCGGTGGACTTCGTCGGCTTCGGCGGTGCGCAACAAGAGTTCCAGATCATGGCACGTGCGTTGCCAGCGACGCAAACGCAAGCGCAGTATGCTGTCCAGGAGGTCTTTGCGACGCTGGTCGTCACGCAGGGCGTCTAGCTGCTGCAAGAGCCTTTGCAATGTCGCTGCATATGCGCGCAAGAGCGGGTCCAGGCGTTGCCAGGGGTCGCCAACATCGCCTGACAACAGCGCGCCGTCACTGTACAAGAATTCCTGCTGAGCGTCAAAGATCGCTTGATTGGCTGTCTCTTGAAAGTCGTCGGCGCTGATGGGGTCGAAGCGGAGTCCGGCCAGCTCGGCATCGACCCAGGCGAGCAGGCTGCGGCGGGCAAGCAGATGGGCCAGGATGTGGAGTTCGAGCAGGTTCTGGGGTTCAGACGCGGCGGGGGGCTGCGATTTTACCGGGGCGGAGGTGGAGGCTTCGTCTAGCCACAGGGGTGGCTCCTCGGTGGTGGTGGAGCCAGCGATGATGTCGCTGTCGTCGCGCAATGATGGCGGGGCAGGCGTTGGCGCTTGCTGTTGCTCGGCCGGGCGCGCACGACGGCGCTGGCGGGCATAGGTCTCCAGTTCCTGATCGATCTCGCGTTCGGTGACGCCGGCTAACATGGCCAAACGGCTGACGTAGTGCCTGCGCTCCACCGGGTCGGCGATCTCACTGACGATGGGGAGAAGCCCTTTGACGAATTGGGCTTTGCCGTGGGCGGTCTTCAGATCGGCGGAGCGGGCAGCCTGACCGAAGAGGTAGTCGAGCAAAGGTTCGGCGGCGTCGATCAGGCTCCGCCATTGTTCGGGATCCGCGCGCAGAACGTCGTCCGGGTCTTGGCCAGGGGGCATGGCCGCGATCTTGATGTCGGCGTCAAGCCGGGTTTCGTAACGCAGGCCGCGGGGGGTGGGCACGGGCGCGCTGTTGGCCAGCGCTGCGCGGGCGACTTCCAGGCTGCGCAGGGTGGCGCTCAGTCCAGCAGCATCGGCATCGAGGGCGAAGACGAAACGACGGGTGTAGCGGCTGAGACGCTGGAGATGTTGGGCGGTGATGGCCGTGCCCATTGCCGCCACGACGTTCGTAAAACCGCGCTGATGGGCGCTGATCACGTCCATGTAGCCTTCGACGATGACGGCCTGGTTGGCGGCCAGGAGGGAGCGGCGCGCCAGGTCGAGGGCAAATATGGTGCTACTCTTGTCGAAGAGCGGTGTCTGCGGCGAATTGAGGTATTTCGGCTCTCCGGCATCGAGGATGCGCCCGCCGAAGCCGATGATGCGACTCTGGGCGTCACGGATGGGGATCATGACGCGCTGGCGAAAGCGGTCGTGGTGGCCGCCGTCGTCGCGGCGGATGACCAGGCCGGCTGTTTCCAGGTCGGCGGGTTGGTAGCCGCGGGCGTCGAGATAGCTGAGCAGGGCATCCCAGCTGGGGGGCGCATAGCCGATCTGAAAGCTCTCGATGGTGGCGGCGTCGAGGGCGCGCTTTTCCAGATAGGCGCGGGCGGCGGCGCCGGCGGGGGTGTGAAGCAGTTGGTGCTGATAGAAACCAGCGGCCAGGGTGTGGATCTCGCGCAGGCGGTTGAGGCGAGTGGCGGCTTCGGGGTCGCGCTCACGGTCGAGATCGACGCCGGCGCGTCGGGCCAGAAGTTCTAAGGCCGAGCGAAAGTCCAGGTTCTCTTTCTTTTCGACGAAGCGGATGACATCGCCGCCGGTGCTACAGGCGCCAAAGCAGTGCCACGAGCCTCGATCCGGGAAGACGTAGAAAGAGGGTGTCTTCTCGTTGTGGAAAGGGCAGAGGGCTTTGTAGTTGCGTCCGGCTTTTTGTAGGGGGATGTAGCCACCAATGATCTCGACGATGTCGAGGCGCTCTTTGATTTCGTCGATGGTGGACATGGTGAGAGGGCGGGTGAGCGAGAACGAGGATCAACGTCTGTCGATGACGATATTGGTGATGGGCTCACCGTGGGACAGGAGGGGCGCCAGTAGCAAATGGTCGTCAGGGGTCAGGGCCAGGCCGAAGGGGGTGGTGGTGACGCCCTCGGAAAGGGGCGTCAGCCAGCGATCGCTGGTCAGGTCGTAGCGATGAGTCTGGCCTTGTTCGGGGAGATAGAGGATGCCATCGCTGACGGCCAGGCTGTAGACGCCGGTCAGGGGCCGGGCTAAATCGCCGCGCAGGAGGCGGAGGACGCGGCCCGAGGCGACGTCGATCTCGGCGATGCGGTGTAGTTTCATCGTGTATAAGAAGACGACGTAGAGACGTCGGGCGTCAGGGGTGAAGGCGAGGGCCTGGGGGTGGCCGAGGCCGCCGAGGTTGAGGGTGCGGGGCTGTGCGAGTGCAGGCGGGGCGAGCAGGCTGATGGCGTCGGCGCCGGCGTGGGTGACGGCAAGGGTGTCGTCGCCGAGGGCGAGGGCGTAGGGCGCGCGGCCCGTCGTCTGTTGTTCGCGCAGGGTCAGGTCGGGGTCGAGGATGAGGAGGCGGTCGTTGCTGGCGTCGGCGACGAAGATGGCGTCCACCGTGGCGATGATCCCGCCCAAGCGTCCGAAATGCTGGCTTTGGGCCTGCACCCGCCCGCTGGCGGCGTCGATGAGCCATATCTGTCCCAGTTCGGCGTCGCTGAGGTAGAGGCGGTTTCCGGCAGCGAAGGCAAGGGCCACAGGCTGCGGGCCGATGACGAGGCGATGGCGAAGGTCGCCGTCTGCAGCCAGGAGGGTGAGCAGATGAGGCTGGGCCAGGGCAATGCCGCCGTCAGCGGGATTGACGGCCAGGGCGGCGGGGCGGGGGCTGGTCGCGCGTCGTTGGGCCAGAGCGAATGCCGGATCTCTGGTTTTCTGGCTTTGCCCCACAGTTTCCCATCCCTGCCCCTCTGTCAGCAAAAGCGGCAGGTAGAGTTGTGTGGGGGTGGCGGTGGCCGTGGGGGTGGGCGTCAGGGTGGGGGTGGCGGTGGCCGTATCGGTGGGCGTGAAAGTGGGGGATGGGGTCGGCGTTTCGGTGGGGGTGGCGGTGGGCGCCACCGTATCTATCTGAAGGTTGTAGAAGCTGAAGCAGCTGCCGATGGCCCGACGATTGGCGACGCGCAGGAAAAAGCGATCGTCCCAGCCAGGATAGAAGTGGATGAGGCTGGCGGGGTCGCCGGGGGTGGCGTCGTCGTTGGCGGCCAGCAGGAAACCTGCAGCGTCGTAGAGTTCCAGGGTGGTGTCGACGTCGATGCTGTCGGTGAGTTGGGTGGAGATGTCGTATATGGTTCCGGCGAAGGCGTCGAAGTAGGCCCAGTCGATGTCGTCGGGGTGGTGGAAGTTGTGTTTTTGGGGAGAGCCGAGGGTGAGGGGGTGAGCGAGGTCGGGCGCATCGTCCGGCTCGAAGGCATCGGGGAAGGGGGCGCAGGTGGGGGTGGCGGTGGGGGGT
>JAYRVO010000104.1:0-25381 GCA_041918515.1 Chloroflexota bacterium | reverse complement strand
TCCCCTCGCCATCGTCATCCCCTCCGCCACCCCATCACCCTCCCCCATCCACCCACCAACGGCGACGCCATCACCCTCCCCCACACCCGCACCCCCGTCGCCAACCCAGCCCCTCCCTCCTACCCCCTCGCCAACCCAACCTCCCCCTCCTACCCCCTCACCGCCACCCGCGCCCCCCACCGCCTCGCCCACCGTCCGCTTCCTCCTCTTGCCCACCCCCACACCACCCCCTTCCTCCTCCGCGCCGCCCCTTCCCCAAATCTTCCTGGGCATCGGCGCCCTGGCCCTGGTGGGCGCAGCCACACTGGCCGGTCTCCTCTGGCGCCAACGCCTGCGCCCATGAGACAACACCTCACCCTGGGCCTCCTCATCTGCCTCGCCCTCCTCCTGGCCGCCTGCCAACGCCTTCTCCCTGCACCTATCGCTGACCGCCTCGCCCTTCACATCGACCGCGACGGCATCTACCACCTCACGCGCGCGGACCTCCTCCCCTTTGGGTGGGACCTGGCGAAACTAGACTCTGGTCGTCTGCAATTGACGCACAACGACCGCGTCGTCCCCTTCGTCCTCGTCGGCAACGGCGCCAAACGCCAGCTTCGTTTCCTGGGCCAAACCTCCCCCCCCGCCGTCTACTACCTCACTCCCGCGCCAAACGCCCCCCCACAACCTGACAAACGCCGCGCTCCGCCCACCGATCTCCCACCCAGCACCCAGGCGACCGGCCAGCTACAGTTCGAGAAAAACACCATCTACCTCCCCCAAACGCGGGCGCACGGACGCACCGGCGACGCCTGGCTGGACCAACGCCTGCTGGCGCCCGGCGCCATCACCACCACCCTCACCGTTCCCGCACCATCAGACGGCTCCGGCGAACTGACCATACGGCTTTGGTCCGCCACCGAAGCCCCGGCCACCCCTGATCACCACCTCGTCTATCTCCTGAACGAACAGCCGCTGGGCGAAAGCACATGGGACGGCATCGGCCTGCACACCGACCGACTCACCATCCCCCCCGGCCTGTTGCATCCCGGCGACAACACCCTCCTCCTGCAAGCCCCCGGCGACACCGCAGCCCTGGCCGACATGACCTACCTCGACCGCGTCGAACTCTCCTACCCGCGCACCCTCACCGCCACCCACGACGCCCTCTCTTTCTTTGGATCAGAACCATCCCATCAACTCTCCGGCTTCTCCACCCCTGACATCGAACTGTGGGACGCCACCGACCTCATTCGCCTGACCGACTTCGCCGTCGCCCGAACCGATGACAGCTACCAGGTCACATTCAGCGACAGCCCTGGCGCCCATCACTACATCGCCGCCTCCGCCCCCGCCTTCCTCACACCCATCCTCATCCGCGCCGCCCCACCCATCCTCCCCCCACCGCAAGGCGCCGACTACATCGTCATCGCCCACCCCAGCCTGATCGCAGCCACCCAACCCCTCCTGGTCTGGCGACAAAACCAGGGACTACGCACAGCCGTCGTCGCCACCGACCAGATCGCCGACCAATTCGGCCACGGCATCGCCACGCCCGACGCTGTGCGCGCCTTCCTGCGCTGGGCTGTCGCCGCCTGGCCCGCGCCTGCCCCGCGCTTCCTTCTCCTTGCCGGCGATGCCAGCTACGACCGCGATCCCACCCGCAACCTCGTCCCCACCGCCCTCGTCCCCACTCAAGAACTCGGTGAAACTGCCAGCGACACCGCCCTGGCCGACCTCGACGACGACAGCCTCCCCGACCTGGCTGTTGGCCGCCTGCCCGCCCGCACCCCCGCCCAGATGCAGACGCTGGTATCCAAAACGCTCGCCTACGAGCAACAAACTCCCCCCACCCACTGGCAACAGCGCCTCCTCCTGATCGCCGATGACGACGATCCCTTCTTCCGCAGCTTCGACGATGAGATGGCGCCTCTCTTTCCCACCTCCTTCTCTGTCACAACCTTGACCATCGGCGACGACGCCGACGTCCGCTCCAGCCTGAAGGCGGCCTTCGAGTCAGGACAGGAGCTGATCAGCTACATGGGCCACGGCGCCATCGACCTCTGGGCGCAGGAAGAAATCCTGCGCAATGAAGACATCGCCGCGCTCGATCAAGGCAACCGCCTGCCCTTCGTTGTGGTCTGGGCCTGCCTCAACGGCTACTTCCACCACCCCCAACAAACCTCCCTGGGGGAAACCCTCATTCTGACCCCGAACAAGGGCGCTGTCGCCGTGCTGGCGCCCACTGGCGAAACTTACGCCCTCGACCAGCGCCTGCTGGCGCAGGCCCTCTTTGGCCGCCACCTCTTCACCCAGCCTACCCTCGGCGAAGCCCTCCTGGCCTCCTACCGCCAACTCGACCCGACCCAACCCGGCCAGCGCGACGTCCTCCACACCTTCGCCCTGCTCGGTGATCCAGCGCTGCGGACCTTCGCGAAATAATTTTAAGCCGAGCCGCTATAGACTTCAGGTTTGAGCACGGCGATAAAAGGCAAATTGCGATAACGTTCGGCAAAATCAAGGCCGTAGCCCACCACGAACTTATCAGGAATCTCGAACCCCACCCAATCGATAGGCACATCCACCTGGCGGCGGCTGGGCTTGCTGAGCAACGTCACGATGCGCAGACTGGCGGGATTACGGGCCAGCAACAAACCGCGCAGATAATGCAACGTATGCCCGCTATCGATGATATCCTCGACAACCAATACATGTAAGCCCTCGATCGACTCCTCCAAATCTTTCAGGATGCGCACCACGCCCGTGCTGGCGGTGGCGGCGCCATAGCTGGAAGTCGCCATGAAATCGATAGCGTGAACGACCGTCAGCGAACGGATAAGATCGGCAATGAAGACCACGCTACCCTTGAGGACGGCGACGAGGAGTGGTTCGTGGTTGGCGTAGGTCGTCGAAATTTCGACGGCCAGGTCGCGCACACGCTGTTGAAGCTGGTCTTCGGAGATGAGAATCTCGGCAATCTCGTCGTTCATGGGCGATACACCTGCGGGCAGAAGAGTAAAAACAGAGCAGATAAGCAGGAAGCGATTGTAACACAACGATCAGAATTCGTGTTAGAATGGAGCTGCGCTACGCACCAGCTATCGGAGGATCAGGATGGAAACACCAACATCAGTCACGCCGAAGCAAAATATCGCTGAATGGCGCGGGTGGGCAGGGACACCGCTCGAGCGGGTGCCCATGCCCTATACTTTTACCGTAGCTGCCATCGCCATGTTGATTGTCACCGAGCAACTCTGGGAAGCAACGCAAACCAAAATCGTGACGTCACCCCGGTCATTGGCGATCCTTAGACCCTGGATGGTGCTGCCACTTCTGACCATATACATGTTATGGATATGGCGCACTCTGCGCCGGCGCACCCTCCACACTCTGATTGTCCTGCGCCCGGCTGTACACACGGCTGACGAAGACTATGACACTATCGCCCGTCATATGCTCCGCACGCGTCGCGGCACTTATTTGGGAATAGCCGCCATCACGCTCATCGTCGTGGTATTGCTGTTCGCCGGCCTCCATCGCTCCATGCCCGCGTACGACGATGTCTACATGCCCAAGGAAAACGTCTTCATCGCCGCCGCGATCATCGTCAGCTACACACTCTTCGGCTGGATCGGGCTGAGCCTATCCTACGATGCGCTAATGCACGCGGCTGGTTTGAGCCAATTAGCCAGACGCCCATTGGCGCTCAATGCGCTCGATCCCAGCAACATCCTCGACTTTGGCCGTCTGAGCCTGTGGCACAGCACCGCGCTTGCCGGCATCATCCTTATCCTGGTTCTGGCGCTTGGCCCGCCACAAACGGTCGGCATCTTCGTCCTGATCATCACGTTAGGCGGCAGCCTGCTGACGTTGATTCTGCCATTGTGGGGCGTTCATCGCCAGATAGTCGAAGCTAAGGAGAATGCTTTACAAAAGATCAACGGCCAGCTTGGCGAGGTTCAGACCGCCATCATGGAGGCAAGCAAGCTCAGCGGCGATACGCTCGACGACCTAGCAAATCGCGTCGATAAGCTGGTGCAGCTACGGTCGCACATCCTCAAGGCGCCCAACTGGCCCTTCCGCGATACGGCGGCCATTGCCCGCGCCCTCACAGCCACTTCCAGCCCGCTCATCTATCTGGTTCTGGCTGCCCTCATCGAGCGCTACATCATTCCGCTGTTCGTGAAATAGAGGGAGTGGCGGGGCGCTTCACGCCCACACAAGCGCAAGAGCGCCCCACCGACCATCCTTACCAGTCGAACTTTCTGGGGCCAAACGCCTCATTGGCTTGCCTGACGGCGGCGTCTATTTTGTCCTTGTCGACAGCGCTAATGAGTTTGGCGTCATCGTCCGAAAGGTAAATGCCAATCTCTTTAGCCGCCGACTGTGGATCGGCAAACAACCGTTCACGGAAGCCGGAATCGACGTAAGCATGGCCAGCTAGTTTCTCTTGTACATCACGGCTAATCATGATAAATCTCCTTGCAGGGTGGGAAAAGCTGAGGTTTGGTGTGGCCAGACATCAGCCAGGGTGAGAAAACGGATGAAGTTTCAGAAAGTCGTCGATGGAGGGGAGCATAGCATAATGGCTTCACCGAACAGGAGATCGGTGAAGGTGTGTAGCTGGGCAAGAGCTTGTTCGCGCCACTCGGCAGCGATGCCGGCGACTTCATCTGCACACCATGCCAGATAGTCGTTCAGACGAGCGCAGCCCAGCGAAACGACAGTAGAACGGGCACGGTCAAGGTGCGTGCGCGCCAGAGCAAAATAACTCTGCCCACCATCGCCCCAAAAAATCGTGTGCAAAAGGTTGCGGCGCAGCGTTTCGGGCTGAGTCGGCGCGGGGGTAAAGGGCGAGGCATGCGCCAGAAAAATATTGTAGCGCCCCGCCTCCAGATCATCAACCCAATCGTGCGCGTGATCCATCAGCACGCTGGCGATGAGAAAGTCATCGAGGGCAAGCCGCAGCGAAGGAATAGCGTCGGCGCGGCCTGCCAGCAGGCATGTCCCCACCATGCCGATGTGCAAGGGTGCGCCGCGTTGCGCCAGTCGCTGAAAATCTTCGACTTGATAGTCGGGAAAGGCGCGCGCCGGCGTCTCCTTGTCCGCCAACATGGTCTCGCTCCAACGGGCCAGCGCTGCCTCCAGCGTTGTCCAGAAGCTTGGATAATCGCCCAAGATCTGGGCATAGCGCGCGAGCGCCTGCTGATAAGTCAGATTCGCCAGAATCAAAGCGCGTTTCTGCGCCGAAGACGCCAACTCACCATCGTACACATCATCTTGCAGCTTGACATACGCCAGCCCGAAGACATTGCAAAGGGCAAGCGTACGCGCTGTCTCATGTGGCAGCCCAAATGCCTCGCCCAACCACAGCGGCAATCCCCACTCTGGCAGCCACTGCGCTGGAGGGATGCGCGCCAACACTTGCTCGGCGTCATCGGCCAGCGCGGGAGCAGCTTGCATCAACGCCGACAGGAACGCCGTCCTGAGCGCCAACAGGTCGGTTTCAGAGATCAGCGCCGGCTGCCTCATGTCATCTCCAAGAATATCACCAAACCGAGAGCGATGCTTCATCTCGGCGTGGGATGTATTGTATTCATCTCCGCGACCTCTGTCAATGAGTAGTCGCAGGAGCCTGAACCCGAACAAAACGGGGATGAGGGGATTTTACTAAGATTCAATCCCCTCATCCCCGCGGCCAAATAAGGCAAGTTTTTTGCCCCGACTTCAGTCCAAGCGCTCCAGAATGTGCGTGATCACGGTCGCGCCGGTGCCGCCCACGTTTTGGGTCATGCCCACGCGCGCGTTCGGCACCTGGTTGGGGCCAGCCCGGCCCGTGATCTGCAAATGCGCCTCGACGAGCTGATACACGCCCGTGCCGCCCACCGGATGCCCGCGCGCCTTCAGGCCGCCGAACGTCGAAACGGGTACTTTGCCCTCCAACCCAATTTCGCCATCCGCCCCCAGCCACAAACCCTTGCCCGGCTCGGCAAAACCCGCACCCTCCAGCGATAACACAGCCATGATCGTGAAGGCATCGTGCAGCTCGAAGAGATCGATATCGTCCGGCCCCATGTTGGCCTGGGCAAAGGCCCGGCGGCTGGAAGCAACGGCGCCTTCCAGGGTCAGGAGGTCGCGGCGGTCGGCGATGCCCACACTATCGGTGGCGCTGGCCGAGGCCGCCACCCGCACCTTGGGATGAAGGCCATTCTGTGCCTGAGCGCGGTCAGCCGAGGCCAGGATCAGTGCGGCGGAGCCGTCGCAGATGGGAGAAGCGTCGTACAGGCGGATGGGCGCCTGCACCATCGGCGATTCTTCGTACTTCTCCATGGTAATTTGTTTTTGGAACAGGGCATTAGGATTGGTCGCCCCGTTTTGGTGTGCATTGAGCGCGAACGCCGCGAAGAGTGAGCGGTTGACCCAATAGCGTTTGATATATTCCTGCATGATCACGGCATTGAGCGAAACGAAGCTGTGGCCGTGTGCACCCTCGCTGGGCCAATCGCTGGCGGTGGCCAGGGCGCGCGTGGTTTCGTAGCGGTCGGTATGGGTCATTTTTTCGACGCCACAGACAGCCACCACGTCATAAGCGCCGCTGGCAATGGCCATATAGCCCCAGCGCATCGCCGCCGCGCCCGAGCCACAGGCGGCCTCGGCTGTGGCCGCCTCGACCCCGCGCAGCCCGGCGGCATCGGCCACCAGCGCGCCCAAATGTTGTTGGTGCGAAAGCATGCCCGAAAGCATGTTGCCAGTGTACAACGCTTCCACCAATTCTACGTTTGCATCGGCCAATGCCGCACGCACGGCTCTGGCTGCCATCTCACGCAACGGCTCGTCCTTGTCTTTGGTGACAGGGATTTGCCCAACGCCAAGCATGTAAACTTCTCTCACCGGGGCCTCCTGTGATGCTGGAGAAGTCAGAAGCCGGAGAGCAGAGGTCAGCGAGGCTGCCGTTGGCTCCCGGCTCTGTTGGTTTTTGATGGGTCGGCAAAGATAGCCGGTTGAGCGTAGTATAAGGTTTATGACGCACCGTGTCAATTGATCGGACGCGCTGCGTTATAAACGCATAGGAGGTGCGTCGCACCTCGTTGCCCCGCGCGCTTCCAACTTGCAATTACCCCCCGATTATGACACAATGCGTCATAACTGACTGGTGAGTGTAACGCGCAGGCAAACACGCGCCGGTCTGGGGGGAGCGATGATGCTCCCAAAATTACACATTTGGATACTTGTTGCCTCACCAGCAACAGCTATTTTTCTATTTTCTCGTTTTTCAGGAGGGCGCCCATGATGCAAACTGCGACATCTGAACTCAAGGATCTGTATCCCGTTGGCGAGCAGCCGCCGGTGGGATATGTACCCCCTCGAATGTACGCCTGGCTGATCCGGCCCGAACGCTTTGGCGAGCCGCTGCAGGCATTTCAGGTCGAGGAGGTGGACACCCCGGAGATCGCCGACGACGAGGTGCTGGTTTATGTGATGGCGGCCGGGGTAAACTACAACAACGTGTGGGCCGGGTTGGGGGTGCCGGTCAACGTCATCGAGGCCCGACAAAAGGCCGGGGAGAAAGAAGCTTTCCACATCGGCGGC
Organism: Chloroflexota bacterium; assembly: GCA_041918515.1. Lineage (GTDB taxonomy): Bacteria > Chloroflexota > Anaerolineae > J102 > J102 > SSF26. Next base: position 17,812 of record JAYRVO010000104.1, on the reverse strand, counting down.
AGCGATGCCAGCGGTATCGTCTACAAAGTGGGCAAGAACGTCAAAAACGTCAAGGTCGGGGACGAAGTGGTCATCCACTGCGGAAGCTGGAACCAAAGCGCGCCCGAAGTGCTGGCCGGCCAAGACCCGATGTACAGCTCCTCCTTCCGCATCTGGGGCTACGAGACCAACTACGGCAGCTTCGCCCAATTCACCCGCGTGCAAGATCACCAATGCCTGCCCAAACCCAAACACCTGACTTGGGAGGCCGCCGCCGCCTACATGCTGGTGGGCGCCACCGCCTATCGGATGTTGTACGGCTGGGGCGAGCACGCGCTGCGGAAAGACGACGCTGTATTGGTGTGGGGCGGCGCCGGCGGCCTGGGTTCGATGGCCATCCAGGTCTGCGCGGCGGCAGGGGCGAAGGCGGTCGCCGTCGTCAGCGATGACGATAAGTTCGAGTATTGCACCAGCCTGGGCGCTGTCGGCTGTCTGAATCGTAAACATTTCGACCATTGGGGCATGTTGCCGCACTGGAAGGACGCCGTCGGTTACGCCGATTGGATGAAGGGTGTGCGTAAGTTTGGCAAGGCGCTGTGGGATGCGCTGGGTGAGCGCCGCAATCCGCGCATCGTCTTCGAGCATCCCGGCGAAACCACCATCCCCACCTCCATCTTCGTTTGTGACACCGGCGGCATGGTCGTCATCTGCGCTGGCACCACCGGCTACAACGCCACCGTCGATCTGCGCTACCTGTGGATGCGCCAGAAACGGCTGCAAGGCTCGCATTTCGCCAACGACGGCCAGGCCAAGGGCATCAACGACCTGGTCATCGCCGGCAAGGTCGATCCCTGCATGTCCCGCTGTTTCACGTGGGCCGAATTGCCCGCTGCACACCAGTTGATGTACGAAAACAAGCACCCCTACGGCAACATGAGCGTCCTTATCGGCGCGCCCACCACTGGCTTGGGCGCCAGCGCCGCCGAACCGGCCGCCCACGTCGAGCACACACCCGTGCCCACCGCCCGCCATGACTTCTACCGCGCGCCCTTGCACGAGTTAGAGGAGCCGGGCGTTGTCGCACAGCCGACCATCCTCGATACCAAGACCGTGCGTGAGCTGATGCACTACGGCGCCATCACCGTCAGCGCCAACACAGCCATCGACGAAGTAGCCCGCCGCATGGCCAACTATCGCATCCACGCCATCGTCGTCGTGGACGAGGCCGGCTACGCCATCGGCCTGGTTTCGCAGACCGACATCGTCCTGGCGCGACAGGGCCGCACGAGCGAACAATTGGCGCAATTGAAGACGGGCGACATCATGACCCGCAAGCTCATCACCTGCAAGCCCGGCGCCAAAGTCTCCGAAGCCGTCACGTTGATGACCCGCAATCGCATCCACCGCCTGGTCGTGGCCGATGAGCGGCAGGGCAAGCTGTGGCCCATCGGCATTCTCAGCATGACCGATGTGATCAACTTCGGCATGGGTTTGCCCACGATGGCCGAGGAAAGCGGTGGGATGGCTGGCGGCCTTGCGGCTCTGGGCGATGTCTACGAACCAACACCGCCGCGACCCTCGAAGATGACGCCACCGACCCCCAAAGCCGGCCCGCCCCTCTCGCCCGATGTGAGCACGGTGCGCGAGGTGATGCACTACGGCGTCATCTCCTGCCACCCCGACACCTCGGTCAGCGAGGTGGCCCATCGCATGTTGGGCAATCGCATCAGCGCTGTCATTGTCGTGGACGCCGATGGCTACCTGGCTGGCGTCGTCAGCCAGACCGACCTGGTGCTGGCCCGACAGGGTCGCACACCCGAACAGCTGGCTGCGCTCACTGCCGCCGACATCCTGACCCCCAACGTCGTCACCTGCACCATCGACGCCAACCTGTCCCAAGCCATCACGCTGATGACTCGCAACCACATCCACCGCCTGGTGGTGGTCGATTTCCGCCACAACAAGCCCTGGCCCCTCGGCATCGTCAGCATGACCGACATCGTTCGTCAGACGCTGGGCGGGGGCGAGGCGGTAGAGGACGAATCAGTCCTCAGCTACTTCGGCGCTGACCCCATCTGATTCATTCTGTGACGAAAGGACGGCGGGACGAAGCAGTTCGTCTCATCGTCCTTTCGTTCTTCAGCGGTCCTGACACGACCGTATTGCCATCCAGCACTTTCAACGAGGCAATCGCACGATGAGCATACTCTCCCCAGAACACGAAACCCTCCGCCGCGAGACGCGGCGTTTTGCTGACAAAACCGTGGCGCCCATTGCCCAGGAACTGTACAATGAGCAGGCGGAGATCCCGATGGAGGTCATCAAGCAGATGGCCGACCTGGGTTATTTCGCCATGTCCATCCCCGAAAAATACGACGGCCTGGGCATGGACAACCTCTCGGTCGCCATCGTCACCGAGGAACTGAGCCGGGCCTGGCTGTCGGTCGGCTCGGTGATGACGCGGATGTTGATCGCCGGCGGCCTGATCCTCAATGGCGGCACGGAAGAACAGAAAGAGCGCTGGCTGCCGGGCATCGCCGCCGGCGAGATCCTGCCTGCCGCCGCTTTCACCGAGCCGAACGCCGGCTCCGACACGGCCGGGATGCAACTGCGCGCGGTGAAACAAGGCGATAAATACATCATCAACGGGCAGAAGACCTGGATCACGTTCGCCAATCGCGCCCACATGATGACGGTGCTGGCGCGCACCGATCCTGATCCCAACAAGCGGCACAAGGGCCTGAGCATGATCGTGGTCGAGAAAGAACCCGGCAATGACTTCGTCCCCCCGCATCTGCTGGGCGAGCGCATCCCCACCATCGGCTACCACGGCATGAAGTCGTTCTCGCTCAGCTTCACCGATTTCGAGACCCCCGCCGCCAACCTCATCGGCGACAAAGAAGGCCAGGGCTTCTACCAGTTGATGGCTACCTACGAAGTCGCCCGCATCCAGACGGCGGCGCGGGCCGTAGGTGTGGCCCAAGCCGCGCTGGAGTCGGCCATCCGCTATTCGCAGGAGCGCAGCCAGTTCGGTAAGCCCATCAGCGAGTTCCAGGCCATCCAGCACAAGCTGGCGTACATGGCCAGCAAGGTCGAGGCCGGGCGCCAACTCACCTACTACGCCGCCCGCATGAAAGACCAGGGCAAGCGCTGCGACCTGGAGGCGGGCATGGCCAAGCTCTTCTGCGCGGACATGGTGGAGCAAGTGACCAGCGATGCTATGCAGGTGCACGGCGGCTATGGTTATGCCCTGGAGTACCCCGTCAGTCGTTACTGGCGCGATGGCCGGGTCTTCCGCATCTTTGAGGGCACGAGCGAAATTCAGGCCAGTGTGATTGCGAAGCGGTTGTTGGAGAAGTAGGAGAACCTGTAGGCCGGTTGACCAGGAGATCGGTAGACCGGTTGACTTGGTGATCCCTTCTTGATAACCCGGTCTCCTGGCTTCCCGATCTCCCGGCTTCCTGGTTTCCCGGTTTCCCGATCTACAGGTCTACTGACAACGGAGCACATGACTATGAATTCGACCTTGACCCCAACTATTCTCGATCCCATTAGCGCGCGCGTTCTCACCGCCAACGACCAATTCAAGACCCGCTACCCCGGCGACCCGCTCGACCGCCAGCCCGTGCACACGCTCTACGGCGGCGCCCACCTCTTCAAGGCCGATACGCCTTCCAAGATGGGGCAACTGGGCCTGCGCAGCCTGAATGACTACGCGCCCAACTTCGCCATCTTCGCCCACCTGCTGGAAATGAGCGGCCACGAGCTGCTGCCGTCCAAAGAGACGGAGATCAAAAAACTGGAAGACGCCCTGCGCGACGACCCGGAAGCGGTGAAACGCGCCAACGAAGCCGCCTGGATGGCTTACACCATCTACACCCGCGTGCGCGAAAAGCTGGGCCGCGAACCGGTCGAAGACATGCGCATCGACTTCGAGGACGGCTACGGCAACCGCCCCGACGAGGAGGAGGATTTCCACGCCATCAGCGTCGGCGAGCAACTCGCGCTCGGCCTCCAGCAGGGCATCCTGCCGCCCTTCATCGGCTTCCGCATCAAATCCTTTTCGCACGAGTGCTACGACCGCGCCGTGCGCACGCTCGACCTGGTGCTCACCTCGCTCGCCAACAAGTCCGGCGGCCGCACGCCCGACCATTTCGTCGTCACCCTGCCCAAGGTGCAAGTCCCGGAGCAAGTAGCGGCCCTGGCCGATCTGTTGGACATTTTGGAAGAAAAGCTGGGGATGCAGCCGGGCAGCGTGGGCATGGATCTGATGATCGAGACCCCGCAAGCCATCATCAACCACATCGGCGAGAACACCGTCAATCTGCTGATCGAGGCCGGCCGGGGCCGGGTAAAATCCTGTGCCTACGGCACCTACGACTACACCGCCCTCTGCAACATCACCGCTCACTTCCAGACGCACACCCATCCCGCCGCCGATTTCGCCCGCCATGTGCTCCAGGTCAGCCTGGCCGGACGCGGGGTCAGCATCAGCGACGGCGCCACCACGGTCATGCCCATCGCCCCGCACAAGGGCACACCCGACAAGCCGCTCACCGTTCAGCAGGTGTCCGAGAACCTGGACATGGTGCACTACGGCTGGAAGCTGCACTACGACAACATCAGCCATTCCCTCCGCCATGCCTACTACCAGGGCTGGGACCTGAACCCCGCCCAATTGCCCATTCGCTACGCCGCCGTCTACCATTTCTTCCTCGAAAGCGTGGCTGACGCTTCGCTGCGGCTGAACGCCTTCATCAACAAAGCGGCCCAAGCGACGCTGGTGGGCAACACCTTCGACGACGCCGCCACCGGGCAGGGGCTGCTGAACTTCTTCCTGCGCGGCATTGCCTGCGGCGCCATCACCGAGGACGAAGCCCTGGCCACCGGCATCACGCTGGACGAGCTGCGCGGGCGTTCGTTCGTCAAGATCGTGCGCGGGCGAGCGGAGAAGTGATGATGGAGTGAGGAGTGATGAGGTGGTTTCATCCCTCACTTCATCATTACTCGCAAAGTTATGCTATCATAACCATAACTTCTCCTGGAAGGTGATAGCATGAAACGCACTTCCGACAATCCATCGCTCAGACTGGCAGATCTGGGGGTGGATGTCGCGCCAATGGACATCGCTGACGGCAAAGACGAGGATATGTTACGCGCAGACATCCATCCCATCTACGACTGGAGTGTAGACCGTGACGGTGATGACACAACGTTCCTCCTGGAAGGTGGTCGCTATCAGGGCGGCAATTTGAGGCGGGAGGAAATCTACGAAGCAGATGGGCGCTAGAGATTACAACACATCGGATTTCGCACGTTTTCGGGAAATTTCGTTGGTCTCTCTCATTTGAAAGGAGTGCATCTATGCCAACTGCTGCCATTGCCACCGTCGTCAAAATGATGAGTGCTCTTCCCGAACCCGCTCAAGAGCAAGTCGCAGATCGCCTGCGCGAGTATGTTCAGGATCTACAGGATGACCGAGAGTGGGAGAATCTCTTCAAACGCACTAAGCCACAGTTGATCGCTGCTGCCAGGCGCGCCAAACAGGAAATCGCTGCTGGCAAATCATCACCGATGGATTATGACCGGTTATGAAGTCAGCGACACTGCCATCATTTTGGGATGCCTATTTCTCGCTCGATGAAGCTGTGAAGCGAGCCGCCAGAAAAACTTATCGACTTTGGTCTGAAAATCCTTGGCATCCATCGCTTCATTTCAAATGCATTGATGCCTCCGAGGATGTGTGGGCCGTGAGAGTGACTTCCTCCTATCGTGCTGTTGGGATATTCGAAGGCGACACTGTAACTTGGTTTTGGATCGGCGGGCACGATGACTATGAAGGGTTCTTCTCTTGAACCGCGTGGAGATCAGCTAAATGATCGACTTTGATGACCTAAAACAAGTACGTGAAGCCACGGAAAATGCAGAGGCAGTAGCGCGTCAGAAAGTACTGGATGAATAACAACGGCAACGCCACGCCGCCAATAGCCTGAGAGAACGTAAAACATGCAAAACACCCCCCTTGGACAGGCTTTAGACAGCTGGGAAACCGGCCCCCTCGCCAAATCCCTCGCCCGCCTGCCCGAACGCGCTGAAACCCAATCACGGCAGCGAATCTACACCCCGCTCGACGCGGAATCCGGAACCCAGAACCCGGAACAACACTACCTCGACCAACTCGGCTTCCCCGGCCAATTCCCCTTCACCCGCGGGGTGCAGCCCACCATGTACCGCAGCCGCTTCTGGACGATGCGGCAATACGCGGGCTACGGCACTGCGGCCGAGGCCAACGAACGCTTCCAATATCTGCTGGGCCAGGGCCAGACCGGGCTGAGCATCGCCTTCGACCTGGCCACGCAGATCGGCTACGATTCGGACGACCCCAAAGCCGCGGGCGAGGTGGGGCAGGCGGGCGTGGCCATCGACTCGCTGGCCGACATGGAAGCCCTGCTCGCAGGCATCCCGCTGGACAAAGTCTCGATCTCGATGACGATAAACGCCCCGGCGAGTGTTTTGCTGGCGATGGTCATCGCCACGGGCGAGAAACAAGGGGTGGGGGCCAGCAAGCTGACCGGGACGATCCAGAACGACATCCTCAAGGAGTACGTGGCGCGAGGGACGTACATCTTCCCGCCCAGCCCCAGCGTGCGTCTGGCTGCCGACGCCATCGCCTTCTGTGCCCGCGATGTCCCGCGCTGGAATGCTATCAGCGTCAGCGGCTACCACATCCGCGACGCCGGCTCGACGGCAGCGCAGGAGATGGGTTTTGCCATCGCTAACGCCATGACCTACATGGATGCCGTGATCGAGCGCGGCGTCGGCATCGACGATTTTGCCGGTCGCATCTCCTGGATTTTCAACACCCAAAACGACTTTTTCGAGGAAATCGCCAAATATCGGGCCTTGCGACGGCTGTGGGCGCACATCTTGCGCGACGAGTACGGCGCCCGCAACCCCGAAAGTATGATGCTGCGCACGCACGTTCAGACCGGCGGCGCCACCTTGACCGCCCAGCAGCCGCTGAACAACATCGCCCGCGCCGGTTTCCAGGCTCTGGCCAGCGTGCTCGGCGGCATCCAAAGCCTGGCCCTGAGCTGCTACGACGAGGCCCTGGCCCTGCCCACCGAGGAAGCCCAGGCGACCGCGCTGCGCACCCAGCAGATCATCGCCCACGAGATCGGCGCCACCGAGGTCATCGACCCGCTGGCAGGCTCGTACTACGTCGAGGCGCTCACCGACCGGCTCCAGACCGAGGCGCGGGCCTTGATCGACAAAGTGCGGGGGATGGGCGGCTCGGTGCGGGCGATCGAGAGCGGCTGGATGCAGCAGCAGATCGCCGACAGCGCCTGGGAGAAGCAACAGGCGGTCGAATCTGGCCGGCAGATCATCGTTGGCGTGAACAAATACCAGTCGCCCGGTGAAGAACGACCGGTGGGCATCTTCCGACCTGACCCTGAAACCTACCGCACGCAATACGCCCGGCTGGAGAAGCTGCGGGCCGAGCGCGATACGGCAGCTGTGCAGGCGGCGCTTTTCGCGCTGCGGGAGGCTGCGACCGCCCCTGCCAGCCCCACCAACAACCTGCTCCCGCCCATCCTCGCCGCCGTCCGCGCCTACGCCACCCTGGGCGAGATCTGCGGCGTGTTGCGCCAGGTCTGGGGCGAATATCAGCCGCCGGTGGTGATATGACAAGATGACAAGGTGACAAGGCCCTGTCATCGCTAAAGGATGAAGCGCCATGCCTACGCCCTTTCCCGGAATGGACCCGTATCTGGAGCACCCGCAGCTCTGGGCGGATGTGCACGCCCGGTTGATCGCTGCCGTCGGCAATGTTCTGGCCCCGCGACTCAGCCCGCGCTATGTCGTTTCGGTCGAGGAGCGCATGTACATCGCGGCGGCTGAGCCGCGAAGTTTCTTGGGCCGCGGGGATGTGATGGTGACAGGGCCGCGGCTGGCCGAGCCGGCGCCGGCTTGGGCGCCGCTTGCGCCGCCACCCCCGCTGATCAGACCCATCGCCCCGGCGCCGGTGGTTGTGCGCCTGCCCGCGCGCGATGTCGTAACCGAGCGCTATCTCGAGGTACGCGATGTCGAATTCGGCGAGGTCGTCACCGTGATCGAGATTCTCTCGCCGGGGAACAAACGAGCCGGGAGCCAGGGCTATCAGGACTATCAGAGCAAACGCGACATCCTCCTGGTCTCGTCCACCAGCCTGGTCGAGATCGACTTGCTGCGCGGCGGCGAGCGCCCGCCATTGGAAAGTCCAGCGCCTGAAAGCGATTATCGCATCCTCGTCCACCGCGGCTGGCGGCGAAGCGAGGGCGATCTCTATGCCTTCGGCGTGCGCGAGCCAATCCCGACCATCCCCATTCCTTTGCGCCAGGGCGAGGAGGAACCGCTGCTCGACCTCAACACTTTGCTCCACACCCTATACGACCAGGCCGTCTACAACCTGCGCATCCATTACGACCAGCCTCCCACCCTGCCGCTGGCTGCAGACGACGCGGCTTGGATGGCAGAACTACTTCAAGTCGGAAACAAGTAGACAAGGAAACAAGGAAACAAGTAGACAAGGAAACAAGCTAGTTTTAGTCCTTGTCTACTTATCTACTTATCTACTTGTCTACTTATCTACTTGTGTACTTATCTACTCAATGAGGTACTAAAATGCTCGATCAAAGCTATATCGGCAAAAAACTACCACTCATCCGCTATCAAGTCGATGCCAGCAAGATTCGCGAGATGGCGATGGCGCTAGGCGATGACAACCCCATCTTTCACGACCAGGCCGCGGCGCGGGCGGCCGGCTATCCCGACCTGGTTGCCCCGCTCACCTTCCCCTCGCTCTTCCGCTTTTGGGGCGGCAGCGCGGTGGGTTCGGAGACGCGGGCGCTGCTGCAAGAGATGGGGGCCAATGTGCTCCGCATCCTCCACGGCGAGGAGGAGTACGAGTATTTCGGCCTGCTACACCCCGGCGACGACATCACCGGCGAGTTGGAGGTCCTCAGCATCGACCGCAAAGAAGGCAGCGGCGGAGCGATGGACATGGTGAAGACTCGCGCCACCTACCGGAATCAGCGTGATGAGGTGGTGGTGATTGCCCGCGCCACGATGGTGGTGAGATGGTGAAGGACGATCAATTAATCTCCCCGCGTTCATCCGCGTCCCATTTCACTTCAAGATAAATCCTATGAAACCAATCTTCGATGAAATCAATATCGGCGATGCCCTGCCATCATTGACCAAACCGGCCATCACTGAGGTGCAGTTGGTGCGCTATTCGGGCGCGTCGGGCGACTTCAACCCCATCCACACCGTGCACCAGGCCGGAGTGGATGCTGGAAACGGCGGGGTGATCACGCACGGCATGGTGATCATGGGCTTCGTGGGCCAGATGATCACCAACTGGGTGCGCCCTGATCAGGTGCGCAAATTCGGCGTGCGCTTCACGGGCATGAGCAAGCCCGGCGATGTAATCACCGTCACCGGCAAGGTGGTGGAGAAATTCGAGGTCGCGGGCGAGCGCCGCCTGCGCTGCGAGGTGGAGGCGGCCGACCAGACCGGGCACCGCAAGGTGAAGGGAGAGTTCGTGGCGGCGGTGTGACGCGAGTGTGCGCGTAGGGGCAAAGGCGATTCAACAACAAGCCAGGATGGCGCCCGATCTCCCCCGAAGGGGGTCAGGCGCTATCTTGTTGACAGCCGTTTCTGGTCGTTTTAGAATCGCGCTATCTCTGCGCCACACCTTTCCCATATCTTCCCCATAGGAGGAACATCATGAAATCAACTATCCGACATGCCCTGCTGATCATCGTCGTATTGGCCGCGCTTGCGGTTCTCGCCGCTTGCGCGCCACCCATCCCCGTTCCGCCCAGTACATCAGAAGCTACGGACGCCCAGCCACCCGCGCCCGGCCTCTGGCAAATCTATGAGCAATCCCTCAAGAGCGCCAAGTACATCGACCTCACCCACACCTTGACGCCGTCCATCCCCGTCTGGGCCGGCTTTGGCCCCGCCACCTTCGGCCCCACCCTCAACCCGAAGACGAACGAGCCGTACAAGTACGAAACCGACGGTTTCGAGGCCACCCAATACCATCTGACCACCGACCAATACGGCACCCAACTCGACCCGCCCGCGCACTGGGCGCCGGAATACCCGGCCATCGACGAGCTTCCCGCCACCTACGCCGTGCGACCGTTGGTCGTCATCTCCATCGTCGACCAGCTCAAGACCGACCCCGGCTACCACCTGCAAGTGGGCGACATCGAAGCCTGGGAAGCGAAGAACGGCCGCGTCCCGGAAGGTTCGGTGGTCATGGTGCGCTCGGACTGGTCGAAACAGTGGCCCGACCCCGCTCTCTCCACCCAATTTCCTTTCCCCGGCGTGGCGATGGACGCGCTCAAGTTCCTACACGAACAACGCCACATCCTCTTCCACGGCCACGAGCCACTGGACACCGACACCACGCCCACGCTCGAAGGCGAATACTGGCTGATGCACAACGGTTACACCCAGGCCGAAGGCGTGGCCAACCTCGATCAGGTTCCCGAAATCGGCTGTCTCATCGCCATCGGTTATCCCAAGTTCCAGGGCGGGCTTGGCGGCTATGCCCGTTACATTGCCATCTGCCCACCCGCTTGGCAGTACGGCGTTACGATCGGCGAAGCGCCCGGGGCGCCGTTGCCGAAGATGGACAAAGTGCTGCATTGGGACGAGACCTTGGGCGTGCGCGTGCGCTAGAGGCCACTTCCAGAATGTCGGGCAAACAGGTTGGCGGTGTTAGTTATCATCCGAACTTGCGCTGCCTGCGGTCGCAGGCGGCGCAAGCCTGTTCATGAAGGCAGAGTCACCGCGGCGACGCCAGATGCGCAGTTGAGGGCGACCACAGCGCAGAAGATCGGGCACGGTCAAAAAGCGGTAGCGACCGGCTAACGTCGTCAACACGATGTCCACGGCTTCGAGCATCGGCGCGCGATCGGCATAGTTTTGGTCCAATGTCACGGCGGCGGCGTCGTGCAGGAGGATGATGCTGCCAGGTCGGATATGATGCAGCAGGTTTTGGCTCAGCCAGGCGGCGTCGTGGTCGAGCCAGTCGTAGCCGACGATATTCCAGGCGATGACGCGATAGCCGAGCAAGGCGGCGTCCCAGCGCGAGGAGGGGTCGAGATGGCCAAAGGGTGGGCGGAAAAGTTTGTGGCCGTAGGGAGCCAATGCCCGCGCGCATTGCCGGATTTGCGCGCGGCGGGCGCGGTCCCCGATCTCCGGCAGAGAAGGGTGATCCCAGGTATGGTTGCCGATGGCGTGCCCGCCGGCTGCCACCCGTTGCACCACGTCGGGGAAACGCGCTGCGGCTTGGCCGACCATGAAGAATGTTCCCCGCGCGCCATGCCGCTCCAAGATATCGAGCAGGCGGGGCGTGAAAAGAGGGTGGGGGCCATCGTCGAAGGTGAGGGCGACCACGGGCTGGTCGGTGGTCACGCCGATGATCACGCCTTCCAGACGATGCCAGAGAGAGTGGTAGAGACGGGCGGGAAGAGAGCGAGGAGGCATGGGCCGCGCCTTATGTTTTCCGACTGGCGGCGCGGTCGAGAGCGGCGACCTCTTCGTCGTTGTAAGGTTCGAAATCGGTGTTCCATTGCAAGAGCGGGCGGACGGCTGCATCCAGCCGGCCCACCCAATCGCCGCGGGCGGAATCGCCTTCGGCAGGGTCGATGACCTGGAAGGTGACGGCGTTCCGCTCCCAGAATTGGGGGATGATGGGCTCGAGGGTGATCATGACGGCCTCGACATACATCATACCCTCGCCCATGAAGTTGCCAGGCACCCAGGCGACGCTACGATAGCGGCCAGGAGGTCGGGGGCGACGACGCCAGGTGGGGTCCACATCGACGGACTCGAAGGCGAGCGCGCCTTCTTCGTGGAAGAAGTGGTAATGGGGGAGCAGAATATAGCCCGGTTTAAGGACATCGAACTCCATTTCGATGCCGACCGGCTCGCGGATGTCCACCGTGTCGGCAACCCGACCATCGGCCCCGCGCACGCGCACCGCGCGCAGCCGGACGATGTCGCCGCCAGGCGCGAGAGTCAAATCGGGCCATTCGCGGGCGGCGGCGGTGTCCTGGCCGGAATTCAAGTAGGCGTTGACCACTTCTGGCGAAGGCCCATCCATCAGCAGGGCGCCGTCGATGAGGAGAGAGCGCGGGCACAGACGGGTGACGGCGGGCATATTGTGCGAGACGAAGAGGACGGTGCGCCCGTGTTGGCCCACATCCTGCATTTTGTTCAGGCATTTGCGCTGGAAACGAGCGTCGCCTACGGCCAATACTTCGTCCACCAAGAGAATTTCCGGTTCCAGATGGGCAGCCACGGCAAATGCCAGCCGCACGGTCATGCCGGTGGAGTAACGTTTGACGGGGGTGTCGATGAATTTTTCGACTTCGGCGAAGGCGACGATTTCATCGAATTTGCGGTCGATCTCGACTTTGTGCATGCCCAGGATGGCGCCATTCATGTAGATGTTCTCGCGGCCGGTCAATTCCGGATGAAAACCGGTGCCCACCTCCAGCAGGCTGCCCACGCGCCCGGCGATGGCGACATGGCCGCGTGTAGGTTTGGTGATGCGCGAAAGGATCTTGAGCAGCGTGGTCTTGCCGGCGCCGTTGCGCCCAACAATGCCCACGGCCTCGCCCTCGCGCACCTCGAAGGAAAGGTCGTGCAACGCCCAAATGGTTTTGTCGGCGGCTGATGCTGCGTCAGCGCGCCACGGCCGCCGAGGGCTGCCGAGGGCGCCGATGCGGTACATCTTGCCGAGGTCTTGAACGCGGATGATAGCTCGATTCATCGTCGGGGTGCTCGCGACAAAAATCAGATCACGTCGGCGAATGTCAGTTCCATTTTCTTGAAGTAGATGATGCCGCCCACCAACAGGAGCACAACGACGAGCGTGCTGATGATTACCGTGATCCATTCTGGGCTGGCCCCGCCCAATAAAGCCCAACGAAAGCCCTCGATGACGCCCACCACGGGGTTCAGGCTGTAGAGCAAGCGCCAGCGTTCGGGGATGACGCTGGCCGGAAAGGCGACGGGGGAGACGAAGAGGCCGAATTGCACCAGGAAAGGCACGGCGTGACGCACATCGCGATAGCGGACGTTGATGGCCGAGAGCCAGAGGCTGATCGCCAGAGAAGAGGCAAAAGCCAGGAGCAGGAAGAGCGGCAGGGCGGCCAGTCGCCAGGTGGGAGCGATGTGATACCAGGCCATCATGCCCAAAAGAATGACGAAAGCGATGGCGAAATCGACGATGGGTGCGATGGCGGTGGCGATGGGTAGGATCAGCCGGGGGAAATAAACTTTGGTAATGAGTTGGGTGTTGTCCACCAGGCTGGAGCTGCTGCGAGTGACGCCCTGGGCGAAGAAGTTCCACGGCAACAGCGCCGCGAAGGAGAAAATAGGGTAGGGTAAGCCGTTGGAAGGCACTTTTGCCAGGCCGCCGAAGATGAGGGTGAACACCACCATGGTCAGGAAGGGTTGCAGGATGGCCCAGCCCGCGCCCAGGGCCGTCTGTTTGTAGCGGATCTTGATGTCGCGCAGGACGAGAAAGTAGAGAAGCTCGCGATAACGCCAGAGATCGCCTAACTCCAGATCGAAGAGACCCTTGTCGGGCCCAAAGAACCGGTAGTTCAACTCGCTGCTATCCGGCAGGATAGCGACTGAGGCTGTGTCCAGGCCCTCGGAATGGTTCATGCGCATACCCGATACACAAAGGGTTGCCCACAAGAAAGATCAGCAGTCACCACGGCAGCACTCGTTCTCATCACGTACTCAACATCGTGCCACAAGATTAGCAGCAAAAGCAAATCCCCGGCCAGCTTTCCAGCACGAGAGATGGAGTTACAGCCAGAGAGGCAACCCATGCTATCATCGACGTGTACGTCCGGGCGACGCCGGTGGCAGACGCCAGGGTGTGCGACCTTTTCTCATATTCTCACCCCGTTTTCTCAAGGAGATACTAACATGGCGATTCGACGTGCTGAGGCGCTTTGGCAGGGCACACTCAAAGAAGGCGCAGGTACGATGAAGGTGGAAAGCGGCTTTTTTGAAGTCCCCTTCACCTACGGCTCGCGCTTCGAGGAAGCGAAGGGCACCAATCCCGAAGAATTGGTTGGCGCCGCCCATGCTGGCTGCTTCTCGATGTTCCTTTCCGCCTTGCTGACCAACAATGGCTTTCCGCCTACCAGCATCCACACGACGGCTATCGTTCACCTGCGGCAAGGCCCCACGATCACGTTGATCGAACTGAACAGCGAAGTCGTAACGCCAGGTCTGGACGATGCCAGGTTACAAGAACTGGCGGTGCAAGCCAAGGAAAACTGCCCGGTCTCGAAGGCGCTCAAGGGAGGCCCCGAAATTCAATTGACCGTGCGCCTGGTGGAATCCTGACGCAGACCCTCCCCCTATCATTTCACCTGGAAACGTGAAGCGTAAAACGTGAAAGCCGACCGATCTGAGGAAGCGACGCTCACGTTTTCACGCTTCACGTTTTACGTTTCACTCCAGATATTACATCTCAACCTGGCGCTCAGTAGATATAGCATCTGACAGTTGACTCGCTTCTACCGCTCGCCCTCCTTTTGGGCCGCCACCCTGCTCACTATTTTTGCCATTGCGCCCCTGCTGCGCCCTGGCTATTTCTGGGGCGCGCATGACGCCCGGCACGATGTGTACTTTGTCCTGGAATACAACCTGACCTGGGGCGAGGGGACGTTGTTCCCGCGCTGGTCGCCCGATTGGGCTTTCGGCTACGGCTATCCTTTTTTCAATATCTATGCCCCTGGCGCGACCTTCCTCGGCGCCTTACTCTACCGGCTCCTTCCGCTCAGTCTCGAAGGCGCCGTCGAGGGCATGCTCATCCTCTCGATTCTGTTTAGCGCCTGGAGCATGTGGTTCTTCGTGCGCGATTGGCTGGGCGAGCGCGCGGCCTTGGTTGCCGCCATCGCTTACGTCTACGTTCCCTATCATTTGGTCGATATCTACGTCCGCGCAGCCATGGCCGAATCACTGGCATTGGCCATGCTGCCATTGGCCTTGTGGGGAGCGCGGCGGGCCACCCTGCGACCCACCGCCGGCCACATCGCCCTCGCCGCCATCGGCTACGCCGCCGTCCATCTCAGCTCGAACCTGGTTGCCCTCATCTTCACCCCCTTGTTAGCGATCTATGTCGTCGTCCTGGCCTTCGGCAAAGCCTGGGGACAACAAGGCGCTCGCGCTCGCTTGGGCGCCGCGCTGCGAGCGCTGATCGCCCCTGTCGCCGGCCTGGCCCTCGGCCTGATGTTAGCTGCGTTCTTCGTTCTCCCCGCCCTCCTCGAATCGCGCTATGTCAACCTCGACCAATGGTTCAGGGGCTACTACGATTTCCACGATCACTTCATTCACTTCGCCCAACTCTTCGACCCGCGCTGGGGTTTCGGCATCAGCATCCCCGGCCCCAACGATGCGCTCAGCTACCAACTGGGCCTGGCCTGCTTTGCCCTGGCTGCGCTGGCTGGCTGGGCCTGGCTGCGCCGCAAGACGCCCAGAGACCTGGAAACGGGCTTTTGGCTGCTCGTACTACTCACCAGCGTCTGGCTCACCACCGCCGCCTCGGCCTGGGCCTGGGATCACCTCCCCCTGGTGGCGGCGGCCCAATTCCCCTGGCGCTACCTCACCCTGGCTGCACTCGCCCTGGCCACCTTAGCTCCCGGCATCCTCGTCGCCAACGACAGCGACCTCCCCTCCCCTCCTGCCGTTGCTTCGACCCGATCGGAATGGCTCCCGACCCTCGCCCTGGCCGGCCTCCTCATCCTCAGCAGCGCGGCCTACCTGCGCGTCGAGACCGCCCCACCCCCGCCCGGCGGCGCCACCCTGGCCGGCTTGATGGAATTCCAACGCAGCGCCAACGAAATGACCGGCATGACCACCACCGCCCAGGAAATCCCCACCTGGTCGCCCATCGCCGATCTCTATATGGCCGGCCAGCCCCTCGAAAACCAAATCGATTACAGCCTCGTACCCCAAAACGACACCCTGGCCGTCGACGTGCGCCATCACACAATCGCCAGCGAAACCGTGTGGGTTCATGCCGACAGCAAAGGCGCCGGCGCGCGCGTCCCCTTCCTTCGCCAGTGGTACCCCGGTTGGACGGCCACCCTCCTCGACCCCACCACGAACACCACTCTCGACCGCTTCCCCCTCACACCCGCCGACACCCGACCGCCCTACGGCCTCCTCACCGTCCCCATCCCTCCTGGCGACCATATCCTGCGCCTCAGCTTCGGGGACACCCCCCTTCGCCGCACCAGCGACATCATCTCATTCGCCGCCGCCCTTGCCCTCCTTCTCCTCCTCGCCCGACAACTCATTACACTGACAAGGCAACGACGCTGAATACACCGCAGCGACCAGACGATCCCCCCATCCCCCCATCCCCCCCGTCCCCCTGCCACCTTGTCACCTTGTCACCTTGTCACCTTGTCACCCTGCCACCTTGTCACCTTGTCACCCTGTCACCCCGCCACCCTCGTGCGCCGCTCCCCCCTCGCCCTCCTTCTCCTCCTCTCCCTCTTCGCCTGCGCACCCTTACTCGCTCCAGGCTACTTCCTGCGCGCCCACGACGCCGCTCATAGTCTTTTCTGGTTGGTCGAATTCGATCAAGGCATCCGCGATGGCTTCCTCTGGCCGCGCTGGGCGCCTGATCACATCCTCGGCTACGGCTACCCCCTCTTCACCTTCTACGCCCCCCTCGCCTTCTACATCGCCGAAGCCTTCCACCTGCTGGGCGCCAGCATCGTCGTCGCCATCAAACTCACATGGGGACTGACACTCGTTCTCGCTGGCGTGACCATGTATCGCTTTGCCAGCCGCCTGTGGGGGGCGGGAGCCGGATTCATTGCCGGGCTACTCTACGTCTACGCCCCTTACCATCTGGTCAACATCTACGTTCGCGCCGCCCTGGCCGAATTCGTCGCCTTCGCCCTGCTACCGTGGGCGCTACACTGCTTTTGGGACCTGGCAGAACAGGCCAGCCCACGCCGGCTCGCTCTGGCGGCCCTCAGCCTCGGCCTCATCCTCCTGACCCATAGCGTCACCCTCCTCATCTTTCCCCCCTTCCTCGTCGCCCTCCTGATCTACTGGCTCCTTCGGCAGTGGCGACAAACAGGTCACTTCCCCTGGCAACGCGGCCTGACCATCGCCGCCGCCGGCCTGTTGGCCCTTGGACTGGCCACTATCTTCATCCTCCCCGCCCTTGCCGAAAGCCAACACATCGTACAAAGCCAGTGGCTGCCCGACGCCTACAACTACACCCGGCAATATCTCTACCTCTTCCAACTCTTCAACCCCGAATGGGGCTTTGGCCATGCCCTCCCAGGCCCCGACGACGGCATGAGCCAGCAGATCGGCCTTTGGCTCAGCCTCCTGGGCCTGGCCGCCCTCCCCCTCCTTTGGGGCCTGCGTCCCCGCCATCGCGGCCTCCTCATCGGCTTCGCCATCAGCACCATCGCCGCCATCCTCGGCGCCCTTGCTATCACCCGCCCGATCTGGGGCGCCCTCCCACCCCTTGCCCTCATCCAATTCCCCTTCCGCTTGCTCGCCCTGGTCGATCTCTTCCTCGCCCTCACAGCCGCCGCCATCGTTGCCACCCTTCAGGAAACATCGCCTGCGCCTGACCCCGCCCTCCCCGGCGCCCCCGCCCGGCGCCTGTCGCCCCCCCACAAACCCCCCCGACAGGCCAGAGGAGTGGCCGCCGAACCCAACATCCAACCCCAACACACCCCCCGCCCCGCACGCCACCCAAACCCCC
>JAYRVO010000103.1:0-5187 GCA_041918515.1 Chloroflexota bacterium | reverse complement strand
GAGCGAGAGGGCGCCGGTGACGGTGGGGTTGGCCAGCATGGCGTTTTCGACGGCGGCATAGATTTGCTGGGGTTCGGTGCCGGTGTTGACGGTGGTGAGCACCTTGATGCCGGGGTATTCGGCGAAGCCCTGGCGTGCGCCCTTTTCGCGGTCGATGGACCACTGGGCGGCGGCGTCGAGGGTGGTGATGATGACCTCGCCCTTGCCGCCGAGCAGCTCGGCCAGCACCTTGGCGGCTTCGTAGCCGGAGGTGACCAGGTCTTGGCCGGCGAAGGCGAGACGCTTGGAGTCAGGGTTGTCGGTGTTGTAGGTGACGACCGGGATGCCCGCTTCGAGGAAGCGGTTGATCACCGGGGCGAGAGCGTCGGTGCTGACCGAGGAGATGGCGAGGCCGTCCACGCCCGTCTGCACCAGGTTTTCGAGTTCGGCGATCTGCTTTTCGGCGTCAGCGCCGACGGGGCCGACGAACTTGGCTTCCACGCCCAGGTCGGCGGCGGCTTTCTCCACGCCGGCCTTGAGGAAGGGAGCGAACTCGTTGGAGACATCGTGGTAGGAGACGTAGATCTTCAGCGGCTTGCCCGCCTTCACGTCCTCGGCGATGGCCGACGCCAGGGCGAAGGCGGCTTCGGCAGGGGCTTCTGCGGGCGCTGCGGTCGGGGCGACGGTCGGCTCGGCAGGGACGGCGGTCGGTTCAGGTGGTGGTTGGGTGGCGGGCGCAGGGGCGGGTGCCGGAACAGCGCAGGCGGCCAGCAGTAGCGCCAGAATCACCACCAAGAAGATGGGAGTAAGTCGACGGAGAGATTTCATGGCAGGTTTTCCTTTCTGAATTTGGGTTTCGACGAGAGAAGGGATTGATGAGGGATGGGGCAGAACATGTCGATAGGGTTATGACCTCCTTCTGCGTTTAGCGGCGCGCCGTCCGACGACGGGCGCCCGTCCATTTGTCGATGCCTACGGCCAGGATGATGACGAGGCCGATGATCGTCGTCTGCCAGAAAGGCGAAATGCCCATGAGCACCAGGCCGTTTCGCAGCACGCCGATGATCAGTACACCCAGGATCGTGCCCAGGATCGTGCCCTCGCCGCCAGAAAGCGACGCCCCCCCGACGATGGCGGCAGCAATGACATCCAACTCGGTGCCGACGCCCGTGCGTCCGGCTTGCCCGCTGGGAAGAAAAGCCAGGCTGAGGATGCCCGAGATCGCCGCCGAGAAGCCTACAAGCACGAAGGCCAGGATTTTGATGTTGAAGACTTTGATGCCCGACACCCGCGCTGCCTTGTCGCTGCCACCCACGGCGTAGACCCGAAACCCGAATACGGTGCGCGAGAGCAGAATCCAGCCGATGATGGCGACGATGATGAAGAACACCAGTTGCATGGGGATGACGCCGAAGAGTTGGCCCTGGCCCAGGAAGTAGAACGTCTCCAGCGTCGCCGGATCGGCGCCCTTTTGCGCGTTCACCGTCACGGGCTGGCCATCGGTGATGAGCAAAGCTATCCCGCGCACCACGCTCATCATGCCGAGCGTAGTAATGAAAGAAGGCAACAGGCCATAGGTGGAGATGACGCCGTTGATGCTGCCGATGAGCGTGCCGATCAGCAGGCCGACGGCAATCGCCAGCCACAGGTTCCAGCCGGCGATGATCAACATGCCCGCTGTCAGCCCGGCCAAAGCGTAGGTGGCCCCCACTGATAGGTCTACTTCGCGACTGATCAAGACGAAGGTCATGCCCACGGCCATGATGCCCAACATCGACACCTGCCGGCCCACATTCAGCAGATTGCGGACGGTGAGGAAAGCCGGCGTCGCCTGCCATAGGAACAAGGACATCAAGAGCAGGGCAATGAAAACGCCTGTTTCCCGCGCCAGGAATAGCCTTCGCACCCGGTTTCCCAGGCCCATCCCTTGTTTGTGGCTATCAGTTTCAGTCGTTGCCAGGTTGGTCATGATCACGCTCCTTGCGTCGAATGATCGCCATTGTTCGAGTGATGCACCATGTTCAGCGTGACGGCCTCGGCGCGCAACACATCGCGTCGCAACTCTGCCGCCAGCCGGAAGCGGTCGCCGCGCAGCCACAATTCCGAGAATTCGACCAACGCATCATCTTCCAACTGCGCGCGCTGCTCGATGTACATCACCGGCTCGCCTGTGGGGATGCCCAGCAGCTCAGCCGCTTCGGCCTCGGCGCGTTGCGCCTGGAACCAACGCCGGCCGTGGTGCAGTTGCAGACTGAAGTGCCGTTCCAGCACCTCGAACAAACGATGGCGGGTGAAATCGACCCTTTCGATGCCCGGACAAAACCGGTAGATGACGTAATTGTGCAGCACGATGATGGGCACATCCTCCACGAGACGGAGGCGCTTGAGGAAGAAAAGCTTTGCGCCAGGAGGCAGGTCGAACCTGGCGGCCAGCGCATCTCGAGCTGGCAACACAGTCTGATCCAGCACGCTGGTCGAAAAGGGAATTCCGCGATTGATCAAGTCTTCCGAGAAGGTCACAAGTCGCTCGGCAAGCGCCTGATCCAATGCCGCCGAGGCGACGAAGGTCCCTCGTCCGTGCGTCCGCAGGAGCACCCCCTCATCCACCAGCTCCCCAATCGCTTTGCGCAGCGTCCCCCGATTGAGTTGCCATGCTGTGGCCAACTCGATCTCAGAGGGCAGCCGATAGTCCCTGGGCCAGGCGCCGCTCAGGATTTGTTGCCGCATCCATTCTTTGACCTGCACATAGATGGGCGTTGGCCCGGTGCGGTCGAACACAATTCACCTCTTTGCTGCATCGCAAAAAGTGAGTGTAAAACAACAACGATGTCAGGGTGACATCTAGAGAGGTATAGTAGCAGGAACTACACTTGCTGTCAAAGTGGTGGGTGATCGAATAAAGGCTCGTGCGGATTTGACAGCCTCGACGCTGTTCTGCTACACTCCCGCCCGATTTTGTAGTTACATAGTTACATAATTATGAAGTCCTAAAACAGAACAGCGTTCGCATTTGTTTGGCTCCCAAATGTGCCAACGGACATGACCTCCAAAGGAGATGGTCTATGAATGGGGAAGTCACCCCCTCCGCCCGCCGACTGACCAAAGCGCAACTCGCGAAGATGATCCAGTTCACGAACGTAAGACCGTATGCGACCCGAGATGACATCATCGCCCATCTCGAAACTTGCGCCGCGTATGGCTTTGATGGCGCCATGGTTGCTAACTGCTGGGTTCCGCTGGCCCGAGAGGTATTGCGCGGCAGCGGTGTGAAAGTGGCGACATGTATTGGTTTGGGCTTTGGGCAGGAAAGCTTGCACGGGAAGATTGCGCTGGTGCGCGAGTGCGTGGCCCTGGGCGCGGATGAGATCGATTATGAGCCAAACATGGGTTTGTTCCTTTCGGGGATGTACGACGAATTCCGAGAGGAAGGCGTGGCGCTGGTGCGAGCGTCGGATGGTCATGCCATGAAGGCGATGCTCGAATTCGGCTATCTCAAGACCGATGAAGAAAAACGCCACGCCGCCGGCTTGCTGGTCGAGGCCGGGGTGCCGTGGATCAAGAATTCCAGCGGCTGGGGTCAGGGCGGCATCGCGGCCAATGAGCACGACCTGCGGCTGTTGCGAGAGGTGTGTGCGGGCAGCAGTAGCCGGGTGAAGGCATCGGGCCAGGTCAATTCCTACGAAAAGGCCGTAGCTTTCATCGATGCCGGCGCGCAGATGATCGGCACCAGCACCGGGAAGATGTTGATGGATGGTTTTCCGGGAGCGTAGAGAGTGATCAGTAAACAGTAAACAGTAAACAGTGATCAGTGATCGGTATTCGGTGATAGGCACGAATTGCAGAAAATACTACGCACTACGCAGTACGCAATACGAGCAAGGAGGTCGCCATGACAAATGCAGACGGTAACCCCGCCATCGTGCTCATCGGCAGCTACCTGGTGGCGCTGGTGATGGATGTGGAACGCATCCCGCACAAAGGCGAGACGGTGCTGGCCCGGAACTTCCGCGAGGCTTACGGCGGCAAAGGCTCGGACATGGCCGTGCAGGCCGCCCGGCTGGGAGCGCCGGTGGTCTTCGTGGGACGGGTGGGCGACGACGATTTCGGTCGGGCGTTCATCCGGCTGATGGAAGAGGAAAGGGTGAATCTGGAACATTTGCACACGACGAAGGAGCTGGCGACAGGAGCGGGGTTCATCATCAAAGACACGAGCGGGCACAACATCATCACCATCGACATCGGGGCCAATCAGTTGTTCTCGCCGGCGGATGTCGATGGGGCGTCATCGCACATGCGCCCCGACTCGGTGGTGCTCATTCAGTTGGAAATCCCGCTGGAGACGGCGCTGCACGCCGCACGCCTGGGCCACGAAAAGGGCAGCACGATCATTTTCAACACCGCTCCGGCCCACGATTTGCGCGAGTACGACCTCTCGGCCATCGATATTCTCACTCCCAACGAAACCGAAGCCCGCGTCTGTCTGGGCCTCTCCCCCACCGACCCCACGCCCGACATTGAGATCGCCCGACAATTGCTGGCCTTGGGTTGTCGCACCGTGCTAATGACTCTGGGCGAACGCGGCAGCATGATCGTGACGCCCGACAGTGTGACCGAGGTCCCGGCCTATTACTTCCCCAACGCTATCGACAGCAACGGCGCCGGGGATTCGTTCAATGCCGCCCTGGCCACGGGATTGATCGAGGGCAAGTCGTTGTACGACGCCGCCCATTTCGCCAACGCTGTAGCCGGTTTGTGCTGCACGCGCTGGGACACGGTTCCTTCGTATCACACCCGCGCCGAGGTCGAGGCTTTTCTGGCCCAGGCGGGATAGTTTTTGTGGACGCCGTTCTTTGTGGACGCGGATCGGGAAACACGGAAGGAAAGCATCTGTGTTTCTCCATCCGTGTCCACAAAGGAGATTCTTCGCTGGCTGCTCGCTGCAACAACGTTTTGTGCTTGACCCGCTCAGAATGACATTTTAGCAAAATCCGTGTTTCCCTATCCGTGTCCACAAAATTCTTCGCTGGTCGCTCGCTGCAACAACATTACGTGCTCGACCCGCTCAGAATGACATTTTAGCAAAATCCGTGTTTCTCCATCCGTGTCCACAAGATTCTTCGCTGGTTGACCCTTGCAATCACTTTGCGTGTTCAACCCGCTCAGAATGACATTTTAGCAAAATCCGTGTTTCCCTATCCGTGTCCACAT
>JAYRVO010000102.1:0-7913 GCA_041918515.1 Chloroflexota bacterium | reverse complement strand
TTCGCCTTCTTCAAGGCGGCGATGGAGCCGTCCGCCGAGATGGGGGTGATGACGATGGCCTTGACGCCACGGGTGATGTAGTCGTCGATCAGGCTGGCTTCTTTGTCCAGCTTGTTCTCGGTGTTGCCCATGATCATCTCGACGCCAGCTTTGTCCGCCGCCGCCTGCATGCCCGCTTGCACGGTTTGCATGAAGGTGTCGGACTGGAAGACGACGCCAGCGATGAGAGTCTTGCCCTCGGCCGGGGCCGCAGTGGGCTGTTCGGCGGGAGCAGTGGTCGCTTCGGCCGGCGCAGCGGTGGGAGCAGCTGCGGGTTGGGCCGCGCAAGCTGCCAGCAGCAAGGCCACGAGCAGCAGAGCGAGAAGCGGTAAATAACGTTTGAGTTGCATGTTCATCCTCCTTTGGATGAATTGAATGGGAACGATGGGAAATGTAGATATGTGAGGGTTATGTTTGGAAATTCGATTTTTTCCTCCTTGTAGCAGCAAATGTAGCCGTTCACCTGTGCCTTTTTTAGCTCACGCAAAGGCGCAAAGACGCCAAGAAAACATAAAACTTTGCGTCTTAGTGGCTTTGCGTGAGTCAATTTTGGGGCAATGCAGGGCTTTCCGGTCTCATTTGAAAAAAAATTTGATCGTGTCATGCTGAGTTATCCATGCCTCGCGGTGGTATGCGCCTGAGCAAGAAACTCCTGATTGTGTCACCCTGAACGGGTCGATCCGATATTCTGTCATTCCGATCAGCCAGTGAAGGGTCTCCAAGCCGGGAGTTTCTAAGCAGCGAAGCGAAGCATCTCGACTCTCATGGCAGATGGCTTTTCTGGCAGCGCGAGATGCTTCGCTGGCTTTCAACTGCAACCATTTTGTGTGATCGACCCGCTCAGCATGACATAATCGAATCTCGGATGCTATGCGATGCAATTGAATATGAGAAGCGGAAAACCCTGGGGGAAATGTGAACTTCTGCCAACAAATACACATAGTGCAATTATATTTCAATTCTCGATACGATAGTTAACTTTAGGTTCGTATACGGACGGTAATTCATCCAACCATGATAAATCATTACCGATAATCAATTCGTTCATCGTAGCATGATGTGTGTTTTTCATCGGAATTAGACGCATTTGAAATCCGTGCAAGCGCGCCATTTCTTTCACTTCTTCGGCTTCATCATAGGTGATTATAAAATCGCCTTTCAGCGACTCGCAGATTGTAAACAGTTGTTGATGAGCAAGATCGTGATGTCTATAGAGGCGCTTTCCGGCCTTCTTGCCACCCGCAGTATAGGGAGGGTCGATAAAATAGATGGCGTCTTCATTGTAAGCAAATTCAATCATCGCCTCCAATCCATCACCACAACGGAAATCAATTCTGTCGGCAACGCGTTGTATATTGATGAGTCTATGAGCAAGTGTTTGGGGATACCAGCGAGAACCAATGCCTTTCCCGTTCTCTCCGTGCTTAATGAAGCGAGAGCCTTCGGCCAATATTCCGCCATGCAACGTTCTATTCTTTAGGATGGTTTGAAATGCCTTTTCCCTTCTGGTTGTCGGAATCATCTGGAGTTCATCGAATACAGCTTCTCTGGTCATATCGAAGTTCAGAATTCTATCGGCCAGCCATCCAGCATCACCACTGACGATAGATTCCCAGACGGCCGCCACTTCATCATCCAATTCGACCATGATAACCCTTTCAACTAAATTCTCGAAGAGAGCGGTAAGGCTGATGATCCCTCCACCAACGAAAGGTTCGACCAGAATACGTGGCTTTACCCTCATGCTCGCTATCCACTGTCGAAATGTGGGCACGAACCATGTTTTTCCGCCAGGATAGCGAAAAGGGCTGCGTTGAGGCACAGAGGCTACATTCACTGGCATCGGCAGTTCTATTGCCACTTCGCCCTCAACACCATCACCGGTATCCTCCGCCCGCCCGTGCGCTCGGCATAGGCGGCATAGCCGGGGTACATGGCCAGCGCCCGTTGCCAGCACGCCTCGCGTTCGGCGTCGAACACCTCGCGGGCGATGTAGGCGGCGGTGCGCCCGGCCAGGGAGACGCTGGCTTCGGGATGGGCGCGCAGGTTGTGGTACCAGGCAGGGTGGTGGGATTGGCCGAAATTGGAGGCGATGAGAATGAAATCGTCGCCGTCGGGGATGCTGAGCAAGGGGAGAGTGCGCGGCTGCCCGCTCTTGGCGCCGATGGTCGTGATCGTCAGCACGGGCAGGCCGGTGAGGATGCTGGTCAGGGAGGTGCGGCCGCCCGAATAACGCAGAAACGGGCGGTCGATATGATGGGCGGTGTAAGAAAAGAAGCGGGAGCCGGGGGCGGTGGCGGCTATCCGCCGGACGGGGCCGTGCCACCAGTGTGATTTGGGTGCTTCAACGGGCATTGTTCACCCCCATTTGCAGGCCGGCAATCTGCTCTTCCGGCGGCTTGAGCGTCTTGAAGCTGCGATACAACAACAGGTCATAGATAATCTTGAGGCCGCCGGCCAGGAAGAACGGCGCCGCGACAAAAGTGGTCAGCAAGGCGCCGCTGAGCACGGGAGAGAGGGCGGCGCCCAAGGAACGGGAGATCGTGGTCACGCCCGCGGCCGCCGAACGCTCGTCGGGCGCCACCACGGCCATCGTGTAAGACTGGCGGGTGGGCACATCCATCTGCGAGATCATGAAGCGCGCCAGCAAGACGCCAACCGCCAGCGGCAAGGTGGGCATCAGCGGCACGAGACAGAGCAAAATGTTCGAAGGCAGATGGGTGAAGACCATGGTATTGATCAGGCCAAAGCGGGCGGCGATGCGGGCCGCCAGCAGAGCTGAAAATCCAGCCAAAATGTTGGCGGCGAAGAAAATACTACCAAGCACGCCCTCGGAAACGCCAAAACGCAGATAGAACCAGTAGGCGACCATGCTCTGCAGGATGAAGCCGCCAGCGAAGGCATCGAGGGCGAAAAGGGCGCTGAGTTTGGCGACGACCGCGCGGGACTTGTGTAGGCCGAGCGTGCGCCTGACTGCCTCCGGCTGCGTCCTGACCTCGATCGCTGGTGAAAGGCCGAGGAAGATCAGGAGCAGCAATCCCCCGCCAACGGCATAACCGAGCAAGACGATCCGGTACGAGTCCAGGGTCGAAAGCCCGCCCTGCTGAAGCGTTTGGGCAAGCACACCGCCAACGAGGGCGCCGGTGGCAGTGGCCAGCGAGCCAGCCAGGTTGTACCAGGCGAAGGTATGGGTGCGCCGGTCATCCGGCACGAGTTGGGAAAGGGCGGCTTGCTCGACCGAAAGAAAGGGGCCGATCTCGTTACCGCTGGGGCTGATGACGCCGATGATGGCAGCGGCCATGAGCACGGCCACGTTTTGGGTGAGAATGAAAGCGATCCCGGCCAGGATCATCAGGGCTGCGCCGAGGAGGAGCGTGCGCCGCCGTCCCGCCCGGTCAGCGGATGTCGTCAGCCAGAGCGAAATGGCGGCATCGCCAAGCAGAGTGAAGGTGAAAAGTAGACCGATATCGCGGCTGCGCAGGCCAACTTCGGCCAGATAAAGGGCCAGGACGATGGAAAGAAAGCCATAGCAGAACAAGCGCACGATGCGGGCGCTGAACAGCAGGCTGACATCAGTCCTTGAAGGCGCCATCGGGCTTTCCTTGCCGGACCATTTCCTGGCAGTAAGCATAGAGCGCATCGTACACGATCCACTCGGCGGCGTTGATGGCGTGGTCGTCGGCATAGCCCAGATGACGAAAACCCTCGGCGATAGCCTCCAACCCCGGCCCCTCGGGCTGATCCCAGAGGGTATTATCGGTGTCGGCGCCATTGACGATCTTACCGAGCAGAACCAGGGCGGCGTCGCCGGTCAGATCGTACTTCTTGAGGATGGCCTCGAAAGAGCATTCCTGGCCGTGGTGCCCCAACTCGACGCCGGGCACATCGTAGGGGATGGCGTCCAGCCGCTCGGCCTCGCTCAGCACCTGGTCGGCGGGGACGAAGAGGAACTCGGCCTCCTTGTCCACGAAATGCGTGATTAGCCAGGGACAGGCCACACGATCGACTTTGACACGGGCGCGGGTGATCCATTTCATAGTTCTCTATCTCGTGTGGCAAATGGGATAACGGCCAAAGGCGTCAACCGCTCATAGAGCGGTCGCAGATGGTCGAAAGCCTGGCGGTAGGCGGCGACGTAGGGTTTGTAATGCTCGTGATAGGCCGGACGCGGCTCGATGCGGCCCACGGTGGGGGCAAACTGGCGAGCGGCGGCAGCCAGGTCGGGATAGATGCCCACGGCGCTCCCTGCCATCAGCGCGCAACCGAGCGCGGCTACATTCTCGCGCTGGAGTCGCACATACGGCAGCCCCAACACGTCGGCTTTGATCTGATTCCAGAAATCGCTCTTGGCCCCGCCGCCGATGATGCGCACCTCGGAAAAGGCGGCATCGGGGAAGTAGGCGCGCACCACATCCAGGGCCTCGGCGAAATCGTAGGCCATACTTTCCAGGATGGCGCGGTAGAAATGGCCGCGGGTGTGCGTCCAGGTGAAGCCAAGCCAGGCCCCGCGCACGTTCGGGTCGGGCGGGCAAGCGCGGCCCACCAGGTGCGGGATGAACAGCAGCCCCTCGGCGCCGGGCGGGATGGCGGCAGCCTGGGCATCGAGGGCGGCATACGAATCCAGCCCCTCGGCCCTGAGCTGATCCCGGAACCAGCGGTGCGTGAGGCCGCCGCCGCTGATGTACATCATCGGATACCAATGGTCGGCGCCCAACGGCCCGGCCAGCGGCTGCAACATGCCGAAACGGGTGTCGGCCAGGAAACGGTCGAGACAGGTGGCCAGGACGGGGAAGGTGCCCGCCACTTCGACCAATTGCCCGCTCTCGACCAGCCCCGCGCCCAGGCAGCCCGCCACCTGATCGCCCGCCCCCGCCACCAGCGGTATGCCCGCCGGCAAACCGCATTGGCGCCCGGCCTCGGCGCTCAGATGCCCGATCACGGTCGTGGCCGGGACGATGCGCGGGAGTTTGTCGAGCGGCAGGTCGAAGACATCGGCCAGTTCAGGCGACCAGGCCCGCCGGGCAGTGTCGCTCAGGCCGATCCAGGTGAGGTATGAGGGGTCGATGAAGGCGTCGTCGGCCCGCAGCCCCGCCAGTTTGCCCGCCACGTAGTTCGCCAGGATCAGGACTTTGTCGATGCGGCGATACAGGTCGGGCTGCTCGTCTTTCCACCACCACATGCGCGGAGCCGTGAAAGGCAGCGAGCCGTTGAGGGCCACAAGCTGATCTCCGGCGATGTCTTGCATCCGAGTCACGTAGGGCTGATAGCGCGCGTCCAGCGCCGACGGATACCACGGCGTGAGCGCGTTCCAGTCCCGGTCGATGCCGATGGCCCCGGCCATTTGCCCGGCGAAGGCAATGGCAGCGACGTCCGACCGGCTCGCTTCTACTTTCGCCGTCACTTCCCCAATCGTCTCCAACGCCGCCTTCACAAAATCCTCACCCTGTTGCTCGGCGATGCCGGGGCCGGGCTGGTGCAACGCCGCCGGGCGCGTGGCATCGGCCAACGCCACGCCTTTCGTATCGAAAAGCGTAGCCTTGACAACGCTGGTGCCGAGATCGACGCCGATCAGGTAGTCTTGAGTCATAGGGAGAGATTAGGGATTAGAGATTGGAGATTAGAGATTAGAGATTGGCTCATCTCTAATCTCTAATCTCTAATCTCCAAGAAACAACACTGCTTCTGCCTCGGCCGTCCATGTTTCATCCGGGCCGAGGTTATGATAGACCTTCGGTAAGGAATTACGCAATTCGGGCAGGGAGATCAGAGGGAGGTCGGCGAATTGGGGATAGATGATGATCTTGCCGGGGAAAGCATGGTCGATGACGGCCTGGATGCCTGCGGCCATCGCTTTCATGCCGCCGATGGCGATGACCGACCGCGCCGGCGAGAGTGCGCCCGCCCGAACTTTATCCAGCACGCGCATCTCATCGGCCATCGACGAACCGCTGGTGCCGGTGAATTGGGCGCCGTGCAGGGCCACGCGGTCGAGCGGCAGAGAAATCTTGGTGCCCACCGGCACACCGGCGAAGAGGGCGAGCATGCCATCGAGGGCGAGATAGTTGGCAGCTTGGGCCATGGCTTCGGCGCTGGGGGCCACGACCACGACATCGTCGCAGCCGCGCCCGTTCGTCAGTCGCTCGATTGCATGCTCCAGCCGGCCTGGCTCGGCGGCCGGGCTGACCCCGACCAGCTCGCGGCCACGCGCCTGCGCCAGCGCTCCAAAGTCGGCGACCAGGCTGTCAAGTCGCGCCCGCCCGCGATTGGTGACGATGACTGCCCGTGGCCCATCGGGCATCTCCAGCGCCCGCTGCACGTGCATGCGCCCCAGCGCCCCACCCGCCCCGACGATCAACGCCACCCCGCCCGCGCGCAATTCCGAGCGATTGCGCGCGGCGCCGTAGGCTTGGGCGATGTCCGGGCCAGGGCAGCCGACAAAGGTCAGCGGCTCGTAATGCAACCGGCCCACATCCACGGCCACGGGGCCATCGAGCGGGCGCGGGCTGACGAGGTTGAGGACGCCGCCGTGAGCCAGGCGGGAGGCGGCATCGGCGACGACGGCGGCGCTGCCGGGATCGAGGAGGGTGATGTCGTCGAAAGAGGGAGTAGGGAGTAGGGAGTAGGAAGTAGGGAGGTCGAGGAGTTCGACGGGTTGGGTGCGAAGCCAGGCGGCGAGGGCAGGGGGGACGTCGGTGAGGAAGACGCGGGCGCTTGTCAAGCGGGCAGAGGGCAAGGGCGCGCTGAAGTGGTAGGGGGTGGCGTCGCCGGGGTGGCCGCGAATCCACAGGGTTCCGCCCGGCTTGGGTTCGAGGCGGCGGACGGGCGTGTAGGCCACATCGACGCAGGCCCAGGGTTCGAGCAGGGCGATGTCGGCGTAGCTGAGGGCGTCGTCGGGGACGGGGAAGATGTAGGGGCCATCGTCGCCGGCCAGTACGCGCTCGTCCAACAAAAGATATTGGGTCATGGCGCCGGGGATGTTGACGCCAAAGATGGCGCGTTGGCCGCCATTGAAGACATTGGCCTGCACGCCCAGCCGTTGGCCAGGCTGATATTGATCTTGCCAGCGTTCGCCGACTTCGATCACGGTCAGGGCGGCTTCATGGCCCAGGCGGGCGGGGTGGCGGGCAAAGTCGCGCGGGAAGAAGAGCGGGTAATCCGGCCCCATGCGCACCATTTTGGCGTCGGAGGCGCAGAGTCCGAGCGCGTCCACTCGCACCAAGATTTCGCCCGGCCCGCAGACCGGCATCGGCTCGACCACCGGCTGCCCGCCCACGCCCAGGCTGGCGATGCCCGCGCCAAAGAACGGCCAGGAGAGGATGGTGGAGGGCAGGGGAGAGGTTGGGGTGGGCATTGGATATTGGATATTAGGGATTGCGTATTGCGCAAGATGTGCACTTGTGGATCGAAACTGTGATTATTGTGTCATTCTGAGCGGGTCGATCACATAATTCTGTTGCAACGAACTTCCAGCGAAGAATCTCTCGTTCCCGTCCATTGATCATCCATAACAGAGACCCTTCACTGGCTGCTCGGAATGACAGAATACCGGATCGACCCGTTCAGGGTGACACAACAAATTTTGTCATTCTGATTGGGTCAATCAACCAGATCTGTTGCGTCGAACGTTCAGCGAAGAATCTCTCGTTCCCGTCCATTGATCATCCATAACAGAGACCCTTCACTGGCTGATCGGAATGACAGAATACCGGATCGACCCGTTTAGGGTGACACAACAAATTTTGTCATTCTGAGCGGGTCAATGAACCAAATCTGTTGCAGCGAACTTCCAGCGAAGAATCTCTCGTTCCGTCCATTGATCATCCATAACAGAGACCCTTCACTGGCTGATCGGAGTGACAGAATACCGGATCGAC
>JAYRVO010000101.1:0-8703 GCA_041918515.1 Chloroflexota bacterium | reverse complement strand
CCCTTCGATTCCACTCAGGGCAGGCCCTTCGATTCCACTCAGGGCAGGCCCTTCGATTCCACTCAGGGCAGGCCCTTCGATTCCACTCAGGGCAGGCCCTTCGATTCCACTCAGGGCAGGCCCTTCGAGTCGCTGGCTAGGGGTGTAAACCAGTGCATTCCATATGTACCACATGATAGACCTCATGGAAACGGTCGATACTGATCCGCGAACCTACGCGAATCTACGCGAATCTCTAATCTCTAATCTCTAATCTCTATTCGCTCCTATTCGCGTTCTTCGCGGATCAACTCCGGCAAACTAGCAGCGGCGATGGATTGGCCGACGCGCCGGCTTTTTTCGTCGGGCAGTTGGATGTTGATGTGGGCCAATTCGGGGAATTCGGCAGCAAGGACGACTTTGGCTCCGGCGAGGATGATGTCGCCGCCGCGGCCGGAGGTGACGCGGCCCAGGATGAGCACATGTTTGAGATCGTAGAAATCGGCGTAGTGGGCGATGGTGTAGCCCAGGAAGACGCCGATGCTTTGCCAAATCTGAGTTGCGCCCTCGTGCCCGACCTCCAAGAATTTCTGGACATGCTTCAACCGCTCGGCGTCGGTCACGCCGGTCGGAAGCTCGATCCCGGCCCGGGGCGCCAACCGGAAGACACATTGCTGCGAGAAATAGAGAGCGCCGTTGCCTTTGTCGCCTGACCATTCCTCCGCGGGCGCATCTTCGCTGAAATCCACCGGGGCAAAGGCCAGTTCGTTCAGCCAATCGGTGATGTTGCCCTTCCGCGTGACATAACCAGCTGCTTCGCTTGACCCCATGGCCACACCCAACACGCCGTTGTCCTCCAGCGACATCGATCCGGCCAGCGCCGTGACTTCGCCATCATTGACGGCCACCAGCGGCACGCCAAACTCGTCGCGGATGCGCAGGAAGAGATTGCGGACTTCGTCGAAACGCTCGGGGGGGACGCTGCGGAAGAGCGAAGCCACCATGGGTCGGTTGTCGACGATGACGCCGGCTGAACTGCCGCCGATGGCATCGAGGCGGGGCATGTGACTGGCGGCCGTGCGCACCGCCGCGGCAAGGTAGTTATAGTGGTAGGCAGGGTCGGTTTGCTTGCGCGGCTCCCACACGATTTCATCGCTGTAGATAGCCTGGCCGTCCACCACTGCCGATACTTTCAGATCGGAGGCGCCCAGGTCGAAGCCGACGCGACAGCCGTCGAGATGACGCCCCAGTGCTTGTTCCAGCTCGTGCTCAGCAGGAACTTCGGCGGCCTCGCAGACGACGACGGTGAAAGGGCGTTGGTAAATGGTCGCGCCCAGGAAGTAGTGGTCGAACGCCCGCGGCCCACCGGCTGCGTAGATTTGGCTGATGTGTTCACCGATGCTGGCCGGCCCACCCACGTAGACTTTCCAGCCGCCGCGCTGCCAAAGCAAGAACTTGACCAGCCGTTCGACATAGAACAGATTGGCGACGGCGCGGGGATGGCCTTCGGGGTAGACGATGGTCTCGTAACGCGAGAGGGCGCCATCAGCGCGCTCGAGGCCGAGGACGAGGGGAACCCCGGCGCCGGAGGCGGCGACTTCGGCTCGGAACGCCCGGTTCGTCAGCGCTGCTGGTCGAAAATCTTTGTCAAGAGGGGGAACAAAGCGAGGTGGGATGAGGGTGAAGGATGGCATAGGTGTTTGTTGGAAATGAGGGGGTTTTGCGTGTTACATGATGGGTATTGCGTATTGCAAAATCACATAATACGAAATACGAAATAAAATTACCAATTACCAATTACCAATTACTCAAACTACACCAAGTTGATTGGCAAGAACAAGCGCGGCCGTGCCGAGCATGACGATGTCATCGCCCAGCGTGCTGATCTCGATCTGTGTCTTGGTTGCCAGATGGGCCAACAGACGTTGCCGCATCTCGGTTTGTATAGCAGCGGCAAAATCGGGGCCAAAGCGCGCCAGGCTACCAGCCAGTATAATGCGGGGGAGGTTGAGAACCGCGGCCAGAGGGGCGGCGGCCAGGCCCAGGTAGCGGGCAACGCGGTCGATCATCTGTCGCACTGCCGGGTCGCCTGCCTGTAGCGCCTGGTGCACGATTTCGAGATCGATCTGGTGAGCGTCGGTTGCGAAGTCGTGCAGGAGGGAGGTCGGGTCAGTATGGAACAAAATCTGCGCCCAACGCAACAAAGCCCCCTCGCTGGCGACCGTTTCCAGGCAGCCGAAACGCCCGCAGACACACAATTCGCCGCCTTCGACCACGCGCAGGTGTCCAATCTCGCTGGCTCCGGCATAGCCGGCTCCCTGGTAGACGCGGCCGTCGAGCACGATGCCGGCGCTGATCCCCCGACCAGCCAGGATAACGGCCAGATTACTGGCTTCGGCCAGATTATTGGCAGGTAAATTACTGGCGGTCAGACTCCCATTATTTCCATCGCCGAAGGTGCGTTGCGCGAGGGCCGCTGCCTGGCTGTCGTTGAGCATGAAGACCGGCGCCGGGTAGCGTTTTTGTAAAATCTCGCCCAGGGGCCAATCGCGCCAACCTGTCGTTGCGGCTTGTTGGATGTGACCGCTCTGCGCGTCGATGAGGCCAGGCAACCCCACGCCGATGCCCAAGAGTGGGCGGTTCACAGCAGCCATGAGTTGGTCGATCAAGGCGATGACTTCGTCGGTCTGCAAGCCATTCATGCGAGGCAGGCGAATATGATGCTGCTTGCGCCCGCGCAGATCGAAAATCCCACCTTGTATCTCTTTCCCAGCCAGATCGACGCCGATGATGGCGCGGGCATCGTCGGCGACCTTCAGAAGCGTGGGCGGTTTGCCACCCGCCGAAGGCCCCTGGCCGATCTCGGCCACCAACCCCTTTGCCAGCAACTCGGCCACAGCACTGGACGTCGTTGTGCGGGTGAGACCAGTGATGCGGGCGATGTCTGCGCGGCTGATGCTGATGGTTTCGCCCGCGTTGATTTGACTGTTGCCGGCGTTGTAGATGATGCGCAGGACGAGTCGCTGGTTGTGATGTTTGGTTTGATCTTGGGTGAGTTTGTAGCCAGGAGTAGGCATGAGCAATGGGAAATTACTTTGTAAACTCAATGAACTTACAAAGTATACCGTGGATGAATAGGTTTGTCAAGATGCGCAGAGGCGATTCCAGTGATTCCGACTATCGCAACGCCGCCTGCGCCGCATGATACCCGCACATCCCGTGCACTCCGCCTCCCGGCGGCGTGGCCGATGAGCACAGAAAGACGCCTTCGATTGGCGTTGCATAGGGGTTGCGCTGGAGCGTGGGCCGCGTCCACAGTTGGCGCAAATCTTGCACGCCGTTATTGATGTCACCGCCGATGTAGTTGGGATTGTAGGCTTCCATGTCGGCGGTGTTGTACGTATGCCGGGCCAGGATCAGGTCGCGGAAGCCAGGGGCGAAGCGTTCGATCTGGGCTTCGATGGCGGCGGTCATGTCGATGGTCGAGCCGTTGGGTACATGGCAATAGGCCCACAAGGTATGCTGGCCGGCCGGGGCGCGGCTGGGATCGAACAGGCTTTGCTGGGTGACGAGCACGTAGGGTTTTTCGGGGTGCTGGCCGTGGGCGACGGCCCGCTCGCTGGTCGCGATTTCAGGCAGCGTCCCGCCCAAATGCACTGTGCCCGCGCGTTTGGCTTCCTCCGCCCGCCAGGGGACAGGGCCGGCCAGGGCGTAATCGATCTTGAACACGCCGGGGCCGTAGCGATAGCTTTCGAGCTGGCGACGGTAGCCGGGCGGCAGTCGATCCCCGGCCAGGCGCAGGAAGGACTGGGGGGCGATGTCCAGCATGACGATGCGGCTGGGCGGCAGTTCGGCCAGCGACCTGACCTCATGCCCGGTCTCGATCTCACCGCCCAAGCTGCGCAGATGGGCGGCCAGGGCGTTGGGGATGGCCTGGGCGCCGCCGCGCGGCAGGGGCCAGCCCACGGCATGGGCCAGCATGGCCAGCACCAGGCCGAAAGAAGCCGTCAGCACATCCCCCAAGGGGATCATGGCGTGGACAGCCAGCCCGGCGAAGAGGGCGCGGGCGCGCGGCTCACGGAAGATGGTCTGCGCCAGTTGTTTGGCCGGCCACAGCGCCCGCAGCCCAAAGGACGTGAGGGTGAGGGCGTGGCCGGGGGTGGGCAGGGGGCCGAGGATGATGGGGGCCAGCCGCTCCCAATCCGCCGCCAGCGGCCCCACCAGCCGTTTCCAGACCCGGCCATCGCGGCCAATCGAGGCGGCGGTTTCGTCCAGCGATTGCGCCAGGGCCACGGCCGTGCCATCATCCAGCGGATGGGCCAGGGGCAGGTCGGGCTGGAGCCACTGCAGGCCGTAGTCGGCCAGCGGCAGGGTTTTGAAAAAGGGCGATCCCATGCCCAGCGGATGGATGGCCGAGCAGACATCGTGGACGAAGCCCGGCAGCGTCAGCTCGGCCGAGCGCATGCCGCCGCCCACGGTGTCGCGGGCTTCGAGCACCAGCACCCGGCGCCCGGTCTGGGCCAGGGCGATGGCGGCGGCCAAACCGTTCGGCCCGGAGCCGACGATGGTGGCGTCGTAGTCGCTCATTATCGTCCCAAAGCGCGCTTCACTACTCGCACCGGCGCGTTCAGCGTGGTGCGGATGGCGGCATTGTGCCAGATATTGCCGATCTCGCCCCACTGCATACGGGGGTCGACGAGGATGTTCTTCTGCTCGACCTGCTGCCCAGTGACGCCGAAATCCCGCGCCAGGTTCTTGAGTGTAGCCGCCCAGAACTCGTCCTCGGCTTTGTGGCCGAAGCCAAGCCGGAAGCTCATCTCGTAAATCGGGTCGCTGGCCCGCACCAGCGCTTGCACCTGGGCAGTGGTCACGCCATCCTCGTCTTGGGCGCTGAAGGTGATCATGCCGGCGAACATATGGCCTTCGGGGGTCATGAACGAAAAGGAAACGTCGTCGGCGTAGATGACGAGGATGCCGGTGGACAGGGCCATGCCGCCGGGTCCTTTGAGGTTGAGGACGCCGACCTCGCCCGGTTCGATGCCGGCGGCGGAGGCAAAAAGCTGGTTGCCTGCGGGCCAGTAGGTGGAGAAGTTGGCGCGCCAGCGGGCGATGACCTGCTGAGGGGTAGCTTGGGCGCCGGCGAACCGTACTTTGTACGTCTTTTGCCAGAGCTGGCCGAAACCTTTGAGGGGGCTGGCCAAATGCTTGCCTTGCACATTCAGGTTCATGGCCTCAGCCGAGATGTCGCCGACATTGAGCCGGTCGACGGGCTTGGCCCATGTGCCTTCTTGCAGGGGTGTGGCGGTGGAAGCGGAAGTCGGTGTGTTTGTCATGAGGGTGTCCTTATCAAGCTGCGAGGGCGGCAGCTTCATCTTCAAAGAGGCCGATCGCTTCGTTCAGGCGGGTGAGTTGGAAGATTTGCAGGTAGTGCTCGGTCAGACCGAAGGCGCGCAACTGTTGTTTGTGGCGCTGGACGCGGATCAGCAGGGTGACGAGCAGGCCGATGCCAGAGCTGTTCATGTACTCCAGGCCGCTGAAGTTGAGGACAATGGCGCGGACGCCGCTCTGGCTGGCCTCGGCATAAGCGGCCATGAGCACATCTTCGGCCTGGCCGTTGACTTCGCCGCGCAAGTCGATGATGCTGGCATCGTTGACGCGACGGACAGCGGCAGTGAGGTGGGGTTGGTTCATGGGTGGGTCTCCTGTGGGTGGGAAGAGATTGGAGATTAGAGATTGGAGATTGCGCAGGGCAATCTCTAATCTCCAATCAACTAATCTCTATTTCGCGCAAAGCGCTGGCTTCATCCGGCGCGATGGTCATGAAATCGGAGAGGCGGGTGATGGCGAAGATGTGTTGGTAGTGCTCGCTGAGACCGGTGGTGATCAGGCGGCGGTGGTCTTTGCGCGCCCTGGCCAAGACGCCGACGATGAGGGCGATGCCGGTGGAATTGATGTAATCGACGTCAGCGAAGTTGAGCAGCACGGCGTTGGGGCTGTGGGTGTCGGCCTGGGTGTAGGCTTGCTGCAAGGCGGCGTCACCGAGGCTATCGATCTCGCCGCGCAGGTCGATGATGGCGACTGTGCCCTGGAAACGAACGTTGGTTTCAAGAGGCTTGGGCATGGGGGTCTCCTTCGAGGGAGAAAAGAAGTTCGAGGGTGTGATGGCGGTCGTCGGTGAGCACGTGCATGTCGTCGACCATGCTTTGGATGAGGAAGAGGCCCCAGCCCCGCGGCGATTGCAATCCCGCCAGCTTGGCGTCCAGATCGGGTGCGTCGGCGTGGGGAATGGGGGGGCCGCCGCCTTCATCGGTGATACGCACCATGAGCGTATCGGGCGAGTGCAGCACCTCGATGTGGGCGGGTTTGTCGGGGTCGTACTTGTTGCCGTGTTCCATGGCGTTCATGGTAGCTTCGGCCACGGCAGTCTTCAGCTTTTCCAGGCGAGCGGTCGGCATGCCCAGATCAGTTACGGCGGCGGCGACCTGTGCCATGGCGTCGCGTTCGTTGCCCAGAGCGCTGGGGATGGTGAAGGTGGCAATCGTGCTCCACACCGGCGCGGGCGCGGGGTCGCGCATGATGGTGACAAAGGTGACGTCGTCTTCCTGTTCCCAGCCGATGCCGGCGAAGCGCATCAACTCGCCCATCAGCAGGGTGACGATGTCTTCTTCAGCGCCGGAAGTCACCAGCAAATCGTGCAGCCGCGGGGTGCTGAACATCTCGCGCTGAGGGTTGTGCGCCTCGACGAGGCCATCGCTATAAAAAACCACACGGGCGCCGGGCGGGATGGTGACTTCTTTTTCCTCGTAGTCCATGCCAGACATCAGCCCCAACGGCATCCCCCTGGCCCTTAACTCGGTGGCGGCGCTATCGTGCTGTAAGAAGGGCAGGTTTTGGCCAGCGTTGGCGTAGCGCATGACACCAGTGGCCGGGTCGAGGATGGCATAGAGACAGGTGACGAACATCTTGGCCGGAATGTCGGGGCAGAGGATGTCGTTCACGCGCGCTAGCACGGGGCCAGGCGAATCGAAACGTTCGACCACCGCACGCAGGATGGCGCGGGTGGTGGCCATGACCAGCGCTGCTGGCACGCCTTTGTCGGTGACATCGGCGATGACCACGCCCAGGCGGCCACCCGGCAAAGGGATGAAGTCATAAAAGTCACCGCTGACGGCGCGGGCAGGCTGCCAGTAGGCGCCGATGCGCCAGCCTTCGATCTTGGGCGGCTCGTGGGGGAGCAAGGTTTGCTGGATGACGCGGGCCACGCGCAGTTCCTGCTCGATGCGTTCGCGTTCCAGCGCTGCTTGCTGTTGCTGGCGCACCAGTTGGGCCACGCGCACGGCCGGCGCCGCCTGCGATGTGAGATCGTCGAGCAGGCGGCGGTCGTCGCTGGCATATTCCTGGTCGCTGCGCCGCGAGCCAACGCTGATCAGGCCGATGATCTCGCTCTGGCTGACGAGAGGGGCGATCAGGATGGCGCCCGCCTCCTTGATCTGCTTGAGCGCCGGGGAATCCATCTGCAGACGGGCGACTTCGACGGCGGCGGTCGAACGCTGAAAGTAAGCAAA
Source organism: Chloroflexota bacterium (assembly GCA_041918515.1). Classification (GTDB taxonomy): domain Bacteria; phylum Chloroflexota; class Anaerolineae; order J102; family J102; genus SSF26. Next base: position 1,159 of record JAYRVO010000101.1, on the reverse strand, counting down.
CAGCGGGTCGTGGGGGGCGATGTCGATGTCGATCCGTCCCAGCCCGGCCGAATGCAGGGCCAGAGGTGGCGCTGGGTCGCGAGCAGAGGGCGCCGAGTCCAGCGGGGGCGCCTGGGGCGGGGCGGCGGGTGGGTTTGGGTCGGGTTTGCGGCGGAAGAGGGATTTCATTGGGCCAGTTCGAGCCTCCATTGCTCACTATCCTATCCTGGCATCGTCCTGAAAACGTTACGAAAAGCGTTACGGTGATGGTTGGGAAGACGAATTTTTGAGTCGCGCGTCCTGTTTTTTGCCCTGGGTGCGGACCAGGGTGCGCAAGGCCAACCGGTTGGTCGTTTTTGGGGGGCTGACATCGTTTTTCGTCAGAATGTGCTACAATGCCGGTCGACAAGCTGAAGCAATTGCAAGGAGCAAATTGTGAACTGGCGCAATCGCATCATCATCGATCCGCAAATCTGCCATGGCCGGGCCTGCATCAAAGGCACGCGTATCATGGTTTCGATCATCCTGGACAATCTGGCGGCCGGTCTGAGCTACGACGAGATCATCGCCAGTTACCCAAGCTTGCAGCGTGAAGACGTTTAGGTGGTAGTGGCTTACGCTGCCGAATTGTCTCGCGAGCGTGTGATCATGATGCCCGTCGAACTGGTAGCATGAGATTCAAGAACGTTGCGGGCCATCTGGCTTTTTCCACCAGCAGCGCCTCCATTTCGGTCTCGTCGCGGGCGGTGCGGGCGAAGGCGGCAAGCACCTGCTGGGCATTGTACTTCTTGTCCTGAGTGCAACGAAGGATCGGAAGCGGCGGTGGCGGGGCGATGGGTAGCGTCATCGGTGGTAACACACCTCAGTTGCGTGGATCATTCCATAATATGCTTGAGGTACAGATGCCTGGTGGTCTGTTTGCACACAGGGCATCGGTGGGCTAGAATTGCCTTATCTACATTCCGTTAGAGGTGCTGAATGACGATCATAGCTAGAAGCACGAGAGAGAACACGATTTTTTTGCCCGAAAGGCTGTTTACCCTTCTGAAGCTGCGCGAAGGCGATGCCATCAAAGCCGTTGTCGAAGGGCAGACATTGCGAGTCGCTCGCATGGAGGCATTTCTGAGTCTGCGCGGCATCCTAGCAGGTGATGAAGCGTTCGATCAGGCACTTGAGGAAT
>JAYRVO010000100.1:0-55045 GCA_041918515.1 Chloroflexota bacterium | reverse complement strand
CCTGAAGCACGTTCGCTTCCCCCAGCCGGTCGCCGATGCCGGGATAAATCGCCAGCGCCGCCTCGTAGCGCCGCCTCGCTCCCGCCAAATCAGCCTCACGCAGCGCCAAATCCCCCAACGCCTTCTGCACGTTCGCTTCCCCCAGCCGGTCGCCGATGCCGGGATAAATCGCCAGCGCCGCCTCGTAGCGCCGCCTCGCTCCCGCCAAATCATCCTCACGCAGCGCCAAATCCCCCAGTGTCTTGCTGATGTCGGCCGCGAGATTCTGATCTTCCTGTCCCGCGGCCAGATCGTGGGCGGCCCTGGCGTGGGCCTGGGCTTGCGGGATCTGGTCGAGATAATAGGCTACCCGTGCGGCCTTGTGATGCAGATCGGCCAGGAACAGGGCTGGCGTATCAGGCCGATCTTGCAGGTCGTCCAAGAGGCCCTGATACAACCGCAATTGGCGTTGCAAGCTCTCGATGCTATCGATGTGAAGATCAGTACCAACGAACTGCCGCGACTGGTCGGCAGTGGGTAGCTCGGCCACCCGGAAATCGAAAACGCCGCTACGCTGGGCCCAGAAATGAGGCGCTTGCCGCGGGACCCGACCCCGGCCCTGAGGCGTGATCCAGAACACCAGGTTGTGTGGATGAGCCGAAAAGAGTTCGCGATTGTAGTCCAGCGCCTTCCAGATCTCCTCGTTGGCTCGTTCCAGATCGAAGAGGAACACCACCGCGCGCTGCTGGCGCTGTTCCTCGGTCAGCCGGTCGAGATACGAGAGGGGAAAGGGTTCGTGCGGTGAGTATGTCCACTCGATCACCGGCAGCGGGTCCAGAAGGAGTTTGAGCGCGGCGACAACCTGCTCGCGCACAGCGGCAAAATTGTAGAGGGCGAATGCCCAGGAACCATCCCTGGCATAGCGCAGCAAGACTGCCAGGTTGGTGAAGGCATCTCGCGCCAATGCATCTGGCAAGGCGGCAGAGAACAGGCTAGCGCCATCGCCAGCTGGGTGCGTTGCAAAAGATGTCTGGCCCAGGTGCGGATCGGCTACGAGAGCAACTGTCACCCCTCACGCTCCTGCAGCAGCTTCCGCACCACCGGATGCACATCACACCAGGCCTCGCCGTTGGCATACTGCAACAAAGCCAACGACTGTAAAAGTTCTTGCACTTCTGAATCACTGCTCAGCACTTTGTCGACCAGGCGTTCAGCCAGAACCCGGTAGTTCTCCTCTTTGAGAGCGGCAATGAAGTCGTTGCGCAGTTCGGTGATGGCGCGTTCGGCGTCGGGTTTCTCGATGCGCTGCGCACCGCGCCCCAGTGCATTGACGGCAGCAAATTGGGTCAGCCCGATCAGCCCGCGCACAAGCCCGCCGCTGGCCTCGATCAGAGCGTTCCTGGCTTCGTCGGTCATCATCATCGTGTGCAATCGCGCTGCCAGGATTTTCTCCATCAACATCCAACCATTCTGGTTGCGTTGACCATGTCGATTGTAGAGGCTGATGTTTGGCAGCAACACGCGCTGTCCGTAGTAATCCTTGAAGAGATTGAACTCACGGTCATACCAGAGCACGATATTGAACGTGTAGATAGCTGAGACGCGGAAGGATGTCAGGGTTGCAGCATGGTCGAAGAAAAGTCGGCGCGCTCGCTCTCGTTCGGGCTTATCGGTATCGTCGAAAACGAAAACCACGGGGCGGCCGGTGGCGGTGCGCACGACGGCCGCCAGATCATTCACCCGGCTCACCACCTCAGACACCCGATCCGCCATGCGCAGCCGGATTTGCTCACGCGTAGGGGCGTCCTGTCCGTACTTGATCTCGAACTCCATAATGAGGGCGCTGACTTTGGCGCTCAGTTCCACTCCCTCGCCCGGCTCTTGATAGGGCGCTCTACCAAAGACGCGGTCGCGCAGAAAATCAACCAGACTCTGGCGCAGCTCACGCACTCGTTCGACCGGCGCCTTGCCGATGACGCTTTCCTGGGTGGCCTGTTTGAACAACGACATGGCTGCAATCAGGACGATGTCAACGGCAGTGAGATCAGTGGGCTGCACGATCAACTTGGTCGACACCTTGACGACGAAGAATTCCTTCTCCAGGTCTTGGCAAAGACGGTTCAACTCAGTCGATTTCCCGCAGCCTCCGTGGCCGGTAAACAGCAAGGTGATCGGTTGACCGCGGCGCAGGTCGTTGACGCGCAGCCAGGTGGCCATATCGCGGCGCGCGTAGCTACCGCGATCGACGTAGAACTCCAAATACTCTCCATCCAGAGACCTGGTTGGGTTGCAGAAGAAGATAATGTCCTCCAGGTTGCTGGCGGGCTGGAGATCCTGATCGACCGGCCAACGGTCAGTTTCTGCTGTACGTGCTGTGTCCATATGTGCGCCTTTTCTACAGGGGTCAGCCACTGTGCGTTTGGTTGGTGCAGCCCGTCAAACACACGGGCAGAACGGAGCCACTGTCAGCATTATACCTATCCTCACAACAACATGAAAGCCGGGCGGCAGGTGGTCAGCGATACTGTCTTTTCCATCCCCCTCCCCCCACCTTTCCCCCTTTCCCCCACCTGCTGCTAAAATGACGGCGAGAAGTAGATAAGGAAACAAGTAGACCAGTAGGCCAGTAGACCAGTGGCAGGTCGCAAGTGGCAAGTGGCAAGTGGCAGATCGCCAACATCACCTTGTCACCCCGGTCGTACTCGACCGGCGTCACCTTGTCACCTTGTCACCGTGTCACCGTGTCTCCCCATCCCCAAATCCTTTCGACAACGAGGTCACATCTATGAATCAAATCGAAGTCGTCCGCCAGCGGGTGGAGGCGGAACGCGACAACATCATCCAATTCCTGCGCGACATCTGCGCCATCCCGTCCTACGATAGCCAAATCGGCCCCGTGGGCGAGCGGGTGGGCGCGGAGATGCGCAAGCTGGGCTTCGACGAGGTGCGCTTCGACCGCCAGGGCAATATCATCGGGCGCATCGGCAACGGGCCGAAGGTGCTGGTCTATGACAGCCATATCGACACAGTGGGCATCGGCGACCCCGCAGCCTGGGCCTGGGACCCGTTCATTGGCAAGGTCGAGGACGGCATCTTCTATGCCCGCGGCGCGGTGGACGAGAAGAACTCCACCCCCGGCATGATCTACGGCCTGGTCATCGCCCGCGACCTGGGACTGCTGGACGGCTGGACGGCCTATTATTACGGCAACATGGAAGAATGGTGCGACGGCATCGCGCCCAATGTATTCGTCGAGGTCGAAGGCATCCGGCCCGATTTCGTGGTCGTGGGCGAACCCACGCGCATGCAGGTCTATCGCGGGCACAAGGGCCGGGTGGAGATGAAGGTGGTGGCCAAGGGCCTCAGTTGTCACGCCGCCAGCAACCATCTGGGCGACAACGCCATTTATAAAATGCTGCCGGTCATCGCCGCCATCCGCGACCTGGAGCCGCGGCTCGGCGACCACGAATTCCTCGGCCACGGCAAGATCACGGTCAGTGACATGACGGTGAAGACGCCCAGCATCAACGCCGTGCCCGACGAAGCCACCATCTACATCGACCGCCGCCTCACCTTCGGCGAGAGCAAAGAAGGCGCCATCGCCCAGGTGGCGGCGCTGATCCCGCCCGACCTGGCCGACGATTTCGAAGTCTCGATGCTGCACTACGACGACCCCAGTTACACCGGCTTCGTGTTCGAGGTCGAGAAATACTATCCGGCCTGGGCCTTGCCCGAAGACGCCCCCATCGTCCAGGCCGGGATCAAGGCCGCCAGCAGCTATCTGGGCCGGCCCGTCCCCACCGGCAAATGGGATTTCTCGACCAACGGCACCTACTGGATGGGCAAGGCCGGCATCCCCAGCATCGGCTTTGGCCCCGGCAACGAAATCTACGCCCACACCGTCGAAGACCAGGTGCCCTTGCAAGATGTCGTCGATGCCACCGGCGTGTATGCGTTGTTCCCGTCGTATTTGTAGTTAGGAGATCGGTAGACCAGGAAACCAGGAGACCAGGAGACCAGGTCTACCGGCTTCCCGGTCTACCGATCTACAAACGATCGTACTCTTCCGGTTCTACATCAGCGACCTTCGCCAGTGCGCGTTCGAACTTCACCCGGCTGCCACGTTTGGCGCGTTCCCCCAGATAATCCTCTGCCGCCAATACCGATACTTTTGTGTCAATGACGATTTGATCCAAGCTCATATAGGTATTGTATACGATACCAAAATACTCGTCAATCACTATCCTCCTCACCCTCTCACTGCGCTGTACTCAGCGCCGTCACCTTGTCACTGCGCTGTACTCAGCGCCGTCACCCTCTCACCTTGTCACTGCGCTGTACTCAGCGCCGTCACCTTGTCACCCTGTCATCCCATGCGCACCCCCACCAATCTCCACCTCCTCGCCGCCTGGCTGCGGGCTATCCCGCAGTCGCGACACACGGCGCGGCCGTTGGACGAGCTACCCGGCGGCGATGTCATCGGGCAGGGGCTGGCGGCGATGCTGCAAGTGTGGGGAGCGGTGGAATTCACGCACGACGGCATCCGCGCCGTCTCGCAGCCGGCCTACTACTTCTTGCACAGCCTGGCCGCCTGGGCCGAATCGGGCGGCCCGGTCATCCCCGACTGGTCGGCTCAGCAGGGCCTGACCCACGGCGAGGGCCTGCGCCACGGCGCCACGCTCGTCTATCTGCTGGAAGAAGAGCGCCTGCGCCGCAATCCCGATGCCGCCCCCATCCGCTTCACCCCCGTCGCCCAGATTCTGATCGTCAGCCCCGACTCGCCCCCGCGTTTCCTGGCCCAATGGGACGAGCGCGCCGGCGCCTATCAACTCATCGGCGGCCGCCAACGCAGCGATGGCGACTGGGTGGAGCCGATCTTCGAGACAGCCGTGCGCGAGGTGGAGGAAGAGCTGGCGGGGCAGGTCAGCTACGCCGCGGGCAATTTCCAGATCGAACAACTGGCCGCCTTTCAGGGCCAAACCCGCCTCTCGCCCTCGTTCGGCGCCCTCACCACCTACCAGTTCACTTTCTTCCGCGCCGTCCATCTCAAACCGATCCGCCTCAACCCCGGCGACCGCTGGCTGACCCGTGGCGACTTCGTGGCCGAAACCACCCCCGACGGCCACCCCGTGCACGGCGACCATCTGCCGTATCTGGAAGAGGCGTTAGGATACTCTATCGAGCAGTTGCCAACATCTTTTGGTTATTAGGGATTAGAGATTGGAGATTGGAGATAATCTCTAATCTCCAACAATCAGTAGTTAACGCTATTCACTCATTCACGGAGCAAACTATGCAAACCTACCTACGCGGACGCGACTTCATCGGCGATCTCGACTTCAGCAAAGAGGAAATCGAGACCGTCCTCGACGTGGCCCTCAAGCTCAAACGCGACCGGGCGTTGAATGTCCTTCACCCCATCCTGCGCGACAAGACCCTGGCCATGCTGTTCTTCTTCACCAGCACCCGCACCCGCGGCTCGTTCGAGGCCGGCATGGCCCAGTTGGGCGGGCACGCAGCCTTCATCGAGAGCACCACCACCCAAATCAGCCACGGCGACACGGCTAAAGAGATCGGCGAGATTTTCGGGCGCTATTACGATGGCATCGCCATCCGCCAGTGCGACTGGGGCTTCGGCAACCGCTACATCAACGAGGTCGCCCAGGCCAGCCGCGTGCCGGTGCTCAACATGCAGTGCGATGTCTATCATCCGTTCCAGATCCTGGCCGACCTGATGACGATCTTCGAGAAGGTGGGCAACCCGCGCGGGAAGACGATCAATGTCAGTTGGGCCTATGCCTCCAGCTATCAGAAACCGATCTCGGTGCCCCAAAGCCTGATCCTGCAAATGTCCCGCTTCGGCATGAATGTGCGCCTGACCCATCCGCCCGAATACAAGCTGATGCCCGACATCGTGCAGCAGGCGAAGGACAATGTGCGCAAGTTCGGCGGCAGTTTCGATATCCTGGACGACTTCGACGCCGGGTTCAAGGATGCCGACATCGTCTATCCCAAGAGCTGGGGCGCGCTGCTGACGACCTCGGACAATGCCGAGAGCGCCAAGATCGGCAAGAAGTACACCGACTGGATCACCGACGACCGCCGCATGGCCCTGGCCAAGCCCGAAGCCATTTACATGCACTGCCTGCCCGCCGACCGCAACATTGAGGTCAGCGACAGCGTGATCGATGGCCCCAACAGCGTGGTCTACGACGAGGCCGAGAATCGCCTGCACGTGCAGAAGGCGGTGATGGCGTTGACGATGTCTTGAGGAAGTAGACAAGGAAACAAGGAAACAAGGAAACAAGGAAACAAGTAGACAGGTAGACGCGTTGGAGGTTTGTGATGAGGCAGAGGCCGGTTGGAGAGGCAAGCAGAGGTTTCGAGGATTTGAAGTGCTGGCAGTTGGCGCGGCGTTTGATGATCGAATGCCATAAATTGGCCAATATCTTGCCCCTCAGCGAGCGATACGACCTGGCTCCTCAAATCCGCAAATCTTCCAAGAGCGGCATGACGAACATCAGCGAGGGCTACGGGCGCTATCATTACCTGGATAGCCTGCGTTTCTACTTCATCGCTCGCGGGTCGATCAACGAGACGATCAATCATCTCATCGTTGCCCATGACCTGAACTATCTTGACGCCGCTCGCTTCCAGGAACTCTATGAGCTGGGACGCGAAACCGAGCGCGCTCTGAACGGCTACATCGCCTATGTGCGGCGCCAGGAACAAGGTCGGTCGGAATACGGCAGCCAACTACCTCCCGACTATCCCACCCCCGACTACATCCCTCCGGATGACCCTTTTCCCGCTTAGACCTACAACGGCGCCCAACACAAAGACACAAAGTCACCGAGAAGACGCGAAGATTTTCTAATTTGCCCTCGCTCTCTCCCTTCCTCCGCAGTTCCCATTGTTATACTACTGCGGTTGCAGCAAGCCCTTGTCTACTTATTCCTTGTCTACTTGTCTACTTGTTTCCTTGTCTACCCACAATAGGAGCCTTCACCAACATGCCCATCCCCACCGCCCTCATCGCCATCGGCGGCAACTCACTCATCACCGACAAACACCACCCGGAGATCGAGCACCAGTGGAACGCTGTGCGCCAGACCTGCACCCACATCGCCAACCTGGTCGAAGCCGGCTGGAACACTATCATCACGCATGGGAATGGCCCGCAGGTGGGGTTCATCCTACGCCGGGCTGAGTTGGCCATGCACGAAGTCCATCCTGTCCCGCTCGACCTCATCGGCGCCGACACGCAAGGCTCCATCGGCTACATGGTGGCCCAGGCGATGGACAACGAGTTCCATCGCCGCGGCCTCTATCGTCGGGCCATGGCCATCGTCACGCAGGTGGTGGTGGACAAGGACGACCCCGGCTTCCAGAACCCCAGCAAGCCCATCGGCGGCTTCATGACCCGCGAGGATGCCAAGAAGTTCGAGGACATGGGCTGGACGGTGGTCGAAGACGCCGGTCGGGGCTACCGCCGCGTCATCGCCAGCCCCAAGCCGCTGGAGATCGTCGAGGTCAACGCCATCAAAACGATGGTGGATGCCGGCTGGATCGTAATCGCAGTCGGCGGCGGCGGCATCCCCGTCATCCGCAATGAGAAAGGCGAACTGCGCAGCGCCCCGCCGGCCGTGATCGACAAAGACCATGCCAGCGCCCTCATGGCCATCCAGGCGGGAGTGGACCTGTTCCTGATCTCGACCGGGGTGGAAAAGGTCGCCATCAACTTCAACAAACCTAATCAGCAATGGCTCGACCGCCTGACCGCCGCCGAAGCCCGGCAATACCTGGCCGAGGGCCACTTCGCCGCCGGCAGCATGGGGCCGAAAATCCAGGCCATCCTCACCTATCTGGAAAACGGCGGCAAACGCGCCCTCATCACCGACCCGCCCAACATCGCCCGCGCGTTGGTTGGGGAGACGGGGACGCATTTTTATCCGTAGTTGGAGTAGATGAGTAGACAAGGAAACAAGTAGACAAGTAGACAAGTGGCGAGTCACGGGCGCTTGTTGACTGTTCACGGGCTTGCGGCAACAGCAAGTCAGGCGTTATACTGATCGAACAATTTGTATAACGCCTGGAGGTTTTCGTATGGCAAACGCAACACTTTCGACCAAGGGATGGATCGTCATTCCGTCCGAGTATCGCCAGAAATACGGCTGGCGGGCCGGAACGCGCCTGACGGTTGTGGATTACGGCGGCATCCTGTCGCTGGTTCCAACGCCGGACAACCCCATCGACGGGGCTTTGGGGATGCTCAAGGGCGGAGCGTCGCTCTTGCAAGCTTTGAGCGATGAGCACAAACAGGAGCTTGCTGGTGATAGCCCCGCCTGAAAGCTACGTGCTCGACAGCTTTGCGCTGCTGGCTTATCTGGAAGGCGAAGCCGGCGCAGAACGCGTCCAAGAGGTGCTGATGAAAAGCCAGGCAGGCGAGGCCGAGGTCGCTTTGTGCATTGTCAATTACGGCGAGGTGGTTTACATCACGGAACGCGAGCGCGGGTTGCCCACCGCCCAGCGTGTAATTGCCATGATCGACCAACTGCCCATCACCGTCGTGGAAGCCGATCGCACCCTGACCTTCGCCGCCGCCCACATCAAGGCATCCAGGCGTCTCTCCTACGCCGATGCCTTTGCCGCCGCCCTCGCCGAGACAAGAGGAGCGACCTTGCTCACCGGCGACCCTGAATTTCACCAGATCGAGTCATTGATCGCCATCGACTGGCTGCCCCAGTAACCCCGACCTTTCCCGCATCCAATCCTATGCCTCTCTCCCACGTTCTCGGCGCCCGCTGCATGGCTTGCGGCAAGCTGCATCTGCTAGAAGCCACACCTTATCTCTGTCCCGATCATCCGGCAGATCAACTCGGGGATCGTCCGTACCCCACCCTCGACCTCGCCTACGATTACGACCGTATCCGCGCCGCCACGAACCCCGCCCGGATTGCCCCCGACCCCGACCGCTCGATCGGGCGCTACGAACGTCTGCTGCCGATCACAGGCCGGGAATCGTTGGCGCCGCTGCCGGTGGGCGACACGCCCCTGCTGCCCGCGCCACGGTTGGCCGCGCGGTTGGGTTTGCGCGATGTCTGGGTGAAGGATGACGGCCGCAATCCCACCGCCAGCCTGAAGGACCGGGCCAGCGCCGTCGTCGTCGCCCGCGCTCGCGAGCTGGGCCTGACCACCGTGGCCACGGCCAGCACCGGCAACGCTGCCGCCTCGCTGGCCGGACAGATGGCCGTCTGGCCGCAGGGCAAGTGCGTGATCTTCGTGCCGCACACGGCCCCGCCCGCCAAACTGGCCCAACTACTGGTCTACGGCGCCACGGTGCTGGCCGTCGAAGGCAGCTACGACCAGGCTTTCGACCTCTGCACCGCGGCCTGCGCGCGTTTCGGCTGGTACAACCGCAACACGGGCATGAACCCGTTCACGACCGAGGGCAAGAAGACAGTCAGTTACGAGATCTGCGAAGGCTTGGCGAGCCAAGCCCGCTTGGCCCGGCAGGATGGCCGAGAACCCGACCGCTGGTTGGCCCCGGACGTCATCCTGGTTCCGGTCGGCGACGGCAGCATCATCGGCGGCGTACACAAAGGGCTGGCCGACGCCCTGGCCCTGGGCTGGATCGAGCACATGCCCCGCATCCTCGGCGTCCAGGCCGAGAAATCGAACGCCCTCTCGCAGGCATGGCGGCGGGGCGAAACCGATCACCTGGCCCCCGTCCAGGCCACCACCCTGGCCGACTCGATCAGCGTGGATTGGCCGCGCGACGCCCGCAAAGCCTTGGGCGCCGTCCGCCAAACCGGTGGCGCCTTCATCGAAGTCAGCGATGCAGCCATTTTGGAGGCGATGAAGCTGCTGGCCCGCTCCACCGGCGTCTTCGCCGAGCCGGCCGCCTCTGCCGCCACGGCCGGGTTGCTGGCCGCCGTCGAGCAGCGCCTCATCACCCCACACGAACGCGTCGTCATCCTCAGCACCGGCAACGGCCTCAAAGACATCGCCTCCGCCCGCCGCGCCGCCGGTGAACCGCAACGCGTGGCGGTAGACATCGATGCTGTTGCGCAGGTTTTAGAGATTAGAGATTGGAGATTGCCGATCAATCTCCAATCTCTAATCTCCAATAACCAATAACCATCATGCCCACCCTCATCTTCCTCGGCGTCGGCGCCATCCGCCCCGCGGTGCTCGGCGACCACACCTCCCTGCTGCTGCGCCACGGCGACGCCAACATCCTGCTGGACGCCGGCCCTGCTGTCTTCACGCAGCTCGACCGCGCCGGCATTCATCCGACCGAGATTTCGCACGTCTACTTCAGCCACCAGCACGGCGACCACACCCTGGGCAGCCCGGTTTTTCTCTTCTATCATCGCCCCCGCGTCTACTTCGGCGCCGTGCAGGTCTTGGAGGCATGGCAGAAGCTGGTCGAGATCGCCTATCCCGAGATGCTGGCCATGATGAAAGATGAAGTCATCCTCCATCCGTTGCCCGCCGACCATCCCCACCCCTGCCCCGACCTCCCCGGCGTCACCGCCCGGCTGGCGCTCGTCCACCATAGCAATGTCCCCGCCTTTGCCCTCCGCCTCGACCTCGACCCCGCGCCCGGCAACGGCCTGACCCGCCGCTTCAGCCTTGTCTACTCCGGCGACACCACGCCTGCCGCCGCCGTCGCCGAACTCGCCCGCGATGCCGACCTGCTCATCCACGAAGCCACGGCCCTGGACGCCGATATCGGCGAGCTGGCCGGGGTGCACAGCAGCGCCCGTGAAGCCGGCGCCATCGCCCAGGCCGCCAACGCCCGCTGCCTGGCCCTCGTCCACCGTTCCGCCGGCGACCCTGAACTCTGGCGCCGCCAAGCCGCCCAGACCTTCTCTGGCCCCATCCTCGTCCCCCTCGCTGGAGATCGGTTGCGGCTGCCTGATGACCTTTCGTGAGGCGAAGTGAGGCGATGAGAGGAGGAGGCGAAGAGGCGATGATCTCGCATCTCCGCCTCCCTGCCTCCTCACCTCCCCCACAAAACAACGCCAATCCCCAATCTCTAATCTCCAATAACCAATCTCCAATCCCCAATAACCACCATGACATCCCTCATCACCGGCCCCACCTTCAGCGAAATGCTCCACCCCGCGAGCATCGACCCCGCCACCCGCGCCCGCGCCCTGGCCGCCAAGACCGCCGACCCCCTCGACCCCATCAACCTCTACAATATCACCTGGCGCGGGGGCGATGACCGCATCTATTATGAAGTCCTGCCGCACGAACTGACCGGCGTCGAGGCCGAGATCGTCGTGCTCTATGGCAAGGACTTCCCCACCGGCGCGCACAAAGTCGGCGCCGCCTACTCCGTCCTGATCGAGAAGGAACTGCTGGGCGAGGTCGATCCCACCAAACACACGCTCGTCTGGCCGTCCACCGGGAATTACGGCATCGGCGGGGCCTGGGTGGGCTGCCGTATGGGCTTCGATGCCATCGTCATCCTGCCGGCCGGGATGAGCCAGGAACGCTTCGAGCGCATCGGCAGCTATGGCGCGCGGGTGATCGCCACGCCCGGCTCGGAATCCAATGTCAAAGAAATCTATGACAAAACCTGGGAGCTACGCCGCTCCGACCCCAACATCCGCATCCTCAACCAGTTCGAGGTCATGGGCAACTACCGTTTTCACTACCATGTCACCGGCAACACCATCGTCGAGTTGGCGGCGGAGCTACAGCGGCAGGGCGTGGGCAGCGGCCGGGTGGACGCCTACTGCTCGTCGATGGGATCGGCGGGCACCATCGCCGCCGGCGACCGCCTGAAGCAGGTCTGGCCCGACCACAAGATCGTCGGCCTCGAGCCGATCCAGTGCCCCACCCTGTTCAACAACGGCTACGGCGCCCACGAAATCCAGGGCATCGGCGACAAGCACGTCACCTGGATTCACAACGTGTTGAATATGGACGCCATCATCTGCATCGACGACATGGACTGTGTGCGCGGGCTACAACTGCTGGTCGAGGAGCCGGGCAAGCGCGTGCTGGCCGAGCGTTACGGCATCCCCGCGGCCAAAGTGGACAAGTTGAGCCAGATATTCGGCATCAGCGGCGTCTGCAATGTGCTGGGGGCGATCAAGACGGCCAAGTTCTATGGTCTCGGCAAGGGCGACCTGATCGTCACCATCTGCACCGACGCCATCGACCGCTATCATTCCACCCTGGCCTGGCTGACCTCGCAAGAAGGCCGGATGGACGAGACCGAGGCTGCAATCCGAACCGAGGGCATTTTCCACCGCGTCGGCGTCGATTGGATTCGCGAGGGCAGCGAGCACACCCGGCAGTGCTGGCACAATCTGAAGTATTACACCTGGGTCGAGCAGCAGGGCAAGACGGTGGAGGAACTCAACGCCCAGCGCGACCCCGAATGGTGGCTGGCCGAGCAGGAGAAGGTAGAGGAGGTGGATCGACTATTGAGCGAGACGAGATGACATCCGCACCTTGTGGGCAAATGAAACAACCCAACTCACATTACAGAGCGTCTACCAGACCTGAATCTCGTATGACCCCATCTTTGGTCAGTATACTCGCTCCATAGAAGCGCGCCGTCGCCATGATGATACGATCATGAATGTCATGCATCACCTTCGTCCGGATTGTCTCATCAAGTATATCCTGCCCAAATTCCACGATCGTGAACTCAGGCCCCTCGCGAATGAACCTATACATGTGGGCGAAATCGAAAACTACACGTCTCTTTTCGGCCAGGTTCAAGGCTTCGGCCAGAACGATGGTAGGGACCAATAAACAATTATCAAGCTGGCGAGCTTCATCGATGATCTCCCCGAACCCATCTGGAAGGCGTTGGTTGCCGGTGAAGTACCAGATGAGAATATGGGTGTCAAGCACATAGAGCCTTGTGCCAGCCTGAATCTTCATAAATCATCCATCGTGCGAAAAAGATCGGCTCGCGCCTCGTCGATCATCTCTGCGGTGATATCGCCGGCAGCGACGCTTCCGAAGAGCGTTGGCCGCGCCCGCGTCGTCTTTTTGCCGGGTTGCGTCGCCCAAAGTAGGTCGCGTTTGAGGTGGGCCAACTCACGCTCGAGTCTATTGACGCGCTTTACGAGAATGTCGGTTGTCATTGGATCGATCATTTCAATACTCCTGGGAGGTGCTCGCCATCTTATGCCCAGCCACCCAGCCGGGGGCTGGCGAAAACGCGCTCGATCACCTTAATGTTCGCCACACACTCACACCTGTCAGGTCTTGAAGACCTGACAGGTGTCTCAACTCAGCGCATCGGCAATCGCTGCCAATGAGTCCTCAATCTCGGCAAGAACGCCCGGCAGATCGATTGCTTCGGCAGGAATAACTTGGGTCTCGCTGCCAACATGCTTGTGATGCGGAAAAGTAGCCAAGTTCGGGAAATGGGTTGTGTTGTCGTAACGGAATACTAGCGATCCATCGGCGCTTTGATAGTGATATGCGTATGAATAGCGCTCGATTCCCCGTTCGACATTGACGAATTCGCGTACATGCAGCCGAGAGCCGTCGAGAAAGTAAATCTCGCCGCGAATAAAACCAACGTAGGTCGAGCGTTTGTCGAAGTTCAAACTTGTGGCATGAATCACGCTACTGTTGGCAAGCAGACGATCAATGTCACGAAAGTAGCGCTCGATCAATTGAGTTGCGCCTCCTGCAGTGCCTGCTGCTGTGCTCGCAACAGCTTGTAGGTCTTGATCTCGCCTTCCCACTCGATAAAATCCAGATTCTCCGCCATATCGCCGGCGCTGAACCGGCGCTCGAACTCGTCCGAGGCCAAGCCATATTGTTGCTCGAACTTATCTAGTCTGTGTTGAGTCCGCTCCAGGCCCAGGTTGAGCAATCGAAGCTCAGAGCGAATGGCCGATTCGACCAGCGGTCGCAGCGCCACTGGCCTATTTGTTGTGATAATTACTTGCTGAAACACGATTGGGTTCTCCTGGGCGTAGTGTGTCGTTCCCTCCGAGTCTAGCACGCCTCCTACCTCCGGGCAAGGTCGGGCTTCGGGGCCATTCACGCCCAGCCACCCAGCCGGGCGCTGGCAAAGACGCGCTCGATCACCTTCATGTTCGCCACAGCATCTTCGATAGGCGTGGGCACGGCGGTGTCGTCGAGTACGGCCTTCGAGAACAGGTCGCCCTGGACGGTGTATTGGTCGGTGGTGGGGAGCAGGATTTCCTCGGCGCCCTCGCTCGCGACTGTCCCACCCTCGCGCTGGAGCCAGATGCGGCAGGGGCGGTCGGGCGGGGCGTTGAAGGGGATTTCGATCTCGACCCGACCCTCGTCGCCGACGATGTGGACGCGTTGATAGGGCGCCAATTGCGTCCCGACCGTGAACGTGGCCGTCCCGGCGACGCCGTTGGCGTCGAGGCCGAAATCCAGCAGGGCCGAGGCCAGGCGGTCGGTGCCAAAACGGGGGTCGAACTCGACGATGCCAGCCACCCGCACCGGCTCACGGCCAAAGATGAAACGCGGGGCCGAGATGGCATAGCAGCCGATGTCCCACAGCCCGCCGCCGCCCATCTCGGCGATATTGCGGATGTTGGTGGGGTCATCCAGGTGGTAGGAGAAGAAGGTCTGGATGGTGCGGAGCTGGCCGATGGCGCCTTCGTTCACCAATTGGCGGGCCTTTTGCCACTGTGGGTGGTGCCGGTACATGAAGGCTTCCATCACCTTCAGATGTGGGTGCGCCCGCGCCGCATCGACGAGCAACTGGCCTTCGGCTGAAGTGAGGCCGATCGGCTTCTCGCAGAGCACGTGTTTGCCCGCTTCCAGCGCCTTGATCGACCAGGGCACATGCAAATGGTTGGGCAAGGGATTGTAAACCGCATCGATGTCGGGGTCGGCCAGCAGGTCTTCGTAAGAGCCATAGGCGCGCGGGATGCCCAAGCTCCCGGCCGCCTCCTGCGCTCTCGTCAAATCGCGCGAGGCGAGACCGACGATCTCGCAATACTGGCCCCGCTGCATGGCGGGGATGACTTTGGCTGTACCGATGAGGGCGGTGCTGAGAATGCCCCAACGAATCTTTTTCATGGGTTTGCTCCTGTGGGAGATGCGTGTTGCGAAAAACGCAGGCCGCCGCCTGTCGCCTGCCACTTCATGTTTCTGGATCATTGTAACGCAGCCAGCGCCATAAGAAAAACGAAATTCGAGCAAGGAGCGCACCGGGTGCACATCGCATAGAGTGCGACGCGAGCACGTCGTCAAGCGGTGCAGGCCCGGCCAGATAACCGAGGCTCATCGCCATGAAGGGCGCACTGTGAGAGAAGTATTTAGCCAGACGAAGAAATTGGGATAGAATACCTTCATCCTACTTTCGCCGCTATCTCACCAAGGGAAGTCAAAGCATGAAAAAACACTGGTTCATCTTGTCGATCCTCGTCATCGTGATGGGGATGCTGGGTGCAGTATCCTCTGCCGCGCCGCTTGCCCAGGAACCCGACCCGCCGACAGCACAAGACCGCGATGCCATCACCGGCCAGATCGGACGCCTCGGCGCCGCTTCGAATCCCGCACTTCCACACGCCCAGGATCATGTGGTCGTGCAACTGGCCGACATCAATCAGATGGACGCCGTCGCGCCGCGCGGCTACAAGCATCTCTTCGACGACTGGTACACGGTCGCCATCTCGGCAGATGAGACGCCGACGCAGGCGCTGGCGCGTCTGAGCCAGGAGGAAGCAGTCAAGACAGTCGAGCTGGACTACACTCTCCACATCGAACCGTGGTCGCCTGTGGCTCTGGCTTCAGAAGCCACAAGCCAGACTGCGCCCGACTTCCGCCCCAACGACCCCTACTACAATCTACAGTGGCACTTTCCGCCCGTGCAGGCCGAGGCCGCCTGGGATCGCACCACCGGCCAAAACGTGATCGTGGCGATCGTCGATTCGGGCGTCGCCAAAGGCACGGACTTGAATTGCCGCACGTTCGTCGATGAATTCAACGCCCTGACCGATCGCAGCGGTCCCGGCGTGGCCCTCGATGACAACGGCCACGGCACGCACGTGGCCGGCACCGTCGCCCAATGCACCAATAATGCCCTGGGTGTGGCGGGGCTGGCCTTCGATGCCAAGCTCATGCCGGTCAAAGTCCTGGATAGGCAGGGATCAGGCAACTTCAGCGACGCCGCGCAGGGCATCGATTGGGCGCGAACCCATGGCGCCACGGTCGCCAACATGTCGTTTGGAGCTGACTGTGGAACCAACACCTGGCCGACTTGCTCGTCCTCAGTTTTCAATACCGCATTGGCTGCCGCTGCTAACGCCGGCATGGTGCTCGTCGCCGCGGCCGGGAATGCTGATGAGGCCGTCGTCGGTTTCCCGGCCAATCATCCTGATGTCATGGCCATCGGCGCCGTCGATTATCACCTGAACCGCGCGCCCTACTCGACCTACGGCTCCAAGCTCAGCGTGGTCGCCCCCGGCGGCAACACCCAGGTCGATGCCAACGGCGATGGCTATGTCGATGGCGTGTTGCAGCAAACCTTCGAGAACGGCCAATGGAACTACTACTTCTTCCAGGGCACCTCGATGGCCACGCCACACGTTGCCGGCGCCGTGGCCCTGCTGCGCGCCTGCGCGCCCAACGCCACCCGCCAGCAGATCCAACAAGCTCTGGAGTCGACAGCCATGGATCGGGGGCCGGCCGGCCGTGACAACGAATACGGCTACGGCTTGATCCAGATCAACAACGCTATCAACCAGTTGGGAGGCTGCGCGCCCGCCGTGCCCCCGCCCGGCGATTTCACCGAACCAGCCCCTGAAGCCCAGGTAACAGCACGCGTCTGGCTGCGTGTGCAGACGACCAACCCGGCCAATGTCGCCAAAGTCGTCTTCACCACCAACGGCACTGGCGCCTGGACTTTCATCTCCGAAGATACGACGCCCCCCTTCGAGGTCAACTGGGCCATGTACGGCATGCCCGACAACCAGCGCTTCCTGATTGGCGCCGAAATCCATGAACGCTCTGGCGCTCGCACCGACCGCGCCCGTTGGATCACCAAACGCCCGGGTGGCGTCGGTGACACCGTGGCGCCCACCGGCGACTTCACCGAACCGGCCGCCGACGCCGTAGCGACTGCCCCCGTCTGGCTGCGCGTCCAGGCTGCCGATGATCCCGGCGGCTCCGGCATCGCCCGCATTGTCTTCACCACCAATGGCACAGGGTCGTGGACCTACATCGGCGAAGACGCCACTCCGCCCTACGAGATACAGTGGAACATGGCTGGCGTCCCTGACAACCAACCCTTCCTCATCGGCGCCGAAATCCACGACCGCGCTGGCAACCGCACCAATCGCGTGCGCACGATCCGCAAGGCGCCCACCGGCGCCGACGTGACCCCGCCCACTGGCGACTTCACCGAACCGGCCCCCAATGCTGCGGTGGCGGCCCCCGTCTGGCTGCGCGTCCAGGCAAGCGATAACCCCGGCGGCTCCGGCATCGCTCGCGTGCGCTTCACCACCAACGGCACAGGGACATGGACGGTCATCGGCGAAGACACTACCCCGCCCTACGAAGTGCAGTGGAACATGGCCGGCGTCCCTGACAACCAGCCCTTCCTCATCGGCGCCGAAATCCACGACCGCGCTGGCAACCGCGCCGACCGCGTGCGCTGGATATCGAGGCGGTCCAGTGGCGCTGACGTGACCCCACCCAGCGGCGATTTCACCGAACCGGCTCCGAACGCTGCCGTCACCGCCCCCGTCTGGCTGCGCGTCCAGGCAAGCGATAACCCCGGCGGCTCCGGCATTGCCCGCGTGCGCTTCACCACCAACGGCACAGGGACATGGACGGTCATCGGCGAAGACACCACCGCGCCCTACGAAGTGCAGTGGAACATGGCCGGCGTCCCCGAGAACCAGCCCTTCCTGATCGGCGTCGAAATCCACGATCGCGCCGGCAACCGCGCCGACCGCGTGCGTTGGATCACGCGGATTGGCGCCGACACCATCGCCCCCACCGGCGATTTCACCGAACCGGCTCCGAACGCTGCCGTGACCGCGCCCGTGTGGCTGCGCGTCCAGGCAAGCGATAACCCCGGCGGCTCCGGCATCGCCCGCGTGCGCTTCACCACCAACGGCACAGGGACATGGACGGTCATCGGTGAAGACACCACCGCGCCGTATGAGGTGCAGTGGAACATGGCTGGCGTCCCCGAGAACCAGCCTTTCCTGATCGGCGCCGAGATTCATGACCGCGCTGGCAACCGCGCCGACCGCGTGCGCTGGATCACGCGCGGAACAGGCGGGGGCGGGAGCATCCAGAACGGCAATTTCGAGCAGGGCGCAGGCGTTGGCTGGCAAGAGTACTCCGCGCGAGGTGTCTACCCCATCGTCCGCTCGCGCAGTAATCTACCTGCCAACCGCCCCCCGCACGGCGGTGACTGGGCGGCTTGGCTGGGCGGCCTGCACAACGAAATCTCTGTCGTCTACCAACAGGTGACCATCCCCGCCGGCGCTTCCACCCTGCGCTTCTGGTACTGGATTTCCTCCGAGGATGTCTGCGGCTATGACTTTGGCGGCGTCGTCATCAACAACGCTACGGTGGCCGATCGGTTCAATCTCTGCTCCAGTACGAACACCAACGGCTGGGTGCAGCGCGTGGTCAATCTGGGCGCCTGGGCGGGGCAATCGGTGCAACTGCAAATCCGCAGCGAGCACGATGGCTCCTTACTTAGCAGCTTGTTTGTGGACGATGTCACGCTGGGAGGCAGCGCCCTCTCGGAAGATCGAGGGTCAGCTCCCGCCGTCCCCGCCGGGACGCCCGATCCCGCCGCCCTCGCCAAACCCGCCCCCGCCCCCGCCTTGAATCTCGAGCAGAAGGCATGGCCCCGCCTGTGGCCTGCCAACCTTGCGCCGAAACCCTAGTCAGCGCGCAGCCACCCCACAAGCCGCTTGCGCGCAGAGCCGCCTCCTGTGGACAGGAGGCGGCTCTTATTTTGCAGTCATAACACTCAGGCGGCCAGAGCGACGGGCCGCGGCATCAGGCGTGGCCGGAACTTGTAACCGTACTGAATCAGACCCTCGTCGCCCTCGACGCTCAACTTGCGGGTCACCATCTCCACCGGCATACCGATGCGCATATCTTTCGCCTCGACGTCGGTCAGCTGGGCAGTCAGCATCGGGCCTTCCTGGAGCTTGATCAGGGCCAGATGGTAGGGCGCCTGGGCTTCGAAACTGGTCGGCGCTTCGTACACGGTGGTGAAGCTGTACACTTCGCCGAGGCCACTCAGTCGCACGGGATCGTATGCTGGCCGAGCGCACTCGGGGCAGACATCGCGCGGCGGGAAGACGGTGGAGCCACAATGGTGGCAAATCTCGCCGGTCAGGCTGTAGCGCTGTTTCTTGACGCGCCAATTGCGGGCAATGTTCACGGTGATTGACTCCTGGGGGAGGTTGATTTGTGTTAGCTGTCACAGACTTTAGCGGACTGCGTCTCTCAAAAACCACCAGCCTCTTGCGATGATGGGCCTTGCCAGCTTTTGACAGTCTGTGCAAACGTTTTATCTTACTAATGCAAAGATATTGTACAACTTCATGAGAACCTTGTCAAATTCCGTTGCCAGGGAAGCGTCAACCTTCTCCCACGAAGATGTGAGTGATAATAGTGGCGCCGGAGCCGCCGATATTTTGGGTCATGCCGATGTGAGCATGGGCTATCTGATTGGCGCCGGCTTCGCCGCGCAACTGTTGCACCACCTCCACCACTTGATATACGCCCGTTGCGCCCACCGGATGCCCGCGTGCTTTCAATCCGCCCATCGTCGTAATCGGCAGCTTGCCGCTCAGGGTGATGGCGCCGCTTTCCCCTAGCTCGACGCCGCGCCCCCGCTCGGCAAAGCCACACGCCTCCAAAGCCAGCACCGACATGATGCTGAAAGCGTCGTGCAGCTCGAACAGATCGATGTCATCGGGTTTCAGTCGGGCCTGGGCATAGGCGCGCTGACTGGAGAGATAAGCCGCCTCCAGGTAGAGGGGGTCGCTGCGGTCGTGGACAGCCAGCGTGTCGGTGGCCGAGGCCGAGGCGGCGATGCGCACGACGCGTTGGTTGCGCCCGAATTCCCTCGCCCTGTCGGCAGGGACCAGCACCACGGCGGCGGCGCCATCGCAGATGGGTGAGCTGTCGAGTACGTTGATCGGCGGCGCCACCAGCGTCGCTTTCTCGTATTTCTCGATCGAGATCGGCATGGGAAACATGGCGTTGGGGTTGTTGCGGGCGTTATTGTGAGCATTGACCGGAAATGGCGCGAAGACGCGGTGAGACATGCCGTACTCGTACATATAGCGCTGCATCAACATCGCGTTCAGCGCCAGGAACGTGGCCCCTTCCGCCACTTCGTATTCCTGATCGGCTGCCAGCGCCAACCCTGCCGTCGTTTCGTCGGGCAAGGTGTCGGTCATTTTCTCGACTCCAGCTACGATCACGACCTCGGCCATGCCGCTGGCGACGGCCATGATGCCGGTGCGCAAAGCTGCTGCACCCGAGGCGCAGGCTGCCTCGATCTTGGCTGCCTCGATCCCGCGCAGCCCCACGAAATCGGCGATGAGCGTGGCCAGGTGCTCTTGTCCGGCCAGTTCGCCAGAAAGCATGTTGCCCACATAAAGGGCGTCAGCGGTCTCGATCCCAGCCTCACGCATCGCCGCTGTCACTGCGTCATGTCCCAGGTGGCGGATGGATTTGTCCCACAATTCGCCGACAGGCGTTTGGCCGATGCCCACAATGGCGACGTTTCTCATCTGTTATGCCTCATTTCATTTTCAGCTTACCGCGGTAGCGCAAGTAAGTAGCGTAATCGATGACAGTGCGACGGGCGATGTAATCTTGGGTGGTGGGAGCCAGCAAGCGCCGATCGTGGATGCGCTCGGTGACGGCGAAGGAAATGGCATCGCTGCCGGCCCCGGAGCCGAAGGATATTACCAGGATGCGATCGCCCGGCTCGGCCACATCCAGCACAGCGGTGAGACCGACGATCGAAGCGCCGGAATAGGTGTTGCCAATACGCCCCACCAGCAAGCCCGCCTCCCATTGCTGGCGTTTGAAACCCAATTGCTGGGCGGCTTTGGTTGGAAACTTGATGTTGGGCTGATGCAGTACGACATAACGATAGTCGGCGGCGGTGCGGCCCATGGCCTGTAGGATCATCTCGCCAGCGGTGACGACGTGGTGAAAATAGGCAGGCTCTCCCGTGAAACGCATGCCGTGCGAGGGATATTCAGCCTGGGGGCGACGCCAGAAATCGGGCGTGTCGGTGACATAGGAGAGGGAGCCTTCGAAACGGGCGCTGGCGTACTCGGCGGGGCCGATGATGATGGCGGCTCCTCCGGCGCCGGCCGTAAATTCCAGGGCGTCGCCGGGGCGCCCCTGAGCGGTGTCGGCGCCGATGCCCATGGCGTAATCGGCCATGCTCGACCCGACCATACCCACCGCTGCCACGATGGCTTCGGACCCCGCCTTGCAGGCAAATTCCCAATCAGCAGCCTGCACCAAAGGCGCGGCGCCCAGAGCTTCGGCCACGATGGTGGAGGTTGGCTTGACCGCGTAAGGATGGCTTTCGCTGCCCACCCAGATGGCGCGCAGGTCGGTTGGAGCGATGCCGGCGCGGGTCAACGCATTGCGCGCGGCCTCGATGGCGATGGTGGCCGTATCTTCATCCAGGCCAGGGACAGCTTTTTCTTCGATGGGCGGTTCGGCGGCGCCATCCGACCACATCTCCGAGACTTCGCGGGAGGGCAAACGGTAGCGGGGGACGTAAGCGCCATAACCCACGATGCCGACAGATCGAGAAGGTTGCAAAAGTGTGCTCATAGTACCTACCTACTTGTCTACTTGTCTACTTGTCTACTTACCTACTTGTCTACTTGTCTACTTGTCTACTTGTCTACTTGTCTACTTGTCTACTTGTCTACTTGTCTACTTGTCTACTTACCTACTTGTCTACTTACCTACTTGTCTACTTACCTACTGATTTCCTGCCTTCTTCCGTGCAAAGCCATGTGCCCGCGTTGGATGCCCTCGGCGGCCAGCGCGCGCAGCGCGGCCAGATTTTGCGCCAAGCCGGCGGCGACCATGATTTGGGCCAGGGTGCGAGCATCGGGATGCCGGGCATCGGGATGCCCGGCATCCTGGTGCCCCAGGAGCTTGAGGGCGACGCGCGCGGTGGGGTGATGTTTGGTCATGCCACCCACCGTGCCCACGGCCAGCGGTATCTCTAATCTTCCTGCCAGGCAATCGCCCTCGATGCGCCAGTCGGTCAAGGCCCGATACTGCCCATCGCGCGCGGCGTAAGCATGCCCGCCTGCCTCGATAGCCCGCCAATCCTGGCCAGTGGCCAGGGCGACGGCGTCGATGCCGTTGAAGATGCCCTTGTTGTGGGTGGCGGCGCGGTAGGGATCAGCCAGAGCGAAGGCGTTGGCCGCGACGATGCCGCGGGCGATCTCAGCGCCGGCAAACTCGGCGCTTTCGATAGCAGAGAAAGGGATAGAGCAAGAGGCCCAGGCCCGGCGCTGGTCCGCCAGGTTCGAGAGAATGCGCAGCAACGCTCGTCCGCCACTGAGGGCTTCCAGATCGGTAGCGAGGGCCTCGACGGCGGTGTTGACAGCATTGGCGCCCATAGCGTCGCGCGTATCCAAATGCAGGTGGACGATGAGCATGGGGCCGGCGGCGGTGTCGTCCAAGCGTCGAACCTGGAGATCGCGCGGGCCGCCGCCCAAGCGGGCAATGGTGGGGTGCAGGTTCGCAATTTTCGCCAGCAGATCGGTCTTTTGAGCCAGGATGCGCGCGCTGGCAGCGTCGGGATCGGTCACCCCCAGCAACTGCACTTGCCCGATCATGACCGGATCGGTGCTGCCCGTGCTGAAGCCGCCGCCCGCGCGCGCCAGACGCGCGGCGTTGGCCATCGCCGCCACCACCGAAGGTTCCTCGATGACCAACGGCATCAACAGCTCGCGACCATCGATGATGAAGTTGGGGGCAATGGCAAAGGGCAGGGCGTAGAGGCCAACGACATTTTCGACCAGGCGTTCGGCGGTAGCCAGCGTCAGCCCGCCACCCAGCGCCGCGCTCTCATCCGCGTCCAGGTCGGCCCAAGCAGCGAGCACTTCCTGGCGTTGGGAGGGTGTGAGTTGATACAAGCCTTGTAAGCGACTGCTGCGTGCGTTGCTCATCGAGAATGCGCCGATAGAGAGAAAGTCGAGGACACAAAAAAGCCCACACGAGATAGGTGTGGGAATGGCCGATGCGCCCGTCCATTGCCTGGCAGAATAGCATAGCGCCGCCGTCAAAAGCTATCAAAATGCGGACGACGGCTGGTCAGCGGCCTTCTTGTCCGCCTATGGGGATCGTGCTAGGATGCCGCGCACTTCAGAAAGGAGCAGTCAATCATGAAACGCAAATTACGGGGCTTCAAGCGCACCGCCATCACCCTCGATTTCGACCTCTATCGGGTCGAAGTCCCCATGCCTGGCGTGGTAGGCGACAAACTCAGCGTCATCGACATCTGGCCGGAAGGGGTGGAGCGCACGATCCTGTTCGTCCACGGCTATCTGGGTTGCGCCGAGACCTGGGAGCACCAGATCAACCATTTTGCCAGCTCCTACCGGGTGGTGGCGCCCGACCTGCGCGGCCACGGCCAGAGCGACGCCCCCTACACCCAATACACCATGCCGGAATTGGTGGCCGATCTCTATGCCATCACCCAGCACCTGAAGCTTCCGGAAAAGTTCGTGCTCGTGGGCCATTCTTTCGGTGGATCGATCTGCGCCGAATACGCTGTCGCTCACCCTGAGCAGATCGAACGCCTCGTCCTCATCGCCACCGCCGGCGAATACCCCATGCCCTGGCTCCTCTCGCTGATCTACCGCCTGCCCTCGCCATTCTTCCGCTTTTGGTGGGATTACCGGCCCCGCTGGAACGCCGAAGTCCACGCCTTCAAGCGCATGATGACCAACAATCTCCAGCGTTGGCACGGGTGGCCCCTGCTGCAAAAAATCAGCGCGCCCACCCTGGTCATCACCGGCGAGCGCGACAACTACTTCCCGCGCCGTGTGTACGAACAGGTGGGTAACGCCATCCCCGGCGCCGAGGTGGTGGATGTGGGGGCCTCGAAACATAAAGTGCAGCTCGAACGCCATGGGGCCGTCAACCGGGCCATCGAGCGCTTCATCGACAGCGGCCCCCAGCGCGGATCGTGGCGAAGCCAGGCGGCAACGGGCGCCGACCCCAACGGCAAGCGCCCGTGGCTGAGCGCCTACAGTCCCAAGACGCCCCGTTCTGTGCCCATTCCCCGCCAGCCCATCTACGAATTCCTGGAAAGCGCCGCCGACTGGTTGCCCAAACGCGCCGCCACGCTTTTCTTCGGCGCCAGGCTGACTTACCAGCAACTCCATCGCCAGGTCAATCAGTTCGCCCATGTTCTCCACGGCTTGGGCGTGGAGCCGGGTGATCGAGTCATGGTGGTGTTGCCAGACATGCCGCAATTCGTCGTCGCCTATTACGGTGCTCTGCGCACTACAGGCGTGGTCGTGCTCCCCAACCCTGACGCCGACATCGCCCAAATCGCACGCGTGGCGCGCGACACCGAGGCCGAGGTCTTGGTCACGTTGCGCGAGTTCAGCCAGATGGCCGGAGCCGTACTCAGCCAAAGCCCAGTACGCGAGGTGCTGTTCGCTGACATCGCCAGCGCGCTTTCGCCCATCGCCTATCAGAAGTTGATGGCGCGCTGGAAGATGGCCGCCAGCGGACACGAGGCTGTGGATACCGGTTTGGGGCGTTCGCTGGCAGCGCTGATGGAGGACGCACCCTGGAGCACGCCGCCGTTTCAGGCTTCCAGCAAAGACCTGGCCGCCATCCTCTATACCAGCGGCACCAGCGACGAGCCGAAAGGCGTCTGTCTGACCCACGCCAATCTCGTGGCCAACACCATCCAGACCCGCCACTGGTTCCCCGACCTGCAATATGGCAAAGAAGTCTTTCTCTCGGTCATCCCCCTCTTGCACAGCTACGGCATGACCACAGCCATGAATCTCCCCATCACGGTGGGCGCGACCATGGTGCTGTTGCCCACCTTCGACCTGAACCTGGTGCTGGAACACATCCGCGACCACGCGCCCACAGTGTTCCCCGGCGTTCCGGGCATGTACGCGGCTATCAATCAGGCGCCTGGCGTGCGCGACTACGGCCTTGATGCCGTCAAGGCTTGCCTCAGTGGTTCGGCGCCCCTGCCGATCGAGGTGCAAGAGGCGTTCGAAAAACTCACGCAAGGGAAGCTGGTCGAGGGTTACGGCTTGACCGAAGCCTCGCCCGTCACCCATGCCGACCCCATGGATGGCCCCCGCCATCCTGGCTCCATCGGCGTGCCGCTCCCCAATACTGACGCTAAGATCATCGATCTGGCCACCGGCCAGGATTTGCCCCCCGACCAGCTTGGCGAACTCGTCGTGAAAGGGCCGCAAGTGATGCAGGGCTATTGGCGCAATGAACATGCCACCACCGCCGTCTTACAGGATGGCTGGCTGTATACGGGCGACGTAGCCGTGATGGACAGCGACGGCTTCTTCCGCATCGTCGGTCGCAAACGCGAGGCGATCATGACGGGACGGTTCAGCGTCTACCCGCGCGATGTCGAAGAAGTCCTCTACGAGAACACCAAAGTGCAGGAAGTGGCAGTTGTGGGCGTGCCCGTCGCCGAGAGCGGCCAGCGCGTCAAGGCTTTCGTCGTGCCACGCCCCGGCGCTCAGCTCAGCCAGGCCGAATTGCTCGATCTCTGTCGCCGCCGCCTGGAGCCGTATGCCGTGCCCTGGGAGATCGAATTCCGCGCGGAACTGCCCAAGAACTTCATGGGCAAGGTCGTGCGGCGCTTGCTGGTCGAGTAGGGGCGGGATCGGCGGAGAAAGGGGGCGGGACTATCGCTCGTGTAGGCGCGTCGCGCCTGACATTCGAAACGGCGGGTCGCACACTCACTCTCTTGCCCGGTCTCTGGCAATGTGCTACAGTTCCCCTAACGCACCCGCCCGCCCTTTCGTTCGCCCACCCCCAATCATGCCCGCCTCCGACCGCAGCTCGATCATCACCTAACATGGCCGAGGCCCAACGCACGCTGGCCGCCGGACGCTACAACCTGGACGGCGGCTATACGGGCATCGCCGTGGGCCGGGCCTATTATGCCTTCTTCTACGCGGCCAGCGCCCTTTTGCTGACGAAAGGCGTCAGCCGCAGCAAACACAGCGGCGTCATCTCCAGCTTTCGCCAGCATTTCGTCAAGACGGGCGTCTTCGACGCAGCATTGAGCGACGCCTATGGCAAGGCGATGGAAGCCAGAGAATCCGCTGATTACGACTTGCTCACAAATCTCGATGAAGCTGAGGTCGCCGACCTGCTGGCTCAGGCGCAAGAATTCGTCGAACAGAGTCTTGACTATCTCGAAGCGCGCAGTTACGCATGAACGTCTTGTGGCGATTACCCGGCAAGGAACGACAAGCCGTGGATGCTCTGATCCACGGTCTGGACGCGCGGCCTGAGCTTGGCGTCATCGACCTGATCTTGTTCGGCTCCAGATCACGCGGGGACGCGACCATCGATTCAGACATCGACATCGCCGTTCTAGTCGGGCAGGAGACGGGGCCGATCCGCGACGCCATCTGGACACTTGGCGCCCGCGCCTCCCTCGAACACAATGTCCTCTTCAACCTCTACGTCATCGGCCAGGAACGCTGGCAATTCATGAAGGAAATGGGCTATCCGCTCGTCCAGAACATCGAGCGCGAGGGGATCAGGCTAACGCCGGAGCGGGTCGAAGCCTGATTGCAGATGCAGCGCACGGCGACCGGCGGCTTGCAGCCGTTCGTTGCTTGCAAGTGCGCCGTATCTGACCTAAAATCAGGGTCAAGAGGCGGCGCTGTTTGGATCTGGCGCCGGTCAGCAGCCATTGGTCAACAAGGAGATCGCCATGTATCGTCATATTCTGATCCCACTCGATGGTTCCCCGCTGGCTGAACAAGCCTTGCACCAGATTCCCCACCTGGCTGCCGAGGGCGCGCAGGTGACGTTGGTGCAGGTCGTGCGCGCACCCTTGCCGATCGTGGCTCCCGAGATGGCGGTGCCCATTCCCGCGACCGGTCTGGAGGAAGCAAAAGCGGAAGCTGCGGCCTATTTGCAGACGGAGGCGTCGGCGCTGGCGGCCCATCAGGTCGCGACCGACATCGCTGTCATCGAGGGCAATGATGTGGCCCAGAGCGTCGTGGCCTACGCCAAAGCCCACGGCGTCGATGTCATCGTCATGTCCACCCACGGCCGGGGCGGGCTGAGCCGGCTGGTGTTTGGCAGCGCCGCCGAGGAAGTGGTGCGCCACGCGCCGTGCCCGGTGCTGGTCATCCGGCCCAGTTGACGAATCACCTGATCGCCAGGTTGATTTGTTATGAAGGTCGTAAAACGTGAAGCGTGAAACGCGAGAAAACGCCGACAATTTTCACGCCTCACGTTTCACGCCTCACCCTTCGACAGCGTTGAGTACAACGCACTCAGGGCAGGCTGTATCACGTTTCAGGGCTGAGTATCATTTCTTTGGTTAGCCATCTATCAACGATTCAGGGCCCGCGCTCGAGCGCGGGCCAATGCCAGCGTGCGAAGGCGTGGTAGAGCCGGTCGCGCACTTCTGGTCGCAAACGCTGGGGGTATAGCCCCAACAGCGGCGCCCACTGGATGAGCCAACGCCACAGCAGGGCGGCGTCGAGCTGCGCGTCGAACTGACCGGGGTCGATCATTTTCCCGCGCTGCGCCAGCGCGTCCAGATAGAACGCGACCATGGCCGGGAAGGGCAGCGGCGGTCGGGCTTCGGGATAGGCCCAGGGGTGCAGAAAGGTCGCCAGGTCCAGCGCCGGCGGCCCGACGGCTGCCAGCTGCCAGTCGTACCAAAAGCGCTGGCGTCCATCCAGGCTGATGGCGATGTTCTGGAAACCGGCGTCGCCATGCAAGAGGGTGTGAGGACTGGAGTTGAGTGTGGCCAGGAGCCAATCGGGGTGCTGGGCGATTTCGTACAGGAGTGCAATGCGGTCGCCTGTCAGAGACTCGTCGTAGGCGCCAGCGACCATGAGCCTCTCCAGCCCGCGCAGACCGTCGGCGAGGAGGGCAGAGGCGTCGGTCGTGGTGGGTTGGGCCAGCCAGGGCCAGCGGTCGAGCACGGCGTTGGCATCCCAAAAGGCGGCGTGGAGTTTGGCCAGATCAGCCAGGGCCTTTTCGACATCGCCGCGCTCCCAATCGGCCAGCCAGTGCGTCGTGTGTTTGGCGGGGGGGAAGGGCAAGAGCCAGAGATCACCGCTCACCACGTCGAAGGCGATGGCGGTGGGCATGGCGATGGGGATGTGGGCGGCAAGCTGGGCGTAGACCAACGCCTCACGCTGCGGCGCCCCTTGCAGAAAAGCGCCCTCCACCACGGCCCCGCGTTTGTGGATGAGGGTCAGGTTCGACTGCACCCCCGCGCGTCGCAAATTCAGACGCCAGTACTCGAAGGCGCTGCCCGAAAGTCCGCCGCTGAACGGTTGCCGGTGGAGGCTGGTGACGTTGGCGGCGGGGGCGGCCAGGTAGCGGCGCACTCCCCACAACAGCGCCGGCGGGATGTCAATCGGCATCGTCGGGCGCGCCGCCCAACAGATCGTAAAGCTCCCCCTGCTCTTGCAACGGCGCCAGATTCAGGAAGCGCACGCGTTCGGCGGCGATGCGGCCATCGGCATCACGCGGGTGGTAGCCGATGATGATGGCGCGGAACCGTCGCCCTCCCAGTTCGACCCGCTCGATCTGATCGCGGTCGATACGATGCGTCCCGCGCAGCGGCGTGCGATAGACAAGCGTTTTGCCGTCGAATTCGGCGCGGGCGAAGGCGCCAAGAAGCATGAACAAGGCGACGAACGCCGTTCCGGCCACGAAGACGAGCAGCAAAGGGTCAGGCCGACGCCGGGCTTCCAGCGCCAGCAAAACCACGCCCAGCACGAGCACGGCCGCGGCAAGGCGAAAAAGCGGGGTGGGTGTATAGCGTTTGATCGTCAAGCGTCCTTCGTCACAGGATGCGCGCTAGCTCGCGCAATTCCATGAACCATTGCTGCCTGGGGCGCTCGTGCGGCCAATCGATCTCGGCCAGCGCCTCGTCCAGAGGCGTGACGGCGATGTGCTTCCCGCGCAGGCCGATGGTGCGACAGCATGTGTCGGGGCCGCTCTCGCGCAGGGCATTGATGGCGGCGTTACCCAAGCGCGCGGCCAGAATGCGGTCGAACGGGCTGGGAGAGCCGCCCCGCTGAACATGTCCCAGCGTAATCGAGCGCACATCGAAAAGCTCACCACCCTCGGCGTCCATGATGCGGCGGATCATCTCCGTGTTGAAGGCGGGCGAGGCGTGCTCGCTGAAAATCAGGATCGACAGCCTCTTGCCGCCCTCGAAGCCGCGGCGCAACCGATTCACATCTTCGGCCAGGCGTTGCAGGGTGACGCCCTCTTCGGGCAGATAAACTTGCTCGGCGCCGCTCGCCAGCGCCGCCATCAGGGCCAGGTACCCGCAATCGTAGCCCATGACTTCGACCACGAACGCGCGCTTGTTGGCGCCGGCGGTGTCCTTCACCTTGTCCACGGCTTCCACGATCGTGTTCAGAGCCGTGTCGGCGCCGATGGTGATGTCGGTGCCGGGAAGATTGTTGTTGATGCTGGCAGGAATGACGATCATCGGAATCTGCAAAGCCGGGTGGGCGCTGCGATGCTTTGAGATCATGTCGGCATTTTGATAAGCGTCCATGCCGCCCATGATGATCAATCCGGCGATACGATGTTCCTGCAACATGGCAGCCAGGGCGGGCATGTCTTCCGGTTTCAGAAATATACGGCCAGCGCCCAATTCCGAGCCACCGCGCGCGGCCCACCCACTGACATCCATCCAGCCCAGATCGATGATCTCGCCTTGCAGCAGGCCCTCCAGGCCGTAACGCGCGCCGCAGACGCCATAGCCGTGATCGCGCGCCACCCGCGCCACCACCCGCACACAAGCGTTCATCCCTGGTGCATCATGCCCGGCCGTCACGATCAGGACATTGCCCAGGCTGGTATCGACGCGCGGCTCGGTCTTGGTCAAGAGCTTGAGCAGGCGCAACTGATCTTCGAAGCTAGGCCCGCGCAAGGCCAGCGCCGCTTCGTAGTCGCCCGCCTCGATGCGCTTTCCCACCTCCTGGCTTTTCTCCACCATTTCCACCAGCGGCGTGCTGTGAATCTGATTGTTGACGATGCCCAGAAAGCGAGGCGCTGCCTCGGCGCCGTTGGCGATCAGATCCTCCACCGCCGCCGCCCCCAAGCGCGTAGACAACACCCGATCGTAGGCGCTGGGCGAGCCGCCGCGCTGGACATGACCCAACACCGTCACGCGCGTTTCCGCGCCCATCTGTTTGGTCACGATGTCCAGCACCGACTCCGATTTCAGGGGCAAACCGTCGGTATGCCGCGCCCCTTCCGCCTGCATGATGATGGCGTGCTTGCGATTGGCCTCGCGCCCACGCTTCAGCGACGCCACCATCTCCTGGTGCCAGCGCGGTTTCAGCTCCTCTTCGGGGATGATGATCCAATGCGCGCCGGCGGCAATCCCACCCGCCAACGCCAGATACCCGCAGTTCCGCCCCATCACCTCCATGACGAACGTGCGCTGGTGGGCCGAAGCGGTGCTGATCAGTTGGTCGGCAGCGGCAACGATGCGATGCAACGCTGTATCGGCGCCGATGGACATATCCGTGCCGTAGGTATCGTTATCGATGGAGCCAGGCAGCCCCACCACGGCCAGGGCGGGCCGGGCGTCAGGGCTCATCGTGATCTGCCCGATCATCGCAGCCTCGCGCAGCAACTCCGGCCATTCCTCCGACAGAATGCGTGCGCCCGTCAACGAACCATCACCGCCAATCACGACCAGGCCATCGATGCCCAGCCTGTAAAGATTGCCCGCCGCCTTACGTCGCCCCTCCCGCGTGCGGAATTCCTGACAGCGGGCTGTGCCCAGCATCGTCCCCCCTCGTTGCAAAATGCCGCCCACCGAACCCAAACGCATCTCCTCGATAGCAGAGCCGCCATCCACCGCACCCTGCCAGCCATTATGGATGCCAAACACCTGCAAACCCCGATGCAGCCCCATGCGCACGACCGCGCGCACGGCTGCGTTCATTCCCGGTGAATCGCCGCCGCTCGTCAGGACGCCGACAGCGTGAATTTTATTGGGGGCCATCATCACATCTCCAAAGTCATCGAGACCTATTGATCGCTAGGTTGATTTGAGATGAAGCTCGTAAAACGTGAAACGTGAAACGTGAGAAAACGTTGGCAATTTTCACGCATCACCCTTCGACGACGTTGAGTACAACGCACTCAGGGCAGGCTGTTTCACGTTTCAGATCTGAGCATCATTTCTTTGGCTAGCCATCTATGGCTTGAAAAGTAATCCAGCTTGTCACATTCTAGGCCAAATCGCTCTCATCTCACAATCAGCAAAGCCTTCCCGTCTGCCCGGTCGCTGAAATTCATCACAAATTCGAGCCGTCACCCCCTTGACAACGCCCGCGCTCTTTGCTATCATCGAATAGAACATTTGTTCTGTTTCTTGTTTACTCCACCCACAGCCTTGAACATCAGGAGACCTTCACCATGTCGCCCACATTGACCACACAGGAACAGCAACTCGTCATGTATCTGGAACATTGTCTCAATCATCAAGCCAGCCCGCCCAGCTTCGAAGAAATCCGCTGCGCCCTTGGCCTTACCTCGAAAGACCACGTCGCGCGTTTGGTCGATCATCTCGAAACCAAAGGCTACGTCCGCCGCCAACCCAACCGCAGTCGCTCGCTCGTGCTCGAACGCAGCGCCGACGGCCAACCGTTTCGCCTGGGACGCACCGTGCGCGTCCCCCTGCTTGGTTTCGGCCCCGCCAGTTTCGACCGGCCCATCTTCGACGGCTTCGGCCCCGAACGCTACCTGGATCTGACGCGCGACCTGGTGCCCGACGAGACCGGCGTCTACGCCCTGCTTGCGCGCGGTGATTCGCTCATCGACGCCAACATCCACGATGGCGACATCGTCGTTCTCCGCCAGCAAGAAGAGGCATGGAACGGCGATCTCGTACAGGTCTGGGTGACCGCAGACGAGAGCGTCACTGTCAAACGCTGGTATCGTGAAGGCAAGCGCATCTGCCTCAAGCCCGAAAACACAGCCATCAAGCCCCGCTACTTCCGCGAGGAAGATGTGCGGGTGCAAGGCAAAGTCATCCTCGTCATCCATCGCCTGGAACGCGCCATCGCTGCATAGTAAGTCTTGAGTTGGTTTCGTGGCGTCGAAGGGTTGGAGCATCGTGAGCGGTCGGATGACGAAAACGCGAAGGGCTGGATGATGGCTTGCTTGTTGATCCTACACTTTGTGATCTCTGGGCAGCAGGATCGCTGCCTGCTCAAGTCGTGTTGTCTCGCCATCCCCACCGAGGCGCTCATCCCCGCGCGTCATCGCGCAACCCTCCGACTCCACGACCATGAACCGACTCACCCTGGAGCGTCAGGCCGACGCCATCGAGCAAGTCCTGGCCGCCCACCGCATCGAAAGCCGCGTCTGGGGCGGCACCGTGACCCCGCGCTTCGTCCGCTACGATCTCACTGCCGCCCTCGGCGTGCGCTTGCAGAAAGTGCTGGCGTTGAAGGACGAAATCGCCCTTTCCTTGGGCGTGCCCGACATCCGTCTCTACCGCGAGGGCGGCGCCTTGCGCCTGGAGGTGCCGCGACCCGAACCGGCGACCGTGCGGTTGCGATCACTGTGCGAGAGCCTGTCGCACGTGCCGCCCCTGACAGCGGTGCTGGGGGTGGATGGCGATGGCGTCCCTCTGTTGCTGCGGCTGCCCAGTCCCGAGGTGGCGCACCTGCTGGTGGCAGGGACAACAGGATCGGGGAAGACGGCGCTGTTGCGCTGCATTGTGCTCAGCCTGGCCTTGCACAATCCCCAGCGCGTCCTGCAATTGGCGCTGATCGATCCCAAAGGCCGGGGATTTGGCCCTTTCGCCAATCTCCCCCACCTGGTGCGCCCGGTCGTGACCGAGCCCGACCTGGCTGTGCGGCTGCTGGCGGGTCTGGTGGCGGAGATGGAGCGGCGGGATCGCGAAAAACGGTCGGCGCCGGCGTTGGTGGTGGTGATCGACGAGCTGGCGGATCTGCGGCAGAGCGGGGGAAAGGCGGTGGAGGAAAATTTGACGCGGCTGACGCAACGCGGGCGGGAGGCAGGGCTGCACGTGATCGTGGCGACACAGCGCCCGGCGGCGACGGTGGTGGGGAGTCTGGTGAAAGCCAATCTGCCGGTGCGGCTGGTGGGGACAGTGGCCAGCCCGGAGGATGCCAAGGTGGCGAGTGGGATCGCGGGCAGCGGGGCGGAGCGGCTGCGCGGGCGGGGCGATTTTCTGCTGGTGGCGCAGGGGCAAACGGTGCGTCTGCAGGCGGCCTATGTCAGCGAGCAGGAGACGCAAGCGGCAGTAGCGCAGTTGGCGGAGGGGAGGTAGGGGGGGCGGGTAGTCCTTTCGTCTTTCGTCCTTCGTCTTTCATTCTTTTTCTGCGAAGCAATCGACTTCTGGGAAGTAATCGACCATGAAAAACACTCTCATCGCAACTTTTGTGCTCGTCGTGGCTGTTTTGGCTGGCGTGGTGGCGTACCGGCTGAGCGCGGATGCGCTGGCGATCATCGTCGGCGTCGTTCTGGGCTTCCTGGCGCTGATCCCGGCGCTAATCATTCTGGTGCTGGTCCTGCGCCGGCGCGAGCCTGAGGCGCCTCCCGTCCAGACGCCAGCGTTCAATCCACCGGTGGTGGTGGTCAGCGGCTATCCGCAGATGCCGCCATCGATGCTGGCCCAACAGCCTGTCTCGCCCTACGGTTCTCTCAATCCACCCATGCTTCCGGCCCCGCAGCCCCAGCGCCAGTTTCGGGTGATGGGCTACGAGGCCACGGACCATAACGATCCGCGCGGCGTCGATGCCGGCTGGTCGGCCTATGAATATCAAGGATGAAGGTGCAAGCGCCATGAACGAACGTTTTCATGAACCCATTTCTGTCGTCTTCAACTCCGAAGGCGCCATCGATCGCTTTCACTGGCGGGGGCGGGCGTTTCGCATCGAGGTGATCGAACGCGTGTGGCGCAGCGCCTTGCGCGGGTCAGCCAGCCGGCGGCTGTATCGCGTGCGGGCGTCGCGGCAGGCGTTCGTGCTTTGTCATGATCTCGATCACAAGCGTTGGACGGTTGTGCGGGCGCCGTGGCGTTTACAGGTGCAGCGCGCTTTCTCCGGTTGGGCGCAGCGCTGGGCGACGGTCAGGTAATGGCCGGCGTTTTGTGCTGGTAGGTGGGGTCTGCAAGCTGGCGGAGCACGAAATCAGCGACATCAGCGCGGCTGACCTGCCCTGCGCTGATTTTGGGGTCGAGGCCAGCGCGGTACTGGCCGGTTTGGGGGCCATCGGTGAGGCCGCCCGGTCGCACGATGGTCCACGCCAGGCCGCTGTCGCGCACGATTTGCTCCTGGCGCTCTTTGTCTTCCATGGGCTTTTTCAGCACGGTTTTCATCAACATCTTGAAGGCGAACGGCACTTGATCTTTGCTGTCGCCGACGCCGATGGACGAGATGATGACCAGGCGTTGGGGGCCGTTCGTTTTCATGATGTCTCCGATGACGCGGGTGCCATCGGAGACGATCCAGTCGGGATTGCCATTGGTGTTGCCAAGTGAGACAATGGCGGCATCGGTTCCAGCCAGCGTTCGAGCGACGGCGGCGGGGTCGAGTACATTGCCAGGGATGATGGTGAGGGCGGGATGTTGGAGGGTCAGACGAGCGGTGTCGCGGACGAGAGCTTGGATGCTATGACCAGCGGCCAGAGCCTGGCTGGCGATTTGGCGTCCCGTGCCGCCGGTGGCGCCAAAGAGGGCGAGTTTCAAGGTGCGTATCTCCTTTGGGGATGGTTCAGGCCCTGTGTGTGAGGCGCCAGCCCAACACGGCGGCAATGACGACGACGATGAAAGCGAGCAGGGCGGCGACGGCGATGCTGGCCTGGCTGCCTTGCTGGGAATAGATGCCGAACAAGGCCCAGAGGATGACGCCAGCAAAGGCAAAATCAGCGCGCCGGATGAGCACAAGGGTGGCGACGATGGCGGCGACCAGGATCATGATGGCAGCCCAGATAGGGCCAGGGATGCCGAAGCCGTTCCAGTCGAGGGAAACCAGGGTGGTGGCGATGTTGGCGATGTTGGCGACGGTGATCCAGGCGGCGTATAGGCCGAACGGTGTATCGATGAGCCAGCGATCGCTACGGGTGACGGGAAAGGGTCGGGCGGTGGCGGGTAGGCCGATGCCCAGGCGCACATAGATGATCAGTAGCGAGACCAGCAGCACGAGCATGAACGGCACGGTCAGTACGTACAAACCCCAATGCCAGGCGAAAATCCAGGCGATGTTGGCCAGCGAGCTGATGATGAACCAGTAGCTGATACGTCCAAGGTAGGGGCTCGTTCGTTGGCTGGGCAAGGCTTGGTAGATGATGAAGGCTGCCAGGCCCAGGTAGATGACACCCCAAACGGCGAAGGTGAATCCGGCCGGTGTAAAGAAAGAGGGCAGGGAGTCGGAGATTTCCTGGGTGGTGCGGTTGTTCAGGGCGCCGCTGCTGGAGAGGAAGTTGACGACGAGGGTGAGGACGAAGAAGACGATGTTGAGAAGGGGAAGAAAGCGGGGTGTTGATGGGTTGGTGCGCATGATGGCGGTCTCCAGGGAATCTGCAAAAGAATCGTTAAGATTTAACTTCGTAAATCTTAACAAAATATAGACATCTTGTCAAATCTCTAAGGCGCCGATGTAGACTGCGCGTCCTTCAGCGGCGGTGATTGTCTACAAGGGCAAAGGTCCCGCCTGTGACCAAATTACGCACCTCGTTCCCGGCCAAAAAGTCGTGGGGGAAACCCAGGTCGATCTTGCTCGCGTCGTGCAGTTGTTGGAGGTGATCCGGGCTGAGGGTGAAGGCGAGGGACGCCAAGTTGTCCTGCATCTGCTCAAGCGACGTTGCGCCCAACAAGGGGATGATCAGGTGCGACTGCTGTCGCACCCAGTTGATCGCTACCTGGGAGGGCGAACGTCCGATCTCGTTGGCGACCGCCGTCACTGCATCACCGATGGCCAGGTCGCGCTCGCTCTTGCGCCAACGCGCGGCCCGCCCCTTGACGTCGCCCCCGCCGCTGTACTTGCCGGTGAGGACGCCAGCGCCGAGCACGCTCCAGGGCGTCACTGCCATCTCGAAGGCGCGCGCCATGGGCAGCAGGTCGCGTTCGGCGGCGCGGTCGGCCAGGCTGTAGCGAATCTGCAAGGCCACGAAGGGCGTCCATCCGCGCAGTTCGGCCAGTGTGTTTGCCTGGGCCACGACCCAGGCCGGGGTGTCGGAGATGCCGACGTATAGCACTTTGCCCGCGCGCACCAGATCGTCCAAGCCGCGCATTACTTCTTCCACCGGCGTCAGGAAGTCCCAGGCGTGCACCCAGAAGAGATCGATGTGGTCGGTCTGTAATCGTCTGAGGCTGCCTTCGAGCGAGCGCACCATGTTCTTGCGGTGGTTGCCGCTGAAACTGGGGTCGTTGGGGCGGTCGAAGAGAGTGTATTTGGTCGCCACCACCCAGTGGTCGCGGTCGGCGGCGATGAAGTCAGCGATGAATTCTTCGGATTTCCCTTCGGTGTAGCGATTGGCGGTGTCGATGAAGTTGCCGCCCGCCTGGGCGAAGGCGTCGAACATCGCTTGGGCCGTGTCTTTGGAGCAGCCCCAGCCCCATGCTTCACCGAAGGTCATCGTGCCCAGAGCCAGTTCTGAGACGCGGAGGCCGCTGCGACCAAGTAGTTTGTAACGCATATTCTTCTCCTTTGTAAATGTGGGGGATGTGTGAGAGTGGTCAGGGTGCGTCGATTTTGCCTAGATCGACGCGGTTATCGGGCGTGGGTGGGTCGGTGGTGAGGTTGTGAGGTGCGTCGGTCAGCTCGTAGAGGCCGGCTTTGAGGCCGTAGCTGCCCGGTGGTAGATCGGGCGGGAGGGGCAGGCGGTGGGTGTCGGGGATAAGCTCGCCGGCGCGCCAGCGCGTGGTGGGGCTGAAGCCGCCCACCGGGTCGCCGTCGTGTTGGGCTACGACCCGACCTTGTCCATCCACCAGGTGGACGAAGGCTTTGTAGTTGCTGGCGGTGTCGCGCAAGCCGACCCAGTAGAGTGTTACGTCCAGCGCCCGATCGCCGCGCGCGGCGTGCGCATCGCGGCCGATCAGGAGGGCGACATCGCTCAGACGGGATTGGGCAGGGTGCGGCGCCCAGGCGCGTTGGCCCAGCCCCAGGCTGTTGAGGCCGAGGGCCAGGGTGAGGAGGAGCAGGAGGAGAGAGGCGACGAGGAGGAGGCGATGTGGGCGCGCCCGCAGCCAAACGAGGGCCACCCAGATCACGAGGGCCAGGGCGCTGAGCATGGCCCCGGCGATGCGATAGGGGGTGGCGCCGAAGCCGATGGAGATGTCGTGGCTGCCGGCGGGGGTGTTCACCGTGACCAGACCTAGCTCGTTGCTGGGATAGGTGGGCGCGGGACGGCCATCGATGGCGGCGTTCCAGCCGGGGAGGTGGAATTGATGCAGTCGCAGAGGAAAGGGGTGTGCAGCGGTCAGATGCAGGGTGAAGGCGTCGTAGCTGCGCTGGCTGAGGATGATGGTGGGGATGGGTTCAGGGGGCGGGCCGTCGGTGGCGCCCACGCGCGGGCGACTCAATGCCCAACGTTGTTCGGCGACGGTCAATGGCAGGAATTCCGCCGTCCAGGTGGCGCCGACCTGGCCAACTTCGGCATCTTCGCGCCACATGCGTTCCGGCGACCAGGTTTCGGCGGCGGGCAGGGGGAGGGGTTGGAGGGGAAGACGAGCCAGGCCGGTGAAGACGCTGGCAACGAAAATGAGGGCCAGGAGGAGGACGGGGCGAAGGCGGGGCCAGAGGACAGGGAGGGCGCCGGCGGCTGCCATGAGGCCGAGAGCTACGAGGACATGGAAGCGCCAGGGGTATTGGAGATGGCCGAGGAGGGGGGTGAGGGGGCGCCAGAGCCAGAGGGAGGCGGTGGAGGTGAGGAAGATGGCGCCGAGGGCGAGGAGGAGGTGGAGGATCAGCAGGGGGGTGTGGGCGGGGGGATGGCGACGACGCCAGAGTAAGAGGAGGATGCCGAGGATCAGCAGAACCAGGGTGAGCCAGCTGAGGGGGTAGACGAGGCCGAGGTTGTTCTGATCGCGGTAGAGGTAGGCCAGTGAGCGTTGCAAGAGTTGGCCGGCGGCGAGGAGGTGGTTTTCGTAGCCGCGCGAGGGGCCGAGCGAGATGCCGACGCTGTTGCTCTCACCGAGCACGGGCAACCAGTAGGCGGCGGTCATGCCGATAGCCAGAGCCAGCGAGCCGATGGCAGGCAGCAGACGTCGCCAGCGTCCCGTCCAGGCGGCCATGAGCAGCAGGTGGGCGGCGGCGACCGGCGCCATCATCAGGGCGGTGAGGTTGTGGGTGAGGACGAGGCCAGCCCAGGCGAGGGTTCCCCAAAGGAGGCTGCGGGCGGCGGCGGTGGTGCGAAAGGCAGCGGTGTAGGCCCAGAGGATGAGTGGCGGGAAGATGAAGGCCCAATGTTCGGGGATGGCGCCGCGGGTGTAGGCGTCGGCCAGGTGGTAGGGGAAGTAGGTGTAGACGGCAGCGGCGATCAGGCCGGCCCAGGGGCCCCAAAGCCAGCGGATGTAGCCGAAGGCGGCGAAGGCGGCCAGGAGAAAGCCGAGGGCGACGGCGATTTGCGCGGCCTGGGCGGGGTCGAAGCCGAGCAAGGTGGCCGCGGCGGCGGGCCAATAGGTCAGCGGGGCGTAGAAGTTGAGGACGGCCTGGCCATAGCCGAAGCCGAATTCGGGGAAGAGGCGCGGGTGAAGGATGCCGTGGCGCCAGGCGTCTGCCAAAGCGGCGATGCGGTAGACGTGGAAGCGTCCATCGTCGGAGATGAAGAAGCCAGGCCGGAAGAGGGGCAGCAGGGCGGGGAGGGTGAGAGCGCCGAGCAGGGCGAGAAGGACGCCGCGGGTGAGGGCGCCGCGGGCGAGGGCGAGCGGGCGGGTGATGCGGCCGGTGTGCGAGGGTGTGGTCATGGTGGGAGCACGCGCACGGTCGCTAATGGCGCAAAGTCGCCGTTCGGGCCGGTCAGTCGGGGGTAGCCTTCCTGGTCGGCGCGATAGAGGCCGGTGATGAGGCGGTAGTCGCCGGGCGCTAGATCGAGAGGAAGGGCCAGGTTGTCGATGACGGTCTGGCCGGCGCTCAGACTGGCGGTGGGATGGAGGCCGTGGCCGGGCCAGTGGTCGTTCTGGGCCACGACCTGGTTGCCGGGGTCGAGCATTTGCACGAAGACGGTGTAGTTGGCTTGGGGGGATTGCAGGGCGCGCCAGGTGAGGCCGATCTGGAGGGTGTCGCCAGGTTGGGCGAGGACGATGCCGTCGTCGGGTGGATCGGGCGGGAGAGGGAGGGCGGGGGGACGTTGTTGGAGGTTGAGGCGGACGTGGTCGAGCACCATTTCGCCCAGAATCTGTTGGGGGGAGGCGGTCTCGGCGGGGAATCCAGCGGCGGAAAAGTGCAGGAGGCGCGCCCAATCGGCAAAGGTTTGCTCGCTGGCTTTGTAGGCGTGGTCGAGTAAGTAGCGTTCGCTGGCGCGGCGATTCTCGGCGTCATCGGCAGCGGCGCTGCGGTCGCGGCCCAGCCAGATGCTGCCGTAGCGCGCGGTCAACCGTTCCATCAACTTATCGTCTATTGGTTCCGGGTCGGTGGCGTACCAGACGAGGGGGGCGTCCAGGTAGTTGAGGAAGTAGTCGGTGAGGACGGGGTCAGGGACGAGAAGGGCGTCGTTGCAGTTTCGCCAGCCGCAAGGGATTTTGCGTAGTTCGGCTATGAGGGGGCGGAGGAAGGGATCGACGCCGTAAGGATCGAAGCGGGCGTCGCCGTGGCGATAGATGAGGAGCAGTCCCGACCAGGTTGCCAGAACGAACCCTGTCATGATGATGGCGACGCGGCCTGCCGCCCGTGGTTTGCGCCAGACCCAAACCAGCGCCAACACGCCCGCCAGCGCCAAAACCAGTGAGAGCAGGAAGCCGGCGGGAACGAAGGCCCACTGGCCCTGGGGTCGGAGCTGCACCCAGGCGAAGTCGAGCGGCTGACCGCCGCCGAGTAGCAAGCGCAAATGGCCGAGGACGGGCGAGTAGGAGGGGTGCAGGTAGAGTCCTTCGATGGCCTGGCCGATGCCTCCCCAAATTTTGGCCTGTGTGAGGAGAAAATCGAGTTCGTAAGTGCGTAGGTCGATGCTGATTCCCAGCACTTGCACGAAGACGCTGAGCAAAATCAGGCCCCCGACAGCCGCACGGGCGAGGCGCGAGGCGCGTCCCGGCCTCTGACCCTTCGACAAGCTCAGGGCAAGCTCTCCGGCCTCTGATCTCTGTTCCTGTTCCCCAATCAGCCAGGCGAAGATGGGCGCGGCCAGGAGAAGAAAGAAGGGTGTGAGAGGGAGCATGTAGCGCGATCCCCAGGCGACCCCACCCGACCAGTAATTGTAGCGGCTGTAGCCGAGGAAATGGATGCCGATGAGGAGGAGGAAGGCGACGCCCTCCCAGAGATAGCGGCGTTGTTGGCGGCGGACGAAGGGAAAGAAGCCGATGAGGCCGAGCAAGAGCACAGGCGCATACCAGAACAAGCCCTTGTAGGGGCTGATGCTGAGGCCGACGAAGGCGCGCAGCATGCGCATGGGGACGGATTGGGAGAGCTGGGGATTGGTAGTGTATTCGATGAGGTCGCGGGCGAAGACTTCGACGCCGCTGAGGGTGGCGAGGGCGTAGAGGCGTTGGAGGAGGAGGAAAAGGGCGAGGGGCAGGAGCGCGGCCAGGGTTGCGCGGCCCCGTTGACGCCAGAGGTCGGGACCGCGCGGGCGTTCTCGTTCAGCGACGAAAGCGAGGATCAGCAAGGTGGGGATGAGGGCGACGCTGATCTGTTTGGTGGTCAGGGCCAGGCCGAGGGCGGCGCCGGCCAGGGCGGGCCAGCGCAGGCGCTGCTGTTCGCAGCGATAGCGGAGGAGGGCGTAGGTGGCGAGGAGATAGGCCAGGGTGGTGGGCGGTTCGCGGAAGAAGGTGCGGCTGTAGGGCCACATCATGGTGGCGAAGGCGAAGATGAGGGCGGTGAGAAGACTGACGCGGCGAGTGTATCCCAGCGCGAGGACGCAAAGGTAGAGCAAGGCGGCGGCGGCGGCGGCGATGAAGACGCCGAAGAACATGACGCCTTGCACGGCCGCGCCCAGGGCGCGGCCCCAGGCATAGAAGGGGAGGACTGTCACCATTTGCGCGGGTTCGTAGTTGGGCACCATGTCCCCGCGGTTGGTGTCCATGCCGACGTTGGTGTAGTCCCAGTAGATTTGGTTGACGGTGAATTCGCCCCGTTTCCAGAAGCTGTCGGCGCCGCTGAAGAGGGCGCGTTCGTCATTGCTCTTGAAGGCGCCGACATAGGTGAGGGTGTAGATCGCCAGGGCCAGGAAGAAGATGCCGACTGCCAGGCGTCGGTCGCGCGGCAATGATGGCGGTGGCGATGGGTTGGGCGAGCTTGGCAGAGGTTGAGTGGACATATTCGATGCTCTGGGTCACTAGGCTAGCACAGCCCCGCGACGAGCGTCAAGGAAGCGACGCGCTTTTCTTGACGGACATTGGTCTGGCCTGCTAGGATCGCTGCCATGTCTGTCACGATTCGAGTTTCCGGTTTGCTCAAAGAGAGCGCGGGCTTCAGCACGGTGGTCGAGAATGTCGGCACCGTCGGCGAGGCTGTGGCGCAACTGCCCATTCCCAAAGATATGGGGTTGGTGATCATGGTCAACGGGCGATTGGCGGCTTGGCAGACGGAACTCAAGGATGGCGATGTGTTGCAGTTGTTGCCGGTGATCGGCGGCGGCCAGCGTGGGGGTTTTGGCGCTGGGGGGAGGGAGCGATGACGGTCGGCGGCGCTTGGGGCAAGTTGTTGCACGTCGATCTGAGCGATGGGCGGCAGTGGGTGGAGACGCCGGCAGACGAGGTGTATTTGAAGCTGGTGGGCGGGCGAGCGCTGGTGGCTTATTTGCTGCTGCGCGAGCTGCCCCCGCACACCGATCCGCTCAGCCCGGAGAATGTTGTGATCTTTGCCCCTGGTTTGTTGCAAGGCTCGAATCTGCCGGGGAGCGGGCGTCACGGCGTCGGGGCGAAGAGTCCACTGACGGGGGCCATCGCCAGCGCGGAGGTGGGCGGCTGGTGGGGTCACGAGTTCAAGCGGGCAGGGTTCGACGCGCTCATCGTCCACGGCCAGAGTCAGAAGCCAGTCTATCTTTGGGTTGGCGATGGGCGGGCTGAGGTGCGGCCGGCAGAACATTTGTGGGGGGGTGATACGGCGGATGTAGAGGCGGAGATCCGGCGCGAGTTGAACGATGAACGCGTGCGCGTGGCCCAGTGCGGCGTCGCCGGCGAGAAGCAGGTGCTTTTCGCTAATATTATGCACGATATCAATCGGGCGGCGGGGCGCGGTGGGCTGGGCGCGGTCATGGGCAGTAAGATGCTGAAGGCGGTGGCGGTGCGGGGGAATCAGAATGTGCCTGT
Organism: Chloroflexota bacterium; assembly: GCA_041918515.1. Taxonomy (GTDB): domain Bacteria; phylum Chloroflexota; class Anaerolineae; order J102; family J102; genus SSF26. The sequence continues at coordinate 12,375 of JAYRVO010000100.1, read as the reverse complement.
GGCGGCGCGCAAGCGGGTGAACGGGGTGGCGAAGTGGCTGGGTGAGAATTACGAGACGATGGCGGCCTGGGCGGTGAAGATCGGCACGGTGCAGGGGGTGCGGAATTGGGGGCGGGTGGGTGCGCTGCCGACGCTCAATTTTCGCGAACCGATGTTCGAGGAACGCGAGTCGATCACCGGGCAGTTGATGCACGAGACGATATTGTTGGAACGCGATACCTGCCAGGTCTGCCCGATCAATTGCAAGCAGGTGGTGGAGTACGATGGCCGGGTGATCGACAATCCTTATCTGCGCCCGGATTTCTTCGGGCGGCTGAAGGTCGACAAGGCTTACGGCGGCCCGGAGTATGAGACGCTGGCGGGGTTCGGCAGCGCCTGCGGGATCAGCGATTTGTTAGCTATCGCCAAGGCGAATGAAATGTGTGCGCGCTGGGGGATGGACACGATCAGCCTGAGTCTGACGATTGCTTTCGTGATGGAGTGCGTCGAGCGGGGGTTGCTGACGGCAGAGCAAACGGGCGGGTTTTTGCCGCGCTGGGGCGATGCCGCGGCGTTGCTGGCGGCTGTGGAGATGACGGCGCGACGCGAGGGGTTCGGCGACAAGATGGCGCTGGGGAGCAAACGGTTGGCGGCATGGATCGGCGGCGGGGCGGAGGCGTATACGGTGGAGGTGAAGGGTCAGGAGCTGCCGATGCACGAGCCGCGCTTGAAGCAAGCTCTGGGCGTGGGTTATGCCACGGCGCCAGTGGGGGCCGACCATCAGATGAATATGCACGATACGGCTTTCGCCAAGCCTGGAACGGAGCTGGAGCGCGTGGCCGAAGTCCAGGAGATCCCGCCCCTGGCGCTGACGGATCTCGGCCCCCTGAAGATGCAGTTGTTCTATCACGAGGTGAATTGGCGCCACGCGCTGGATTCCGCTGTGCTCTGCCATTTCCACCCCTATCGCTACAGCCACATTGCCGAGGCGCTGAGCGGCATCACCGGTTATGATTACAGTGTGCGCGAGGTGTTGGCGGTGGGCGAGCGGGCGCAGACGCTATGCCGGTTGTTCAATCTGCGCGAGGGGTTCACGGCGGCGGATGATCGTTTGCCGGCGCGGGTGATGAAGGCGTTCGCGGAGGGGCCTTTGGCGGGGGTGGAGATCGATGCCGAGGCTTTTCACGCCGCGCGGCAGTATTGGTATGAGCTGATGGGTTGGACGGAGGAGGGGACGCCGACGCCGGAGCGGCTAGAGGCGCTGGGGTTGGCGGAGTTGTTGGATAATGGTCAGGCTGATGGTTTGGCGCGTACAGCCTGAGCGAGCGCGCCCGCTAGTTCTCGCACCGCGCTCACTGGCTCTGCCCCGCCGGCCAGCTTGACGAGAGCGCTGCCCACCACCACGCCATCGGCGATGGCGGCGACGGCGGCGGCCTGGGCTGGAGTGCTGATGCCGAAGCCCACCGCCAGCGGCAGGCTGGATTGCTGGCGCACGCGGGCGACGAATTCGGCCAGGTGGGGGGGCAGGTCGGTGCGGGCGCCGGTGATGCCAGCCACGCTGACCAGGTAGATGAAGCCGGTGCTGTGGCTGGCGGCCAGGGCGATGCGTTCGCTGGTGCTGGTGGGGGCGATGAGGTAGATCATGGCCAGGCCGTGGCGCTGGCAGGCGGCCTCGACCTCGCCAGCTTCATCGGGTGGGAGGTCGGGGATGATCAAGCCGTCGGCGCCGGCGGCGGCGGCATCAGTCACATAGTGCTCGATGCCGTAGGCCAGGATGGGGTTGACATAGCCCATGAGCAGCAGGGGGATGGCGACCCCGCGCTGGCGTAATGCTCGCACGACGGCAATGCAGTCGGCGGGGGTGACGCCCTGGGCCAGGGCATGCTGGGTGGCGGCCTGGATGGTGGGGCCGTCGGCCAGGGGGTCGGAGAAGGGGACGCCGATCTCGATCAGGTCGGCGCCGGCTTCGGCCAGGGCCTGGAAGAGGTCGAGGCTGGTGGAGAGGTCGGGGTGGCCCGCGGGCAGGTAGGGCATGAAGGCGGCGCGGTTGGCGGCTTGGGCTTGGGCGAAGGCAGTGTGGATGTGGGTGATGCCGGTCTGTTGCATAGGGTTTGCTCTTTCGAGATAAAATCGTAACTGCTCAGCCGCTGACCCCTGCGACATGGTGACGATAGGACGAAGGGACGAAAATTGACGATGTTGGCGTCGCCTCATCGTCCTATCGTCCATATTCGTCCCTATTCGTCGATTTGCCTGCTGGCTGTGGCATGGCTGGGCAGTCACATGAAATCTATAGCTGCTCACTTGAGCAGCCAGAGGTCCGACGGCCAATCGATGTCGCGTGCGATGTTGGCGTGACGATAGACGATCGGGTCCACCCCAGCGGCGCGAGCCAGAGCCAGATGTCGCCAGAAGCTGTCCGGCCCAAAGTGCGGTGGAAGCAGGTCGGGCGGGCGCAGGAGAAGGGCGTTGGTGCCGGTCTCGGCGGCGTCAGGGGCAAGGAGGACGGCGCGGGGCGTGTTTGCAGCCAGGCTTACCAGGTCTTGTATGTCGCGCGGTGTGAGGTGGGGCAAGTCGGCAGGGAGGACGAGGATGGCCGCGGCGCCCAGGGTTTGTGACCAGTGGGCAGCCTGTTTGACGGCGTCATTGTAGCCGGTCGTCTCTTCGATCAAGGGTGTGAAGCCGTGGTCGGGGGCCAGGGCTAGTACGGTAGGATCGGCGCTGATGAGGATGTGGAGATCGCCGACGCCGCTGGCGTGGATGGTGGCGAGGACGTGGATGAGCATGGCCCGCGCCAGGGCCACGCGCTCGTTATCATTTACGGCCGGGCGCAGGCGTTGTTTGGCCTGGTTGAATGGCTTCATCGGCACGATGATGGCCAGATAATCGCTCGTCATGCTGTTGTTCCGAACAGGCTGCTGACGAAGGCCAGCGTTTCGGCGGCCAGCCGCATGCGGCTGCTTTTGTCGGTCATCACCGTGTCGGTGACGAGCACTTGCATGCCCAGGTCGCGGATGGCTGGAGCGAGGTTGGCGTCGGCGTGGTCGATCACGAAGCCGGCGAGCAAGCCGGCATAGTGTCGGGCCACGCCCAGGGCGCTGACTTCGACGCCCATCTCGGCCATCATTTTGGCCGCTGGGCCTTTGAGGGCCTGTCCGCCAACGATGGGGCTGACGGCGATGACGGGTTTGGCCGTCACCAAGTCGCGCACGCCAGGGAGGGCCAGGATAGGGTCGATGCTGACGTAGGGGTTGGAGGGACAGAAGATTACGGCGGCGGCGGCGGCGAGCGCCGAGGCAACGGCAGGGGAAAGTTCGGCCGTATCGAGGCCGTCGAGCCGCATCCCCAGCATGGTGGGCTGGCAGCGGCGATGGACGAAGTATTCCTGGAAGGGCAGCTCGCCATCGGGTGTGAGGATGATGGTGCGCACCGGCTGGTCGGACATGGGGAGGACGGGATGGGCGAGGCCGAGGCTCTGGCCCAGGGCGGCGACGACGGTGGTCAGGTTCTGGCCGGCGTCCAGCATTTGGCGGCGGCGGAGGTGGAGGGCGATGTCCTTGTCGCCGAGGAGGAACCAGGCGTCATGCCCCAGGCGCTTGAGTTCGCCCAGCACCTCGAAGCTCTCGTCCTCCCGGCCCCAGCCCTGGCCAGGGTGGTTGACTTCGGCCAGGTTGTAGAGTACGGTGTCGAGGTCGGGGCAGATGAGCAGGCCCAGGTGCTCGAAGTCATCGCCGGTGTTGACAACAATGGTCAGGTGGCCGGGGTCGAGGTTCTGGGCCAGCCCGTGCGCCAGTTTGGCCCCGCCAACGCCACCGGCGAGAGCGACGATGTGGGGAGTTGTGTATTGCATGTTGCGTGTTGCGTGGTTCATCGCCAGAGGACGATTTCGGAGAGGGGGCGGCGGGCCGAGGTGCGAGTTTCGGCGGGATAGCCGAGGGTGATGAGGGCTTGGGGTTCCCAATCAGGGGGGAGGGTGAGCACCGAGCGCACGAGATCGGGGACGAAGAGGGGGGCGCACATCCAGCAGGCGGCCAGGCCCTCGTGGTGGGCGGCGAGGAGGAGGTTGCCCAGGGCCAGGGCCAGGCTTTGGGCGGCCATGAGACCTTCCAGGCGCTGGCGTTCGGGGTCGGAATGGTGATCCATATCGACCAGGGTCAGGCAGCCCAACACCAGGGCGCCGGCGCTGCTGATGCGCTGGCGCGAGGTAGCGGCGCGGCGCCCCGTAAAGGTGGGATCGGCGCCAGCGGCCAGCAGGTCTTGCTCCCAGCGCGCGGCCATGGCCTCGGCCAAGCGGCGCTGCATTGCGCTTTCGGTGACGACGGTGAAGCGCCAGGGCTGGCGATTGTGGGCGTTGGGCGCCCAGATGGCGGCGGTGAGCAGGCGTTCGAGGAGGGCGCGCGGGACGGGCTGATCGGTGTAGCGACGGAGGGAGCGGCGTTCGAGTAAAGTTTGCCAGAACGGATCGGCAATCTGTTCTCTGCTCTCTGTTCTCTGTTCTCTGTTCTCCAGCCCCTCGATTTTCAGCATCGATCAACGCCCTCTCATTCGCGACCGGTGGCGACGGCTGTCTCGAAGGAGGCTACGCGGCGCCCCGCCAGCACGTCGTAGAAGAGGCGTTCGTAGGCGTCGGTGACGGCGTCCCAGGTGTAGGTTTGGGCGGCGCGGGCGGCGGCTTTGGCCCGCAAGGAGGCGGCCAGTTCGGGATCGGCCAGCAGTTGGGCCAGAACCGCGCGCAGTGCTGGCCCGCCCGCGTTTCCGTCATAGCTGAGGCCGGCATCGCCCAGGGTTTCGAGGTTCTCATCGGTGTTGTGGATGACGACGGTGTTGCCAAAGGCCATGGCTTCGACCAGGGCCGGATGGGTGCCGCCGACGCCGGAGGTGAGGACGAAGGCGTAGGCGTTGCCGGCAAGTTCCCAATAGCCTTCGCCAAAGACGTAACCGGTGAAGATCAGGCGGGGGTCGTGGTTGGCGCGCAGGCTGGCTTTGTAGTCGTCGGCATAGGGTGCGTCGCCGACGATGACGGCTTTCATGTCGGTGTCCAGATCGAGCCAGGCTTCGACCAGATGGTGGGGGCAGTTTTCGGGGACGAGGCGGCCAACGAAGAGGACGTAGCCGCGGGGTTCCAGGCCAAAACGAGCCAGGGTGTCGCCAGGGGGGCGGTGGGGCAGCTCGGCGCCGTAGGCGATATAGGTGGTGGGGGTGGCGTAAACGTCCTGATAGTAGCGCTGGACGACGCGCGAGTCGGTGATGACGGCGTTGGCCAGGGGTTTGGCCATGCGTTCGGCAAAACGGAGGTATTTTTTGGCCAATTCCGGCCATTTGGCGCGTTTCCAATCCAGGCCATCGACGTTGATGATGGTTTTCTGGCCGAACAGGCGCGGGATCCATGTCACCACGCTGTTGCCGGCGATGAAGTAGAGGACGATGTCGTAGCCCTGGCTGAGGCCGTGGATGCTGGATAGAAGGCTGTGGACGATGGTGTCGAAGTATTTATTGGGGATGGTGGGGAGCTTGACCAGTCTCATCCCGCGATAGGTGGGCTGATCATAGGTGATGTGGTGGCTGCGGGCGTAGACGGTGACCTGATGGCCGCGGGCGGCAAGGCGGGCGCCGAGTTGTTCGACGCAGGTCTCGAAGCCGGAGTAGGAGGCGGGGACGCCGCGTGTGCCCATGAGGGCAATGCGGAGGGGAGGGGCGGCGCGATGGGGCGGCATGGCCGGGGGCGAGGGAGTAGGGAGTAGGGGGGCGGTGTTGCCAAAAGGTGGCGCTATCACTGGCTGAATTCGCGACGCAGGGTTTCGGCGTCGGCAAGGAGGCCGGGGTCTTTGGTGCGAGCAGACAGGAGATCGAGGGTGCGGAGCGCCTGTTGGCGTTGGTTGCTGCGTCCCTGGCCCAGAGCGATGCCCACCAATAAGTGAGGGTCGCTGGGGTCGATGACGTAGGCTTGGGTGAGTTCTTCGGCGCCGATGGCGTAGCGCTGTAAGTTGAGATAGGCCGTGCCCAAGAGTCGATGCACCCAGTAGTGGTCGGGGGCCAGCTCGGACGCGCGCAGGAGAGGAGCGATGGCGGCCTCGCTTTGGCCTTTGCCCACGAGCGCGGCGCCCAGGCCGGCATAGGGTTCGGCCAGGGTGGGGTCTAGAGCGATGGCGCGATGGTAGGCGGTGATGGCGCTGTCGTAGTCGCCGTCCGTGCGCAGTTGGTCGGCCTGCTGGAGCCAAGTGAGGGCTTCGGGGTTGGGGCTAACCGGTGTGGCTGTGAGGAAAGCGCAGCCTGTCAGGGTGAGGAGGAAGGCCAGAGCAAGAGCCAGGCTAAATGCTTTCATAGCGAAGCAGGGTCGCGGCGCCGCGTCGGGGCATTGGCCAAGAGCGGGCGAGGCGAGGCGAGCAGGTGTTCGTAGAGGTCTTGAAAGGCGGCGACGTGGGCGTCGAAACCGAAGGAGCGGCAGACGTGGACGCGGGCATGGGCGCCAAGTTGGGCGCGCAACGGCGGGTCGGAGGCCAACCGCGCGAGGGCGTCGGCAAGGGGGTGGGGATCGGTGGGGGAGACGAGATAGCCGGTTTCACCGTCGCGGATAGTCTCCAGGGGGCCGCCATGGGCGGTGGCCAAGACGGGTTTCCCGGCAGCCATGGCTTCGAGGGCGACCATGCCGAAGGGTTCAGGCAGGAGCGAGGGGAGGACGAGGATATCGAGCGCAGCCATGATTTGGGGGGTGTCGCTGCGGTAGCCTGCCCAAATGATGTGATCGGCGATGCCCAGATCGGCGGCCAGGCGTTGGAGGTCGTGGCGGCGTTGGTCTTCGCCGGGCACGACGTCGCCGACGAGGACGCCTACGAGGACGCCACGCAGTTGGGGAGCGGATGTCAAGGCTTGAGCGAAGGCGCGGAGGAAGAAGTCCTGGCCTTTCCAGGCGGAGATGCGCCCGACCACGCCGATCAGGGTTTGATCAGGGGCGAGGCGCCATTTTGTCCGCAGGTCTGTGCCGTCGATGTCGGGGTGAAAGCGGTCGGCGTCGACGGCGTCGGGGATGACGACCAGGCGAGAGGAGAGGTCGGGCTGATCGGCCAGGAGGTGGTCGGCGACGGCGCGGCTGATGGCGACGACCTGATCGCTGTAGTGGGCGATCATCCAGGCGATGAGGCGGCGGACAGAGGCGGGGCGGGTGACGATTTCGTGGATGTGCCAGAGGTGGGGTAAGGCGGCGCGGCGGGCGGCCAGGGCGCCGCCCCAGACGGCGCCGGTGTTGGAGTGGATGAGGGCGATGTTTTCGGCGGCGGCCAGATGCTGGAGGCGGCGAGGCCCGGTGGCCAGGCGTCGCAGGAAGGCGGGGAGGCCGAGGGGCGAGAGGTAGCGCCGACGCAGGACGGGGATGTCCATAGCCTGGTGGCGGATGTCGGATTCGTGTAGGGCGCGGCTGAGCTGGCCGCGGTAGGGGAGATCGGTGGGGGTGACGACGAGGGGTCGGAAGCGCGCGGGATCGAGCCGTCTTGTCAGTTCCAACAAGACGATGTCGGAGCCGTAGAGTTCGTCGGAGCTGTGGGCGAAGAGGAGGGAGGAGGGGGGCAAGGGGCGGAGATCGGAGATCAGAGGGCGGAGGGCGGAGATCGGAGATCAGAGGGCGGAGATCAGAGGGCGGAGATCAGAGGGCGGAGATCAGAGGGCGGAGGGCGGAGGGTCAGGTTCGTGTTGAGAGGGAGCCAGGACGCGCGTGCCGGCGGCGATGAGGCCGGCGTGAATCCAACTGGCGGCCAACCAGATGCCGTCGGTGGATTGGTAGGCGATGCTGAGGAGGGCGATGTAGGCGATGACCAGGCCAAGCAGGGCGGCGCGGTCGCGGGGGACGTTGAGGCGGCCGCTGAGTTTGAAGGCAGGAAGAAGCAGGGCCAGGAGGTAGGTGATGAAGGCGAGTGCGCCGAGGAGTCCCGTTTCTTGGAGGAGACGCACGCTCAGGCTGCCGATCCAGGCGGGGCGATAGCGTAGGGCGCCATAGAAGGCGGCGAAGGAGCCTGGCCCCCAGCCGGTGAGGGGTTGCCGGAGCCAGTCGCCAATGGCCAGGGTCCAATCTTCCAGCCGGGCCGAGAAGGTGGGATCGGCGCCGAGGTGAAGGAAGGATTGCAGGCGGTTGACGAAAGGCCATGAGGCTGGCAGGAAGGGGGCGATGCTGAGGACGAGGAAGATGACGAAGGGCGCCAAAGTGGCGGCGAGGAGGAAGCGGTTGGCTTGAACCCAGGAGTTGCGGCGATGGAAGGCCCATACCAGCACGAGGCCGGCGGCGAACATGAGCCAGGCCGCCCGCGAGAGGCTGAGGAAGAGGCCGAGCAGGAGGCAGGAAAGGCCGCCGAGGAGGAGCACCTGGCGCACGGTGGGACGACGCCAATTGCCTGCAACCAGCAATATCATCAAGAGAACAAGCGCCCAGGCGGCGGAGTGGCTGCCGAAGAGGTTGCCTTCTTCGAATGTGCCGTAAGGGATGGGTTCGGTGAAGGTCCAGCCGACCTGGATGCCGAGGTTGATGCCGAAGGGATAGAGGATGCGCGCCAGGATGCCGAAGGCGGCTTCGGCCACCCCCGCGCCCAGGTAGAACCACACCGCCCACCACCATTGGCGGCGGTCGGGAATGAGGTTGAGGACGAGGAGGAAGGTGAGCACACCCGCGCCCACGCGCACGGCGTTCTGGAGGGTGTAGAGAGTGGCGGGGCTGAAGAAAGCGCCCGAGAGTAAGTTGGCGCCCCACCAGGCCAAAGCGAGCCAGGCAGCCAGGGGGAGGCGTAAGCGCCCGCGCTGCATGACCCATTGCCATCCTGCCACCAGCGCCACCGCCAGCAAAGCGAGGTGTTCGGGGCGAAGGGATACGCGACTGATATCGATATGATAATGGGTCAACAACGCCGCCAGCATGAGCGTGGCCACACCGCTGAACGGCCACCCCACCAGCAGGATGACAGCTCCGAGCAAGCCCACTATGATGACCAAACCCGCCCATGGCGCTTGACCCGCCAGCCAGGGCAATAACCCGGCCAGCACCCCAAAGGCCGTCGCGATCAGCAGCCACCACAAGGTGGACGGGAAAACGCGCCGACGGCTATTCATACCGTTCCTAGAGGCTCCTTGCGATATTTGAGCACTTGCGCCGGCGCTCCCCCCACGACGGCATAGGCCGGCACATCTTTGGTGACCACGCTCCCCGCGGCCACGACCGCGCCCGCGCCCACCCGCACGCCATCGAGCAAGACGGCGCCGGAGCCAAGCCAGACATCGTCCTCGACCACGATGCCCTGGTGCGTCACCCCTTGCGCCTTCATGGGGATGTCGGTGCGGGCGATGACATGGTTCTCGGCGTGGAAGCGCACACCCTGGCCGGCGAGGACGTTCTGGCCGATGCTGATGCCAGCCGCGGCGCCCACGTAGTTGTAGTCGCCCAAATTGGAGTTGTGGTCGATACGGAAGCCCTCGCCCAGGTTGGCGATGACGCCGGTGCACTCGATAATGGTGAAACGCCCGATGGAGACGTTGTCCCCCAGCCAAACGCCCTGGCGGCTGAGGGCGTCGATTTTGACATCGTCGTCGAGCGTGACGCCGCGACCCAGATGAAGCTTGCGCGTGTTCAAGAGTTGGACGCGGCGGCCCACGAAAAGAGCGCCTCCGCAAGCGGCCAAGAAGGGACGCCGCCACAACCCGCGCAGGAACGCCAAACCACGCTCCTTGATCAAAGTGATCAGGGCAGTCGTAGGAAGTGCAGGATCGATAGTATAATCGGGCGTGTTCTTGAGCTTGCGGATCAGCGCTTGCAGCAACGTTCGTAACATGTGAAACTCCCGTCCGATTGTAAAGCGATGACGGGGATTCGACAACGTTGACACGAGCGCGATCATCATGTTATCCCGACCGTAAACCCTCTCCCCACCAGAATCAACCTCACAGCACTGCCAACTCTCGCTGCCCCATGCGCATCGGTATCGACGCTCGTCTGGCCTATCACCGCCAGGCGGGGATTAGCTGGTACACCATCCGGCTGATCCAGGCCCTCGCCAAGATCGACAACGAGAACGAGTATGTGCTCTTACAGCATCGTCGCCAATTGGAGCCGCTCGTGGACGCGCCGAATTTTCGGCGTGTGACTCTCTACGCGCCTGCGCATCATCGTTTCGAGCAATGGCCATTGAGCCTGGAGACGCGACGCCTGGGCCTGGATCTTGTTCACAGCCCGGATTTCATCCCGCCGTTACACAATCAAGTTCCCTCGGTGATCACGGTTCACGATCTGGGGTTTCATCTCTATCCCAACTTCGTCACTGCCGATTCCGCGCGTTATTATGGCCAGACCGAGTTGGCGGTGCGCCGGGCCAATCGCATCATCGCCGTCAGTCAGTCTACTCGCCACGATCTGGTGCGGTTGCTGGGCGCGCCCGAAGACAAGATCAATGTCATCTACGAGGCCGCCGATCCCCTGTTCCAGCCTTTGGAGCGCGCGGAAGCGAGGGCGCACCTGGAGAGCGTCGGTCTGACCGCTCCCGATCGCTTCCTGCTTTTCGTCGGCACCATCGAGCCGCGCAAGAACCTGGGCGCACTCTTGCGGGCCTATCATCTGCTGCGCCAGGCGTACAATGTCGATCTACCGCTTTTGCTGGTGGGCGCGTCGGGCTGGCTGGCGAACGATATCCACGCATTGGTGCAGGAGCTTGATCTGAGCGCTCACGTCCACTTTTTGGGCCAGATCAGCAGCAACGAGGCGCTGCGCAGTCTCTACAACCTGACGACGTTGCTCGTTCATCCCGCGCGTTACGAGGGTTTTGGCCTGACGCCGCTGGAGGCGATGGCCTGCGGGACGCCTGTAATCTGTTCGGATGCCGGCAGCTTGCCCGAAGTGGTGGGGGAGGCAGCGTTGCTGGTGCCGCCGGATGATGTGGAAGCCTGGGCGGTGGCGATGCATCGTCTGCTGACGGATGCTGATTTGCACGCGCGGTTGCGGCAGCGGGGCCTGGCGCGTGTGAAGCTGTTTTCGTGGGAGAAGGCGGCGCGGGAGACGTTGGAGACGTATCGGCAGGCGGCGAGGTGAGGGGCGACGATCGATTTTTATCGCTGATATAGACTCTCAAGATGAGGGACGATAGCGTCCCAGCCGTAGTGGGCGGTGACGAAGGTGCGACCGCGCTGGCCCAGGGCGGCGGCTTCGGCGGAGTGCGCCAAGAGATGGCGACAGGCAGCGATGAAGGCGGCGGGGGCGTCGGCGAGGGCGAGTTGTTCGCCGTCGCTCACAGGGAAGCCATCGGCGCCCAGGCGGGTGGAGACGATGGGCCGGGCCAGGGCCAGGGCTTCCAGGATTTTGAGGCGTGTGCCGCCGCCCGCCAGCAGAGGGGCGACGTAGAGGTCGGCGTGGGCGATGTAGGGGCGGATGTCGGCGACGGGGCCGGTGATGGTGATGTCGGGGCGGTCGCGCAAAACGTCGAGGCGGGGGTGGGGGTTGCGTCCGACGATCCAGAAGTGGGCGTTCAGGTCGTGCAGGGTCGGGAGGACGCGTTGGGCGAACCAGAGGACGCCGTCGATGTTGGGCCGGAAGTCCATTTTGCCGGTGAAGACGAGGTGGGGGCCAGGAAGGGGGTAGGGGTTGGCGTGGTGGGTTTGGGGATCGTAGGCGGCCAGATCGACGCCGTTGGTGACGACGGCGAGGGAGACGCCGGGGGCAAGGCGCTGGAGTTCGCGGGCGTCGGCGTCGCTGACGGCGGCTACGCCATGCGCGGCCAGGAGGATGCGGCGCTCGTAACGGCCCAATTTGAGGGTTTGGATGGCGGAGTAGACGGCGGTGGGCCAGCGTGCAGGGCGGCGGGCGTCGGCCAGGCAGGCGCGGCGCTGGAGGAGGGTTTCGGCGTTGTGGGCGTCGTAGATGATGCAGGGCAGGTGAAGGCCCGCTTGCTGGAGGGCCAGGAGGTAGGGGGCCATCTCGATGCCTTCGACCTGGAGGATGTCGGGGGGATGAGATTGGACGTGGGCGAGGAGGAGGGCGAAGGCGTCGGGGTTCCAGAGCCGCAGGGCCATGTCGGGCAGAGGGCTGAGGACAAGGTCGCGCAGGCGCTGGGAGTTGGAGCGTTGGGGTTGGGGGGCGGTCAGTAGATGGCGGACGAGGGAGGGGACGGGGCCGGTTTCAGGTTCGTCACCGGGGGCAAGGAGGCTGAAGAGGTCGATGGTGTGGCGCGGGGCCAGGCCGCGCAGCAGGTTGAAGTTGCGCAGGGCGGTGCCCTGATGGGGAGGGTAGGGGAATTGGGGGGTGAGGAGGAGCACGGAGGGCGGAGGGCGGGGGGCGGTGGGCAGAAATCGGTGGAGGGAGGGCGGGGGGCGGGGGGCGGAGGTCGGGGGGCGGGGGGCGGGGGGCGGGGGTGGGGGGGGGGGGGTGGGGGGGGGGGG
>JAYRVO010000099.1:0-2155 GCA_041918515.1 Chloroflexota bacterium | reverse complement strand
GAGAGTCAACCTCTCCAATACCCTTGTTTGCTGTTGAAGCTTGAAGTCGAAAGGCTGTTGGTATTACGCTGCCCGACTTGGGTCGTTGCGAAGCAGAACGATCCCCAGCCAGACGAACCAGATGATCTGGCCCAAGCCGAAAACGCCGACCATGTCGGTCAACCCTGGGATAATGGAGATGATGCCCACAGTGCCAACCAACACACCGAGGAAATTCAGCCCCTTGGGAAGCCCACCCGTCCGCAGCGCGGCCAGGCTGACCAGCAGCGCCCAAAGACCACCTAGGATTTCGCCATTGGCGTTGCCCAGCCCGTTTGTGATGGACTCAATTGCCTGAAAGGTCAACGCGGCCTGGGTCGGGTCTTTGGCATAGAGCGCGACGATGGTAGCAAGTCCCGCGTTGGCAGCCATGCCGCTGGCAATCAGCGAGCCAGCCCAAATGATCCCGATCGCGGTTGCCACCTGCATGAGCGCCGGTGCACCGGACTTCATCCGATCGTACAACGCCAGCGACAGGACGATCAACGTAAAGCCAAAGAACACGTACATGAGCAGGTTGGTCGAGAAGATGACCGTCTGCTTTTCGACGTTCAAGGCGACTTTTTGAGCGGGGTCAGTGATGCTGAGATAGTCCAGCACGACGAGGAAGATGACGATTCCGACCAGGTGGCTGATCGCCATGTACAGCGCGGCGATGCCGCCAGATTTCTGCAAGGTTTTCATGTTTATCTCCTTTTTGAACGATATGGATGAGTTTGACTATTTGACATCTGACGCATCTATCAGGCTAACCGCAGGTTAGCTCCAATTCCATGCATACCAGATCGTGACCACATTGAACCCCATGCTGACTGCCAGCAGGAATTTGTCAAATAACGGTGGATAGGTGGGCAAGCCTACCAGGTTGAACAGGAAAAAGAAGGCGGCTACGATGATATTCGCCCAGCGATTCGCAGATTGGGGCAATACCAGGGTTAGGAAAACCATCAGGATTGGCGTCAACATCAAAACCGCGATCCCCAACCAAACGAACTGGTTTAAATTCATGCTTGCCAACGCTTTTGCCTTTTCGCCGCCGTGATAGATGCGCAGGACATCGCCATATAGATAAATCAGCGTGACAACCACCCAGGTTGCCGAAAGAATGATTCTCGTGTTTAGCATTGTTCTCTCCTTCATTTTGCCACCATGATGACGACCTTGCCGCGGGCGTGTTCTTTGTCCAGATGGCGGAATGCTTCGGGCGCCTCGTACAGCGGGTAGGTTCGGTCAATGACTGGCTTGACCTTCCCGGTTTCGAGCCACTCCTTTAATTGCGTCAGGTCTTTGCCGTTCGGCACAGCGAAATACACGCTCCCCAGTTGGCGCAGGAACGGCGAGAGCAAAAACGCCTTGAACACGTATCCCATGCCGCTGTGACCGCTGTTGGGAACGATCAGCCCCTGCGGGGTGAGGACGCGCATTATTTCTGAAAAAGAATGGCTGGCGACATTGTCCAGGATCAGGTCGTAGCGCCGTCCGTTTTGGGTGAAATCCTGCCGGGTGTAATCCACGACATCGTCTGCGCCGAGGGAGCGCACCATGTCCACATTCCGCGTGCTGCATACGCCGGTCACTTCGGCGCCGAGCGCTTTGGCAATTTGCACGGCAAATGTGCCCACCCCTCCCGAAGCCCCGTTGATCAAGACCTTCTGACCCGGCTGTAACTTGCCGACCTCGCGCAAGCCTTTCAGGGCGGTAATGGCGCCAGTTGGGATGGCTGCGGCTTGCTCGAAGGTGAGGCTGGCGGGTTTGAACGCCAGTTTATCCTCTGTCACGCTCACATATTCGGCAAGCGCGCCGCTGCAAGCGGCATACACCTCATCGCCGGGGCGGAACTGCGTCACGCTGGCACCAGCCGCCTCGACCACCCCAGCCATATCCTGGCCCAGAATATAGTTTTTGGGCTTGGGGAACCCGGCTATCAAGCGGGTCGGCCACGGATTGCCCCGCATGGCGAACACATCCCCGACATTGATGGAAACAGCCTTGACGCGAACCAATACCTGGTTATCTTTCATCACTGGCTGGGCGACCTCAGCCAGTTTGAGAACATCGGGCGAACCGTAATCGTTTTGAACAATCGCTTTCATGAGTTTTCTCCTTTTTCAGAACG
>JAYRVO010000098.1:0-71922 GCA_041918515.1 Chloroflexota bacterium | reverse complement strand
CTGCGGGTCAGGCCGTGCGAGGGGGTGGTGATGGCAATGGGGGCTTCCTGCCAGATTTTGACCGTCAGGGTGGGGGAGGAGGCGGTCAAGGACGGCAGGGTCAGGGCTTGTTGGGCGGTGAGGGCGACGTGGAAGAGGGCGACGTCGTTGCGCGCCATGTGCAGGGGGCCTTGCCAGTCCAGCGGCGCCGTGTCTGCCCATAGTTTGACCGATGATGGCGCCATCCAGATCGTATACCCCGCTTGCGCCATGGTCACGTTGTCGGCTTTGAATCGCGCGCTGCTGACAAAGCTGTTGGCGAGCACAGCCATGCAAAAGATGACCATCATAATGCGTTTGAACACGGCCTTTCCTCCTGTAGAGTACGGCGCCGCCAAGACAAAGACGGCAGAATCTGTCATTCTCACCCAGCCCCAATGGAAGGATTTCTCCCTCCTGTTATTGATCGCTAAACTCAAGTCAGTTTGAAAACATCAGTTTTGCGCCCGTCTTGACGAGGGACGATAGACCACCCTTGCTGTCATCGAGCCAGGCTGTATCGTCCCTCGTCATCTTCCAAGCCCTCGTTCTCATTCTGATTTCAGCTTAATACTACAACCGCACATCGCCTGAAGTGTCATTCTGAGCGACCAGCGGGAGCGAAGAATCTCCAACTTACACCAGCGAAAACCGCAGATTCTTCGTCGTTTCACTCCTCAGAATGACAAATGCGGTTGTAGTATTAATGCACCAGGGCGGCGCGTACAAGCAATACCGGGCAGGGTGCGTGTCGCACCACGCCTTCAGCCACACTGCCAAAGACTAGCCGGCTCAGACCGCCACGCCCATGCGTTGTCTTGACGATGAGATCGACGCCATGCTTTTTGGCATACTGCACGATCGCATCAGCGACGTTATCAGCTTCGACGACATCCACACGCGGCGTGAAGCCTTGCTGCACCAGCGTGGCGGCGTGCTCCTTCAGATAAGCCATCGCTTCGGTCATCAGATCATCCATCTCGATGACCGGCATACTCAGCCCTACGTCCGGCGACATCACAGGCAGGGGCAGACGGATCACTTGAAAGAGGATGATCTCAGCTTCTGCTGTCGCCAATTTTTTGGCTTCAGCCAGAGCGCTTTCGGCCAATTCTGAACCATCGAGTGGAACCAGGATGTGCTTGTACATGCTCAGTCCTTATCACGGGAAGCGACGGCGTGCCTTCTCCAATTCGACGGCTGCCGCAGCAAAACGGTAGAGTGTGGCCGGGCGGTGATCGCCATAACGGAGTTGGCCAGAATTTTCAAGAATGCCCTGTGCGAGTATCTTACGCCGGAAATTGCGCTTGTCAAGTTCTTCTTGCAGCACGACCTCGTAGGCTCGCTGCAATTCGCTCAAGGTGAACTCCTCGGGCAAAAGGAAGAAACCCAGGGCAGTGTACTCTAATTTGTAACGTAGCCGTTGCAAAGCGTAGTTGATAATGCGGGCGTGATCGAAGGCAAGGGGCGGCAAGGCGTAAATACTGAACCATCCCGCATCGCTGGCTTCGGCCCCAGCGCGGGCCTGTTGCATGACGTCCGATCCGACAATGGCAAAGTAAGTCACTGTGATCACGCGTCCGCGCGGGTCCCGATTGGGTTCGCCGAATGTGTACAGCTGTTCGAGATAGATGCCTTCCACCCCCGTCTCTTCTGCCAATTCCCGCGCGGCCGCGTCCTCGATCCGCTCCTCGATGCCCACGAATCCCCCCGGCAGCGCCCAACAATCAGCAAACGGGAGGTGTTTGCGCTTGATCAGCAATACCCGCAATTCACCCTCGGTAAAGGTGAACAGGACAAGATCAACTGTGACCGCAGGGTGTGCGTAAATCTCAGTTGGATGCAGAGGAGGGGTGAGTGACGATTTGATTCCATTCACAACGACATCATCGTAACGCAACATTGCGCAGATCGTCAAAGCGCCCGCTAGTCAATGATAAAAGCGATCGATTCAGAGTCGTCTCAATCACGACGCGCTTTGCGCCATCCCTCGATACGCTCTGCCAAGGCTTTGCTGATGCCAGCGGATGACATGCCCTCCGCATCCTCGGCCACCAGACTACTCTCCACCTTACGACTATAGCGCAGCAAGCGCGAGCGCACGCGCGCCAGGCTGTAGGTGGCGGAGCGCTGTCCCGCTCGCCACAACGGCGCCGTGCGCGCGCCCGGTACGGCCCAATGGATGGCCGTCGCCGCCCAAGTCAGCCCCGCGCCAAAGCCCACCATGACCAGATTGTCGTTGGGGTGCAGGCGGCCTTGTTCGATAGCTTCACACAAGGCGATGGGAATGGATGCCGTGGACGTGTTGCCGTAGTTTTGAAGGTTGATGAACACCTTCCCGTCCGGCAGATCGAGTTGCTTCATCGATGCGCGGATGATGCGTTCGTTGGCCTGATGGGGGATGACCAAATCGACATCGGCAGTCGACAAGCCGGCCTTGTCCAACACCTCTTTCGTCGCCTCGACCATGACGCGGGTGGCGAAGCGGAACACGGCTTTGCCGTCCATCTTGACGAAATGTTGACCTGAAGCCACGGTCTCGAGTGTGGCCGGTTGGCGGCTGCCGCCGGCGGGGAGGATGAGCAAATCGCCGCCAGAGCCATCGCTGCCCAGCACGCTGGAAAGCACGCCGCCGGGCGCAGAACTGGCCTGCATCAAGATGGCGCCAGCGCCATCGCCGAACAGAACGCAGGTATTGCGGTCGGACCAATCGACGATGCGAGAGAGCGTTTCGGCGCCGAGAACGAGCACGTTCTCGGCCTGACCGCACTGGATCATGCTGCTGGCAAGTGTCACGGCATAAACGAAGCCAGAGCAAGCAGCGCTGAGGTCGAAGGCGCCAGCGTGGACGGCGCCCAAAGCATCCTGGATGAGCGAAGCCGACGAGGGAAAGATGTGTTCGGGCGAGCTGGTCGAGCAAATGATCAGGTCGAGACGATGGGCGGGGAGGTCGGCGACGGCTAAAGCCGCGCGCGCGGCCTTCGTTCCCAGCGTCACAGTGGTCTCGCGCGGGTCCACCGCCACCCGTCGCTGTTGGATGCCGGTGCGACTACGAATCCATTCATCGGTGGTATCGACGATCTGAGCCAGCTCGGTGTTCGTGACCACGCGCTCCGGCACCGCCATCCCCCAGCCGGTGATATGCGCGTAGCGTTGTCGCATCATATGATTCCCATTCGCACCATTGCTACCGGCCATTGGGCATCGCTCCTAAGATCAAGCAGCTATTGTGGCCGCCAAAGCCGAACGAATTGCTGGCGGCGTATTCGATTACATGCGGGCGAGCCTGGTTGGGGGTGTAATCCAGGTCGCAGGCCGGATCGGGGGTCTCGTAGTTGATGGTGGGAGGGACGACGCTATCGCGCATCGCCAACAAGCAGAACATGGCCTCGATAGCCCCCGCTGCTCCCAAAAGGTGGCCCGTCACCGACTTGGTGGAGCTGATGGGGATGCTGTAGGCGTGTTCACCAAACACCTGCTTGATGGCGAGGGTCTCGGCGGCGTCGTTCAACTGCGTGCTGGTGCCGTGGGCGTTGATGTAATCGATGTCCTGGGCCTGCAGACCCGCCCGTTCCAGCGCGTATTGCATGGCTTCGACCGCCCCCTTCCCTTCCTCATGCGGAGCGGTGAGATGATAGGCGTCGGCGGTGGCGCTGTAGCCCAAGATCTCGCCATAGATGTGAGCGCCGCGACTTTGGGCATGTTCCAGGCGCTCGAGCACGAAGATACAAGCGCCTTCGCCGATGACGAAACCATCGCGGTCGGCGTCGAAAGGTCGCGAGGCGCGATTGGGGGCGTCGTTGCGTGATGACATCGCCCGCATGCGCTCGAAGCCGGCCATGGTGAAAGGATGGATCGCATCCTCCACCCCGCCTGTGAGTACAACATCGGCATCGCCGCGCAAGATGGCGTGATAGGCCTCGCCCACGCCATAGTTGCCAGAGGCGCAGGCGCCCACGATGCCCAAATTGGGGCCGCGCAGACCGTATTCGATAGCGATCTGGCCAGGGGCCGTATCGATTAGAATCGAGGAGATAGTGAAAGGCCCCAGGCGGCGCCCGCCTTCCATGCGCATGGTGTCGTAGGAGTCCAGCAGGGGGTTGATCCCGCCGATGGCAGAACCGAGGATGACCCCAGCGCGCCGGGGATCGACGGCGTCGGCGTCGAGGCCAGCATGTTTCCAGGCTTGGGCGGCGGCAGCCAGGGCGAGAGTGGTGTAGGAGCCGAGACGGCGGCTGGTTTTTTCGTCAACCAGCGTGGCGAAATCGAAATTCTGCACCTGCGCGGCGAAGCGCGTGCGCCGATCCGACACATCGAAACGGGTGATTGGGTTGACGTTGGGTCGCCCGGCCACGACATTCGCCCAGATGGTCTCCACGTCGTGCCCGATCGAGGTAAGGGCGCCCAGACCGGTGACAACGACTCGCGTTTTGTTCATAAATACATCCTCGATAGACAAATAGTTTTTGGCAATCAATACAACACCCAAACCCCGGCAAGGATGCGCGCGTATCGCAGCGAGATGCATCCCACTTCTCAGCGGAACCTGACTTACCAAAAAACGCTGATCCTGATCATGGCGCGCGAAGGGCATATTGTGTTAAGCTTTTATGATTCCGCGACTTCCCTCTCCAGGAGACGAAACATGCGCACACTCATCGACACTGGCGGCTACGGCGAGTATCTCCACTACGGCATGCCCCTGACCCTCGTGACAGCGGTGGATGCCGATGGGCGCGTCAATGCCTCGACCAATGCTTCCATCGCCCCCCTACCAGGCTCGTCCTCACGATTGGTCATCGGCATCCTCAAGGAAAATCTGACCAATCAGCTGATCGCCGCCAGCGGCGAATTTGTCATCAATGTTTTGACACAGGATATGCGCGCAGTCGCCAAAGAATGCGGCAGTCGTTCGGGCAACGATGTGGACAAACTGGCGCTGTGCGGGCTAACGACCCTGCCAGCACAGTACGTGAAGGCGCCACTGATTGCGGAATGCCCGCTCAACATCGAATGTCGCGTCGAGAGCGTACAATCACTGGAGGATGTAGATTTGTGGGTGGCCCACATCCTGGCCATCGAGGTGGCGTCAGCGTGGTCGGATGGTCGCAGCGGCGTGAATTTGAAACACTTCCGCCCCTTGCTGTACGCCTTCGGTCATACCTTCCAGCGCGGGGCGCAGGTGGGAGCCGGCGGCATCTGATCTCCCCGCGCTCTCAACGCCTCCACGCCGCTCCTCATGCCCGCATTTGCCGTCACGGCTCCCCATCTCAGTCGCGAACAGCACTACGAACTGGAAGACTTGCTGCTCGATATCTCCGGCGTCGATGCCTTTTTCAACGAAGATGGCATCCTGGGCACCGAAGTGACATGCCCGGTCGAGGTGTTACCGCGCGTCGTGGCTTGCGTCTACGATTGGGCCGCCACGCATGAGCGTGGCTCCTCCAACGTCCAGATGACGGGTGCAGGCGGGGTGGCGGCGTTGGCCAGCCATGACCAAAGCGAAATCGTCGTCTTCTTGGCGACGCGCAGCGACGATACTTCTGATCTGCAAGGTCTGACCAAGCGACTGGCCGACGACGGCGTTCACGAAGGCAGATAGAGGCGGGGGGTGGCAACGCACATCATCCATAGCGGCCAACCGGGGTGGGAAGAAGACGCATGGGATGCGTTCGTAGCTTCCCACGCGGACGCCCATCCCCTGCAATTGCGCGGCTGGGGCCAGCTCAAATCGGAATTTGGCTGGGAAGATAGCCGCCTGGGCCTGGTGCAGCAGGGCCGGTTGGCGGCGGGGGCGCAGATTCTCTTGCGCAAATTGCCGCGCTTGGGCTTTTTGCCCTTGCGCGTGGCCTATGTTCCCAAGGGACCGCTGGTCGATTGGCAGGACGCCGAACAGGTGGTGACGTTGCTGGCAGCGATCTGGCGATTCTGCCTGCGTCGCGGCGCCCCCTTGCTAAAGATCGAACCCGAACAGATGGATTCGCCCGCCCTTTCTCGCCAATTGCGCGGCCTGGGATTTCACCCTGGTTCTCGCACCGTGCAACCACGCACGACCGTCTGGGTCGATTTGAAGGCGGGCGAGGAAGAAATCCTAGCGCGGATGCACCAGAAATGGCGTTACAACGTGCGACTGGCCGCGCGTAAAGGCGTGGCGGTGCGCGTGGGCGCAGCCGCCGATCTGCCAACATTTGGTCGCTTGATGCAGGCGACCAGCGCCCGCAACACCTTCGGCGTCCACAGCCCCGACTACTATCGCCGCTTCTGGGAGCTATTCGCCCCCAGTGACCGCTCCATCCTCTTGTTGGCCGAGCACGCGGGCGAGACATTGGCCGCGCTCCTGGCGGCGCAATTGGCGGGCAAAGCCTACTATCTTTACGGCGCTTCCGGCAACGATGACCGCAACCTGATGCCCAACCACCTGCTACAATGGGAAGCGATGCGCTGGGCCAGGGCGCACGGCAGTCTCGGCTACGACCTTTGGGGCGTGCCAGACGAAGTCGGCCTCGACGCCGAAGCCCCCATCCCCGACCCGGCGACGGGATTGTGGGGTGTGTGGCGTTTCAAGCGCGGGTTCGGCGGCCAGGTGGTGCGCTACACCGGCGCCTGGGATAAGATGGCGGTCCCGTTCTTGCCCTTGTATCGCGCCTAGCACATAAAACTGAGGGTTTCGTAGTAACGACTTTAGTCGTTTGCGTGACTACCCGACTGAAATCACCACTACAAGCCATCCGATGATTTCCACCTTCATGCACCAGATTGAAGCAATATGACAACTCTTGACCAACTTGATAACATTCCCGCGCACAACCTTGTAGCCACCGCCTTGTCTCTTGCGAGCCACGCCCGATGAACCCCGTCCATCTTCTCCAAAACCTCATCCGCCTGAACACCACCAACCCCCCCGGCAACGAAATCCTGGCGGCCCAGTACCTGGCCGGCATCCTCGAACAGGCACATTACCACCCCATCGTCCTGGAATCAGCGCCCGGTCGCGGCAACGTCGTCGCCCGCTACCACGGCGATGGCAGCGCCCGCCCGCTTCTGCTCTACAACCACCTGGACGTCGTCCCCGTCGAAGCCGAGCAGTGGACCCACGACCCTTTTGGCGGCGAGCTACACGATGGCTATGTGTGGGGGCGGGGCGCGCTGGACATGAAAAACATCGTCACCCAACAGACCATGGTCATGTTGCGATTGGCGAACGAACGCCCCCAACTCCGTCGCGATGTCATCTTCGCCGGCTGCGCCGACGAAGAGGCCAACGGCGATTTTGGCTTGAAATGGCTGGCGGAGAACCACCGCGACCTCATCGACGCCGAGATGGGATTGAGCGAGACGGGCGCCTTCCCTGTTTACCTCGATAGCAAAGCGGTCTACGTCATCGAGGTAGGTGAGAAAGGCAACTGCCGCCTGCGACTGCGCGCCCACGCCGCCCCCGGCCACGGCGCCTCGCCCAACTACAACCACTATGCCATCCGCTACCTGGCCATCGCCCTCGAACGCCTGACCCGCCAGATGCTACCCACCCATCTGACCCCCACCCTCCGCTACACCCTCGCCCAATTGGCGCCCCTATTGGGCTTCGACCCCCGCGACCTGACCCGCCCCGAACGCGTGGACGAACTGCTCCTCCAGCTACCCCCCTCCACCCTGCGCAACCTCGTGCGCCACACCACCCGCAACTCGGCTGCCCCCACCATGCTCTGCGCCGGCGCCAAAATCAACGTCATCCCCAGCACCGCCGAAGCCGAGCTCGACGGTCGCATCCTGCCCGGCCAAACCTGCCAAGACCTCATCGCCGAAGTCCGCGCCGTCATCGGCGACGACCTGCCTGTCGAAATCATCCACCTACCCGAACACGACTCGATCGCCCTCGAGTCTCCCTCCTCTGGTCCCCTCTGGGACACGCTCGTCCGCAACCTGCGCAAACACGATCCCGACGCCCTCATCGTCCCCGTCCTTCTTGCCGGCGGCACCGACGCCAAACACCTGGCTCCTCTGCATATGCAAACCTACGGCTTCAGCCCCATGCGCTTCCCGCCCGACTTCGACTGGCGCGACCTCATCCATGGCCACGATGAACGCGTCCCCATCAGCGCCCTACAATGGGGCATCGACGTCCTCTACGACACCGTACTCGACCTTTGCCGCTAAAATGGCACATCGCCATCCCCCCTCCCAACTCTGACCCCCACCTCATGCGCATCGGCGTTCTCGCCCTTCAGGGCGCTTTCCGCGAACACATCCACAAACTACACCAACTCGGCTGCGACGCCGTCGAAGTCCGTCTCCCCTCCGACCTCGAGTCATTGGACGGCCTCATCCTCCCTGGCGGCGAATCCACGACCATGGGCAAACTCGCCGAATCCTACCATCTCGTCGAACCCCTGCGCGAGTTCTGTCGCCATCGCCCCGCCTGGGGCACCTGCGCCGGCATGATCATGCTCGCCAACCACGCCACCGGCCAAAAACAAGGCGGCCAACCCCTCATCGGCGGCCTCGACATCACCGTCGACCGCAACTACTTCGGGCGTCAGGTAGACAGCTTCGAGATCGACCTGCCCGTGCCAGCCCTGGCCCTCGTCGCCCAACCCGGCGATCCTGCTGGCCCCTTCCACGCCATCTTCATCCGCGCTCCTGCGGTCATCACGACAGGAAATGATGTCGAAATTCTGACCACCCTTCCCGATGGCACCATCGTCGCCGTGCGTCAACAACACCTCCTCGCCACCGCCTTCCACCCCGAACTCAGCCACGACCTTCGCTTCCATCGCTATTTTACCAGCATGGTCGCTGACGAGAAACGTAAACCGTGAAACGTGAAAATTGCCCCCTCCCGTCCACCCTCCCCGGCCAAGCCGCCGGACGCGACGACCTGGCCGAGTGGCGCCGCCACATCCCCACCAACTTCCTCGCCGCCGACGCCCACCTGCAACGCCTCCTGCGCCTCTATCTGGGCGACGCCGCCTACCAAAACATAGAAAATGACCTGGGTCAATATTCTACATTGATAGCTACGGTGGTCGATGCCGCCGCCGCCCTCAACGACCGCCCCGACAACCACCCCCGCCTGGAGCGCTGGGACGGCATCGGGCGCCGCATCGAAGAAATCGAATTCCACCCCAGCTATCATGTCGCCGGCCGCCCGGCCTACGAAGCCGGCATCCTCGCCCTCCAATCGCAACCCGGCCATGCCGTCCTGCAAGGCGCCATGCTCTACCTGCTCACCCAATGCGGCGAAATGGGCCACGCCTGCCCCATCGTCTGCACCATGGGCCTCATCCGCGCCCTGCAAACCGTAGGCAGCGACGAAATCAAACGCACCCACCTCCCGCCCCTTCTGGAGCGCAACTACGACCGCAAACAAACCGCCTCGCAATTCCTCACCGAAATCCAGGGCGGCTCGGATGTGGGCGCCAACGCCGTACTCGCCCGCCCGGCAGACGACGGCAGCTGGCGGCTCAGCGGCGAAAAGTGGTTCTGCTCCGTCGCCAACGCCGACCAGATACTGATCACCGCCCGGCCCGAAGGCGCGCCCGTCGGCACGCGCGGGATTGGCGTCTTCCTGCTGCCTCGCCGCCTGCCCGATGGCTCGCTCAACCACTTCTACCTCCGCCGCCTCAAGACCAAATTCGGCACCCGCACCATGGCCTCGGCAGAGATCGACTTCGTCGACGCCATCGCCTACCCCCTCGGCAACCTCAGCGAAGGCATCCACATCGTCACCGAACTGGTCTTGAACACCTCGCGCTGGGCCAACGCCCTGGGCTCGGCTGGACTACTCCGCCGAGCCTATGTCGAAGCCTGGCATTTCGCCCAATACCGCCGCGCCTTTGACCAACCCATCGCCAACTACCCGCTCGTGGCCGAGGCGCTCGTCGAGATGAAAACCGATCTGGCGGCTGTGCTGGCTTCCTCCTTTCGCCTCAGCCACCTCATCGACCGCATCGACCTGGGCCAGGCCAGCGAAGAAGAACGCGGCGTCCACCGGCTGCTGGTCAACATCAACAAATACTGGACCTCGGTGCAAACCAGCCTGGGCATTCGCCGGGCGCAAGAAATCCTGGGCGGCAACGGCGCCATCGAAGACTTCTCCATCATCCCCCGCCTCTACCGCGACGCCGTCGTCTTCGAAAGCTGGGAAGGCAGCCACAACGTCCTCTGCCTCCAAGCCGCCCGTGACGCCCGCAAATTCGGCCTGCACCTCCACACCTTCCACTATCTCAGCACCCTGCTCGCCGGCGTGACAGCCGCCGCCCTGAACAGCCTGCGCGCCGACTTGAACGACCTCCTGGCCCGCACCCAGCATCGCTGGGAACGACTTCTGGCCGCTGACGCCGCCACCCAGCAGACACACGTCCGCCGCCGCGTAGACGAACTGGCTGCGCTCAGCCAGGCCATCTGCCTCCTGGCCGAAACACAATGGGAGCTAGAGCAAGGCATGGAGACCGCTAAACCCGACCTGCTCGCCTTCTTCCTCGACCGCTACCTGCACCCCGACTTCGACCCAAGCGAAGACGCCGACTACCTCCCCCGCCTGCTACGCTTGAGCCAAACCTGCTGAACAACAAGCAGACTGCTCGCAGCCGAACAGTCTGCCTGTTGATTCCTCTTCATTGGCGCACGGCCAACGTTACCAGGACAGCCCTCAGGTCCCGCCTGTATTGCACGCAGCCGCGCTCTTGGCAGACGTGGTCGTCCCGCCTTGCACACGCGCCGCAAACAAACTCAAACGCTTCTGCACGTGCTTCCCTCCACACTCCGGGCACGAAACCTCGACGGTAGCGACAGAGCTACGCAAAAGCTTCTCGAACGGTGTATCACAGTCTTTGCATTCAAAAGCATAAATGGGCATGGGATGATCTCACTGAGCGATGGGATAATTGCTCCCCTTGAGATGCACCGTCCTCATCCCAGGTTACACACCCCTACTCAAATTCCCATAATAAACTACTCATCTCCCAACTTTCTCTGCTATGCGTCGCTCCCTTGACGTACTTCTCCTCTTTTTGCTCGTAGCCGCCCGCCTGCGCATCAATAGCTTCGCCGAGGCCGGCCTTTTCGAGCACTTCGCCAATGTCACGCGCCATCCCTTGGTCGGCGGTTGGCTATCTCCCACCGCCATCGCCGCCTTCGGCCCCTGGTTCGGCGACCCCATCTTCCTCCTCCTCGCCGCCCTCAGCCTCCTGGCCCTGCTGCTCTACGCCCTCGTCGACCTCCTGCACGACCGCTGGAGCGAACAGCGCACCTACATCGCCAAACTCACCCTCCTCTGGCTCATCCTCCTCGCCCTCCTCTTCCTGCCCACCCTCAAACTCATCCTCCTCCGCCACGACAACCTCCCCCAATCCTACAGCCACGACGGCGGCGTCATCCAAACCGAAATCGCCATCGACTACGCCCTCGCCGGCCACAACCCCTACATCGAAAGCTACGCCCACACCCCCATGGCCGAATGGGGCTTCCCCGAATTTCGCACCGCCCTCGAACACTACCCCTACCTGCCTGCAACCTTCATCCTCTCCGCCCCTATCCGGCTACTCGCCAACGCCCTCATCGGCTGGTACGACCAACGCTTCGTCTACCTCCTCCTGATCCTGCTCGCCCTCCTTTGCCTGCCCCCCCTGGTCAGCCGCAACCGCGCCGATATCCTCGCCCTGACCATGCTCATCGGCCTCAACCCTCTGCTTGGGTTGGACGTCATCTTCGGGCAGAACGACGTCTTCGTCTTCGCCTTCATCGTCCTCGGCCTCTTACTCCTCCATCGGCGCCGCTGGGCCTGGAGCGGCATCCTCTTCGCTCTGGCCTGCGCCAGCAAACCCACTGCCTGGTTCCTCGCCCCCTTCTGGGCCTTCGCCCTCCTCGCCGACCACCCCCTCTCCTGGCGAGACCTCCCGCGCCGACTCCCCATCCTCCTGCGCCGCGCCGCCCCCGCCCTCCTCGTCTTCCTCGCCCTTGTTCTCCCCTACCTCCTCTGGGACGCCAACGCCTTCATCGACGACGTCTGGCGCTGGGCCGCCGGAACCTCCGCCTCCCACTACCAAATCTGGGGCTGGGGATTCGCCAACTTCATCCTCGCCACCGGCGCCTTACCCGACCGCTTCGCCTCCTGGCCCTTCTGGATTCCCGAACTCCTGATCACCATCCCCCTTCTAATCATCCTCCTCGTCCGCCAACTGCGCCACAACACCCTCGGCAACCTCTGTTGGCACGGCGCCTTGCTCCTTTTCGCCTTCGCCTACTTCTCCCGCTTCCTCAACGAAAACTATGTGGGCTTCATCCTGGCGCTGCTGACGCTGGGCTATTTCCTCCAAGAACCATCGATCAAACCCCCGCTCGCCGCACCCACAAATGCTGCCCCTCGCGGCGCGTGACCACCACCGCCCCGCCTTCCGGGATCGGCCCACTTTCGGAAGTCGCCTCCCACCACGTCCCCAGCACAAAAACCATCCCTCCCGGGTCGAGCCGGGTGCGAGCGTTACCGAGCGATCCGATCAACGCTTCTGCTCCACTGACAGCGGCGCTGCGCTGCGTCTTCACCACCAGACGCAAGGCGAAAAACACGAACATCCCCATCGCTGCCGCCGAACCAATGATGGCAGCCCAGGGAATCGGTGCATAAGGCGTATCGAACAGCATAGCAGCGCCAACAATGAAAGCCACCACACCGGCAATCGTCAGTAAGCCCCCCGTGTGCGCCTTCAACTCCACGACGAAAAGCAGAAACGCCACCAGGACGAACCCTAGCCCAGCCCAGTTGGCTTCCAAAGCACCCAATGAATAAAAGGCCAGTAGCAGAGCGATGATGCCAACAGCGCCCGCCACGTACCCACCCGGAGCACTCAACTCATACAAAATAGCATTTAGCCCCAACGTCAGCAGGATGGCCGCCACCACCGGATTACTGAGAACAGCGAGCAACTGCTCGAAAAAACTGGGATCATACGACACCGGCGTCGCTCCCTCCACCTGCAACTTCTGCTCGACCCCCTTCACGACCACCGTCCGCCCATCGATCTGAGCAAGCAAATCGGGCACATCATCAGCGATGACATCGATAACGCCAACGGCCAACGCCTCTTGCGCCGTCGCCGCTTTTGCCGCCGTCACCGTCGCCGCCGCCCATTGCACCGCCTTCTCTCCCCGCCGCGCTGCCAACGAACGCGCTGTGGCCGCCACCGCCTCCTCCGCCTTCTTTTTGGCCGTCTCCGGCAACTCGGCGCCACTGCTATCCACCGGACTGGCCGCGCCGATAAGCGTCTCGGGCGCCATCGCCGCCAGATGGCCAGACAACGTGATCAGCGTCCCCGCCGAGGCTGCCCACGCCCGCGCCGGCGCTACGAAGACGACGACCGGAACAGCGGACTGGTCGATAGCCTGGATGATACGCTTGGTCACATCCACCGCCCCGCCCGGCGTATCGATCTCGAAAATCACGACTTCAGCGCCGATCTCCTGCGCATGTCCCAGCCCGCGCTCCAGATACGCCAACATCGCCGGCGTGACCGGCCCTTCATACTTGAGCACCAACACCTGTCGCTCCCCCTGCGCCTGGCTTGGCAAAACCAGAGCGAAGGCAAGCAACAATCCGAACAAGAAGAGAAGGCGGGCAGACATTCGTGATATACACATTTCCGTATCTCGATAACCAGGCTGGAACACCAACTGATCTCTATAGTAGCAGAAAAAAGCCTCCTCGAAGGAAGAGAAGCTTCCATTGTTCTCGCATCGCAGTGGAATAAGGTGGGGATAACGAGAAGACAAAGCATAGCAAGCCATGTTCATAACCTCTCAACAACCCCTGCAAAGTGGGGAAAAGCGGGGCAAAGAGGCCATCGCCAGCAAAAGCTCTTTTCGCGTCCCGGCTACTACATCTGGTTGAGTGAATCATTCCTCCCCCCAATCCTAGTAAAAAACATGGAATCCTCTGAAGAACAACACTGTGGCTGTGCAAGAGGCGCCCTTTCTATCCCCGCACCTTATCCCGCCCCGCCCATCCATGCCTTGTACCAGAACGCACAGACACCCCTACCCCTAGCGCCCCTCTCCATCGTCTTGACCAGCCATCCACATATCCCCAGCTGCTACTACTACTACGAACTTTCAATAGAAAAAAATGGGGAAAGATCATCACCTCACAACCCAATCCTGCAAGCTCTGTTCTTCACCGACAAGTCATACAGAACTTTTAACATATCTTATGACTACTATTGCTTGACAAAAATGCACAACCTCTCTATACTAAAGACAGTTACGAACCCTAAGGAATTCATAGACAACGCACTTCACTAGCAACTCTCACAGCAATCTGCCACTTTCGAAACGGTAGACAACCTATCGATAGAAGGCAAAAGCGGGGAATATGCCCAAGAGTTGAAGCGAAAGAGCGCAAAAGCCCGGTAGTATACCAGAGCAAGCAGTGCTCAAAAAGGTATCTGGGAAGTGGGACTGAGAGTCCCAAAAAGCGCTAAAAGTGGCAAGTCGAAGGTTCCTCGGGGTCGTAACTTTTTTTGTGCCTAAACAACCCTATCCACCAGATAGGGTTGTTTTTTTGCTGTCAATCCTGTCGCAATGCTTCTGGTTTCAACACGCCGACGAAGGGAAGATTGCGATACTGCTCACGATAATCCAGGCCGTAGCCCACCACGAAAAGGTCGGGCAAGCGAAAACCCAAATAGCGGGGCCGAATATCGAGGAGGCGGCGGCTGGGCTTGTCGAAGAGGACGGCGACGTGAAGGCTGGCCGGATTGCGCGATTGCAGCAGGCGCAATAGGTAGTTGAGGGTCAGGCCGGTGTCGATCATGTCCTCGACGAAGATCACGTGTCGGCCTGCTAACGGCGTCTCGAGGTCCTTGGTGATGCGGACATAGCCGTGCTCGCGCGTTTCGGCGCTGTAGCTGGAGATAGACATGAAATCGACCTCCAGCGGGATATGGACCGAGCGAAGCAGGTCGGCCATGAAGAAAAGCACGCCTTTGAGCACGCCGACGAAGAGCGGGCGTTGGTCGCCATAGTCGCGCGCGATCGCTGCGCCCATTTCGGCGATGCGTTGCTGCAAGGTTTCGGTTTCAATCAACACGCGGGCGATGTCGCGCGCGTAAGTTTCAGGCGTAGTCGCGGGGATGTCCTTCGTCGACATTGACAGTGGAGGGGTCCGGCAGGTCGTACTTGAGGGCCAGGCCGCGCAGGTCGCGGCGATTCAGGAGCTTGATGTTGATCTCGGGGTGAAGCTCCTGCAAACGACGCACTTTGCGATTCTTCACATTGTTCAATCGGGTCGACTGCGTCGTCAGTTCGACGTACAGGTCCTGGTCGGGCAAGTAGAAATCGGGGGAGAAAGCAGAACGCACGCTGCCATCGGCGTTGAATTCCAGGGAAAAGGTGCACGGCTCATATTCCCAGCGAATGCTGTAGAAATCGAGCAGACGCGCAAATTCTTTTTCGCTGGGATGTTGAAACGCAATTTGGGTGATGTCGGGCATAGGAAGCGAAAGCGGTCGCCGAAGTAATCCGGCGGGTGTGGCAACGGGGCAGAGAGAAGATGAAAACCATTCCCAAACGCTATTGTAGCACGAAACAAGAGATCGCTGGGAACAGCGCCAACGGCGCGCGTGGTTTCTGGCAAAGTTGGGAGATTGCGGGTAAGCTAGAGTTTCAGTAGAAAATTCTTTGGCTCTATCTCTATGACTATGTACTCTCGTTTTGTTCGCTCTGCCATCCTGCCTGCGGGAGCCAGGCTGTCGGGCTATCAGGAAGTCCTGCCCTACTTGCGCGGCCTGGAAGCCTCGCAGTGGTGGTCGCCAGAGCGATTGCGTGATCTGCAAAACCAGAAATTGCGGCGTCTCATTGCCCAGGCCTACAACAACGTCCCCTTCTATCGCCAGGTCATGCAAGCGCGCGGTCTCACGCCGGACGACATCCAGACCACCGCTGATCTGATCAAACTGCCGGTGGTCGATAAGTATGTCCTCACCAATAACTATCCCGACCCTATTCGCAACCACTCGCTATCGGAGCGATCCCTCATTCCCGTCACTTCCAGCGGCTCGACGGGCGAGCGGCTGCACTACTGGACCACAAAGGCGCAGAAGGCCAAGAAATGGGCCGGGCTATTTCGTTTTTGGGAGATGGCCGGCTATCAATTCGGCGCTCCTTATGCCACTTTCACCGTCTCGGCCAACCGGGGGCTGCGCCAATATCCCTTGCTGGCGCAGTTGGAATGGAGGTTGTTGCGCCACCTTTGGTTGCCGATGATCGAGATCAGCGACGACAAATTGGCTGTTTACGCCCAACGCCTGGCCGACTTCCGCCCGTCGATGCTGCGCTCGTATGCCTCCACTGCCTACTTCCTGGCGCGTTCCATACTCCAGGCCGGCCTGACCATCCCCATCCCCGCTATCATCACCACCGGCGAAACCCTGACCCCGGCCATGCGCGAGGCCATCGAACAAGCCTTCGCCCCTGGCCGGGTGTTCAACGAATATGGCGGGGATGGTATGC
Organism: Chloroflexota bacterium; assembly: GCA_041918515.1. Classification (GTDB taxonomy): domain Bacteria; phylum Chloroflexota; class Anaerolineae; order J102; family J102; genus SSF26. Next base: position 55,404 of record JAYRVO010000098.1, on the reverse strand, counting down.
AGATGGCGGGGGAATGCGATCATCATCAGGGGATGCACCTCAACGCCGAGACGCTTTTCGTCGAGGTCTTGCGCGATGGGCAGCGCGTGCCCGATGGGGAGATGGGCGAACTGGTTTTCACCAATCTCGAAGCCACCGCCATGCCCTTCATTCGCTACAACATCCAGGATGTCGGCGTCCTCACCCACGAACCCTGCCCCTGCGGGCGCGGCTTGCCCCGCCTGACTCATCTCGAAGGCCGGTTGACCGACCTCTTCGCCACGCACGATGGGCGCTGGCTCAGCGTGCACCACTTCACCGGCTTCTTCGGCAAGATGAAAAGCGTCGATGCTTTCCAGGCCATTCAACGCCAGGTCGATGATGTGCTGATCAAATTGGTGGCCAATGCGAGCTTCAGCGATGCCGACCGCCAGGCTATCCTCGACACCTTCCACAACTATCTCGGCCCCGCCACCCGCCTGACCCTGGAATTCGTCGATGCCATTCCCACCACGCCATCGGGCAAGCGCCGATTTTTCATCTCACAGGTCGTGACTGGCACAGGCAACACACTGGGCGTGACCGGTATGGCGCGAATGCAGGGGCGGCAGTAAGTATGGTGGAGCCGTTCGCTGGCGCCGGTATTGCCATTTTGGGGCCATTCCCGCCACGGCGGGGCGGCGTCGCAGTGCAGTGCGGCACCCTGGCCGATTGCCTGGTCGCTGCCGGGGCCAATGTCATCCGCATCAACACCGACCTGCCGTCGTGGCGCCGTCGTCGCTGGGGGCGCCTGCTCCTGCCTCTTGTTCAGATCATCAGCATCTTTCGCCAGCTTCGGCAAACGCGCTCGCACTGGCAAATCTTGCACGTCCATGCCGCTTCGTGGTGGGGGTTCATGCCGGTGGTGGTGGGACTGGCCGCGCGCGGGTGGAGAAAACGGCTGGTGATCACGTATCATGGTGGCGAAGTCGCCGCCTTTCTATCTCGATTTGGCTGGCTGGCCCGCCCCGTTCTGCGCCGCTACCACAGCCTTTTAGCTCTCACACCCTTGCAATCCAGCGTCTTCGCCGCCCACGGCTTGCCGGCCCAAGTCGTCCCCAACATCGTCCCGGTCGAGCGCTTCCTCTTTCGCCCGCGCGCGGGCGTTTCGCCCCGCCTGTTGTGGCTGCGGCAATTGGAACCCCACTACCGCCCCGCCGATGCCCTGGCGGTGCTGGCGCACGTACAATCTCAATACCCAGAGGCGACGTTGACCCTGGCGGGGGACGGGAGCCTGGCGGCGGAGCTACGCGCCCAGGTGGAGAGAGAACGACTGCCGGGTGTGATCTTCAGCGGCCACCTCCAGCCGGCCGTCATCGCCCCAACCTACGCCGCTGCCGACATCTTCCTGAACACCTCCGCCATCGACAACCTGCCCCTGACGCTGATCGAAGCCAGCGCCTGTGGGCTGCCCATCGTCTCCACCAACGCCGGCGCCATCCCCGACCTTATCGGCGATGGCGAGAATGGCCTGCTGGCGTCTGTCGGCGATGTCGATGCTTTGGCCGCTCATGTCCTCCACCTCCTTTCCGATCCCAATCTGGCGCGGCGCCTCTCGCTGGCTGCCCGCAAAAACGCCGAAAGATTCTCCTGGGCCGCAGTCTCCCCCCTCCTGGCCCGCGCCTATGGACTGCGTGCAGATTTTTATCGAGATCAAATATGACCCTGATCGACCCATCCGAACACCATGCCATCCTCGGCGACAATTGCACTATCCAGCCTTTCGCCATCGTCGGACTTCAGTATCGCCCCGACTGCCGCCCCGCGCGGCTGGGTAAAAACTGCACCATCCGCGCCTACACCATCATCTACGGCGATGTCGTCATCGGCGACGACTTTCGCAGCGGCCATCACGCCCTCATCCGCGAGCACACGACCATCGGCGACTACGTCCTCGTCGGCACTGCCAGCATCATCGATGGCCATGTCGCCCTCGGCAGCTACAGCAGCATTCAGGGCCGCGTCTACATCCCCACTCACACGACCATCGGTGATTACGTCTTCATCGGCCCCGGCGCCGTGCTGACCAACGATAAATACCCCCTGCGCCAACGCGCTTCCTACCATCCCAGCGGCCCTATCATCGCCGATCATGTCACCATCGGCGCCAACGCCACGCTATTGCCCGGCATCCGCGTGGGCGAGGGCGCCGTCATTGCTGCCGGCAGCGTCGTCACCCGCGATGTACCCGCCTGGACGCTCGCCGTCGGCGCTCCGGCCCGCATCCTGCCCCTGCCCGACCATCTACGCGAGCCGAATACGCCTATCTTTGGCCGCAAATAGAGCGAGCAAGCAGAAAGGTGTTCGCTCACTCGCTCTATTTCGTTCATAGTTGGTGTGGCAGCGGCGCGTTGATTATTTTATTCTACCCCGACCGCAGCGGCTGCGTCTTCGAGATCATCGACGGCAGAAGACCTATGTCCGTTGGTCGAGGCGCTTGACTTGCCCACCCCTGATTGCTGTCGCACCAAGAGTTCGATGCGTTCCAGTAATGGCGGATTGGCTTTCAGGAAGTCTTTGGCATTCTCACGTCCCTGCGCCAGTCGTTGCCCCTCGAAGCTGAAAAACGCCCCCCGCTTGTCGACGATCCCCATCTCTGTGGCCAGATCCAGCACGCTGCCCGCTTTGGAGACGCCCTCGTTGAACATGATGTCGAATTCGGCGACGCGGAAGGGCGGGGCCACCTTGTTCTTCTTCACCGTCACCCGCACACGGTTGCCCACCGCCTCGTTCCCAGTCTTGACCGCATCCACGCGGCGGATGTCCAGCCGCACCGAGGCGTAGAACTTGAGGGCGAGACCGCCTGGGGTCGTCTCCGGGTTGCCGAACATGACGCCGATCTTCTGACGCAACTGGTTGGTGAAGATCATGATCGTGTTCGTCTGCTTGATGGCGCCGGAGAGCTTGCGCAATGCCTGGCTCATCAGCCGCGCTTGCAGGCCCACATGCTGGTCGCCCATTTCGCCTTCGATCTCGGCGCGAGGGACGAGAGCGGCGACGGAGTCGATGACGACGATGTCCATGGCGCCGGAGCGGATGAGGGCTTCGGCGATTTCGAGGGCTTGCTCGCCGGTGTCGGGCTGGGAGATGTAGAGGTTGGCGGTGTCCACACCGATCTTGGCGGCGTAGGTGGGGTCGAGGGCGTGTTCGATGTCGATGAAGGCGCAAACGCCGCCGAGTCGTTGGGCTTCGGCGACGGCGTGGAGGCAGAGGGTGGTCTTGCCCGAGGCTTCGGGGCCGTAGATTTCGATGACGCGTCCACGCGGCAGACCGCCAACGCCGAGGGCAATGTCGAGCGCCAGCGCGCCCGAGGGGATGGAGGCTACCTGCATATTGGTCGCGTCGCCCAGTTTCATGATCGATCCCTCACCGAAGCGCTTGTTCAGGTTGGCGAGAGTGGTGTCCAACGCCTGCATTTTTCCGTTGCTAGAACTCATTGTGATTTTCTCCTTCTTGGCGAATTGTCGGGTGTCTGTGACAAGGCTGTCTTGACTTACGATGAGCAAAAGAATAGCACATATGTTCTATCTTGTCAAAATAGGCAACCCTGGCTTCCCGGCTTAACTTCTTGTGCTTTGTTTGGTTCGCCCTTTTTCTCCGTGCTATGATCGTTTCCCGGCACGCGGGCGTGCCAAATTCGGCAAGGCATTGCAAACAAGGAAGGCGCCGGTGTCTCAGGTCAAAACAAACGAACCCATTCTTCTGATCAACAACGAAGGCAAACGTTACCTCCATTTCGCCCAGCCAGGCAGATCGTGGTTCACGAACCAGGGGCGGATCGTCTTCGATGAACTCATCGATCAACCCTTTGGTCGGGTGGTGACGACAGACAAAGGGCAACCATTCTTGCTGTTGCGCCCCACCACCGCCGATTTGATCCGTTACCTCAAGCGCACGACGCAGATCGTCTACCCCAAGGACGCGGCTCAAATGATCATGGAATTGGATTTGTGGGATGGGCGGCGCCTGATCGAGGCTGGCACCGGCAGCGGCGGCCTGACCCTGGCCTTTGCCCGCGCGGTGATGCCACACGGCCGGGTGTACAGTTATGAAGCGCGGCCCGAACACCAGGTTGTCGCCCAGCGCAACCTGGAGCAGCTGGGCTTGCTGCCCTTCGTCGAATTCAAAGTGCGCGACATCGTCGCTGGCTTCGACGAGACGGATGTCGACGCCGTTTTCCTGGATGTGCGCGAGGCGGGGGCGTTCGTGCCTCAGGTCGAGGCGGCGTTGATGGAGGGCGGGATGTTCGGCGCGCTCTTGCCCACCACGAACCAGGTCAGCGAACTATTGGCAGCGCTGGCGCGCGGGAATTTCGCCGAAATTCGGGTGGAGGAGTTGTTGGTGCGACCCTGGAAGCCAGTGGCCGACCGTCTGCGTCCCGCCGACCGCATGATTGCCCACACCGGCTATCTGGTTTTCGCGCGCAAGTTGGATGCTCGTTTCCGGCTTTGGGGCGCGGACAGCCGCCAAAAGCGTCGCGCCGTCGAATTTGGCCAGTGGCCCATAGAAGAACCGATTGAAAGAGACTGATATGACAGCCAGCGCAACGCCTCAGGCCTCACGTTTCGCGTTTCACGAATACCGCGGCAACATCCACATGCACACCGTCCACAGCGATGGCGCCGGACAGCCTGCCGACCTGATCGCAGCGGCACAGCGCGCGGGCCTGGATTTCATCATCGTCACCGATCATAACGTCCTGGTCGATCAACAACTCGAAGGCTGGTACGGGGGGGTGTTGGCCCTTTTCGATATCGAGGTCAACGATCGCAAGCGCAGCCCGGAGGACAATCACTGTCTGACATTGGGTGTTCGAGAGGATGTAACTCCTTTTGCGTCCAACGCGCAGGGCTTGATCGATGCCGTGCGCGAGCGCGGCGGCCTGACTTTCTTGGCGCATCCCATCGACAAGCCCAGCCCCCTCATCCCCAATACCTACCCGTGGACGCAGTGGGACATCGAAGGCTATACCGGCATCGAGTTGTGGAACTTCATGTCCGAGTTTCGGCCATACGTGACGACCAGACTGCGCGCCCTGGCGGTTGGCTTCTTTCCGTGGTGGTTCTCCACTGGCCCCTTCCCCGAGATGCTGACCAGGTGGGACGAGCTTTTGCAAGCGCAGCCCATCATCGCCATCGGCGGCTCGGACGCCCACGCCAATACCTTCAATCTTGGTCCGATCCGACGCAAATTCCTACCATATGAGTATTGCTTCCGAGCCGTGAACACGCATATCCTCGTCCCCCAACCTTTTCAGCACGATAGCGAGCGGGATCGGGCGGTGGTGTACGAGGCGCTGGGGGCCGGTCGTTGCTGGATCGGCTACGATAGGGTTTATCCCAGCGAAGGTTTTCGTTTCATCGCCAAACAAGGGGGCGAGGTTTTCGAGATGGGCGAGAGCGTGCAGGTCGGGGCGCCGATTACGTTGGAGATCGACTGCCCGGCAGCGGCGGAGATCAGGTTGGCGCGCGCGGGCGGGGGCGTCGTGGCGCAAATCTGGGGTAAACGGCTCAGTTATATCACCTCGACGCCGGGCGCCTACCGTGTGGAGGTGTGGAAACACTGGCGGGGAAAGAGGCGCGGGTGGATTTTCTCGAATCCGATCTATGCGGTGTAGCTGTTCGTTTATAGACAAAGATCAGCTCGGCAACTGGCTCTCTCACCCGGCTCATTCTGACCGAAGCAGTCGTCGCCCATGCTGGCGATCTCGACGTGGCGATCCTGAATTCTCACCCAACTTGAACATCCCTTTCATGCACTTTTCAGATTTACTTGCTATAGTGACAAGTGTAGACAGGGCTGCAAGCCCAACAAGCGGTGGTTCCTTCTCAAGCTCCTTCCTCCTCCTCAACAACCGAAACCCCGGCTTTAGCCTCTCGCTAGCCGGGGTTTCGGCTGTCTGGACAGGCAGAGCGGTCGACGCTGTAGAGGTAGAGGGTCTGCGTCGCCTGCCGCAGGAGTTCGATGTCGGCGGGCGTGGCAATGTCATTCAGGTCGTTGCGGGTCAAGGGGTCCTGGGTTTCGTAGGCGCCTTCGAGTCTGAGCTGACAGCCAGGGATGGTGGCCAGCTCGCCGAAAGGACTCCAATGGCGGAGGATGGTAGCGCGCCAATCTTCGATCCGTAGGGCGGAGACCACAAAATCGACGCGATTCAGCCAGGCTGGGCTGACGTCTTGGCCGAAGGAACCGTAGTAGGGGTTGAGCAGATGCACTTGCCCGGCCAGCGCGAACTCGACGCGCCCGCGCACATCCCGTTCCTGGATGTTGCCATCCAGGGCTACGACATGCCCGCGCACAGCCTGTCGTAGTTGGCGCAGAGCCGGATCATCGAGCGGATTGGTCTCGGACTCCAGTGGGTTGCTCGCCATGGCTGCTACGACAGCAAAAAGTGCGAGGGCGCCTAGAGCGAGCGCAGATCGACTAATATGGGCCTTCTGCTGGGATAACCACAGCCCCAGGATCGCCAGTACTGCTACAGCCACTCCCCAGCCCAGCAACGGCTGCCAGCGGTACAACCACAACAACTTCACGATGGCGGCGGCGTCGCCATCGCCGAAAAAAGTGCGCGCGAGAGGGGGAAACCCACGCATGAGCAGATACCACTGTTCGAGGAGGAAGCCAATGACGATCAACGCCCAAACCCCGCGCGGCAGTCGCACACGGCCGGCCAGCAGCGCGTCCAGGCCAATCCCGGCCAGTAGGCAGGCGAGGAAGCCGTTCAGGATGAGCGCCCGGCTGGCAACGCGCAACTGCGAAAGCGGATAGCCCAGGCCCAATGGTGGAAAGCCGAGGCTCCAGTAGAACATCAGGGCCATGACGGCCAGCCAGGGCAGCAGCCAGCGTCGGTGGGGGCTGCGGCCGAGTCCGATCAGCCCAATGATCGCCAGCGTCAGCCCAGCCACGGAGATATAGGCCGTGGTTTCGTTCCAGCGCCATAATCCCCCTGCCGGAAGCACGAGGGGCCAGAGGTCGCCGGGGAAGAAAAAGGTCGTCGCCAGTTCGAGCGGGGTGGCGACGAAGATGTCCGGTCTGGAGCTGGCGATGCCGCTCTGCAGGTTGGGGAGGAGCTTGGGAGCCGAGATAGCGAGGAAGAGTGCCAGAGCCAGTAGCAGGTGGAGGCTCCATCGTCGCGTCTGCGTTTGACGCTGGCTGAGGAGCAAGAGGGTCATGACGAGCAAGGAGGCGATGGTGAAAGCCAACAGGTACATCGATCCCGCATAGACCAGTCCGGCGAGCGCCAAAGCCAGAAAAATGGCCCCGGCCTTTGTGGGCGAATCGAGCAGACGCTTGAAGGCGAGGAACGCCAGCGGGAGGAGGGCCAGGCCGAAGACCTTCTCGATGTGGTAGGAAGTCAGCGCCGCCGTCCAGATGCCCGAAAATACGTAGAGAAAGGCGCCGAAATAGGCGGCGATGCGGTGCTCGGTATAGGCGCGCAGGAGCAGGTGCATTGCCAGCCAACCGAGGGCAATGTGCAAAATGATTACGAGCCGCGTGGCGAAGATGACGGGTAAACTGAGATAGAGGAAGGTGGCTGGCAGGTAGAAGAAATTCCAAAGAGGATTGATGAAATTCGACTCGCTGCTATACCAGGGGCTGTGGAAAGGGAATTCGCCGGCGGCCACCTGCACTTTGTACATCAAGATGGGCAGCAGGTTGCTCTTGAGGTCGCGGGAGGCGGAGGGGAGGGTGTCGGGCGGGAACAGCCAGTAGGCGCGGGTGGCGAGTGCGATCACCAGGAACACGATGATTCCTGCGAGCAAGAGGTCCTTTTTGATGGCGCGCCGAGAAAAGGATGAGGAGAGGAGGTGTCGAGACATGGTCATCAGGCGATGGCGCCGGGCCGGTGTAGGCGAACGGCCCACGGGTTGCCGCCAACAACGATTGTACTATGGCCCCACCTTTGCCACCCAGTTGCTCTGACAAGTGGACAAGTTTGCCAGAGGACGCTGGATGGCGCTACGATGATGCGGCGGGCGCTCTATTCTGCACCCATTTCGTCCAGGAGTTACCCATCTTGCCAACTGACAGTCTCGTTCAAGGCAGACTCAACGAACAACTGCAAACGGTCGTCGCCGGGCATTTTGCTATCGACGCTATTCGTTTCGATGTCCCCTTTGGCCGTTTCGAGCATGCCATCCGCCTCAGCGGCCGTTTTCTGACCCCCACCAGTCAGGCTTACGACATCATCGCCGCCGGAGCCGAGATGCATCATCTGCTCGTTTTCTTCCGCAAGGAAGCGAAGGAGACGGTGATTTATGCGGTGCAAGGCGCGTTGCCAACCCTCAAACCCCGGTGGGGACTGGCAATCGCACTTTTCCTGGCGACGCTGGCCTCGATCTTCATCACGGGTGGGCTGCAACAAGAGGCGCCGGGAGCGCCGCTCACGCTCGACTGGCGGAGCGGCGTGGCCCTGGCCTTGCCATTGGCGTCGATCTTGCTGGCGCACGAACTCGGTCATTTCTTCGTGGGTCGGCGTTACCGCATGGGCGTCAGCCCTCCTTACTTCATCCCCCTGCCTGCCTCGCTCTTCGGCACCCTGGGCGCGTTCATTCTGATGTTGGCGCCCGCTAAGAACCGCCGCCAATTGTTGCAAATGGGCGCGGCGGGGCCGTTGGCGGGCCTGGTTCTGACTATCCCCATTCTGATCTACGGTCTTGCCACCTCCGCGGTGGGACCGCTACCCAAGGAGCCTTTTTCCCTCGAGGGTAATTCTCTGCTCTATGGTGGCTTGAAGTGGTTGTTGTTTGGCCAGTGGTTGCCGGGGAATGGCGTCGATGTGCAGTTGAACAACATCGCCTTTGCCGGCTGGATCGGCCTTTTCATCACCGGTTTGAATCTGATCCCGGCCGGCCAACTGGATGGAGGGCACGCAGCCTTGACGCTCTTTGGCGAGCGCATCCGCCCGCTGACATGGGTGATTATCGGCGCGCTCGTCGCCTTGGCCTTGACGATGCAAGCCTGGAATTGGCTGATCTTCGCTGCGCTTTTGTTGTTATTGGGCCGCACTTATGCTACGCCCATGGACGATCTGACACCGCTCGATGGCAAACACAAGGCGTTGGCTGGCTTTCTTCTCGTTCTTTTCGTGCTGCTCTTCACCCCGATTCCCTGGCAGATTATCGTTCCTTGAATACGGACTACGTACTGCGTACTACGACCTTGTGTTATTGATCGCCAGGTTGATTCATTATGCTGGGCGTAAAACGTGAAACGTGAAAAGATGCCGGGTAAAACTTGCTCATCACGCTTCACGTTTCACGTCCGACTATTACTTCTTTAGCTAGATCAGTAAATACGGTTGTAGCATGTGAGATACGCAGTACGCAACACGTATCAGCCGAAAGGTGACTCAATCATACACGGCGCCAGCCATCTCGGCGAGGGCGGTGGGGTTCTTGATAGTGATGCGGCGATAGCCAAGCTCGACCCAGTTTTCTTTCTTGAAGTCGCGCAGGATGGCGCTGATGGTTTCGCGGTAGGTGCCCAGAATGTCGGCCAAAGATTGGTGGCTGATGCGAATCTGGTCGCCGTTGTTGACATAGCGGCGTTGGCGCAATATCTCGCCCGCAAGACGTTCGGGCAGGCGTTTGTAAGCCACATCCTCCAAGCGATTCTCGACCTGGGCCAAGCGCCGGCCAAAGGTGCGCAGCATAGCCAACTCCAAGATGGGGTGGGCTTCGGCAAATGCTGCGGTCTGATCGCGGCTGATTTGCCAGATCGTGCAGGGTTCGACAGCTTGGGCGCACATGTGTGGGCTGGGATCCAGATCGAGCAAGGCGCCTTCGCCAAAGACAGCGCCAGGGGTGAGGGTGGCCACCACCAGGCTCCGGCCTTCTTTGTTCGTGACCACCAGTTGGATCATCCCGCTCATGAGGATGTACATGTTTTGGTCGATTTCGTCGGGCGGCGCCACGCAATCCCCCGGCGCCACGCGCAGGGTTCGCACCGCGCGCGCAAAGGCAGGGTCTTCCTGCGGCAGTTGCGCGAACAGTTCGGGGATTTGTTCGGTAGGGATTATGTTGGCAAGGTCTTTCATGGATGTTTCACCTTGTGTTGGGTTGAACAGAAGTGCGTAAAACGTGAAACGGGAAGCGTGAAAACGTGAGCAAAGGGCGATCTTCTGCACGCCTTACGTTTTTCTGTGGAGGATGCCTTCTTTCACTAAACTTCAGGAGTTGAATGGAATCTGAATTCCTATACTATCTCTCTTCCACAAAAAATGCAAGAACGCCGAAGCCTCTTTTGATGATGGCGATGTTTTTCTGTTAAGCTTTAAGCAGGAGGTTCTGATTCAGACCATGGCTAAGAATGCAATGTTCGCCGGTTTGGTAGTCGATGAGCAAGGCCGCGCGGCGGAGGTGAGCTGGGTGGGGGCGGAGGCTTGTTATGTGCTTGATGACAATGGCTTTCGGCGCCACATCGATGCGGCTACTGTCGATCGCCAGGTTTTGCAGTATCTCAAAGCACAGATGGAGCCACATCAGGATTTCGCCGTGCGGGGGATTTTGCAGATGTTGGGCAGAGATGACATCTTCAGCAAGACGGCGGTCGAATATTCTTTGAAACATATGGATGAGACGGTCGGTCAGCCCTTGCCCATAGAGGCGCAGGAGATGCTACGTTCGTATGGCTTTTGTATCGTCATCGATGATCATGGCGATCTCGTGGCGGTGGAGATGCCGGGCGCCGAAGAAGCCGAGGAATGAGGGAGGGCGAGAGAGAGGAAGGCGGCGCTGGTCAGGATTTATTGCCACGAACAAGGTGATGCAAGCGTTCTCGCCAGCGTTGCCGCCAGGTCGAGGATGGGAGGGATGGCCCCTGGCGCCAGCGCGCGATCTCATCGCGAGTGAGATCATAGCCGCTCTCGACTTGTTCGGCAGTGTGGCTGAAGTCCCAAAGGGGAACAAGCGCGTCGCTTTGGAGGGTGAGGTGGCGCACGCTGACGCCTTTGGCCGTGGCGAGGGCCATTTCTAGATATTTTTGGCGGAGAGCCACCGCGCCAGCCATTTTCAGCACGAGGGAGACGAGTCCCTGCCCTTCGACAGGGAGGGTTCGACTGTCTGAGATGTCGATGGCGATGATTTCGGTGGCGCCCAGCTGGAGGGCCGGTTCGATGGGTAGATTACTGGCGAAGCCGCCATCGCTGAGCAAGTAGTCGGCCTGGGAGATGGGTGGAATCCAGGGGGGGATGGCCGTGGAGGCCAGGAGGCCGTCCAGCAGGTTGTCGTAGGACGAGAGGCCGAAGAGGATGGGAACGCCGCTGTTCAGATCGGTGGCGACGGCGATGAAGCGACAATGCGGCAGTTGGCCAAAGTGGAGGTCGGGCGTGACGCCGTGTTGGATGAAGAAGTCGCGCAGGTGTTCGCGGTAGCGGGGGTCAGGACGATTGAGCAAGGCGCGCGCCGCCAACCAAACGGGCTTGCCGCTGAGCAGGTCGGTGTGGGCGAGCTGACGCCAGGCCTGGCACAAAGCGGTTGTCGCCGGCGCATCGACGCCGTGTATGGCCAGGTAGGCGCCGTTCAAGGCGCCGACCGATGTGCCGACGATGAGATCAGGGCGGTAGCCGGCTTCGATCAGCGCTTGCAGCGCTCCTGCCTGCAGCGCTCCGCGGGCGCCGCCGCCGCTGAGTGCGAAAGCGAGCAGCGTTCTTGGCTCTGACATGGGTGTAGTATACAATACTGATGGCCTGTCAGAGAAGCTGTGCTTCGTTGGCAAGTTTGAAGCGTGAGGCGTAAAGAGTGAAATCTAACCGATTTGTGCTGTTTTGTAGATGCGACAGGCTTTGAGCGAAGTGTATTGCATCTTAGTTGCTGGAGGTCGCACAATGTCTCATCCTCTTGCCCGTTTGAGTTCGACACAATTTGTACGCTGGTTTTGGCCGTTGTTGGCAGCCACGCTGGTGGTGATGGCGATCATGCAAGTGATCGGCCGGCCTTTGCAGACTGCCGCCGCACCTATGGGCATCGTTTCTTTCGAGTTTGCGGGCGACAAGGCGAGGGCGGAGGCGATGATCGCAAGTTGGGGCGTAAATGCCCGCACCCATGCCGGATTCAGCCTGGGCTTCGATTATGTGTTCATGCCGCTCTATGCGACCACGATCGGGCTGGCTTGTTTGTGGGCGGCGCAGATATTCAGGCGACAGCGTTGGTCATTGGCGGCGCTGGGCGCGCTGTTGGCCTGGGGGTTATGGCTGGCGGCAATCTTCGATGCGGTAGAAAATGTCGCTCTCTGGCGCTTGTTGGTTGGGCCTGTCTCCGATCCGTGGCCTGGTTTGGCCTGGTGGTGCGCGGCGCTGAAATTTGGGTTGATCGTGTTGGGGCTGTTGTACGCGGCAATGGGAGCAGCGGCGCGGGTGACGCGCAGGTAAAGACGAAGGGCCGGCGAAAGCGATATGCGGGGAAGTGCAAACGCCTGTTCCCTGCTGCCGCGCTTCTGCGAGTGCGTGGTCGCGTTTTCAGCGTCTCTGCTGCTGGTGCTATAATCGCGGCATTGTGCACAATTTCTTTCTCTTTGTTTGAGGCGCTTATGACTCAAAATATGCTTTGGACAACCTTGTATGTGGATAGTATCGACCGCCCTGAGTGGCAAAAACGCGTTCAGCAGGTTTTCAACCTGGCGGGCGTAGACAAGATCATCTCCGATTCCCGGAGCGGGCAGGTGCGCATCCGCTACAATCCGGATGTGGTGACGTCCTTCCAACTCAGCTCGCATCTGCGCGCCTCCGGCTTGTAATCTTCTTTGCTTTTCTTGTCTCCGGCGCCGCCTCTCACAGGCGGCGCCCGTCATTTCTATGGGGCGCTGTATCACTGTCTCAACATTTTTCTCTGGCCTGAAACCCATTGGTCGCTGTCTCCGTATTGGCGATATAGAAGATGTTGCTATCCTTCTCCACTCAATCAGGAGCCTGACCATGAACAATAAACGACTCTTTCGCTCGCGCCAAGACCGGATGATCGCTGGCGTTTGCGGCGGCATCGGCCGCTATCTCAATATCGACTCCACCTTCGTCCGCATTGCGCTTTTGATCCTGGCCCTGTGGGGCGGCGGCGGCGTTTTGGCTTATATCATCGCCTGGATCGTCATCCCCGAAGAGCCATTGACCGAAAGCACACCGGCCATGAATATGGAACCCATGGCCCCACCGGCCCCGCCCGCTCCTCCTGCTCCCCCCCAGGCGCCAGCGCCGGAGAGTTGAGCAAGATTCATCGCCGCGACTGTCGCCATCTGCCGGGCGACAGTCGCTTTTTTGTGGCACGATGCCATTCCTCACCCTTCCAGATCAACGTCTTCATTACAGCGAGCACCGCGACGATCCCCAGCATCGCCCCGCGCTCGTCTTGCTGCATGGCGCCGGGGGCAATCTCTTCCACTGGCCGCCGGGGTTGCGCAGGCTGGTGGGGCGCGATGTGTACGCTCTCGATCTGCCGGGGCATGGCCGCTCGCCGGGGCCGGGGCGAGACGCCATCGTTGGGTATGCCGAGGTGGTGGAGGCGTGGGCGCAGGCGTTGGAATTGCCGCCATTTGTGTTGGCCGGGCATTCGCTGGGCGGCGCGGTGGCGCTGACGTGCGCCCTGCGACACCCTGAGCGCCTGGCCGGGCTGATCTTGGCGGCCACGGGCGCGCGGCTGCGCGTCCACCCCGACATTCTGGGCGCCGCCCGTGGCCATATGGCGGAGGTGGGAGCCAGGTTGGTGGAATGGGTGCACGGCCCCCGCGCGACGCCAGCGGAAAAACGGCAGTATCTGCGGCATTTGCTGGCGGTGGATACCGAAGTGATGTATGGCGATTGGCTTGCCTGCGATCGTTTCGATGTGCGCCAGCAGCTGGCCGCGATCGACACGCCCACCCTGATCCTGGCGGGCGTACAAGACATCATGACGCCGCCTCTTTATGCCAGCTTTATGGCCGAACGCATCCCCGGCGCCGATTTGACGTGGATCGAAAGCGCCGGGCATATGCTCATGCTCGAACAGCCAGCGCTGGTGGCGGGCGCCATCACGGGGTTTTTGGACCGCTTGGGCAGGGGTTGAGAAAACGCAGGGGCGCGGGGGTGGTTGTGTAATCTTTCGTTACGGTATTGTCAGGCATCCGTAAACGAAAAGCCTTGAATCGCAAAAACTTTCCTTCTAGAATTGTTTACATAGAAAGGCATTTATGCATCTGTGTGATGCCCACGTTTCCCCCGGTGCTTTTCGCTCCTTTTCTTTACATTCGCATCGGAGTTGAATATGCCCTCCCATCATAATGGCAGGAGTCACGGCATTGCTGACAATGGCGTTGATCTGTCTAGCAAATTATTACACCTGAATTGGCTCCAACATCGTTGTTTTGCCCAGGATCTGGCTGCTCTCGATTTGACCGTCCCCCAGTTTTATACGCTGGAGGCGTTGGTGCGGCTCGGCGGCTCCACGACGATGGGCGCGCTTTCGCGAGAGGTGTTCCAGGTTTCGGCTACGATGACCGGCATCATCGACCGCCTGGTGCGGGCGGGGCTGGTCGAGCGCCAACGGTCGGACGATGATCGGCGCTCGGTCGTGGTGGCGATTACGCCATCCGGCAGCCATATTGTCGAGACAGCTTGGCGGTGCGGGCTGGACTCATTCGATGAGATCGTCACGCGGATGAGCATCGGCGAGCTGGCCACGGCGGGCAAATTGATCGATTCGTTGATGATGACGATGGAGCGGCGCGCTGCTGTCATCGCCTGATTCTATTTATGAACCCCTCCCTACGCACAGCCCCGGATGCCAAAATCCGGGGCTGTGTGCTTTTTATGGGCGTGCAGGCAAGCGGGCATTCCATCTGGCGGTCTCACGCACCGGCCAGATAGCGCGCCAGCAGCACGCGCGCGCGTTGGGCGGCGCGACCGCGATGGCTGATGGCGTGCTTTTCTTCCGGCGCCAATTGGGCATAGGTGCGACCGAACTGGGGCACGAAGAAGATGGGGTCATAGCCGAAACCATGTTCGCCCGCAGGCTGCCGGGCGATCACGCCGCTGCTCGCTCCCGCGGCCGTGAACACAACCCCCGCCGGCGTGGCCACCGCCACCACACAGCGGAATACTGCCCCGCGTTTCTCGAAAGGCGCATCTGCCATCCGTTCCAACAAGATTTGCACCCGATCTTGGTCGGTCGCATCTGGCCCGGCGTGTCGGGCGGAAGCGACGCCCGGCCAGCCATCCAGGTAATCTACTTCCAAACCGCTATCGTCGGCCCAAGTCAGCAGGCCGCTGGCGCGTGCATAGGTCGTCGCCTTGAGCACGGCGTTTTCCATAAAAGTGCCGCCAGTTTCTTCCACTTCGAGGGTGATGCCCTCGGCGTCCAAATAAGTCACTTCCAGCGACAGATCGGCCAGCAACTCGCGGTATTCACGGGCTTTGCCAGGGTTATGAGTGGCAACGAGAAGTCTGGTGGTCATCGGCGGGTTGATCGAGAAGGTTGTGGGTGGGGTCACAAAGGTTTGGGAGGGGCGGCAATCGTACCCTATAATGAATCTATTCACTCTGAGGAGGATCTCTTTATGTTACGACGCGAACGTCGCCCTGAGCCTGATCGAATCGAAGTCACCATCGGCGCCCATGCTACTTTGCGCGGGGAAATCAAATGTGAGGGTTCGGTGCGCATCGATGGCGTGGTCGAAGAGGGTAGCCGTATCGAGACCCTGGGCAATGTCATCATCAGCAGCGATGCGCGGGCGTTATGCGATATCGTGGCCGACACGGTGTCGGTGGCAGGGGCCTACAAAGGTGATTTGCAGGCAAATCGCGTCGAGTTGCTGGAAGGCGGGCGGATGTGGGGCGTGATCCGGGTGGCCTCGTTTTTGTTGGACGAGGGCGGCTATATGCGCGGCGAACTGGTGATGCTGACTGAGGCCGCCGATCTCGAAGACCCCTGGGCGACGCCAGCTTCTCCGCCCAGCCCCCAGTAAGGAAGCGCTCAGCGGATCAGCGCGGCTTCGATTGCCTGGTTCAGCGAACGGGCCTGGATCACTTCGATGCCTTCGGGCAGAGGATCGCCAGCAGTGCGACGCCGGAGGGTGTGAGGGATCACGGCGCGGCTGAAGCCAAGCTGTTGGGCTTCGCTCAATCGTCGCGCCAGGTGGCTGACCGAGCGTAGTTCCCCGCTGAGGCCGACCTCGCCGATCAACACCAAGTCGGCGGCGACGGGCTTGTTGTGAACGCTGGAAGCGATGGCCACAGCGGTGGCCAGGTCGCTGGCTGGTTCGGATATTTTCAACCCGCCGATCACATTGACGAATACATCTTGATCGGAGAGTCGCAATCCCGCCCGTTTCGAGAGGACGGCGGTGACAAGCAAGAGGCGGTTGAGATCGACGCCATTGCCTGTGCGTCGGGGTTGGGGGAAGGCGGTGGTGGAAGCAAGGGCCTGAACTTCGACCAACAAGGGGCGGGTGCCTTCCATCGGCACAGCGATGGCGCTGCCCGAGGCGTTGGGCAGGCGTTCGGCCAGGAAAACTTCGGACGGGTTGGTGACTTCGACCATGCCCTGCGCGTTCATCTCGAACACGCCCACTTCGTTCGTGGAGCCAAAGCGATTTTTGACCGAGCGCAGCAGCCGGTAGCTGTGGAAACGGTCGCCCTCCAGGTAGAGCACGGTGTCCACCATGTGCTCCAGGATGCGCGGCCCGGCGATGACGCCCTCTTTGGTGACATGCCCAACCAGGAACAGGGGGATGTTGGTGGCTTTGGCCAGGCGCAGGAGCATGGCTGCACATTCGCGCACCTGGGTGACGCTGCCGGCGCTGCTCTCCAGGGCGCCGTGATAGACGGCCTGGATGGAATCGACGATGATGAGGCCGGGTTGGAGTTTCTCGACCTGAGCCAGGATATTCTCCAGGTTGACATCGGCGAGCAGGTAGAGGGTGGGTGTGGCGATGCCCAGACGTATGGCCCGGCGTTTGATCTGGTGGGCCGATTCTTCGCCGCTAACATAGAGGACTTTGTGGCCGGCTTCGGCCACCGCCGCCGCCATCTGGATGAGCAGGGTGCTCTTGCCGATGCCAGGGTCGCCGCTGATGAGTACGCCGCTGCCAGGCACGATGCCTCCCCCCAGGACGCGCGCCAGTTCGTTGATGCTGAGTGGCACGCGGGCGCCGCCATCGATTGGCACATCGGGCAAGGCCACTGGCTCCAGCGCTCCCGCCACGAACGACGCCCGCTCCGACGCCGGGCGTTCGATGTGCTCGACCAGGCTGTTCCATTCCCCGCATTTGGGGCAACGCCCGGCCCATTTGGCCTGGGCATGGCCGCATTGCTGGCAGACAAATTGGACGCGCGATTTGGACATGGGTAGGCGGCAGGTTTGTCCTGAGTGAAACGAAGGATCGCAAGTGGCAAGCGGCAAATCTGGATCGCGAATGCGATCTGCGACTAGCGGCTAATAAAAATAGCTCAAATGTTCGGATCGGGCAAAGGAATTGTAGTACAGAAGGGTGGCGGCGTCAAAGAAAAGCGCCGGCGGGGAAGGGCCGGCGCTGGAGATGGAGAGATAGGGATGGGGCAGGATCAGGCGAGGATGGCTTCCAGGGTTTCGCCGGTCGGCATGGTTTCTTCGTCGTCGTTGGCGTGGGCGATGATCTCGAAGGTCAGGGTTTTGGCGTTGTGTTGGTGCGAGAGCATGACCGTATCGCCTGATCGTATTGCGCTCGCCAGCAGTTTCTCGCTCAAGGCGTCGTCGACGTGTTCTTGAATGGCGCGGCGGAGGGGGCGGGCGCCGAATTTGGGGTCGTAACCGATTTCGCCGAGATAGTCTTTGGCCGAGTCTGCCACCCGCAAGGTGATCTCGTGCTCGGTCAGTTGGTTGTACACGCGCATCAACTCCAAATCCACGATGCGTTTGATGGCGTTCTTGTCCAGGGCATGGAAGACCATGATGCCATCCAGCCGGTTGATGAATTCGGGCCGGAAGGTTTTCTCCAGTGCATCCATCACCCGTTTTTTCATGTCTTCGTAGTCGTTTTCTTTGCGACCGCCATCATCGGTGATGGCAAAGCCCAGCCGTCCGCCATGCCGGATGAGCGAGGCGCCGACGTTGGATGTCATGATGATGATGGTGTTGCGGAAGTCGACGCGGCGACCTTTGGCGTCGGTCAGATGGCCGTCTTCCATGATCTGCAGGAGGATGTTGAAGACTTCGGGGTGCGCTTTTTCGACTTCGTCGAGCAGGATGACGCAATAGGGGCGGCGACGCACGGCCTCGGTCAGTTGGCCGCCTTCGTCATAGCCGATGTAGCCCGGCGGTGCACCGACCAGGCGGCTGACGTTGTGCCGTTCCATGAATTCCGACATGTCGAGTTTGATCAGCGCATCCTGTGAGCCAAAGAGGAATTCGGCCAGGTTTTTAGCCAGATAGGTTTTGCCGACGCCGGTGGGGCCGAGAAAGATGTAGGTGCCGATGGGTCGTTTGGGATCTTTCAAGCCGGCGCGGGCGCGGCGCACGGCGCGGGCGATAGCGCGCACCGGTTCTTCTTGATCGATGACGCGCTGGCGGAGATATTCCTCCATCTTCAGCAGGCGCTCGCTTTCCTCGCCAGCGATGCGCTTGACGGGGATGCCAGTCCACATGGCCACGACTTCGGCCACATCATCGGGCGTGACGATGGGACGTTCGGCTGTTTCCCAGCTCGCCCGCATTTGGTCGATCTTGCTCTGTAGTTCGACCTCGCGATAGCGCAGATCGATAGCGAAGTCGTAACGTTCCTGGGAGACGGCTTCGTCGCGCTCTCGTTGTAGTGCTTTCAGGTCGCGATAGGTGGCGCGCAAATTGGCGGCCTGCGGTGCTTTGTACATCCGCACGCGGCTGGCAGCCTCGTCCACCAGATCGATGGCTTTGTCGGGCATGAAGCGGTCGGCCACATAGCGGGCGGCGTAGTGGGCGGCGGCGCGGAGAGCGTCCTCACTGATCACCAGGCGATGATGTTCTTCGTATTTGTAGCGGACGCCGCGCAAGATTTCGATTGTGTCTTCGATGCTTGGTTCGTCTACGAAGACAGGCTGGAAACGGCGTTCGAGGGCGGCGTCGCTCTCGATGTATTTGCGATATTCGTCCAGCGTTGTGGCCCCCACCACCTGAATTTCGCCCCGGCTGAGTGCAGGCTTCAGGATGTTGGCGGCATCGACGCTGCTTCCCGCCGCACCTGCTCCCACCAACATATGCACTTCGTCGATGAATAAGATAGCTTTACTTTTGGTGATCTCTTCGATGACTTTTTTCAGTCGCTCCTCGAATTGGCCCCGATACATCGTCCCTGCCACCAGCGCGCCCACGTCCAACATCAGCAAGCGTTTGTTCAACAAGGCGTCGGGCACATCGCCCATGACGATGCGCTGGGCCAGGCCCTCGATGATGGCGGTTTTGCCGACGCCCGGCTCGCCGATGAGGGCGGGGTTGTTCTTCGTGCGTCGTGACATGATCTGGATCACGCGCTCGATCTCGTTTTCACGACCGATGACAGGGTCCAGCTTGCCTTCGCTGGCGCGGGCAGTCAGATCCAGGCCGAGGTGATCGACCAGGGGGGTGTCGCTTTCTTTTTTGACGCCTGCTTCGTCCGGTTCTTTCTGGGCTTGCAGGATCGACCGCGCGGTTTGCGTCCGCACTCTCTCCAGGCTCACTCCCAGCCCCCGCAAGACGTTGACGGCAATGCCTTCTCCTTCACGCACCAGGCCCAAAAGCAGGTGCTCGGTGCCGATGTAGTGATGACCCATCAAGCGGGCTTCGTCGACGGCTAACTCGATCACGCGTTTGGTGCGAGGCGCCAGGGTGGGCTTGCCGAAAGGCGGACGGTCGCCTTTGCCCACAGTCTTTTCGACCGATCGCAGCACCTGGTTGGGATCGATGCCAAGTTCGGTGAGCACCTTAGAAGCCACGCCATTTTCCTCGCGCACCAGGCCCACAAGGAGGTGTTCGGTGCCGATGTAATTATGGTTGAGGCGTTGTGCTTCTTCTTGCGCCAACTGCAAGACCCGGCGAGCTTTCTTGGTGAATCGGTCGAATTTGTCAGTCATCGTCATCCCTTCTTTGTAGTGGTAAAGAGGATATTGAGGTCGGGTGCACTCTACAGCGTAGATTATAGCAAAGGAAAACGTTTGACCAGTAACGCCTACTACGGTGTCTCTCCCAGAAAAACAAAAGGGCTGATCCTGCTTCTTACAGGATCAGCCCTTTGCACTATATTCGGGTAACAGCAGGCTTCAGATAGCCGTCATCTCGTCTTCGTCAGCTTCCATCATGGCGGCGTCGGCAAAAGCAGCTGCCATAGAGCCGGTGTCGTCGTCTTCGTCATCAGGCATGGCCGCGGCCCAATCGACGACAGCATAGCTATCTTCGGCTGCGCGCTTCAGGCTCAAGCCCATGCGACGTTTGTCGGGGTCGATCTTGATCACGCGCAGTTTGAGTTTCTGGCCTTCGTGCACCACTTCTTTGGGATGGGCAATACGTTGGTCGGAAAGTTCGCTGATGTGGATCAGTCCTTCGAGCTTGCCATCGACGCGGGCAAAGGCGCCAAAGTTGGTCAAGCGCGTGATCTCGCCTTCGACGATCTGGCCGATGGCATATTGTTCGTGCACAACCGTCCAGGGTTCGGGCAACAGTTGGCGCATGCTGAGGCCAATGCGACGCCGATCGCGATCGACGCTGATGATCTTGACGCGTACTTCGTCGCCGACTTTGACAACCTCGGTGGGATCCTGTACGCGTCCCCACGAAAGCTCGGACAAGTGGATCAGTCCGTCGGCTCCGCCGAGATCGACGAAAGCGCCAAACGCGGCCAGGCTGCTGATGATGCCCATGCGCACATCGCCGATTTGGAGGTCCGAAAGCAGTTTGGCTTTCTGCTTGCGCCGGTAGTCGCGCATCGCCTGGCGTTCAGACAAGATGAGGCGGTTGCGGGCCCGGTCCAATTCGATGACTTTGAGCTGGATCGTTTTGCCCACCAGCGCGGCAAAACGATCGTCGTCGTCGTCCTCTTTGCGGCCTTCGTCGCTGACGAGTTGCGAAGCGGGCACGAACCCGCGCGCCTTGCCCACCATGACGATGGCGCCGCCCTTGTTGTAGCTGCTTACTTCGCCTTCGAACACTTGCTGGGATTCCAACAGTTCTTCGGCGTGTTTCCAGTCGTACTCTTGCAACGCCCGCGACAACGAGAGCAGGGCATGGCCCTCGCGATCTTCGGGGCGTACGACCTGGACGTAGATCTCGTCGCCAGATTTCAGGTTTTCCCGGATGCTGGCATCCACGCGCTCCAGGTCGCGGACAGGAACGAGACCTTCGGACTTCGAGCCAATATCGACGAGAATGCCATTTTCGTTGATGTTGACCACTGTGCCCTTGAGGGTTTCGCCAACCTCGAGTTCGCGGAAGTCAAACGTGTTTTCGCTCAGGAGCAGTTCCATGGGGTGGATAGCAGCGGGTTCGGCTACCTCAGCGATGGTGGGCGGGACGAGTAGTGCGGGCGGGACCTCCTGGTACGGGGCTGTAGAAAGGATTGCTATAGAGTTGTTCATAAAATGAGAGCCTTCTCCTCCGGATGATTGGATGAGTAGTATAGCGCGCCTATGATGAAAAGGCAAAAGAACTACGCCTTTCTGATAAGGAGAAGTCTTCGGCGGCGAATGTTTCAATCCAGTAAAGCGATGGCTTCGATCTCCACGAGCGCGCCTTTGGGCAGGGCGCTGACGGCGACGGTGGAGCGGGCCGGTGGGGCGTCGCTGAAGGCGGCGCCGTACACAGCGTTGACAGCTGCGAAGTCGCCCATATCGGCCAGGAATATGGTCGTTTTGACGATTTGGTTCATGTCGCCGCCGGCGGCATGGAGGATGGCGGTCAGGTTGGACATGACCTGGCGCGCTTGTGCTTCGACGCCGCCCGCGACCATTTGGCCGGTGGCGGGGTCCAGGCCAATCTGCCCGGCAGTGAAGAGGAGGTTGCCGGCTCGCACAGCTTGGGAGTAGGGGCCGATGGCGGCGGGGGCGTTGGGGGTGCGGATGATGTCGCGGGGCATGGAGGGGTTCCTTTTTACGAAGTATAAAAATCGATACGGTCGCCCGATGTGGTCGCAGAAGGTCTGGCGCGAGGTGGGGGCGGTGGCGGCGAAACGAGCGGCGGGGCTTGATTCGGAATCGGATGGGCAGAAGGCGAAGGCGGGATGGCTGGAGATCAGGTTGTAGATGTGGTCGCCGTAGCCGGGTACGTCGGTGGCGATGCGCAGGATGCCGCCGGGGCGAAGGAGTTGGGCGAGCATATCGACAAAGGGTGGGACGAAGAGGCGCCGGGCCTGGTGTTTGGGTTTCCACCAGGGGTCGGGGAAGAGGATGTGGAAGACATCGACGCTGGCGGGGCCGAGGAGTCGGGGCAGGTCGTAGCGGGCGTCGTCATCCGAAACCCACAGATTGCTCAAACCCCGCCGCGCGGCGCGTTCGGCGATGTGGCAGATAAGTTTCCATTTCACCTCGAAGGCCAGGAAATGCCGATCCGGGTGTTGGGCCGCCCAATCCAGGATGAATTCGCCCCGGCCACTGCCGATCTCGATCTCGATCGGCGTTTCGGTGAGGAATGCTTGCAGCCGGGCGAGGTGTTGATCGCTGGAGGCGAGCAAGCGAAAGGCAGGGGCGGGTTCCAGCGGCAAGGGGTGGAGCCATTGCGGTCGCCGGGTGGGGTCGCCGCCGATGAGTCCTTTGCCTTCGTCGTAGCGGGCGACGGTTTGCTGCAAGCGGCCGTCGTCGGTGGCGAAGGCGTCGGGGCCAACGCGATGGGTGGGGTGGGGCATGATCGAGAACAAAGGCGGAGCAACAAGGATGGGGGGACATTGTAGCACGAATGGGCGGGTAGCAGCCTAGCTCTTGCTCCCATGCTGGCGCCGTGCTATGCTCTGCCCGGAGGTGGAACCGTGCCGATCGCGCAACGCATTGCTTGTGTCAACGAATCCGTCATCCGTGAGATGACGCGCCTGGCGCTCCAACATGGCGCCATCAATCTGAGCCAGGGTTATCCCGACTTCGATACGCCGGCCGAGCTGGTCGAGGCTGCGGTGGCGGCCATGCGCGCTGGCGCCAATCAGTACAGCCTGACTTGGGGGCATCCTGCCCTGCGTGCGAAGCTGGCCGAGATGTACACCGCGCGCCTGGGCTGGGAGGTGGACCCTGACCGGCATGTGGTTGTGACGTGTGGGGTGACGGAGGCCGTCGCTGCGGCAGTGCTGGCCGTCCTCAATCCCGGCGATCAACTGATCGTCCTCGATCCGGCGCACGAAACGTTCCGCCCGGTGGCGATCTTCGCTGGGGCCGAGCCGGTGTCGGTCGTGCTGGAGGCCCCGCGCTATCGACTTGATCCCGATCATCTGGCTGCCGCCGTGACCCCGCGCACGCGCGCGTTGTTGCTGAACACGCCCCATAATCCCACCGGCCGCGTGTTCGACGCCGAGGAGATGGCAGCCATCACCGACATCGTCCTGCGTCACGACCTGACGCTCATCACCGACGAAATCTATGATCGCATCCTCTACGATGGCCGCCAGCATATCTCGCCGGGCAGCCTGGAGCCATTGCGTCAGCACACCATCACCATCGGCGGCCTGAGCAAGACATTTGCCATCACCGGCTGGCGGCTGGGCTATGCAGTGGCGCCGACGGCGTTGGCTGCCGCGGTGCGCCCCGCCCATGATTTCCTGACCATCTGCGCGCCCACGCCTTTGCAGGCGGCGGCGGTGACCGCGCTATCTTTTCCGCGGAGTTATTACGATCAGATGATCGCTGATTACACGGCGCGGCGGGAGTTGATGACGGACCTGTTGCAGACATTGGGCTTCGTGATCAGCCACCCCGAAGGCGCGTACTACATTCTGGCCGATTACAGCCGTTTGCCCATCCCCCAGGCCGGGTGGGACGCACGCCGTTTTGCTCATTGGCTAACGACCAGCGTGGGGGTGGCAGTCGTGCCGGGGACGACGTTCTATGGCGCGCCTGCTGATGGCGAACAGATGGTGCGCTTTGCTTTTCCGAAGCGGTTGGAGACGTTGCGAGAGGCAGGGCAGCGGTTACAACGGATCAAGTGATGGTTGCTTGCCGCCGCCTTCTTGGTTTCTTGATCGGCGCCATGCTGATCTCTCTGCCCTCATTCTCTCTTGGGAGCATCACGTGGAAACACTATTCTTTCTTTTGCTGTTATTCGGTCCTTTAGTGTTGTTGCTGTGGCTGGCGAATCTGGCAGACGCGCAACGGCGGCAGGAGTCGCCCAATCAACTTCCGGCGATTCTGACCTATTTGTTGCTGGTGTTGTTATGGGCGGGATTGCTCCTCGGCGGTGTGGCTCTCAGCCTGGTCGGTTTGGCAATCGCCGGGCGCTCATTGCCTCCCGAATTGCTGGCGGCCTATGCCCAGGCAGGCTTGACGACTGCAACGGTGCAACGATTGGTGGCGAACCTCCCCCAACTGGGGATGTCCCTTTGGTTGCCGGCCATTTTTGGTTTGATCCTCGTCTTGCCGCCAGTGCGCCGTTTGCTCGCTCGCGTCTTGCCCATCGACGCCACCCGCGCCACCCATGCCGTTGCCCTGTCGTTCACGATGCTGGTGATCGTCAATCTTTGGTTCGCGCTGGCGCTGGGCTTGGATGTCATGGCCGATATGCTGGAAGCGGACAGCGGGCAGGGCGCGGGCTTGCAGACAGGCGCTCTCCTGAGTATAACCTGGATGCAAGAGCTGCTTTTTTTGGCCATGGCGCTGGTGGGTGTGGGCTGGCTGACGCATCGGAACCTGAACGCCACCCTGGAGCGTCTTGGGATTGTCAAACCAACAGGTCGTCAGGTTCTCATTGGACTTGGTCTTGGCTTGCTTCTCACCGTTGCTCTGCTCCCACTCGACTATCTCACCACCGTCACCAGGTTCGGTTGGAATCAGGATGTGGCGCGGTTGAGCGAACAGCTCATCGGCCCCCTCACGCAATCGCCCATCGGCATCCTGACGTTGGGCCTGGCCGCCGCGCTGGGCGAGGAGGCGCTCTTCCGGGGCGCCTTGCAGCCCCGTTTCGGTTTACTTCTCACCTCCCTCTTTTTCGCCCTGCTGCACAGCAACTATGGCATCACCCTCAGCACAGTCGTCGTCCTGGACATCGGCCTGACTTTGGGGCTGGTGCGCAGGCGCTACAACACCTCTACCTCGATGATTGTGCACGCCACCTACAACATGTCGATTGGCCTGGCAACTTTCCTCAGCCTGTGGCCAACACGGTAAGACAAATGATATCGCGCACCCGTTTCGCCCTCTTGCTTAGTAGCCTCTGCCTCGTGATTCTGGCCGCGTGCGGCTCGCGCCGGATCGAACCCACCGTTGCGCTCCTGGCCACCTTCACACCTACGCCCACCCCTGTCCCCATCCCCACGCTGGCGCCGAACAGCTTCCGCATCGTCCTGACCGAAGCCGAAATTGACGACGCCGTGGCCAAAGCCGCCGCCCAAAATTCTGCCGTGCCGCTGAGCGACACCTCTGTCGATCTCCAGCCTGGCCAAGTCGTCATCAGCGGCAAAGCCATCCTCGGTTTCTTCCCTGTCGATCTACAAGTCACCGCCGGCGTGATCGTGCAGGACGGCAAGGCGCAGCCGCAGATCAAGGAGGTGCGCGTCAATGGCAGCGTCGTGAGCGGCATCGTTCGCCAGCAGGTGGATCGTCTGATCACCCCCTATCTGGGCCAGTTGGCCGCGGTCGGCGGGGATGTGCAGGTGGACGCGGTCACGATCACAGACACGGAACTTGTGATCCAGGGGCGGAGGTGACGATGACTCGCCTGGTTCTCAACGGCTTCGGCGCCGTCCACCGCAGTTTTTGCCAGATATTGCTGGACAAAGCCGATCACCTGGCCCGGACGTATGGCTTCACCCCGCGCGTGGTGGGGGTGACCGACAGCGGCGGAGCGATCTACCAGCCGGATGGGCTGGACCTGGCCGCTCTTCTCGCCCATAAGCGAGCCGGGCACAGCGTGATCACTTTCTCTGGTGGTCGAGCCGGGGCGCTGCAATCGCTCGACTACGATTTCCTGCTCGAAGCCACACCCGTGAACCTGACCGACGGCGAGCCGGCGCTAAGTGGTGTGCGTGCGGCGTTGAGTCAGGGGAAAGCGGTGGTGCTGGCCAACAAGGCGCCACTGGCGTTGGACTACGCCGGGTTGCACGAATTAGCGCGGCAAAATGGAGTTGGGTTGGCCTTCAGCGCCACTGTCTGCGGCGGGCTGCCAGTGATCAACGTGGGGCAGCGCGACCTGGTCGGAGCCACCATCCACAAGATCGAAGGCATCCTCAACTCCACCACCAACTACATCCTCACCCAGGTGCGGGCGGGCAAGAGCTATGACAAGGCCCTGGTCGAGGCCCAACGCCGGGGCATCGCCGAGACCGACCCCCGGCTCGATCTGGAGGGTTGGGACACAGCCAATAAATTGGTGATCATCGCCAATGCGGTGTTAGGCTACCCCGCCCGGCTGAGTGATGTCGAGGTGGTGGGCATCACGGAGCTGCGGGGCAAGGAGCACCTGCTGGACCCGCGCTGGGACTATGTCTACAAGCTGGTGGCTCGCGCCGAGCGCCGAGCCGATGGTGGCTACGCCCTCACGGTTGGCCCCGAACCGTTGGATGAGGACCACTTCCTGGCCGGGGTCAGTGAGTGGCAGATGGGCATCACCTTCTATACCGACCTCTACGAAGAGATCTATCTGAAGATCGATGAGAAAGGGCCGGGCGCGACCGCAGCGGCGATGTTGCGGGATGTACTCGATTTGGCGGGATTGACAAAAAAGCTTAAATAGCTCGTAGTAACGACTTTAGTCGTTCGTGGTAGCATAACGACTGAAGTCGTTACTACGGAGGATTCGCTATCCTACAGCGCCCAGGGCATGGGTGCGGGCGGCGTGAAAGTAGAGACGAGATCGACGGGGCGCTGGCTGGTGGCGGATTGGGTGGCGGCGTTCAAGATCTCGACCACGTGCGCGGCTTGCTCGCCGCTGGCGCGATGCGGGCGGCCTTCGCGGATAGCGTCGGCGATCTCGGCCACGCTGCGACCCCACTGCACGCCGGGGAACGGCTCCTTGACCAGGGGCACAGGCTCGTAGGGGTGGCCGAAGGGGGCGAACTCCACGGCGCTGTTGAAATCGTGCCAGGTGTGCAGGTAGAGCGAACCTTCGTCGCCGTGGAATTCCAGGCCGGTCTGTTTGGTGCGGTTGGTGACGTAGAAGCTGGTGGTGAGGCGGGCGACGAGGCCGCTGGCGAACTCAACCACCGTGACCGCCCAATCGGGCGTGGTGATGTGGAACGGCCGGCCTTCTTTCGTCACCCGGTCGGGCATGAGCAGGGTGCTGTAGGCATGGACGCGGCGGGCGGGGCCGAACATGGCAGTCAGCATCATCAGGGGATAGACGCCGACATCGTAGAGCGCGCCGACATCGTAGAACGGCTCTGGCGCGGGGTGCCAGACTTCGATGCGGTTCCAGTTCACTTCGGCGTAGGCCACGCGCACTGTGCCCAGTTTGCCCTCGCGGATGAGTTTCCAGGCCGTCTGCGCCGCCTCGCCCATGAAGGTGTAGGGCGCGCCACCCAAACGTAGGCCCTTCGACTCGGCCAACGCCACCAACTCGGCCGCTTCGGCGTAGGTCAGGGCCATGGGCTTCTCGGTGACGACATGTTTGCCGGCCTCCAGGCTTTGTTTGTTGACGGCGTAGTGGGCGTGGTGGACGGTCAGATCCACGACAAGATCGATGTCGGGGTCAGCGAGCAGGGCTGCGAGCGTGGGATAGACCTTGCCGCCGTATTTGCCGGTCAGGGCTTCGGCGCGGGTGATGTCGATGTCGGTGGCGCCGGCGAGGTGGATTTGGGGGAAGGTGATGAGGTTGCGGGCGTAGCCGTCGGCGATGTTGCCACAGCCGATGATGGCAACGTTGAGTTTGGTGGATTTCATGGGCGGTTCTCGATGGAATGCTGGTTTTGGATTTAATGCGTATTGCGTATTGCGTAAGACGCATGAATCGACGCAAATTACGAAATGTGAGCAGGAAATACGGAATACGGAATACGTACTACCCCCACCACGGCTGCACGAGCGCGAGGCTGGCCCGCACGTCGTCGTTGGGGTTGAAGTGTTCGGGTTCGTGTTCGATGCTGACGCCGCCGCGATAGCCGAGATCGCGCAGGGCCTGCACGCATTCGCGCACGGGGACGATGCCAGCGCCAAGCCGGCAGGTGTCGTGCGCGCCCGGCGCCAGGACGTCCTTGAGGTGGACATGGACGAGGACAGGGGCCAGGGTGCGGATGGCTTGGGCGGCGTCGTAGCCCTGGGTGCCGAACCAGCCGGTGTCGATGGCGACGCCAATGACATCCGTATCGCCCTGGCCGATCTTCGCCAGCAGTTCGGTGGGAGTCTTTTCGGGATGGTTCTCCAGGCCAAATCTGAGACCGTAGCGACGCAGGGCCGAGACCAGCCAGGCGCGGTCGCTGCCCAACAGGCCAGTGTTGCCGCCCAAAATGGGGGCATCCAGCGCCGCCGCCAACCGGCAGACGGCCTTGAATTCGGCGCGGCTGCCGCCGAACCAGCCGGCCAGGCTGATCACGGCCAGATTGTGGTGGGCCAGCAGGTCGCGGGCGCTGGCGATGTGGTCGGGCGTGGCCCAGGACGGGTGGAGGTGAGCCAGCCAGAGGTCGATGGCGTCGAAGCCGAGGCCCCGTATCTCGGTCAAGAGATCGTCGAAACGCTGGCGAAAGGTCTCTAGCGGGCGGAAGTAGGTCTGGGTTGCCTCATCGCCCTCCATCCAGCCGGCGGTCATGTGGTAGCCGAGTTGGCGGGCGACGTAGTTGGCGGTCATGAAGGAGAGGGTGGGCATGGGTGGTGTGGGGTTTCAGTCGTGGGCGCCGCTCTTGGCCCCCAGATAGCTGAACGCGATCAGCGCAGCAGAGACCAGGGCCACGGCGATGCCGAAATACAGCGTCTCCAGGCCGTTCTTCCAATCCACCAGATGTTCGAGGAAGGTGACGGCCAGCACCAGGATGACGACATTGCTCAACTTGGCCTTGAGTTGGTTGAAATCGCGTGCGACCAAGGCGTCGGGCAGGTCGAGGTCGCCGATAAACAACGCGTATAAGCTGGTGGAGAAGATCAGGAGGGCGGTGGCGATCAAGAAGGCGTCCACCAGCTGGATGAGCGAGATAGCGATCTCGGGGTTTTGCCCCACACTCAGAAAGATCACGCTGAGCAGTTTGACAGTCTTGATGGCGCCCCAGATAAAAGCGGCAAAGGCTGCCAGCAGGAGAAAGATCACACCGATGACGACGATGAAACGGCTGCTTTCGAGGAGTTTGGTCATGGCAAGGCGGGACAAGTCACAGGATTTGCGGGGGATAGAACGCCGCATAGTATGCGCAAGACAAGGTTAAAAAGGCAAGATGGCAGAGATGATGCAAGGTCGCGCGTATTGTGGTTGTGAAGCAAGCTTAGGCCAGACAGCAGCGCATAGAGTATGATTGTGTGCCACCAGTAAACGCCGCGCTGTGCATCTGGCCTTACCGCGTTCCCAGAATTTTGTTGTCATGAAAGCGAACATCGGCATTGCACGCTCCCTTCCACCGGCTCCCATCGAGCGATTGACCCGGACCTTCCAGCGATTTGCTCAAATCGAAGGCTTTAGCGGCATCGTGTTGCTGGCGGCTGCCCTCTGGGGCTTGTTCCTGGCCAACTCGCGCTGGGCCGAAGCTTACTTCTCCTATCTCGATCAGCACGTCATCCTCGGTTTCGGCCAATTGATGACCCTGGATCTGCCGCTTTCGCTGTGGATCAACGATGGCTTGATGGCGATCTTTTTCTTTGTGGTGGGGTTGGAGATCAAGCGCGAGGTGATGATCGGCGAGCTTTCGTCGGCCCGAAAAGCGACGCTGCCCTTCCTGGCGGCGGTGGGCGGCATGATCGTTCCGGCGGGCATCTACCTACTTTTCAACGCTGGTCGGCCGGGGCAGAATGGCTGGGGCATCCCCATGGCCACCGACATCGCCTTCGCCCTGGGTGCGCTTTCACTGCTGGGCCGTCGCGTGCCTGTCTCTCTGAAAATCTTCCTCACCGCCCTGGCCATTGTCGATGACCTGGGCGCCGTGCTGGTGATCGCCATCTTCTACACCCAGGCGATCCATTGGCTCGCCCTGGGCTTTGCCGGCGTCGCGCTGATCCTGCTGCTGATCTACAACCGCATAGGTGGGCGCAATCTGTTGGTCTATTCACTCTTGGGTTTCCTCGTTTGGGTCGATTTCTTCTTCTCGGGCGTCCATGCCACGGTTGCCGGGGTGCTGGCAGCCATGACCATCCCCGTCCGCACCCGTATCGACGCGCAGGGCTTTCTGGAGTGGGGCCGGTCGCTGCTCGACGGGTTCGAACAGAGCGGAGCGCACGGGCACAGTGAGCTGATCTCGGCGCAGCAACGCACGGCCGTGTACGAACTGGAGAAAGCCTGCGAGCACGTCGAGACGCCCCTGCACCGGCTGGAGGCCATGCTCCATCCCTGGGTGGCCTATCTGATCATGCCGGTTTTCGCTCTTGCCAACGCCGGCGTCGCCTTCAGCGCTGAGACGGTGCGCAACCTGGGCAGCGCCGTCGGCATGGGCATTCTTTTTGGCTTGGTCGCGGGCAAGTTCATCGGCATCTTTGTGGCCACGTTTCTGGCCGTGCGCTTCAAGCTGGCCAACCTCCCGCGCAACGTCCGTTGGTCGCACATCGTCGGCGTCGCCTGCCTGGGCGGGATGGGCTTCACCATGTCCTTGTTCATCGCCGGCCTGGCCTTTGGCGACAGTGGGCACGCATCGGCGATGGCAGTTTCGGCCAAGCTGGCCAGCCCGGCCCTGCTCGACGTCGGCGGCGCTGAACTTCTGCACGACGTCTCCAAACTGGCCATTCTCCTGGCTTCGCTCATCGCTGGCATCCTCGGTTCGGTTCTGCTCTTGCGCGTCCCCGTCCTCAGCGAAGCGGATGCAGCGGCAGAAGAATAAAGTTGTTGCGAAATCAGCGGATTCGATCCATCCTATCCACAGGAATTGTTACTCATGTCACCCATCATGCTGATCAAAGAGCCTGACGAAGAGGCCGAACTCGACTTCGAATTGGCCTATCTGCGCACGCTCACTACCCAACAACGTTTTGATCTCATGTTCCGCAAGTCACGTGAGATAGCGGAGATACTCTTGAAGCATGGACACCGAAAGCCTTTTGAAATTGTTAAACGCTCATAAGGTGCGCTATGTCATCATTGGCGCCACAGCATTTCCTGTACATGGTTACGCCCGCGCCACACTCGACATCGACATCTTCATCGAGGCAACACCGCTCAACGCCACCCGCACCCTGGCGGCGTTGAGCGATCTTGGCTACGACATGACCGATGTGTCTATCCAGGATATGCTGACAAAGAAACTGCTGATTCGCCAGTACATCTTGGAGACTGACATTCATCCTTTTGTGGCTGGCGCAAGTTTCGACGAAGTGTGGCAAAACAGAGTTGACGACCAACTCGGCAATACGCCAACTCACTTTGCCAGCCTGAAGGATCTGATCCGTATGAAAAGAGCCGCCGGGCGCCCCAAGGATCTCGATGATCTCCATGCTTTGCTCAAGCTTCAACAAATGAACGAGGAACTGAACAACGCTCCAGGCGAGACGGATTAAGACGGCTTTCCCTTTACTGAACCAATATCCAATATCCAATAACCACCCTCCCCATGCCCAAACGCACCGACCTCCACTCCATCCTCATCCTCGGCGCCGGCCCCATCGTCATCGGCCAGGCCTGCGAGTTCGATTACAGCGGCTCGCAGGCGGTGAAGGCACTGAAAGGCGAGGGCTACCGCGTGATCCTGGTCAACAGCAACCCGGCCACGATCATGACCGACCCCGACCTGGCCGACGCCACCTATATCGAGCCGCTCACGGTCGAGATCGTCGAGCAGATCATCGCCACGGAACGCCCCGATGCCCTCCTCCCCACCGTGGGCGGGCAGACCGGCCTCAACTTGGCGGTGGAATTGGCCGAGAAAGGCGTGCTCGACCGTTATGGCGTGGAACTGATCGGCGCTTCGCTGCGAGCCATGCAGCTGGCCGAGGACAGACAGTTGTTCAAAGAGGCGATGGCCGCGGCCGGGCTGGAATGCCCGCGATCGAGCCTGGTGCGCAGCCTGGAGGAAGCTTGGGCCGCAGCCAGCGAGATCGGGCGTTTTCCCCTGCTCATCCGGCCCTCGTTCACGCTGGGCGGCAGCGGCGGCGGCATCGCCATGGACGAGAGCGAGTTCGCCGCCAAAGTGGAGCACGGGCTGCGTATGTCGCCCGTGGGCAGCGTGCTGATCGAGGAATCGGTGTTGGGTTGGAAAGAATTCGAGCTGGAGGTGATGCGCGACCGCGCCGACAACTTCGTCGTCATCTGTTCCATCGAGAACCTGGACCCGATGGGCGTACACACCGGCGACAGCATCACCGTAGCCCCCGCCCAGACCCTGACCGACAAGGAATATCAGCGACTGCGGGACCAGGCCCGGGCGGTGATGACGGCGGTGGGCGTGGAGACGGGCGGCTCGAACGTACAGTTTGCGGTGGATCCGGCCAGCGGCCGCGTCCTCATCATCGAGATGAACCCGCGCGTCAGCCGCTCCTCGGCCCTGGCTTCCAAAGCCACCGGCTTCCCCATCGCCAAGATCGCCGCCTTGCTGTCAGTTGGCTACACCCTGGATGAGCTGCGCAATGACATCACCCGCGAGACGGTGGCCGCGTTCGAACCCAGCCTGGATTATGTCGTCGTCAAACTCCCGCGCTTCGCCTTCGAGAAATTCCCCGGCGTCGACCCGACGCTCGGCCCGCAGATGAAGAGCGTGGGCGAGGCCATGGCCATCGGTCGCACGTTCAAGGAGGCGTTCAACAAGGGGTTCCGGTCGTTGGAGATTGGGGTGAGTGGGTGGAGGGGGATGGGGTCAGAGATCGGAGGTCAGAGGTCAGAGGTCGAGCGGTTACTGCGCTGGCCGAATCGGGATCGGTTGCGGGCGGTGCACGATGCGCTGTGGCTGGATTGGAGCGTGGAGGATATTTGCCGGTTGAGTCAGTTCGATCCGTGGTTCGTGGAGCAGTTGGCGCAGATCGTCGCCCTCGAAAAGACGCTGGCAGAGTGCGATCCAGAAAATCTGACCCCGGTCATTTTACGCAAAGCCAAGCGTTTTGGCCTCTCTGACGCCCGCATCGCGGAACTCCTGACGTCTCCTCGCCCCCTCACTGCCTCCGACATCCGCTCCCTCCGCCAGCGCCTCGGCGTCCTGCCCACCTACGCCCGCGTAGACACCTGCGCCGCCGAATTCGAAGCCTACACGCCCTACCTCTACGCCACTTACGAGAGCGAGGACGAAGCCGAGCCGACCGACCGGCCCAAAGTCATCATCCTGGGCGGCGGCCCCAATCGCATCGGTCAGGGCATCGAATTCGATTACTGCTGTTGCCATGCCGCCTTTGCCCTGCAAGACCTGGGCTACGAGGCGATCATGGTCAATTGCAACCCCGAGACCGTCTCCACCGACTACGACACCTCCGACCGCCTCTACTTCGAGCCGCTGACGCTGGAGGATGTGTTGAACATCGTGGAGAGGGAGGTGGCAGGCTTCGTCCCGAGGCTCAGCCCGAGGGGTGGCAGGTGGCAGGCTTCGTCCCGAGGCTCAGCCCGAGGGGTGGCAGGTGGCAAGCGACCAATCTCCAATCTCCAATCTCCAATCCCCAATCTCCTCGGTCTCATCGTCCAATTCGGCGGGCAGACGCCGCTGAACCTGGCGCGGGGCCTGGCTGCGGCCGGCGTCCCCATCCTGGGCACCTCGCCCGACGCCATCGACCTGGCTGAGGATCGTGGTCGCTTCGGCGCCCTTCTGGCCGAACTCGACATCCCCTGCCCGGCCAATGGCATCGCCCGCGATCTGGCCGAAGCCAGGGCCATCGCCCAGCAGATCGGCTATCCGGTCGTCGTCCGGCCCAGCTATGTGCTCGGTGGACGGGCCATGGCCATTGTCAGCACCGCAGACGCTCTCGAAAGCTACATGGCCCAGGCCGTGGCCGCGGCCGAGGGCCAGCCCATCCTCATCGACCAATTCCTCGAAGACGCCTACGAGATCGACGTCGACGCCGTCTGCGATGGCGAGCGCGTGGTCATCGGCGGCATCATGCAGCACATCGAAGAAGCCGGCATCCATTCTGGCGACAGCGCCTGCGTGCTCCCGCCCTACAAAGTCTCGCTCTACCATCTCTCCATCCTCCGCGACTACACCACGCGCCTGGGCCTGGCCTTGGGCGTGCGCGGGCTGATGAACATTCAATACGCCATCAAAGACGACATCGTCTACGTGCTGGAAGTGAACCCGCGCGCCAGCCGCACCGTCCCCTTCGTCTCCAAAGCCACCGGCGTCCCCCTGGCCCGCATCGCCACTCAGGTGATGGCGGGCAGAACTCTGGCCGAGCTTGACTTCACCGAGGAGCCAGCTATCGACGGCTTCTTCGTCAAGGAAGCCGTCCTGCCATTCATCAAATTCCCAGAGGTGGACACCGTACTCGGCCCAGAAATGCGCTCGACCGGCGAGGTCATGGGCCACGCCGCCCGCTTTGGCCACGCCTTCGCCAAGGCGCAGATGGCGGCGGGGATGTCACTGCCTCTGGAAGGTGGGGTGCTGATCACGGTCAACGACTTCGACAAGGGCGCGGCCTTGAAGATCGGGCGAGATTTACACCGGCTCGGTTTCGAGATTTACGCCACCGCCGGCACCGGGGTCTATTTCCACCGCGCCGGCATCCCGGCCACCGTGCTGGCGAAGGTCGCTGGGGGCGAGGGCGCCTACACCACCCTCGACGCCCTGCGCGACGGCAAAATCCAGCTCATCATCAACACCCCCCTCGGCCCCGAAAGCCGCAGCGACGGCGCCCAACTCCGCCGCCTGGCCACCCGGCTGGACGTCCCCCTCATCACCACCCTGTCGGCTGCGCAGGCAGCCGTCAACGGCATCCGCGCCTTGCGGGAGCATGAGCTTCAGGTGCGCAGCCTGCAAGAGCATCATCGCTTTGCCCCCGCCGCCGGTGTGCTTGCCAACTGACTGCCGGAAAGCTATTATCCAAAGCCTATGAATCGCCCCACCTGTCCCGAATGCAAGTCCACCCACGTCGCCGGCATCCTCTACGGCGCGCCCTTTCTCAACGCCGAGCTTGAACGGCTGCTGGAGGAGGGCAAGATCGTGCTCGGCGGAACCACGTCGGGCGGCTTCGATAGCCCGCAATGGTACTGCAACACCTGCGGCGCCCGCTGGCGCGAGACCGACGCCGCGCCGACGCCGCCAGAACAAATCGAGCGGGAGCAAGCGTGATCACCGACCTCGCCCACCTCGCCCTGGCCGCCCACGACCTCGACCGCTCGCTGGCCTTCTACGCCCTCCTCGGCTTGCACGAAGCCTTTCGCCTGCACCACCCCGACGGACGCCTCATGCTCGTCTATCTGCACGTGGCCGGCGACCGCTTCATCGAGGTCTTCCCCGGCGGGCCGCCGCCTGATGCCCACCGCGCCGGCAGCTTCATGCACCTCTGCCTGCTCAGCGACGACCTCCACGCCGACGTCGAACGGCTGCGACGCGCGGGCGTGGTCATCGAGCAGGAGCCAAAGGTTGGGCTGGACGACAACTGGCAGGCCTGGATACGCGACCCTGACGGCAACGCCATCGAACTGATGCAACTGGCCGAGACATCGCCACAGTGGCGACTGGCAAGGGGCAAGAGCGCGGGATGACCGAAAAGGCCATGTTGCTCACCCTGTTCGTCAGCGGCGGCCTCCTCCTGGCCCTATTGTCCATCCCCTTGATCCGGCAGCGCGTCCCGCCCAACGCCTGGTACGGCTTTCGCGTCCGTCGCACCCTCGATGACCCCACCATCTGGTACGCCGTCAACGCCTACGCCGGCAAACGTCTGTTCGGGATCGGTGTACTCGCCGTCGTCGTCGCCATCGGCCTCTATCGCGCGCCAGGAATCGCTCTCGATCTATACGCCATCCTGTACGCTGTGATCTTTCTCAGCTTTCTGACCCTCGGCCTCGTCCAGAGCTTTCGCTACCTCCACACCTTCGACCAAGCGTGATAAGAGTGCGTTTTCCTGTGGGGCGTGCTACAGTGGGGGCGGCTATGCACAAATACTACGGCCTCGGCCCTTCCCTTCTCCTTTTCTTGCTCAGCCTGGCGCTCTACCTCTCTACCCTCGCGCCCACCGTCGTCACCATTTTCGACGACTCGCTCGAACTGCAACTCGCCCTCCCCAGCCTGGCCATCATCCATCCCACCGGCTACCCCCTCTACAGCCTGTTGGGATGGTTCGCCACCCATCTCATCCCCATCGGCGACGCCGCCTATCGCGCCAACCTCTTCTCGGCCCTGGCCGCCAGCGCCGCCGTCGCCTTCTTCTACCCCGTCGCTCGACGCCTGGGCAGCGCCGCTTCGCCTGCCTTCGCCGCCGCTCTCCTCCTCGTCGTCCATCCCGTCTGGTGGTCCCAAGCCACCATCGCCGAAGTCTACACCTTCCAGGGTCTTCTCACCCTCCTCATCCTCTACACCCTCCTGCGTTGGGACGAAGCCAGCCCCACCCACCGCGACCGCCGTCTCATCCCTATCGCCGGCGCCCTCGGCCTGGGCCTCACCCACCACCGCCTCACCCTCCTCCTCCTCCCTGCCCTCGCCGTCTTCATCCTTTGGCGCGATCCCGGCCTCCTGCGCCGCCCCCGCGCCTGGCTTTGGCCCCTCATCGCTCTTATCCTGCCCCTCTTCCTCTACCTGCTCCTGCCCCTGCGCGCCCCCATCGGCTCACTCGATGGCAGCTACACCCGCATCGGCTTTTGGGGGTGGGTGCTCGGCGGCGGCTACAGCGCCTTCCTCGCCCAAAACCCCTTCGGCATCGAACGCGACTTCGGCGACCTGCTCGGCATCCTCCTCACCCCCTTTGGCCTGCTCGGCCCGCTCATCGCCCTCCTCGGCCTCCCCGCCTGGCGCCTGCAGCCCCGCCGTTTCGTCCTCCTGGCTCTCATCCTTCTCACCGACCTCCTCTTCGCCAGCCGCTACCTTGTCGCCGATATCGAAGTCTTCCTCCTCCCTGCCATCCTCGCCTTCGCCCTCTTCCTTGCCGTTGGCCTCACCACCCTCTGGGACAGCCTCCTCACCTACCTCGCCGCCTTCTGGCGACGCAGGCACCTGTCACCGCGCTGTACTCAGCGCCGTCACCGCGCTGTACTCAGCGCCGTCGCCTTGTCACCTTATCACGCCGCCCTCACCTTTGTCGCGACCCTGCTCCTCCTCCTATGGCCGCTCCGCCTCGCCTGGGAGCGCCTCCCCGACCAAAACCGCCGCCAACCGTCCGCCCGCGCCTGGGGCGTCCACGACTACGGTCAGGACATCCTCGCCAACCTGACCCCCGGCGCCCGCTTGATCGGACTGCTGGGCGAAATGACCCTGGTCGAATACTTCCAGGCCAACTCCGCCCCCCGCCCGGACATCGTCACCCTGGCCGCCGACCCCGACCCCGACCGCCTGGCCGCCATCGCCGCCGCCGTGAACGCCGGCCACCCGACCTACACCACCCGCCCCGTCCCCGGCCTGGCCGAAGCCTTCAGCCTCAGCGCCGCCGGCCCCCTCATCCGCGCCTGGCCCCCTCGCACCGCCGACATCCCACCGCCCGGCCATCCCCTTGACGTTCGTCTCACACCCGCCGTCCGCTTGATCGGCTGGGACGCCGCCTTCCGCCAACCTCGCAGCGGCCCCAGCCTTCGCCTCAACCTGCACTGGCAGACCGACGCCACCCCTCCCGCCGACTTCAAAATCTCTGCCCGGCTCCTCGGCCCCGACGCCGCCCTCCTCGCCCAACGCGACGACTTCCCCGTCCACAACACCTACCCCCCCACCCGCTGGCGTGCGGGCGAAACCATCCTGGATGGCTACGACCTGCCCTTGAACGACATCCCCGCCAGCCCCGTCACCCTGCAAGTCATCCTCTACGACCCTCAGGATGGCGCTGAAATCGCTCGTTGGCAGCAGACGGGGGTGAACGTGCAACCTTGAGACCCGTGCTCCCTCCCTTCACCCTCCACCCGCCTCCCTCCTGCTACCTGCACCTCCCCGACGTTCGCATCCACTACTGGTTACTCGGGGCAGGCCCGCCGCTCGTGCTCCTGCACGGCCTCGGCTCCAGCGCCTGCGATTGGTTTCCCGTCGCGCCGGCGTTGGCCGCCCACTTTCGCCTCCTCCTCATCGACCTGCGCGGGCACGGCCAGAGCAGCCTGGCAGACAGCGGCTATGGCATCGATCTCATGGCCACGGATGTCTGCCGGGTGATGGACAGCGTAGGCATCGAGCGCGCCCACCTGCTGGGACTCTCCCTCGGCGGCTGCGTCGCCCTGCAACTGGCCTGCACCGCAGCCCAGCGCCTCGACCACCTCATCCTGGTCAACACCTTCGCCAGGCTGCGCAACAGCGGGCGCCTGCGCCAACGCCTGGCCCGCCTCCGTCACGCCCTCGGCTCTGGCGACGCACTCGCCCGCCTCGTTGCCACGAGCCTCTTTGCCGACCCCGACGTACAGGCCTTTGCCTACGAGCGCCTGCGCCGCAACGACATCCGCGTCCTCCGCCGTATCATGCTCGTCCTCGCTCGCTTCGACCTGCGCCGCCAACTTCCCGCCGTCCACGCCCCCACCCTGGTGTTGATCGGCGACCGTGACAACACCGTCCCGCCTCGCTGCGCCGACGACCTCCTTGCGGGCTTGCATCGCGCCCGACTACACGTCATCCCCGACGCCGGCCACGCCCTGCCCTACGACCAGCCCGACGCCTTCATCCAGGCTGTAACCGCTTTCCTTATTTCCTCCCCATTCGCCCATCCCCCCGCCCTTGTGCTACCATCCTTCCCATCAGCCGCCCTCTGACCCTTCGTTGCCCTCAAAGCAAGCCTTCTGAATTTTCCGCCCTCTGATCTCCGCCCTCCGCCCTCCGCCCTCCGCCCCCCGCCCTCCGCCCTCCGCCCCCCGCCCTCCGCCCTCCGCCCCCCGTCCGCCGCCCTCCGCCCTCCGCCCTCCGCCCTCCGCCCCCCGCCCTCCGCCCCCCGCCCTCCGCCCTCCGCCCCCGCCATGCTCCGCCGCCACGGCCTTCTCCTCGGCCTCTTCCTGGCCCTGGCCCTTGTCCTCACCTGGCCGCTCGTCCGTCGCCTCGCCAGCTTCGTCCCTGGCTCCGACACCTGGGCCTACGACGAATACACCTTCATCTGGTCGATGTGGTGGTTCAAGCACAGCCTGTTGGACCTGCGCAGCTC
Source organism: Chloroflexota bacterium (assembly GCA_041918515.1). Lineage (GTDB taxonomy): Bacteria > Chloroflexota > Anaerolineae > J102 > J102 > SSF26. The sequence continues at coordinate 16,028 of JAYRVO010000098.1, read as the reverse complement.
GATCCTGTTCAGCGGGAACATTTTCTATCCCCTGGGCATGGATCTGATCCTCTACACCTACACCCTGATGGCCGCCCTCTTGGCCCTGCCGCTGGGGTTGGCAACGAACTGGGTTGTGGCCTCCAACCTCCATTTGATCTTTGGTATCGTGATTTCTGGGTACGGCGCCTATCTGTTGGCGTTTTGGATGCTGCGTCAGGCGGGTGCAGAGCCGGGCGGGGCGCGGGGCGCGGCGCTGGTGGCCGGCCTCATCTTTGCTTTCAGCAGCCCACGCAGCATCTACCTGGCCCTGGGCCACTACAACATTCAGGGCTATCAATACCTGCCCTTTTTCGTGCTCTACCTGCTGCGCCTGGCGCAGCGTCCGAGCTGGCGCCATCTCTTCCTGACGGCGCTGTTCGGGGTATGCAACCTGCTGGTGGACATACAGTACGGCGTTTACCTGGTCTTCCTGGCCGCCTGTCTGCTGCTGACCCAACCCTGGCGTGCGCTCCTCTGGCGCGCTCCACTGGCGGCCCGGCGTTGGCTGGCGCTGGTCGGCGCGGGAGCGCTGGCTGTTATGCTCATCCTGCCCTATTTCTGGGCGATCGCGCAGTCCTTCACCCGCTCTGACTTCCTGCTCAGCGGCTGGGGCGACGCGCTCAAGCTCTCGGCGGATCTGGCCGGCTGGTTCACGCCCACGGCCCTGCATCCGGTCTGGGGAACGGACTGGCCGCGCGCCCTGCGTGCGGTGCAAGAAGGAACCGCCCCCTTCCGCGACATCAACACCGTCTTTCTCGGCTACATCACCCTCGCCCTGGCGCTGGTGGGCGCGGTCTACGCCTGGCGGCGCGCGCGCGGCTGGGTGGTGACCGCGCTCGCTTCTGCCCTCTTCACACTGGGGCCGTTGCTGCAAATCCGAGGCCAGCACCTCTTCGACTTCGATGGCCTGCAGACCTCCTTCCCCCTGCCTTTCCTGCTCCTCCACTACCTGCCCTTCGTCAAAGGCAACCGCGCCGCCAACCGCTGGAGCGTCGTGCTCATGCTGGCACTGGCCATGCTGGCAGCCTGGGCAGTGGTTTGGCTCTGGGACGCAGTGGCGAGGAGACGCAAGGAGGCAGAGACCCCTGCCCGCGCGTCTGTTTTTTCCTCTTTCATTGTCCTCCTGCTCGCCGCCGCCATCCTTTTTGAACACGCGGCCTTCCCGCTGCCCACCACCGACGCCCGCATCCCGCCCGCCATCCAACAAATGGCCGGACAGCCACCTGGCGCCGTGCTGCAAATCCCCATGGGCTGGCGCAACAGCTTCGGCGTCCTGGGCGCCGAAGATACGCGGGCGCAATACTACATGGTTGCTCACGGCCAGCCCATCCTCTCCGGCAACACCTCGCGCAACCCACCCATCAAGTTCGACTACTTCGCCCGCCTCCCCCTCGTCCAGGCCCTGACGCAGCAGGAATTCGGCCATCCGCCCAGCCCGGAAACACTCACGGCTGCACGCACGCAGATGAGCGATCTGCTGGCGCTGTGGGGCGTGCGCTACCTGATGTTGCTGCCTCCTGTACCCGGCCGCCTGCCCTACGCCGACACCTGGCAGGCCAGCCAACAGCTCGCCCTCGGCCTCGTCCCCCACAGCCCACAGCCTCTTCTGGATGATGGCTCTGTGCGCATCTTTGGCGTGGAACCGGGGTCGCCGCTGCCACTCACCCTCGATTTCGGTGGCCGCGTCACCGATGCTTGGCGGGGCGAGGGCTGGAGCACGGACGAAGCCGACGTGGGCGGCGCCTCCGGCATTTGGGCCAGCGACCGCCGCGCCCATCTCCTCTTTCGCAGCGAAGACGCCACACCCCGCCGCCTCAGCTTCCGCGCCGCTCCGTTCATCTGGCCCGCCGCCTCGTCCCAGCGCCTGCACCTCCTCCTCAACGACCACCGCCTGGGCGAGATCACGCTGGCAGAAGACTGGCGCGAGTACAGCTTCGACATCACGCCCCAGCCCGGCATCAACCATCTCTGGCTTGATTTCGACCGCGCCGACAGCCCGCGCGCCGTCCTGCGCCAGGCCATGATCGGAACCACCGGCATCCAGGCGCCCGTCGACATCGAAGTGCACAGCTTCGACCAGGCCTACATCACCCTGACCGCTGCCACGGGCGTCGTCACGCCCGCTTCCGCTGGCCGCCGGGGCTACAACGTCACCGTCCTCGACGCCGAGGATGGCCGGGTGCTCGACCAGCAGGGCTTCGACGCCGTCGCCAACGACTACGAAGTCGAGCGTTTGATCGCCTATCTGAACCAGATCGCTGAAGGTCGCATCGTCATCCTGGCCACCCGTGAAGGCGCGGGCGACCGGGTCAGCGCTTCGGCCCCGCTCAGTGCCGGCCCCAACCTCATCGCCGCGCTCCAACGGATCGGTTCCGGGGTGACCGATCCCGCCGCCCTGGCTAACCACGCCCACGCCCTTGTTGGCGTCGTTGGCGCCCCTCCTGGCGCCGCCGCCGAAGTCATCCACCCCACCGATGCCTTCCTGCGCATCGTTGGCGACTCTCGCACCCTGGCTGCGGCCTTCGACTGGCTGAGGATCGAATGAGATCGACGGCGGCCCCCATGCGCCCGGCACGCGCACACCTCAGCTACGTTTTCGACCTGCTCATCCTGCTCGCTCTTTGCTTGCTCTTCTTCTGGCGCGTCCTGACGCCGCGAGATGTGGACAGATGGATCTTCAAGCCGGGTGATTTCGCCGTTCAGCATTACTACACCTCTGCCTATTTGACCGAGCGCCTGGCCAGCGGTTCGTTGCCCCTCTGGCAAAACTATGCCTATGGCGGCCATCCCTTCGTGGCCGATATCCAAAACAACACGTTCTACCCGCTGCGCTTGCTCAACGTGCTCCTGCACGTGGGCGATGGCATGACTTATCGCGGGCTAGAGCTAGAAGTCTTCGTCCATTTCCTGTTGGTTGCCGGCGGCGCTTATCTGCTGGCGCGGCGTCTGACCGGGCATCGCTATGGCGGGCTATTGGCCGCCATCACGTTCACTTTCAGCGGTTACCTCACCGGTTATCCACCTCTGCAGCTGACGTTTCTTGAGAGCCAGGCCTGGCTGCCGCCGATCTTGCTCTTCTGGGAGATCGCCGCCACCCGCTGGTCGCAAGGACGCTTGCGCAGCACCGGCAGTTGGGCGGTTGCCGCAGGTTTGCTGTGGGGCGTGTCGATCTTGGGCGGCAGCGCCCAATCCAGTTTGATCATGTTCTATGGCGTGCTGGCGTTTGCTCTCTTTCGACTGTGGCCGCTCGCCAGGACCTCGCGGCGAAACATGGCAACGCTGCTTGGCCTGTTGGTTGCTTTTGTTGCGGTGGGCTGCGGCGTGGCGGCCCTTCAACTCTTACCGACGCTCGAGATGCTACCCCTGTCAGCGCGCGCCGGCATCAGCTTCGAGGAAGCAGGCCGTGGTTTTACACCCTACGACCTCCTGCAACTGTTGTATCCTGCTGTGGGCGGCCAGTTCCAAGCTCTCTATGTGGGCATCTTGCCGCTGGGCCTGGCAGCCCTGGCTTTGCTTGTCGTCCGGCGCGACCCACGAACGCCGCCCGGGAGCCAACGCGCCATCACTTTTTGGGGATGGAGCGGATTGGTCGCGCTTTTGCTCTCGTTTGGCAAACACACCAGCTTCTTCGCTGTCCCTTATCTTCTGGCTCCTGGCTGGAAACTCTTCCGCGAGCAGGAGAGGAACATCGCCTGGGCTGTTTTGGCGGCGGCTCTGCTGGCGGGCTATGGCATGGCCTGGTTATGCCAGCATTGGCGACAGGCAGGCGCCGCCACTCCCGACGCCGAGAGTGCTGGCGATAAGGCGGTGCAAAAGCGTCTGCTGTGGGCCTATGGCAGCGCGGCGACGGCGACGGGAGTTCTGGCGCTCGTGTTCTTTGTTGGCTACCAGGCCGGGAAGGATCCATTCTGGGGTTTTACCAGCGCTTCTTTGCTGATGGCCGTACTTTTATTATTGGCGATCATCACTCTGCGCCAGCGGCAGCCGGCGCTGCTGTTGGCTGTGGTCGTGCTCGACCTTTTCACCCTCAATGGCGGCCGTTTTGCCGGCCCATATCTCGACAGTGCGATGCTGCCAGAGGCCCTTCGCAGCCATCCCGCCCTGGTGATCCTTTTGGCCGACCAGGCACAAAGCAACGATATCTTCCGCGTGGTGAACGACGACGTCCTGCCCCCCAACTATGGCGCCATTGTTGGGTTGGAAGACGTGTACGGTACGAGTCCGCTCACGCTGGAGGGATACCGCCAGTGGCGCCAGAGCCTGCCGCTGGCGCGCTCCTGGCTTTTGCTCAACGTCAAATATGTTATCACCCCTCAGCAGGCGCTAACCATGCCCGCAGACCGCCTGTGGGAAGGGCAGAACGCCGACGGTGCGCCCATTTATCTCTACCGCCTGGCGCAGCCCGGCCCGCGCGCCTGGTTTGCGGGTCGGGCCATCCTGCAACCGAATACCGAGCAAGCCCTGGCCCAGGTGGCAGCGCCTGAGTTCGACCCCGCCTCCGAGGTCGTTGTGTCCGCCATACCGCCGGGCTTCGACAGCGCCGACAAGTGCGAGGGCAGCATCATCTGGCGACAACGCCAACCCGAACATCTCTCTTTGGAGGCCAGGGTCGATCACCCCTGCTTCCTCGTGCTCAGCGAACTATTCTATCCCGGCTGGCGTGCAGATGTCGATGGCGCCGCAACCGCCATCTTGCGGGCGGACGGTGTTCTGCGCGCCATTCCTTTGCCTGCCGGTTCTCACCAAATTACCTTCACTTTTCGCCCTCGTTCCTTCTATGGGGGCGTCTTGCTGACATTTCTGACCCTCCTGCTGGTTCTGGCCTGGCTCATCAGCGCGCGTTTGCGCCCATCCCAACCCCCAAATGCGAAGCACTTTGCCGAGCACGATGGATAGGCAACGCCCATAACCGACCGCACGACCCCTCGATCCCATGCGCCCTCGCTCTCTCTTTCCCGCCTTCCTCCTCGGCCTGCTCGCCTTCCTCGCCTACCGGCTCACTGCTGCACCCGCCGTGCTGCCCGGCGATGCTGGCGAATTCCAGTTCACCGTGCCGCTGGCCGGGGTCTCGCATGCCACCGGCTACCCGCTCTACCATGTATTGGGCTGGGCTTGGAGTTGGCTCTATCGCCGCAACCCGGCGCAGGGCGTCAACCACTTCAGCGCCTTGTGGGGCGGCGTGGCTGTGGCCTTGTTCTACCTCCTGGCCTACGAAGCTCTCAAACAACTGACCGTCCATTTGCGTTGGCGCTCGAGAGCAGGGTTGGTGGCTGCTGTCGCCACCCTCATCTTTGCGGGCAACCCCACCTTGTGGGCGCAGGCCACACAAGCCGAGGTGTACACTTTGCAAGCCGCGTTGGTGGCTGGCCTGCTGGGGGCGGCCTTGGCGGTCGGAGGTCGGGAGACGCGGCCGGACACCCGCCCCCCGCGGCCACTGACCATCGGCGCCACGGTGGCCTTGCTCCTCGGCTTGGGCTTGACCCACCATCTCAGCATCCTCTTGTTCCTACCTGGCCTCCTCGTCTACCTGTTCCTCGTCCGACCCGACATCTTCGCCCCCCGCAACCTGCTGCGCCTGGCGCCCTTCCTGTTCCTTCCTCTCCTCCTCTACCTCTACATCCCCCTGCGCCTCCCCGCCAGCCCCTGGCTAAAACTATCACTGGCGCCCGGCCAAACGCTGGATCTATTCGATAACAGCGTTGGCGGCATCCTGCGCTTCACCCTCGGCCTCGGCTTTGCGCCCGCCCTGCGCGGCCCCGCCGCCGCCATCGCCCAAATCCCTGTCGCAGCCCAGAACCTGTTCCTGCACTTCGGCTGGGTCGGCCTGGCCCTCATCGCTCTCGGCCTCATCGCGCTCATCCTCGAAGACCAACTGCCCGCCCTCCTCCTCACCGGCGTCAGCTTCCTCTGTCTGACGATATTCAACCTCTTCTACGGCATCCAAGACATCGCCGCCTACTACATCCCACCCTACCTCATCGCCACACTCTGGCTGGGCCTGGGTTTGGCCTACGCCGTCGATCTACTCACACGCGTGATCAACCCTAAAGCGCGTCCCTACCTCCTACCGCTTACCCTGGCGGCGCTGGCCATCCCCTATTTCCATTTTCAGACCCACCGCAGCGAATTCGACCGTTCCGACGCCTACGCCACCACCTTCCGCTGGCAGGAAATCCTGACCCTTGGCTTCTCTCAAGGCAAGCTGCCCGGCGAGCTGCCCGGCAAGCTGCCCGCCGATGCCATCCTGATCAGCAATGACCGCGATGAGATCACCCCCCTCCTCTACTTCCAACACGTCCTCGGCCAGGCCCCGCATCTCACTGGCCTCTTCCCCCTCATCCATCCCAGCCCTGCCTGGGCCGACCTGAACACCACCCTGGCTACGGCCACGGCCAGCGGTCGCCCCGTCTACACCATCAAACCCATGCCCGGCGTCGAGGCCCTTTATCGCATGGAAATCCTTGCCGCCGACGTCTCTAGAATCGAAGGACCTCATCCCGCGCCAGAGCCAAGCTTCGAATCACCCTACGGCGATTACCTGCGCTGGCTGAACACCACCTGGTCGGGCGACACCCGTCCCGGCGGCGATTTGCACGTCGAACTCTTCTGGCGTATCGTTCAGACCCCGCCCCTGCCCTGGCACAGCTTCCTGCATCTACTCGACCCAGACGGCAACAAGATCGCCCAAGCCGACGACCACCGTCCCGGCGGCAACTATCTCCCCGCCCCTCTCTGGCGTCCCGGCGATGTCGTCAACGACACCTTCGTCCTGCCCCTGCCCGCCGACCTCCCGCCCGGCAACTACACCCTTGTGACTGGCTTTTACGACCCCACCACCGGCGCCGCCTTAACTTCGCCGTTAGCCATCGCCATCGTGCAATCGCCCTAAAGCGTCAGCGCGGCCAACCCCTGAACCCTCTTTCCCCCAGGTTAGCCATGCGCCCCACCTTCCTTCTTCTCGCCCTCCTCCTCACCAGCCTCTTCCCCGCCGCCGCTCTCGCCGCTGACCCGCCGCCGCCCAGCCCCCTCGAACAACCACGCTCGCAATCACCCTACGGCATGGACATCCTGGGCCCTGCCTGGCAATGGACCTTCCCGCGCGAAGACGGCTGGCCGCGACTAAGCACTTCTATTCGGGTCGACCAACTCGACGAAATCTTGCAAAAATCCTGGGGCGCCGGCGTGCGCAGCGTCCGCTTTGCCATCTGGTGGTGCCTGACCGAGCCAAAACGCGACCAATACTCCTGGGAAGACATCGACTACGCCTTCCAAATCGCCAACAACTACGGCCTCATCCCGGTGCCTGAAATCTACTACACACCCGACTGGGCTGCCGTCGGTTATGACACCGGCCAGGAATGCGTGAACTTGGACAACGTGCGCAACTTGCCGCCGATGGATATGAGCGACTGGTCCGACCTCATGGAAGACTTCGTCAGTCGCTACGGCATCTTCGGCAAGAACCAGGTCCATGACTGGGAAATCTGGAACGAGCCGGACCTGTTCCAACTGCTCTACGTCCCCTACGATCCCGAAAACGCCAACGTCACCGTCTACGCCGATCTGGTCAAACGCGCGCGTGAACAGATCGACGCACACGACCCCGGCGGTCGCCTCCTCCTCGGCGGCCTCTCCGACATCTACGGCCCCCGCTTCCTCGAACGCCTCCTTGCCCTACGCGGGCCGCTGGACATTCGCCAAGATGCCGACATCGTGACCTTCCACATCTTCAGCGACCACATCGCCAAATTGAACCGATTGACGGGCGCGCTTGGTGATGAGCCGTATGAATTGTGGCTGACCGAATACAACAGCTTTGGTTGGCCCGAAAACATTAGCGCCTCCAGCCTCGGCGAGTTGTTCCAATACGCCTGGGACCAAGATATCACGCGGGTGTTCTGGTTCAAATCGTGGACGACCGATTGGGGCCCTGGCATCTTCAGCAATCGCGACCCCTTATGGGTTCCTGGACCCTTTGTCACCAACGACTTCTACAATACCTACAAAAACCAGGCATTTCCACACAACTTGCCTTCCGCCCCTGCCGCCGAATGGCCTCCCGCCGAAGCACTGACCCCTTCCCAGCCGTTCTTTGCTTGGCAGCGACCTGACGCCGGCTCGTTCCTCATCGTTGGCTACAAGCTTCAAGTCGACGACAGCCTCTACCAGGGCCAGCCCTATTTTCACACCCCTGAGATCGATGCCTGGGTGCCTGCCACCTACCTCCACTTCTTCCCCGTCCAGATTGCCAGCCCCAGCGCAAGCATTACGAGGATTGGCCCTGCCCCCAAACCCGCCGCGGTCGTCCCGGCCATCGAAAGCGTCACCTACCAGGCCACACTCCCCCTGGCCACGGGACGCTACTTCTGGCGCGTCGCCGCCGTCGATAGCGAAGGCAACGTCGGCCCCTACACCTCGCCCCTGATTCTCATCGCCACCCCTGGGAGCGAGCGCGTCTTCCTCCCCGCGCTCAGCTACGAGCTAACAGCTCCGCCCACACCCACCACTCGCCAGACTCGCCGCTGATACGACAGCCACCCTGCGCCAGTCCTGTTTGTGCGAGCGCGGTCAAAGCCGCCTCGATCTCCTCGCCCCGCCACTGAAACAACCGCCGCACGTCGGCAACCCTCGCTGCCCCCACCGATTGCAGACAAAGCTCCACCAATTTCTGCCGCGCGGCCTTGCGGGTGATCGCCCGCGCCTGCTGGGGTAGATCGGGGAACCAGCGGTGCGTGCATTCGTAAACGAAGCTGTAACGCCAGGCCCCTGTCTCGGCCACCCCCACCGGCAGGATCTTGAAATCGCGCTGAAGATACGTCAGCGCCGACTCGAAGGGCGTATTGCTTGCCTGACTGGTCATTCGGATCTTGCGGCGCAGATTCACGGTATCCAACGGCCCGTTCTCTAACAAAGCCTCGTAGATCAGCTTGGCTTCGTGCGAGATCAAACCGTCGCGGTACTGATCGAGATAATCTCGCTCTGGCTCGCCATAGTTCTCGCTCAGAGCATAGAAACACGACGCCGGCGATGGCTGCATCGCCGCGAGAGCGATCAGCGTCGCCTTGCCGCGCAACACCTTGGCATAATACCACCAGCGCTTGTCCAGGGCGCCGTCTTTCCAACGCCAGGTGACATGGCCGGGATCGTCGTGCTCATCCGCTACGGGACGGTCGCCCGCCGTCGCCGCCCACAAACTGGGGTAAACCACACCGGTAATGGGCCAGAAATAAACGAATCCGCGCTCCGCCACGAAACGACGCGCATGTTCGGGATCGCGCAGACGCCAATCGGGGTGCAAGCAGAAAGTTCGCTGGCGGTAGGCTTGTAGGAGAGCCGCGCCCAACTCGACCATAAGCGTCAAGCCCCGCCCCTGCGCGTCACCCAACCTAAGGCCGCGCCAATGGAATAGACGATGAGCATCTGACCGGGGCCATAGGTCAGCCAAATGACATCGCCGATGAGCGGGAAAGAGAGACCGCTGAAGAGCTGTCCGGCCAGAATCAAGTCACTCAGCAAGAACAACGCCCCTCCCAACGCCAGCGGTGCGAACCCACCTGCTTGCAACGCCAATCCGCTGGCGAATCCGGCGGCGCTTGCCAGCAACAAAGCATAAGGCAATGCCACCCAATGCAACACGGTCGCCTGCTGGCCCCGAAACACCACGACATACCACCCCACCAGCCCGATCAAGAGCCACACGGCCAGCGCGCCCCAGCGCGTGGCCGGCGCATTCAGCCCTTGTTGGTTCCCGAAACCGAGGAAAGCGACAATGTAACAGATATGCCCCAGCCCAAAAGACGCCATTCCTCCCAGCACGCGATTGCCCACCGGGATCAGCCCGGCCATGAACAGATCGCCCAGAAAACCAAACGTCATGCCCAACGCCACCCACCAGGCGTAACGCCCGGCATCCGTCCCCCGGCAAAATACAAACCAACTCCATGCCGCAACTACCAACAACGCCGACGAGACTATCCGCATCCATAGCGGCATTCGTCGTGTGTTCTCTGCATCGGGCTGGCCGATCACAAACCCGCCAAACAAAAATACAGCCCACAGCACCAATAGGGCGAGCAACCACCAACGTTGGGGGCCAGTCAAAGAGGTAGGGAACATAGGGCGCCTCCAAGCAAAAAATAGCGGCGGATGAACACATCCGCTGAGGACAAAACCATGATAATGTAGCATACCACACAACCGCGTGATATGATACACGCTGTCGCCAGTTTCCTTCCTCACCATACCGACGATGTCACCCTACGAAACACTTGCCAATGACGCAGTAGAGATGCGCGGGCTATGGGTCACGCGCTTCGATTGGACCAACGGCGTCGCCCCTGCCAAACCCGCAGCCCTCACCGAAATCGTGGAGACGGCTGCGCGCGCCGGCTTCAACAGTCTCTTCTTCCAGGTGCGGGCGATGGCCGACGTCTACTACCCATCGGAATGGGAACCGTGGGCGCAAAGGATGAGCGGCAAACGACTTGGACAACCCCCGGAACCTTTTTGGGACCCCCTGGAGACGCTGATCGAAAAGGCTCGCGCCGCCAACCTCCAGGTTCATGCCTATATGAACGTCTATCCTGTGGCAGAGGGCGCTGATCAATGCAACACGATCCTCGACCCCGACGTCGTGCCCACGCCCCTTTATCACCAGCTCATCGACGTTCACGGCGGCACACCAGCGCGCCCCCATGCCCTGCAATGGTCGAACGATGGCCAGGTCATCTGCGGCTCCTACCGTTACGCCACACCCGCCTCGCGTTTCTACGAGGAGCATCTGGTGCAAGTGGCGACCGAGTTGGCCAGCAATTACGCTATCGATGGCCTGCACCTCGATCATGTTCGTTACGCCGGCCGCGCCGGTTCATGCGACCCCGTCAGCCTTTGGCGCTACCACGGCCTACCTGCTGGCTACTCCCATTTGCCGCCTTGCACCCTCGACGCCGCCTATGCCGATTGGCAGCGCCAGCTCATCGACAACACCGTGCGACGCCTGTATAACGAGGTCGCCCTCCTCCGTCCCAACCGCTCGGCTGAGCGCTCGCGACGAAGCCTCTGGCTCACGGCGGCTGTATGGCCGATCCACACCAAAAAGCCCTCCCTGGGATTGCGCAGCCCCGCCAGCCAGGGCTACCACGACTATTATCAGGACTCCAAGGCTTGGATCCAGGGCGGCTACATCGACGCCCTCCTGCCCATGATCTACCCCAACATCTACCGTTGCCCTGACAACAGCTTCTGGACCCGAGATGTGTGGCGGACGCTGGTGGCCGACTTTCAGTCCGACGGTGGGGGGCGCTACATCGTGCCCGGCATCGGCGCTGGCTATTGCACCTTCGACGAGATCGCTCACCGCATCGATGCAGCCCGTGATCTGGGCGTCGCCGGCCACGCCCTCTTCTCCTATCGCAGCCTGCAACAAAAAGGCTACTTCGACGCTCTGGCCCGCGGCCCCTACGCCGCCCCCGCCCTCCCACCCGCCTTACCCTGGCGCGCTGTCTGATGCCCCCCCTCCCACCCTGTCCCGCCCTCCTGGCCGACCGCTTCAACACCCTGCGCTACGATTCCGCCGAGGATGCCGTCATCCTGCTCGACCGCCGCCAATACCCCTTCGCGACCGAGTATGTGATCTGCCGGTCGGTCGAGGAAGTGGCGCGGGCGGTGGAGGATATGGTCGTGCAAGGCGGGCCGCCGCTGGCCTATGCCGCCGGATTGGGCCTGGCCCTGGCCGATCCGACCGAGCCGAGCTATCGCGCCGCCGCCGTCCGCCTGCTCGCCACCCGCCCCACCGCCGACGACCTCCATCACCTTGTCCCCGCCGCTCTGGACGCCGCTCTGGCTGCCCTGGCGACCGGCGACGACCCGAAAAACGCCATTCTGACCCTGGTCAATTTCGAGATCGAGCGCGGCAATACGATCAGCCAACTGTGCGGCCAGCACGCCGCCGACTTGCTGACCGACGGCGACCGCGTGCTCACGCATTGTTTCGCCGGCGCCGCCCTGTGTTGGATGCTGTGGATCGCCAAACATCAGGGCAAAACCATCCATCTGATCCCCACCGAGACCCGGCCCTATCTGCAAGGTGCTCGGCTCACCGCCCAAAGCGCCGTGGAGATGGGCATCGACTGCACCCTGATCACCGACGGCATGCCCGCGCACCTGATGAGCCAGGGCATGATCGACAAATTCATCTGCGCCGCCGACCGCATCACCCTGGACGGGCACATCAGCAACAAAGTGGGCACCTTCCAGATCGCCCTGGCCGCGCACTACCACCGGCTGCCGTTCTACGTCCTCGGCTATGATGGCCCCGACCCGGCCACCGCCACCGGCGCTGATATTCCCATCGAATGGCGCGATGGCCGCGAGCTATTGCATTTGGCCGGGCGACGCACCGCGGTCGAGGGCATCGACGCCCTCTATCCCGCCTTCGACATCACCCCGCCGCACCTGATCTCCGGCATCGTAACCGACCGGGGCGTGTTCCCGGCGCGCCTCATTCGCCAGTATTGGCGATAATGAGCCGTTCATAGCGCCGTCGCCGGCTAAGCCCTTGAGCACAAACCGCGGAACAGGTACAATGTGTCTTAGCTACGACATCTGGGTGGCATTCACCGCCTGAAGCGACTATGCGATTCTTCAACACCGCCGGGCCAGTTAACTGCGCCGATCACTACTGTCTGCCGCTCCTGGAGCGGTTCGACTTGGCTGAGGTCCTGACTCTGATCGAGCAGAAGAAGTATTTTGTGCTGCATGCTCCGCGGCAGACCGGCAAGACGTCGGCGCTGCTGGCGCTGACGGCGCACCTGAATCGCGAGACATCGTTCCGCGCGCTCTATGCCAACCTGGAAGTGGGGCAGGCGGCGCGCGAGGATGTGACCGCTGCCATGCGCGCCGTCATCAATGAGATCAGTTCGCGAGCGCGTGACTTTCTGGATGATCCCTTTCTCAAGGATATTTCTCAGGCAGCGCTGCAAGAAAGCGGCCCGCACGCCGTCCTGGGTGAGGTGCTGACTCGTTGGGCTGAGCACAGCCAGCGCCCCATCGTTCTGGTTTTGGATGAAGTGGACGCCCTGGTGGGAGACACCTTGATCTCCTTGCTGCGCCAGCTTCGCGCCGGCTATGACAAACGCCCGACCCATTTTCCCTCCACTGTAGTGTTGTGCGGGGTGCGCGACGTGCGCGATTACCGCATCCATTCCAGCAGGAGCCAGACGATCATCACCGGTGGCAGCGCCTTCAACATCAAGGCCGTATCGCTGCGATTGGGAGACTTCAGCCAGGCGGATACCGAACGGCTTTTATGGCAGCACACAGCCGAAACGGGGCAGGTCTTCACGCCAGAGGCCCTGGCGCTGGTATGGGAGCTGACGCAGGGTCAGCCGTGGTTGGTGAATGCACTGGCCTATGAAACTACCTTCGCAATGCGCGCTGGCCGCGACCGTGCGCGGCCGATCACGGCGGATATGATCCTGGAGGCGAAGGAGAACCTGGTCTTGCGCCGCGAGACGCACTTGGACCAGTTGATCGACAAGTTGAAGGAAGCGCGCGTCCGCCGCGTGGTCGCGCCCATGCTGCAGGGAGCCGAGATGGAAGCGGCGGTGAGCGAGGAGGACCTGCGCTACGTCGTTGATCTGGGGCTGATCCGCCGCACTGACCGTGGCCCCCAAATTGCCAACCCCATTTACGGTGAGATCATCCCGCGTGAGCTGACCTTCATCACCCAACTCAACCTTGAATCCCGGTTCGATGCAGCCTGGTACATTCGGCCCAATCGTCAACTCGATCTGCCGAAGCTACTGGGGGCTTTTCAACAATTCTTCCGCGAGCACTCGGAAAGCTGGATGGAGCGATTCGACTACCGCGAAGCGGGACCGCAACTGCTGCTACAAGCCTTCCTGCAGCGCATCGTCAACGGGGGCGGGCGGGTGGAGCGCGAATACGGCCTGGGCCGCGGCCGCACCGACCTGCTCGTGATCTGGCCGATCTCCAACCCCCAATCCTCAATCACCAACTCCCAACGCGCCGTCATCGAGCTGAAAATGCTGCATAAATCCCTGGAGCAGACGATCGGTGAGGGGCTGGCCCAAACCTGGGCCTATGCCGACCGCAGTGGCGCCAGCGAGGCGCACCTGGTGGTGTTCGACCGCCGCCCAGGGCGGACATGGGAAGAGAAGATATTCGTGCGCTCAGAGATTTATCGCGGCGAGGGCGGGCAGCCGGCGGGGTTTCCGATTACAGTGTGGGGGATGTGAGGGCGTAATTGTCTGTCGCCTTCAGATCACTCGCCCCGTAGATGATTGAGCCTATGACCCACGGGACTTTGCCATGACCCTTTTCGACCCCTCCACCGCCTCCGAAACTTTCGCCCCCATCTTCCTCGAGATCGGCAAGGAAGTCGCGGGGCAAATCTGGAACGCCACCGCTGGCCGGGCCAAGAAAGCAGGCGACGAGGCGCTGGCCGCCCGGCGCTACCGCGAAGAGATCATCAAGCAGTACGACAAGATGCAGATCTATGGCCAGGCGCGCCCCACGGCCTTGCTCGATATTTTCACGGATGTGCATGTACTGACCAAGCCGCTGGCCATGCAGCGCTACACCATCGCAAATCTGGAAGCCTGGTTTCAGCAAAGGGATCGGGCCGAATCGCTGCACGAGCGCGAGGAACGCAAGCCGGGGCTGGACATGCTGGCCGAGACCAGCAAGCTCTTCATCCTGGGCAAGCCCGGCGCCGGCAAGACCACCTTCCTCAAATATCTGGCGGTGTGGGCGGCCAAAGGCCACAAACAACTGCCCAAAATCCCCATCTTCATCTCGCTCAAAGAATATTCCGATGCCGACGAAGACCTCATGGCCTTCATCGAGCGCCAGTTCGCCATCTGCGATTTCGCCAACGCCCGGCCTTTCGTCGAGCGCCTGCTGGAAAAAGGCAAGGCCCTGGTGCTGTGCGATGGCCTGGACGAGGTCGGTGAGGCTGCCAATCTACGCAGCACTATCATCGACGACCTGCGCGACTTCGCCCGCAAGTACCGCGAGAGCACGATGGTGGTCACCTGCCGCCTGGCCGCCACCGACTACACCTTCGAAGGCTTCACCTATGTGGAAATGGCGGACTTCACGCCGGCGCAGGTCGAGCATTTCGTGGGCCGTTGGTTCGCCGCCCACGACGACACCCGCCAGCGCATGTTGGCCGACCTGCGCCAGCCCGAACACAAGGACATCCTCGAACTGACCCAAAATCCATTGCTGCTGACCCTCCTCTGCATCGCCTACGAGGAAACCCTGACCTTCCCCGTGCGCCGCGTGGAAGTTTATGAAGATGCGGTGGACGCCCTGTTGCGCAAATGGGATAGCTCGCGCAAAATCAAGCGCGACGATGTTTATCGCAAGCTGTCGTTGGGCCGCAAGCGGCAGATGCTGGCCCGCATTGCCTACGACACCTTCAGCCGCGGCGAATACTTCCTGCCCCAACCCAAGCTGGAAAAGCAGCTTGTCGATTACCTGGCCCGCGTACCCGAAGCGCCCGAAGAGGTGGACATCGATGGCGAAGCGGTGCTGCGGGCCATCGCCGCCCAACACGGCCTGCTGGTCGAGCGTTCGCAGCGCATCTACTCCTTTTCACACCTCGCCTTCCAGGAATACTTCGCCGCCAAAAACATCGCCGACAACGAGGCCCGCGGGGCTTTGGACGAGTTGATGGCCCACGCCTTCGACCCTCCCTGGCGCGAGGTCTTCTTGCTGGTCGCCAGCTTGCTGGCTGACGCCGATGCTTTCTTCGAGCGTTTCCTAACCCATTTGGACGGACACGCCCGCAAACACGATTTGACTGCATTGCTGCGTTGGGCGGATGAAACCGGTCAGCGTGTGCAGCGAGAAGTGGATGCCGATGCCAACTACGGATCGCCGCTGCGCGATAGCGCAGCGGCGTTCCGGAGTTGGCTCCTCGCCCTCGACCTCGCCCACGCCCTCGACCACGCCCTCGACCTCGCCCTCGCCCTCGACCG